>NZ_JBYOJP010000012.1:0-231398 GCF_057798975.1 Cupriavidus sp. 21MJTG02-4 | reverse complement strand
AATCCAGACATATGATTACGCCTGATATTATGGCGTCCCCTAGGGGATTCGAACCCCTGTACTCACCGTGAAAGGGTGATGTCCTAGGCCTCTAGACGAAGGGGACAGAAACTTGTCTTTCAACACGTTCCGTCTGGAACCATCCCGAACCGCAGATAATTCCGATGTCTTGGTGGAGCTAAGCGGGATCGAACCGCTGACCTCTTGCATGCCATGCAAGCGCTCTCCCAGCTGAGCTATAGCCCCATGGTACTTCTATTTACTGCAACCTGCCAATTCGCCCCACCGGAAAACTTACCGTTTCAAGCGAAGCCGAGATTATATATCAACCTCGATTTTTTGCAAGCCCCCGATCTGCTTTTCGTCTCAACCCGCTTTCGCAGATTCTGACCTGACGGCCATCGAGATTTTTCCAGATCGCCCGCTTGATCTTGTTTCTGACCGCGCTGCAGGGAGAACGAGATTATGGCCAAGTCCTGAGCGGAGCGCAAGCCCCCGCCAGGACTTTTCGCAACTTTTTTAACCGTTCAAGCCGGCTGCGAGGCGGCGTAGCACGGTATCGCGGCCGAACAGCTCCAGCACCGCGTCGATAGCCGGTGTCTGGAGTTGGCCAGCAACCAGCAGGCGTACCGGCATGGCGAGCTTGGGCATCTTGAGCCCGAACTCTGCCAGCACCGCCTTGAAGGTGGCGCTGATCGCTTCCCGCTTCCATTCGGGCAGCGCACCGAGCTGGGTCGCCAGCGCCTTCAGCGCCGGCTGGATTTCCGGCGTCAGGTGTTCTGCCTTCAGCGCTGCATCGGCCTGCGGCTCGCCACGATAGAAAAGCAGTGCCGTCTGGGCCACTTCCTTCAGCGTATTGGCACGGTCCTTGACCAGGGCGATCACGCCGACCAGGTCCGCGCCCTCCACCTTGCCGCCGAGCGACTCGATAAACGGACGCGTCAGCTCGGCCAGGCGCGCGTTGTCGCCCACCTTGATGTAGTGGTTGTTCAGCCAGGCGAGCTTTTCGGCGTTGTACTGCGCCGGCGACTTGCCCAGGTGCTCGAGGTCGAACCATTCGACGAACTGCTCGCGGCTGAAGATTTCCGCGTCGCCGTGCGCCCAGCCCAGGCGGGCCAGGTAATTGACCACGGCCTCAGGCAGATAGCCTTCGTCGCGATAGCCGGTCACGCTCATGGCCCCGTGACGCTTGCTCATCTTCTCGCCGCTCTCGTTGAGCACGGTCGGCAGGTGCGCGTAGACCGGCGTGGCGCCGCCGAGCGCGCGGATGATGTTGATCTGGCGCGGCGTGTTATTGACATGATCATCGCCACGGATCACGTGCGTGATCTTCATGTCGAGATCGTCCACCACGACGCAGAAGTTGTAGGTCGGCGTGCCATCCGGGCGTGCGATAACGAGGTCATCGAGCTCTTCGTTCGAGATCTCGATGCGGCCCTTCACCGCGTCATCCCACACCACGCTGCCGTCCAGCGGATTGCGGAAACGCAGCACCGGCTTCACGCCGGCCGGCGGCTCCGGCAGGACTTTGCCCGGCTCCGGGCGCCAGAAGCCGTTGTAGCGCGGCTTTTCGCCGCGCTCGCGCTGGGCTTCACGCAGGGCGTCCAGCTCTTCCGTGCTCATGTAGCACGGATAGGCCAGCCCGCTGTCGACCATCTGGGCCAGCACCTCGCGGTAGCGGTCCATGCGCTGCATCTGGTAGAACGGGCCCTCGTCGATATCCAGGCCGAGCCATTCCATGCCTTCGAGGATCACGTCGACGGCTTCCTGCGAAGAACGCTCGACATCGGTGTCTTCGATGCGCAGCACGAAATCACCCTTCATGCGGCGGGCGAACGCCCACGGATAAAGCGCGGATCGGATATTGCCGAGATGGATGAAGCCGGTCGGGCTCGGCGCAAAGCGGGTGCGGACGCGTTGGGTCATGGTGGTCGGGAACAAACAAAAAAGCCCGCGCGGACGCGCGCAGGCTGGATATATGTCGGTCCTGCATTATAGCAATGCGAAGCCTGGCCGCCCTGCCGGCACACGGACTGAGCACGGCCGGCATCGCTATCGTTTCCAACGGAATCATTTATGCTTCGCGGAGTCACACGAACGGTCCGCACGAAAAAGCCCTAACCTCGCGCCGATCCAGTCACAATTGAATTTCCGCCCGCCTCTGCTCATCCACTGGCACCCCTGATTCATGCAACGACGTCATTTCCTCGGCGCCTCGGCAGCCGCCCTGCTTTCCGCCTGTTCGTTCGGCCCGCGCCCTGGCACATCGACGACGGCCAACCCGGTGGCGACCCAGCCGGCACCGCGCCCCATCAAGATCGGCCTGGCGCTGGGCGGCGGCGCCGCACGTGGTTTCGCCCATATCGGCGTGATCAAGGCACTCGAAGCCCAGGGCATCCACCCTGACCTGGTCACCGGCACCAGCGCCGGAGCGGTGGTCGCCGCGCTCTACGCCACCGGCATGAGCGGCTTCGAACTCAACAAGCTGGCGCTGACCATGGACGAGGCCGCCATTGCCGACTGGGCCCTGCCCTTCGGCAGCCGTTTTGGCGGCTGGCTCAAGGGCGAGGCGCTGCAGAACTACGTGAACCGCCTGGTTTCGAACCGGCCGATCGAGGCCATGAAGCTGCCGCTGGGCATCGTGGCGACCGACCTCAAGACCGGCGAACGCATTTTGTTCCGGCGCGGCAATACGGGACAGGCCGTACGCGCGTCCAGCAGCGTGCCGGGCGTGTTCCAGCCGGTCTCGATCCAGGGGCGGGACTACGTGGATGGCGGACTGGTCGAGCCGGTTCCCGTGGATTCGGCACGCAGCATGGGCGCGGACTTCGTCATTGCCGTCAATATCTCGGCGGACCCGTCCAGCCAGAAGAATGGCGGCCAGAGCGGCGTGCTGCTGCAGACGACGACGATCATGGGGCAGTCGATCAACAAGATGGCGCTGGCGCGCGCCGACGTGGTGATCCGCCCCGAACTGCCCGACATGGGCGGCAGCGACTTCAATGCGCGCAACCGCGCGGTACTGGCCGGCGAGCAGGCCACGGCCGCCGTGATGTCCACGTTGCGCCAGCGGCTGGAGCAGGCCCGCTTGCGCCCGGCCGGCACCGTGGCGGCGCAATAGCCGGACGCTTCCCACCAACAAAAAAGGACTGCAGAAGCAGTCCTTTTTTGTTGCAGTCGCCCCGGTGTCAACCGCCGTACAGCGTACGCGAGGTGGCGTTCGGGTCGAATCGCTTGAGCGTCTCGACCATGTTGCCAAGGCTGTCGCCGCGGCTCGATGACTGGCCTTCGTCGATACGGCGGGCGCCGTTGTAGCGCGTCACCCAATAGGCGGCGCGCATGTCGTCGACGCGGATCTTGCTGCCCGTGGACGGGGCATGCACGAACTTGTTGTCGCCGATATAGATGCCGACGTGCGAGAAGGTCTGGCGCATGGTGTTGAAGAACACCAGGTCGCCCGGGCGTAGTTCATTGACAGCCACATTGGTGCCAACCTGGCTGATCTCGACGGAACGGCGCGGCAGCATGAAGCCGAAGGTGTCATTGAACACGTAGCGGACAAAGCCGCTGCAGTCCAGGCCGGATTCCGGGCTGTTGCCGCCAAAGCGGTAACGCACCCCAATCAGGCCAAGCGCATTCATGACCAGGTCGCCAGCCTTGCTGGCGACGTGGCTGGTGGAATTCACGACCGACGACAGCAAGCCGCGCTTGCCTTCCGCATGCGTGTCCGCGCCCAGTTGGGCCGAAGCATCGATGCGGGCATCGGGGTCCTTGAAAACCGTATCCGCCAGCACTCCATTCGACACAGTCGCACCGCAGGCAATGGCAATCCCGACGGCCACGCGTGCCAGGGAATGAAGTACCGATCGCTGCATTGGTTCTCCTGATGAATCGTTCGAATCATCGCCATCACGCCCGACGAATAACGCCAGCGAAGATGGTGATGCCTGAATCATTGCGGGGGAGACCGTACGCAAGAAGTGCGCCGGTCACAAAGGCATACAAGCCGTGCAGGGCACGTCCTAAAGCGGACGAGCGACCACCCCAAAAATAGTCCTCGCGGGATGGTATCGGCTCGTCGCCACTCTGTCAAAGTTCGTTACAAATTTGACGGAAATGGCTTTCCAATCAACGACCTACTTAGGTTTCCGCATCTGGAATGTTGCTTTCCGCATGACAGTCGCGTGACACCGCCCGCAGGCGGTGTGCTTGCTGCACAGCAATGATGTCAGGCTGCACCAACCTGGGCAGCCGCCATCAGCTTGCGCGTATACGGATGTTGCGGCGCGCCGAGAACCGACTCGGTTTCCCCCGCCTCGACCACCTCGCCCGCCTTCATCACGATGACCCGGTGCGCCATGGCGCGTATCACCGCAAGGTCGTGGCTGATAAACAGGTAGCTGAGGTTGTACTTGTGCTGCAGCTGGGAAAGAAGCCCCAGCACCTGCTGCTGGATCGAGACATCGAGCGCCGAAGTGGGCTCGTCGAGCACCAGCACCTGCGGCTTGAGGATCAGCACCCTGGCGATGGCGATGCGCTGGCGCTGGCCGCCCGAGAACTCATGCGGGTAGCGGCCCAGCGCCGTGCGGTCGAGCCCGACTTCGCGCAGCGCCTCGATGACCTGCTGACGCATGGCGTCGCGCGACAAACCCGGCTGGTGCAGCCCCAGTCCCTCGCCGACAATCTGCTCGATCGTCATGCGTGGCGACAGCGACCCGAACGGATCCTGGAACACGACCTGCATGCGCGAACGCATTTCGCAACGGTCCTTGCGCGTGGCGCCGTCGAAGCTGCTCCCGAGGAAATGGATGGTGCCGGCGCTCTTGCGCTGCAGGGCCAGCACCGCATGGGCCAGCGTGGTCTTGCCGGAGCCCGATTCCCCGACGATGCCGATGGTCTCGCCCTCGCGCAGCTGGAAATCGACATCCTTGACGGCCGCGAACTGATCCTTGCCGAACCACCCCGCCATCCCCTTGCGCTTGCGCGAGTAGTTCACGCAAAGCCCCCGCGCTTCCAGCAGCGTCGGCGCCAGCGGCACCAGCGGCAGCACCTCGCGGCGCGGGCGGCTGTCGATAAGCTTGCGCGTATAGGGATGCTGGGGCGAAGCGAACACCTGGGCGGTGTCGCCGGTCTCGACCATCACGCCCTTCTCCATGACCCCGACCCGCTGGGCAAACGAGCGCACGAGGTTGAGGTCATGGGTAATCAGCATCACCGCCATACCGAACTCGGTCTGCAAGTCGCGCAGCAGGTCCATGATCTGCGCACGGATGGTGACGTCCAGCGCCGTGGTCGGCTCGTCGGCCAGCAGCAGCTTCGGGCGGCATGCCAGGGCCATGGCAATCATGGCACGCTGGCGCTGCCCGCCTGACAGCTGGTGCGGGAAACTGTCGAAGCGATGCGCGGCGTCGCTGATGCCGGTGCGCTCCAGCAAGGCAATGGCGCGCTCGCGCGCCGCGCGCCGGTCCAGCCCTTCATGCAGCGCCAGCGTCTCGACGATCTGGTTGCCGATCGTGTAGAGCGGATTCAGCGCGGTCATCGGCTCCTGGAAGATCATGGCGATCTCCGCGCCGCGGATGGCGCGCATCTCCCGATCCGAGACATCGAGCAGGTTGCGGTCCTGGAAACGGATCGCCCCATCGTAGTGGGCGTCTTCCACGAGGCGCAGCATCGCCAGCGCGGTCACCGTCTTGCCGGAGCCTGACTCCCCCACCAGCGCGTAGCGCTCGCCGGCGCGCAGGTCGAAGCTGACTTCGCGCACGGCGCGCGTGGCATCGTCGCCATGGCCGAACGTGACCGAAAGCTTGTCCACGCAGATCAGCGTGCCACCTGTCGACGGCGATGGCGGCGGATCGGCCAGCATGGCCTCCGCTTCGCGGAGCTTGGGCACCACGTTCATGGCGTTGCTCCCGCAGGCGCACCAGCCGGCACCTTGGGCGCCACGCGGCCGCGCAGCGCGGCCAGGCCCAGGCGCGTGTCGAAGGCATCGCGCAGCGCATCGCCCATGAACGTCAGCAGCAGCAAGGTCACCACCAGCACGGCAAAGGTCGACAGCGAGATCCACCAGGCGTCGAGGTTGCCCTTGCCCTGCGCCAGCAGTTCGCCCAGGCTTGGCGTGGTGGGCGGTACGCCCAGGCCCAGGAAATCCAGGCTGGTGAGCGCCAGGATCGCCGCGCTCATGCGGAACGGCAGGAAGGTGATCACCGGCGTCAGGCTGTTGGGCAGGATATGGCGCCACATGATCTGCACGTTGGACAGCCCCAGCGCGCGCGCGGCCTTGACGTAGTCGAGCGAACGATTGCGGTAGAACTCCGCGCGCACGTAATCCGACAGCCCCATCCAGCCGAACAGCGACAGCAGGATGATCAGCAGCGCCAGGCTGGGCTCGAAGATCGACGCGAAGATGATCAGCAGGTACAGCTCCGGCATGGAACTCCAGATTTCGATGGCCCGCTGCGAGAACAAATCGAAGCGCCCGCCAAAGAAGCCCATCAGCGCGCCGGTCAGTGTTCCGATCAGCACGCCGAGCACCGTCAGCGCCATGCCGAACAGCACCGACACGCGGAAGCCATAGAGCAGCCGCGCCAGGATGTCGCGGCCACGGTCATCGGTGCCGAGCCAGTTTTCAGCCGACGGCGGTGCGGGGTTGGGCTCCTTGGCGAAGTAGTTGAGCGAGTCGTACGAATAGCGGTTCAGTGGGAACACCGCGAAATTGCCATTCGAGGTGATGCGGTCGCGGATATAGGGATCGAGGTAGTCCGCCGGCGTGGCGAAATCGCCATCGAAGGTGGTTTCAGGATAGACCTTGACGATCGGGAAATACCACTCGCCCTTGTAGCGCACCACCAGCGGGCGGTTGCTCGACAGCACTTCCGCACACAGGCTCAGCACAAAGATCGCCACGAACAGGATCAGGCTCCAGTAGCCCAGGCGATTGCGCCGGAATCGCTGCCACGCCCGCTGGCGCGGCGACAGCGAGTGCGGCAAGCCCGTCGCTTGCGAAAGTGATTTCATCGGTGCAAGGCCTCGAAATGGATGCGCGGGTCGACCAGCACGTAGCAGACGTCGGAAATCAGCCGGGTAACCAGGCCGATCAGGGTGAACAGGTAAAGCGTCCCCAGCACCACCGGATAGTCGCGCCGAAGCACGGCCTCATACGACAGCAGGCCAAGGCCATCGAGCGAGAACAGCGTTTCGATCAGCAGCGACCCGGTGAAGAACGCGCCGATGAACGCGGCCGGGAACCCCGTGACCAGCGGGATCAGGGCGTTGCGGAACACGTGCTTCCAGAGCACGCGGCGCTCCGACAAACCCTTGGCCCGCGCGGTCAGCACGTACTGTCGGCGGATCTCGTCCAGGAAGGCGTTCTTGGTCAGCATGGTCACTACGGCAAAGCTGCCCACCACCGACGCGGTAATCGGCAGCACCAGGTGCCACAGGTAGTCCATGACCTTGCCCATCAGCGACAATTGGTCCCAGTTGTCGGAAGTCAGGCCGCGCAGCGGAAACCACTGGACGAAGGTACCGCCACCGAACAGCACCAGCAGCAGCACCCCCAGCACGAAGCCCGGGATGGCGTAGCCGACCAGCACGATCATGCTGGTCACCACGTCGAACCGGCTGCCGGCGCGGATGGCCTTGGAAATCCCGAGCGGCACCGATATCAGGTAGGTCAGGAAGAAGGTCCACAGCCCGAGGCTCACCGAGACCGGCAGCTTGGACTTGACCAGCTCCCACACGCTGCGGTGCTGGAAATAGCTCTGGCCAAGGTCGAACCGGGCAAAGCGCTTGAGCATCAGGAAGTAGCGCTCGAGCGGGGGCTTGTCGAAGCCGTACAGGGCCTGGATTTCCTTGATCTTCTCGGGATCCACGCCGCGGCGGCCACGGTACTCGGCACCGCCGCCGCTGGCTTCGCCGCCACCGCCGCCGCGCCCCTTGAGTTCGAGCATCATCTGCTCGACGGGGCCGCCCGGCACGAACTGGATCACGGCGAAGGTCAGCGTAATGACCCCGATCAGCGTCGGAATCATCAGCAGGATGCGCTTGAACAGATAGGCAAGCATCGGCCGCCCCCCCTTCTTCAGCGAGCCGCGGATGACGCGACCGTATCGGTGCGCCACCAGTTGCTCAGAATCCAGCCTTCGGCCGTGTAGTAGTAAGGCAGCCGGTCCTTCGGATAGCTCAGTTCCTTGCGGTAAGCCACCCGATGCGAGGCACTGTACCAGTTCGGCACGATGTAATAGCCATGCATCAGCACCCGGTCCAGCGCCCGGCCCGCAGTGACGAGTTCCTCACGCGTATTGGCGTGCAGGACATCGTCCACGAGCCGGTCGACCTGCGGCGACTTCAACCCGAACAGGTTGTCCGAGCCCGGCGTATCGGCCGCCTCGCTCGAGAACCGGTCGCGCAGTTCGTTGCCCGGGCTCTGCGAATCGGGGAAGCGGATCGACACCATGTCGAAGTCGAAGTCCTCGAGCCGCTTCTGGTACAGCGCGTAGTCGGTGGTGCGCTGGTTGACCTGGATGCCGAGCTTCTCGAGATTGCGGACATAGGTCGTGATCACCCGGCTCATGGCGCCGCCGTCGTCGAGAAACTCGAACACCATCGGCTCGCCCTTGGCGTTGCGCAGCGCATCATCGGTGTAGGTCCAGCCGGCCTGCGCCAGCAGGCGGCGCGCGTCGCGCAGGTTGTCCCGCAGCGAGCGCGGCGGATTGGTGCTCGGCTGCACGACATCTGGGCCAAAGACCTCGGACGGCAGCTTGGCCTGCATCGGCTCGAGCAGCTTCAGCTCGCCCGGCCCGGGCTTGCCGTCAAAGGTGGCGCTGGCCGCAAGTTCGCTGTTGGAGAACCAGCTGTCCAGCCGCTTGTATGCGCCATAGAAGAGCTGGCGGTTGAGCCATTCGAAATCCAGCGCGAGGATCAGCGCCTGCCTGACCCGCACGTCCTTGAAGATCGGCTTGCGCATATTCATGACGAAGCCCTGCATGCCCGCGCCGTTGCGGTGCGGGAACTCGGTCTTGATCAGCTCGCCCTTGCTGAAGCGCGTGCCCTGGTAGCTCTTGGCCCAGTTCTTGGCACGGTATTCGACGATGGCGTCGAACTCGCCGGCCTTGAAGGCTTCCAGCTTGGCGGTTTCGTCCTTGTAGAGCCGGTACACCACGCGCTCGAAGTTGAAGGTGCCGCGCCGCACCGCGAGCTTCTTGCCCCAGTAGTTCGGGTCGCGCTTGAAGATGATGCCGCGGCCCGCGTCATAGCGGTCGATGATGTACGGGCCGCTGGTCACCGGCTCCTCGAAGGTCAGCTTCTCGAACGACACCTTCTGGGTCCACTTCTTCGAGAACACGGGCAGCGACCCGACGATCAGCGGCAATTCGCGGTTGCGCTGCTTGAAATCGAAGCGCACGCTGCGCTCGCCCGTGACCACCACCGATTTCACGTCCATGCACATGCTGCGGTAGCCGGGGCTGGACGCCTTGCTCATCAGCATGTCGTAGGAATACTTCACGTCCGCAGCCAGGACCGGATCCCCATTGGAGAAGCGTGCCTCGGGACGGATATGGAAGACCACCGACAGCTCGTCCGGCGCCACCGTGACGTCATCGGCCAGCAGGCCATACGAGCTGGCGGTTTCATCGGCGCTGCTGATCAGCAGCGACTCGAACATCAGGGCATTGAGGCCCGGCGCGGCGGTCCCCTTCAGCGTGAACGGGTTGAACTTGTCGAAGCTCGTGCGGCGGTCCGGATTGGCGAGTGTCAGCGTACCGCCGATCGGGGCGTCCGGATTGACATAATCGAAATGCTTGAAATCGGCGGGGTATTTGAGATCGCCGTGCAAGGCAAAACCATGCTCCGCATTCGCCGTAGCGGAAACCCCCGCCGCCAGCGCCAGCGCCAGCCCAACCCGCAGTACCGCATCCCGACGGAAGCACTGCCATGCCGCCTGAAGCGGCCAACGTGCTTGAATAGGCATCCCGCTGGATTCCTCCAATATGACCTCTGGGGTCCGGCGTTCTGCGGCCGGGCCAAGTTGTGAGACAATTTTACATGCGTTCGGGTGGGCTCCAGCCATCCGGACATTCCCTCTACGCGGCGCAATAAAATGGCCGTCTGGCACCGGGGGCATGCCCCCGGCCGCAGGGCCGACGCAGAAAGCGTGCCCCGAACACCACCTTGACCACCTAGGAGAATTCATGGGATTTCTGGCAGGAAAGCGGATCCTCATCACCGGCTTGCTCTCGAACCGTTCGATTGCCTATGGCATCGCCTCGGCCTGCAAACGCGAAGGCGCCGAACTCGCCTTCACCTACGTCGGTGAACGGTTCAAGGACCGGATCAGCGACTTTGCCAAGGAATTCGGCACCGACCTCATCTTCGACTGCGACGTCGGCAGCGACGAGCAGATCGCCGCGACGTTCGCCGGCCTGGGCCAGCGCTGGGAAAAGCTGGACGGCCTGGTGCACTCGATCGGTTTCGCCCCGCGTGAAGCCATTGCCGGCGACTTCCTGGAAGGCCTGTCGCGCGAAGGCTTCCGCGTCGCGCACGACATCTCCGCCTACAGCTTCCCGGCACTGGCCAAGGCCGCGCTGCCGATGCTGGCGGACAATGCCTCGCTGCTGACCATGACCTACCTCGGTGCCGAGCGCGTGGTCCCCAACTACAACACCATGGGCCTGGCCAAGGCCGCGCTGGAAGCCAGCGTGCGCTACCTGGCGGCCTCGGTCGGTCCGCGCGGCATCCGTGCCAATGGCATTTCGGCAGGCCCGATCAAGACGCTGGCGGCGTCCGGCATCAAGGACTTCGGCAAGCTGCTCAACGCCTTCGAGAACACGGCCCCGCTGCGTCGCAACGTGACCATCGAGGAAGTGGGCAATGTCGCGGCGTTCCTGCTGTCGGACCTGGCAAGCGGCGTGACCGGCGAAATCACGTATGTCGATGCCGGCTTCAATGTCGTCGGCGCGATGCCGGCCGACGCGTAAGCCGCTGTCCACCTACCGGCCCTGAAGGGGCGCCAGCTTTGCTGGCGCCCTTTTTTCATTGCCGGCGGTTCAGGGTTCGGGGCACGCGCGCAGGTCTCACCGGCCCATGCGCTGGTCGTAGCGGCTGGAGATACGTCCGAGCAGGCCCGGATCGCGCGAATCGCTCGAATCGAACTGCACGCGCACCGAGCCGTCGGCCTGCCGCACTACGCTGGCCCGGATCACCGTATTGCCGACATTGCCGGCAATGGACCCGCTAGCGCGATCCTGCACACTGACAGCCACTCCCTCATCGCGCATGGCGCCCGCCGCGGCGTCGAACGAGCGATCGAAATTCGCCGGCACCATCGCCGGCGCGCCATAGTAGGTGCATCCGCCCTGGAAGGTCATCAGCACCGCAGCCAGCACCGCCAGGAAGATGCGTGTCATGGCGTCACCTTGGTCCAGCCCGATCCCGGATCGAATGAGGTCGTCGCCGCCGCCTTGGTCGCGGTCTCGGTGCCGAGGTCGCGCTCGAAGACTTCACCCGAATGGCTGACCATGAACGTCTTCACACCGGTCTGGCCATAGCGGACCGGCCAGGCGATCACGGCGAATCCCCCGAACAGCTTGCCGCGCACCTGGTAATCGAATGCGCCGCCGGGCGCGCTCGCGCCCTGCTTCGTGAGCAGCTTGTAGTGATAGCCGTAGTAGCCTTCCGCTCCCGCGCCGCGCTTGCCGGCGGTCAGGAACGCCTCGCCCAGCGGGCTCGGTTTTTCTCCCGGCTTGGTGGGCCAGTACAGGCCGTCCTGCTTGCCGGGCGAGCTGGCCAGCTTCGAGGCATAGGCAAGCACGCCGCTGCCGTCGTGATCGACCTGCGCATACTCGGCCTGCGCATCGTGAATGGCCAGCAACGTCTGCATGACGGCCAGTTCGTTGCGCCCGATCTGGCGCACGCGCATTTCCTGAAGGCCGGCGGCCGTATCGAAGTGCCAGCCTTGCGCGGTCTTGACCAGCGGCACGGGCAGTGTCCATCCATCCGAGCCGACGGCAATGCGCGCATGCTGGTCATCGACCGCCTGCACTGCGTGGGAAGCACCCCAGGCGGTCAGGAACCGGGTGCGGATGTCGGCGCCGACGGGTGGGATCAGCTTCGCGAACCCTTCACCGAAGATTTTCTTCATGGCCGCGTCGTCGCTGCTTTCGACCGCAGACCCAAAGGCGGCCATCGCGTCATTGGCCGTCGGGAAGTTTTGCTGCGCGTGCGCGAACCCTGCGGTGCCGGCGACCAGCGCCAACGCGACGGCGACCTCGCGGCACCGGGCCGCAAACGGCATACCGGAAAAGACAAGTGGCTTCATCATGGCCGTTCTCCCCGTTCAGCGCCTGCCACCACCGCCACGACCGCCGCCACCGCCGCCGCGACCGCCACCGCCAAATCCACCGCCTCCGCGACCACCGCCGCCTCCGCCACTGAACCCGCCGCCACCGCGATGGGCCGGCGACGATTGCAGGCTGCTGCGGCCACGATCGAAATCACGCTGCGACGCACCGCCGCCGCCAACCCCCTGAAAGGCACTATCGCGGGCACCGCTACGATTAGCGGTCTGTGCGCGGTTCCCCGCACCCGCCGCGCCGCCACGATCCCCGGTGCCAGCCCGGTCCGAAACACCAGCCCGGTTCGACGCACCGCCGCGATCGCCTACACCGCCACGGTCACCGACACCACCGCGGTCGCCCACGCCGCCCCGGTCACCCACACCACCGCGATCGCCAGCGCCGCCCCGGTCACCCACACCCCCGCGGTCGCCAACGCCGCCCCGGTCACCCACGCCCCCGCGATCACCGAGACCACCCCGGTCTCCGGCACCTTCGCGGCCACGGAACTCATTGCGCCGATCGCCTCCGGGCACATTGCGGCCGAATTTCTCGCGCGAGGCATTGTCCCGGTAGGCCACGCCCTTGCGGTGGCCGGCGTCGTGCTGCCACTTGCCGTTCTGCACCTTGGAGGCATTGAAGTTGCGGTCGATATTGGTGGCCCGGTTGACGTTGACATTGACGTCGCCGCCGCCCCAGTTGCAGCCGCCGAAGATCGCGCCCGCCGCCGCCAGGCCGACGCCCCAGGCGAAGCCCGTCGCCAACGCGGCGCCCGGATAGTAGGCCGGATACGGCGGCCAGTAATACGGCGGATAGGATGGATATCCCCATGACCCGTACACGACGGTCGGGTTATAGGACGGGACGTAGATGACTTCCGGGTTGGCCGGCTCGATCTTGACGATGGTCTGTCCCGGCTGCCCCGATACCGTGCCCGGCTCGACGCTCACCTGCTGCTGCTCGTTCGACTTCAGGTTGCCGGCCTGCTGCGCCTTTGCGCGCAGGCGCTGCACCGCGGCCAGCACGTCCGCTTCCTGCGCCAGGAACGCATCGCCGAGCTTCTGGGTCCAGTCGAGCTTGTCGTTCATCGGCTCAAGCGCCTGCGGGAAGGCGACCAGCGACTTGACGCTGACATCCCACGACTGGTTGGCCACCGCCTTGACGGCATCGTCGCCCTTGAGCTTGGGATTGGCCTTGACCCAGCGTGCGGCCTCCACGATTTCAAGCGGATACGTGGAGGCCATCAGCACCTGCGACAGCACCGAATCCGGGTACAGCGCAATGGGCGCGACCAGCGCCTCGAGTTCTTCGGGCTTGAACGTGGGTGCCTGCGCCTGTTGCGGCGCTTGTTGTTGCGCTTGCTGTGGCGGCTGTTGCGGCGGTTGCTGCTGCGCGATGGCCTGGCCGGCGCCAGACATCAGGCACGCAACCGGCACACCCCAGGCCGCCCGGACCAGCCCCCTTCCCCAGACACTCATGGCGACTCTCCCGGCTGAATTCAGCGGAATGAAGCACGCACGATGATCGTGCAATGGCGATCCGCCTGACCTGCGTGTGTGACGGTCACGCTACGACGATAGTGCGTCGCGGGCACATTTGCAATTTCTCGCGAATTAATTCAGATCACTTGGCCTGGTCTGCACAGCGCTTTCATGCACGAGTGCGTCGGCGGGCGATGGAGCGTTTCGGAGTCATCCATCCGCGGACGCGCGGCCGATCCGGCGACGCATCGGATGCCTGCCTAAGATGGGTGAAGCAGGCCCATCACCGCTGCCGCATTGCACTGTCCGACACGCGCGGTACGGCCCGCCGGCACCTCCTACGCGTTTTCCCCGACTGTCCCGAGATGCAAACAAGTTGTCCCGGATAGTCAAACCGCGACCTGACAATCCCCGATACTTCGCCAGTCGCGACCGGAGCCGTTCAAGTGCCCCGGGCAGAAGCGGCGACGCCAGCGGCCACAGCCGCAAGCGATCGAGTCTTACAGAAGAGAGGCATCCATGCTTGGACAACAATCCACCCACCCCACCATGCTGACCGGCAAGCCGGCCGCGACCGCTTCGCGCCTGTACCCGTGGCTGGTGTTCGCCCTGAGCTTCGGCCTGCTGCTGTCCGACTACATGTCGCGCCAGGTGCTCAACGCCGTGTTCCCGCTGTTGAAGGCGGAATGGGCGCTGACCGATACCGAACTGGGCGCCCTGGGCGGCATCGTCGCCCTGATGGTCGGCCTGCTCACGTTTCCGCTGTCGATCCTCGCCGACCGCTGGGGCCGCGTCAAAAGCCTGACGCTGATGGCCGCGCTCTGGAGCCTGGCCACGCTGGGCTGTGCACTGGCCAACAATTTCGGTGAGATGTTCATCGCCCGACTGTGTGTCGGCATCGGTGAAGCCGCCTACGGTAGCGTCGGCATCGCCGTGGTGCTGTCGGTATTCCCGCGCCACCTGCGCGCCAGCCTGAGCTCCGCCTTCATCGCCGGCGGCGCCTTCGGTTCGGTGCTGGGCATGGCCGCCGGCGGCGCGCTGTCGGCCCAGTTCGGCTGGCGCTGGGCATTCGCCGGCATGGCGATCTTCGGCCTGGTGCTGGTAGTCATCTATCGCGCCCTCATCACGGAACCGCGCCTGAAGGCTCAACGCCTCGCGCTTGGCGAGGACGCACCCGCCGAAACCCAGCGCGAGAGCCTGGCCCTGCGCCCGCTGCTGTCCGCACTGTTCTCGGCACGTTCGATCCTCTGCGCCTACGTTGGCAGCGCGCTGCAACTGCTCGTCATGGGTGCGCTGCTGGCCTGGATGCCCAGCTACCTGTCGCGCTACTACGGCATGGCGACCGATCGCGCAGGCATTACCGCTGCCGCCTTCGTACTGGCTGCGGGCGTCGGCATGGTGGCGTGCGGCGCGCTGACCGACTGGGTCGCCCGTCGTTGCCCGGCCCGCAAATGGCTGATGGCGATCGCCTATAGCCTGGTCTGCTGCGTGCTGCTGGCCGTGGCCTTCCGGATGCCGGCCGGTGCGGCGCAACTGGCCCTGATCGGTGCCGGCATGCTGCTGGTCGGCGGTACGGCCGGCCCCGCCAGTGCGGTGGTCGCCAACCTGACGAATCCGGCCATCCACGCCACCGCGTTCGCCACGCTCACGCTGGCCAACAACCTGCTGGGCCTGGCGCCAGGACCGTTCGTCACCGGCGTGCTCGCCGACCGCATCGGCCTGCTCGGCGCGCTGCAGTGGATTCCGCTGACCGGCCTGCTTGCCGCGGTGTGCTTCATCGTCGGCCGCCGCTACTACGCCGATGACCTGCAGCGCCTGGAACGCCAGTGCGACGCCCGGCAAGCCGCCCACTGACCTCCACCCGGACTAACTGGAATCCCGATGAGCCTGACTCCCGACACCACCGTCCTGCTGGTTCCCGGTCTGCGTGACCACGTGGCCGAGCACTGGCAGACCTTGCTCGAGGCGCAACTGCCGAACGCCCGTTCCGTGGCGCCGCTGGAACACGACAAGCTGAGCCGCGACGCCCGCGTGGCCGCGCTGGACGCTGCGCTGGCGAAGATCAACGGTCCGGTGGTGCTGGTCGCCCACAGCGCCGGCGTGATGATCAGCGTGCACTGGGCCGTGAAGCATCACCGCAAGATCCGCGGCGCCCTGCTGGTGACGCCGGCCGACCTTGAAACGCCGATGCCGGCCGGCTATCCGCAAAAGGAAGCCCTGGCCGAGCATGGCTGGCTGCCCGTGCCGCGCAAGCCGCTGCCCTTCCCGAGCATCCTGGCCGCAAGCCGCAATGACCCGCTGGCGACGTACGAACGCGCCACCCGGATGGCGAGCGACTGGGGCAGCCAGCTGGTCGACCTCGGCGAGGTCGGCCACCTCAACCCGGCCGCCGGCTACGGACCGTGGCCGCGCGCGACGGAACTGATCGACCAGTTACTCCGCCTCTGCTGACGAATACGACAAACGCCGGCAGCAGACCCGCAGACCGCAAGGTCGGCACGGGCCGCGTCGGCGCGCGCCCCCAAAACAGTACCCAGCAGCACCCATTTCGACGGGAACACCCGCACCACCACCAAAGAAAGAAACGGAGAATTGCCCCATGAAACTCAGGAGCATGGCCCTGGCCACATTGCTTGCCTGTTCGGGAAGCGCATTTGCGCAATCCAACGTCACGCTGTACGGCGTCGCCGACATCAACATCGAATACGCAAACCATGTTGGCGCCATTCCGCAGGCGGCCAACCAGTTCAATTCGGGTCCGTCCCACAACGTCTACCGCATGAATTCCGGTGGCGTGTCGGGCTCCCGCTGGGGCCTGCGCGGCACCGAAGATCTCGGCAATGGCCTGAAGGCGCTGTTCGTGCTCGAGAACGGCTTCAGCCTGGATAGCGGCACCCTCCAGCAGAGCAGCCGCCTGTTCGGCCGCCAGGCGTATGTCGGCGTGCAGAGCGCCACCTTCGGCCAGGTCACGCTCGGTCGCCAGTACACCTCGATCTTCGAAGCGCTCGCCAACTTCGTGCCGGGTGCCTATGCCACGCAATACGAGCCGGCTGCCTTCCTGACCGGCCCGAACTTCCGTGAAGACAACACGGTGAAGTACACGGGCCAGTTCGGCCCGGTCACGGCCCTGGCCCACTGGTCGTTCGGTACCGGCCTGGCCCTGCCGGCGTTTATCGGCGCGGCACAGCCTATCGGCGGCAACGGCGAAGTCCCCGGCCAGTTCCGGCGCGACAGCGCCTACGGTACGGCCCTGGCCTACTCGGCTGGCCCGTTCGGCGTGACCGCCGGCTACGACCAGTGGAATCCGACCATCGGCACCGGCAACGGCACCTTCAAGAAGGCTGTGGTCGCTGCCAGCTACACCTACGGGCCGGCCAAGGTCATGGGCGGCTACCGCTGGGGCCAGAACAAGAATGCGGCGGACGTGCTGATCCAGCGCGATGACTTCTACTGGATCGGCGCCGCCTACCAGGTGACGCCGTCCGTTGCCCTGTCGCTCGAGTACGACTACGACAACCTCAAGAGCCAGTTCGGCAACACCGGTCTCGCCAATCCCTGGCAGGTCGCGTTCATTGCGAACTACGCATTCTCCAAGCGTACCGATGTGTACCTGAGCACGGCCTACTCGAAGCACGCCGGCCTGGCCATGGACTCGGTCGCCAACGTCTTCGCCACCAGCCTTGCCACGGGCAACAGCTACGCGCTGGCCAATGGCCAGAACTCCATGCTTGGCGTGGCCCTGGGTATTCGCCACAAGTTCTAAGCCGACTTAAGAAAAGCATGCTCGTTGCGGCTGTGTCGGGGAGAGATCCCCGCGCAGCCGTTTTTTTGCTGATTTGTGGGGACGTCGTTCTTGGCAGGCGCTTATGGTTCGTCGGCGTGGCCGGTGGGGTTCTTTGGTTATGAACGGGTCATCGTCCTTGGCAGGCGCGGCTGTTTCGCAGGCGTAGCCTGCGAGTCACTTTTTGTCCGAGCGACAAAAAGTAACCAAAAAACGCGTTTACTTGTCCTAACGGACGAATATTGATCGTAGTGTGCGAAGAATTTCGTACGGGTACTCGCTTCAGAGTCTGCCCCGCTGCCTGCCGCGTGGAGCGCGTCCGTATGCAGGCTCTCCAACAATGATTGAACCAGCCCCGAACCTGTCCGTGGCTCGACACTGCCCGCGATATCGCATCATCGCCTTCGGCTGCTGCGCGGCTCAGTAGTCGGCAGGCGGAACGTCATCAACGGCGCAGATGCTGGTGCTTCCCTTTCTCCCTTCGAAGCAGCCGCGCATGCCAAGAGCAATGACCCCGTCATAACCAGAGAACCGTGCCGGCTACGCCAGCTAAAGACCGACGACCCCCTATAATGGGCGCCACCATACAGGGCAGGCAAGGCAGGCGACCTGCGATGCCCTCCGGGCCAGCCGCGACCCATGCCTTTCTACCCTCTAGTCCTTTGCCTGACGATTGCCGTAGTCGGTGCCGTTGGCATGATCTTCACCGCCCTGCCGCGGCGCGATGATCCGACCGTCAGGGCATTCCTGACGCTGGCGGTCGGCGTGGCGATCTGGAGTGGCGGGCGGCTGCTGGAGGTCAGTTCGCCGGACCTTTACTGGCGCATCCTCTGGGCGAAGATCCAGTATTTCGGCATCGTCGCCGTTCCGATCGGCTGGCTTGTAGCCATGGTGCACCTGAGCCGGCCCCGCTACGTGGTGCCGTGGTCGATCCTGTCGCTGCCGTGGCTGGCGGCGGCCGTGACGGTCGCGCTGGTCTTTACCAACGAATACCACCACTGGATCTGGACCCGCATCACGCTCTCGCCGCCTGGCGTTGCGCCAGGAGCGGTGTTCGAGCACGGCCCCGGCTATGCCCTGGCCGCCGCGTGGACCTACGGGCTGCTGGCCCTGAGCCTGTACTTCCTGCTGACCGCCGAAGTGCCGAACGAAGCGCTGTCGCGACGGGGCCGCAATATCCTCGCCGGCGCCCTGCTGCTTCCGCTGAGCGCGCACGCGGCCTACCTTGTGCGCTGGACCGGCCCGCTGGGCGGCGACCTGACGCCGGCCACGTTCTCGCTGATGGCCGTGCTGGTGTGGTTCTGCGCCCTGCGCACGCATCTTGGCGACATTGGCCATTACGCGCGGCTGCGCGTCTTCGATGCCCTCGGCGAAGGCTGCGTGATCGTGAGCCCCGAAGGCATGGTGGTGGATTTCAACCCGGCTTGCGCGCGGCTGCTGCCGGAGATCGCCCGGAACCGGCCGGCGCCCGCGGCGCTGGAAAGCGTACTGTCCGAGACGGCCGGCAATGCGATGCCGATCGTGCCGCCCGGCATGCCGTTCGAACTGTGCGCCGAGGCGGTCCGCCGCATGGACGGCAAGCGCATCGGCACGCTGGTCTTCCTGCGTGATATCACCCGCTATCGCGAGCGCGAACTGGCGCTGACCCAGCGCCTGGGCCAGACCCAGGCACAGCTGTCGCGCATCCAGGCCGACCTGGACATCGACGCGCTGACCGGCATTCCCAACCGCCGATATTTCCAGCGCGAAGCGCACGCCGCCGCCGAGCGCGCGTTTGCACGCGGCGGCTTGCTGGGATTGATGATCCTCGATATCGATCGCTTCAAGCAGTTCAACGATCTGTACGGCCATCCGGTCGGCGACGCCTGCCTGCGGCAGGTGGCAGGCGCCCTGGTCGACGAACTGGAGCCGGGCCAGTTTTGCGCGCGCCTGGGCGGTGAAGAATTTGCGGTGGTGTTGCCCGAAGCCAGCCCGCAGGACACGCACGCGCTGGCGCAGCGGCTGGTCGCGGCGGTGCGCCGCCTGGATATCCCGCACGACGGCTCGCCGACCCAGCCGGTCGTCACGATCAGCCTGGGCGCGGTCTGCGCGATTCCGGAGATGCCGGCGATCGATACCCTCCTGAGCCGCGCCGACAGCGCCATGTACCAGGCCAAGCGCACCGGCCGTAACCGCTTCGTGCAGGAGCAGGCTCCCGGCGTACCGAGCTCCTGACGCACCTGCACGCGATCGTCAGTGGCTGTTCCCGTGCAGGAACTCCGCCACCACGCGCGCCGTTTCACCGGCGGCAGTCAGCAGGAAAAGGTGCCCGTCGTCGTCGAATACTCGGAGCGTGGCGTGCGGAATGCACTTTGCCAGGATCCTCGCATTCACCAGCGGCACGATCGGATCATCGCTGCCATGCAGCACCAGCGTGCGCTGCTTCAGCGCCCCGAGCCATGGCAGGCTGCTCCAGCCCCATGCGGCCATCAGCTGGTAAAGGTAGCCGCGTCCGCGCGGCGGGTGCATATGGCGGCCATGCTCGTCGAGCAGTGACGGATCATCGCGGAAGGCCCCGCCGTAAAGCTCGGCGCCTACGCGTTGCAGGTACTGCGGATCGGAATAGCGCCGCACGCCGATCATCTTCGTGAGCACGGACGGACTGCCCGGCACCATCAGGACACCGGGCGACGTCGCGGCCAGCACCAGCCGGCGGCAGCGCCGCGGATAGAGCCGCGCGAACTCCTGCGCGAGCGCCCCGCCCCATGAAATGCCGAGCGTATCGACGGGGCCCGCATAGCCGAGGCGTGACAGCAGCTTGTCGGCCATCACGCACAGGTTGGAAAAGCGATAGGGAAACAATGGCGCCGGAGAATGCCCTGCACCGGGGATGTCGAAGATGATGACTTCGACGTCCTCCAGCGCATCGACGAACGGCTCGACGAGTTCGAGGTTGGCGCCAATGCCGTTGAAGATGAGCAGCGGCGGATGCGCGCGGCTGCCGGGCCGGATGCCGACCCTGAGTTCCTGCCCGTCCAGGTCTACCGTTCGGGTCTGCATGATTTGTCCAGCGTCGAGGCTGGTGTTGTTTGTTGTCATCAAGTGTCCGGAGAGATTGGCGGCGAAGCATGGCCGGGGGCGGCCATGCTCTCTTGCGCTTACTGCTTGGGACGCAGGATGCCCTTCACCTCTTCGACGTTTTCCGCCAGGCGCTTGCCCACCGTGGCAACGCTGTCGGCCTGGGCCTTGTACACAGTATCGGTCAGGCCACGCAGGCCGGCCACGGCCTTCTGCAGCGAGCGCGGCAGCACTTCCGAAACCTTGGCCGCGGCTTCGCCGTCGGCGCCCTGGCCACGGCGCGCGAGCGACTGCAGCTCGGCGGCGGTGTCCGTCAGGAACTCGGCCTGCTGGCGCACCAGCGATTGCAGGCCGGCCAGCAGCGTGACGTTCACGCTGGCGATCGCCTCGATGTCCTTGCGGCGCGATTCGAGGATCGCCGCCGGGTCCAGGCGGTTCTGCTTGACGAAATCAAACACCTTCTTGTAGGCGGCGGTATTGGTGGCTTCCATCTTCAACTCTCCTTACAGGTTACTTCACAGAAATCGACGGGCCGCGATCCGGAGATCAGGCCTCGGTCACATAGCGTCCCGGCGCTTCGCACAGGGGCACATGGCGCGCGCTGCCCAGCTCCGACGGCGCGGCGTGCATGTCGCCCGAGCGCGTCTTCAGCCATTCGCCCCAGTGCTCCCACCAGGACGCCTGGGTCGTCGTGGCGCCTTCGAGCCACGCCTCGGGATCCGCCCCTTGCGCGTCGTTCAGGAAGTACTTCGCCTTGGCATTGCCGGGCGGGTTGATCAGGCTCTGCACGTGGCCACTGGAGCTGAGCACGAACTCGGTCTTGCCGCCAAAGGCGCGCACCGAGCTGTACACACCCTTCCACGGCGTGATGTGGTCGGTCATGCCGGCCAGCACGTACTTGTCGCAATCCACCGCGGCCAGGTCGATCGGCTCGCCGAGGATGCGCAGCGCACCCGGCGTCGCCAGCTGGTTCAGCGTCAGCATGTCGAGCAACTGGCCATGCAGGCCCGCCGGCAGGCGCGTGGTGTCGTTGTTCCAGAACAGGATGTCGAACGCCGGCGGGGCCTTGCCCAGCAGGTAGTTGTTGACCCAGTAGTTCCACACCAGGTCGTTCGGCCGCATCCATGCGAATACACGGCCGAGTTCCTCGCCGTCGAGCACGCCGCGGGCCTGGCTGCCCTGCCGCGCGGCATCGATGGCTTCCGGCGTCGCGAACAGGCCCAGCTGCGATTGCGAATCGAGGCCGAACACCGACACCATCAGCGTGGCCGCGTGCACGAGCTTTTCGCCGCGCGCCGCGCAGTAGCCCATCAATGCCGACATCGTCATCGCGCCGGAGCACGCGCCATGCAGGTTCACGTCGGCGCTGCCCGTGATCTCGCGGATCGCATGGATGGCTTCGACCAGCGAACCGACGTAGGTGTCGAGGTTCCAGTGGCGGTGGGCCGAGGTCGGGTTGCGCCAGCTCACCATGAACACCTGCAGCTCGTTGCGCAGGAGGTGTTCGACCATGCTCTTGCCCGGCGCAAGGTCGAACACATAGAACTTGTTGACCTGCGGCGGCACGATCAGCTGCGGCCGGGCATGGACGTTCGCGGTGGTCGGCGTGTACTGGATCAGTTCGAGCACATCATTGCGAAACACCACCGCGCCAGGCGTGGCGGCAAGGTTCTTGCCGACGCGGAACGCGCCCTTGTCGACCTGCGACGGCATGCCCTGGTTGGTCAGGGTATCGGCCAGCAGGTTGACCAGGCCGCTGACCAGGTTCAGGCCGCCGGTTTCGAACGTCTTGCGCAGCGCGGCGGGATTGCCCAGCAGCGTGTTGGTCGGCGCCACCGCGTCCATCAGCAGGTCGGTGAAATACTGCGCGCGGTCCTTGCTGCGGCCGTCCATCACCGAGCGGGTGACGAAACCGGTCACCGCATCACGCCACGCCTGGTATCCCTGCAGGGCCATGCGGTAGACCGGATTGTCCTGCCAGGCGGGATCGCCAAAGCGGCGGTCGCGCGTGGTGGGCGCGGGCGCCGTGCCGTTCGCGACCGCCATCAGGTCCTGCGCGAGCCGGGACTGCTGCTCCAGCAGCAGCGTCGGTTCCTGCACGCACTGCGCGCCGATCTGCTGCGCGGTGCTGACCAGGTCCTGCGGGCGCATGCCCACGAACGGATTCGGCCCCGTCACGGCCGGCGCGTTGTCCAGGGTCTCCGCCCGAGCGGCTGCCCTTGCTACAGTCTTCTTTGCCTTCTTTGCCGGCGTTCTCGTACTCACGGCTGTTGTCATGCTGCCCACCTCGTCCTGCCTTATTGATGTCTTCGTGTTTCTTGTTCGTGCTTCAGGCGACCAGCAGCGCGAGCGACTCGGCCACCAGTGCGGGCTTGCCCTCGCCTTCGATCTCTACCGCGTTCTCCATCCGCACCAGCACGCGCCCGTCGCCCTTGCGGTCGGCCGCAATCAGGCTCAGACGGTTGCGCACGCGCGCGCCCGCCTTCACCGGCGTCAGGAAGCGCGCCTTCTCCAGGCCGTAGTTCACCGCGGCGCTCGCGTCATGCGGCACGGCGCCCAGATCGATCATCTGGCTCGCCACGAGCGAGAGCGTCAGGTAGCCGTGGGCGATGGTGCCGCCGAACGGGCTTTCGCGCTGCGCGCGATCCACATCCACGTGGATCCACTGGTGGTCGCCGGTGCAGTGCGCGAACGCGTCGATGCGCGCCTGGTCGATCTCCACCCACTCGGACACGCCGAGTTCCTTGCCGACGAACGCGTCGAGCGTCGCCATGCTGTAGCCTTCGATTGCCATCTTCTTTCCTTCCTTGTCTTGGTTTCCGGTCCGCCGCGTCAGAAGCAGGATTCGTCCAGCGCCAGGAAACCGTCCTGGCCCGTCGTGCTGATGACCGCTGCCTCGAACGCGGTAGCGCGCGGCAGGATATGGTTGGCGAAGTACTCGGCGGTGGCGATCTTGGCGCCGTAGAAGGCTTCGTCCTCGGCGCGCTTCTGCGTCGCAACGATCAGCGCCCGCGCCATCTGCCAGCCCGTCAGCACGATGCCGGTCAGCTTCAGATAAGCGACGCTCGCGCCGAACACGGCATTCGGGTCCTTGCGCGTGTTCTCCACCACGTGGTCCACCGCATTGCCCAGGGCCAGCCGCGCCACGCCAAGGCGCATCAGCATGGCGCTGCACGCGGCATTCCGGCAGCCGTCGGCGTATTCCTTCAGCGCCTCCAGCGTCTTGTCGATCTCTGCGAGGATGCCGCGCGCCGCCGCACCGCCATCGCGCACGGTCTTGCGGCCGATCAGGTCGTTGGCCTGGATCGCCGTGGTGCCTTCGTAGATCGGCAGGATGCGTGCGTCGCGGTAGTGTTGCGCCGCGCCGGTCTCTTCGATGAAGCCCATGCCGCCGTGCACCTGCACGCCAAGACTGGTCACTTCCAGCGACATCTCCGTGCTCCAGCCCTTGATGACGGGCACCAGGTATTCGTAGGCCGCGCCGAAGCGTTCACGCGTCCCGGCGTCGGGCGACTGGTGCGCAAGGTCGGAATAGCCCGCGGCCACCAGTGCCAGCGTACGAGCGCCTTCGGTCAGCGCGCGCATTTCGGTCAGCATGCGGCGCACGTCGGGATGCTGGATGATCGACACCGCTTCCTTCGCCGAACCATCGACCGGGCGGCTCTGCACGCGGTCCTTCGCATAGGCCACGGCCTGCTGGTAGGCACGATCGGAGATGGCGATGCCCTGCACGCCCACGCCGAAGCGCGCGGCGTTCATCATCACGAACATATATTCCAGGCCGCGGTTCTCTTCGCCGATCAGGTAGCCGATGGCGCCGCCGTTGTCGCCGAACTGCAGCACAGCGGTCGGGCTGGCCTTGATGCCGAGCTTGTGCTCGATCGACACGCACTCCACGTCGTTGCGCGCGCCCAGCGATCCGTCGTCATTGACCAGGAACTTCGGCACCAGGAACAGCGAGATGCCCTTCACGCCTTCGGGCGCGTCCGGCGTGCGGGCCAGCACCAGGTGCACGATGTTCTCGGCCATGTCGTGCTCGCCGTAGGTGATGAAGATCTTGGTGCCGGACACCTTGTAGGTACCGTCCGCCTGACGGTCGGCACGCGTGCGCACCAGCGCCAGGTCCGAACCGGCCTGCGGCTCGGTCAGGTTCATGGTGCCGGTCCACTCGCCGGCGATCAGGCGCGGCAGGTAGCGTTGCTTGAGCTCGTCCGAGCCGGCCGTGAGCAGCGCCTCGATGGCGCCGTCGGTCAGCAGCGGGCACAGCCCGAACGACATGTTGGCCGCGTTCATCATCTCGATGCACGGCGCGGCCACCAGCTTGGGCAGGCCCTGGCCGCCGAACTCGGCCGGATGCACGATGCCCTGCCAGCCGCCTTCGCCGAACTGGCGGAACGCGTCGCGGAAGCCTTCTGTGGTCGTGACCTGGCCGTCGTTCCAGCTGCTCGGCTGGCGGTCGCCGGCGGCGTTCAGCGGGGCCAGCACTTCGCCGTGGAACTTCGCGGCCTCCTCCAGCACTGCCTCGACCGTTTCCGGCGTGGCATCTTCATAGCCCGGCAGCGTGGCAATCTTTGTCAGTCCGGCCAGTTCGCGCATGGCGAACAGCATGTCCTTGGTGGGCGCGGTATAGCTCATCTCATTCCTTTCGCGGCGATGCAGCGCCGGCTCCGGGACAAGGCCCTGCGGTGCTGCGACATCATTGATGGCCCTGATCGTAAGGGCCATCCCCGCGAAAGCGATTACCTAAACCCGCCCTTTGAATGACAAATCGTGCCGCATTGCAGCATGCGAAGGCCGGCGCACGCGCAGTGCGGCGCCAGAGACGCGCGAGGTGGCAGGATTTGTCAGTCGACGGCCAGCCTTGCCAGCCGCTGCACGCTTACGGCGCGCGCCGGTAGGCGTTCGGCGTGCTGCCCGTCCAGTGGCGGAAGGCGCGATGAAAGGCGGTGGGGTTGTCGAAGCCCACGTCGAAGGCGATGGCCGCGATGGCATCTTCGGAACGCGTCAGGCGGCGGATGGCGATATCGCGCCGCACCTCGTCCTTGATGGCCTGGAACGTAGTGCCTTCGGCCGAGAGCCGACGGCACAGCGTGCGCACCGAATGGTGCAGCGCCTGCGCCACCTCATCGATGGTGGGCGATGCCGGCAGGCAGTCGGCCACGTGCTGGCGCACGCGGTGGCAGGTCATCTCCTCGGCGAACGAGACGAAGATCCAGTCTTCCGGCGCGCGTGCCAGGAACTTCTCGAGATCGGGCTTGCGTTGCCGCACAGGCAGGTCCAGAAGGGCCGCGTCGAACACCAGCCGCGTGTGCTGCCGGTCGAAATGCACGGGCCCCGGAAACAGGTAAAGATGGTCGCTCGCGAGTGGCGGCCGGGCATCGGGCAGCTCGACCGCCAGCAACGGTATGCGCTGGCGAATCAGCCAGGACGCCACGCCATGCACGAGCTTGAGCATCAGCTCGCGCCCCAGCATGCTCGCCGCGGGGCCGGCGGCGCTGTCCGCCAGTTCGACGATGCCAGCCGAATCCTCGCGCCGGGACTCCATGCGGAAGTCGTCGAGGATCAGGTGGAAGAACTGCCCGAAGCGACGCAGCGCGACTTCGAGCCGTGGCGCATCGAGCAGGCTCAGGCAGAGGTACTTGAGCGTGCCATTGCGCAGTGGCCGGCTGAAGATGCCGGGCATTTCGTCGTCCAGCTCCTTCGCCAGCAGCCGGTACAGCGTCGAGAACTGTTCCTGCGTGACGCGGGCAGCCGGCTCGGCCAGCAGTTCGGAGGCAATGCCGGAGCACTCGGCCAGCCGTGCCATCGCCGCGGGGTCGGCGCCGGACAGGAAGCCGTTGACGACGGAGATGGGGACAGTGGCGGAGAAGTCGTTCACGTCGTTCACGCGAGGCCTTGGCAATGCGTGCGATGAAAAGGTGGCGGCTGGCGCATTCTGTCACAGCCGCCACGCGGTGAAAACCCGACGGCTACATGTTGTTCCGGGCTTCGTCCTGCTGCAGGCGCCATTTCGACACACTGCAGCCGAACTGGCCGCCGAACCAGCGCGAAAATGCGCTCAGCGACGAGAATCCCAGCAACGTGGCGACCTCGGACAGCGGGCGCTCGCGGTTGTCGATATAACGCACGACCAGGCTGGCGCGGGCCTCGTTGACGATATCCGAGTAGCTGGTGTTTTCCTGCGCCAGGCGCCGGTGCACCGTGCGGCGATCCACGCCGAGATGCTGCGCCACACGGTCGACCGAGCACATGCCGGACGGCAGCAGCACGTGGACGAGTTCGCGCACCTTGTCGGGCAAAGTGGTGTTTGCCTGGGCCAGCAAGGTGCCGAGGTAGCGCTTGACCTGGTGCGCCATGACCGGGTCATACGATGGCAACGGTCCTTCGAGGTCGGCGGCGACACAGACAATGCCGTCGAAGTCCTGGTTGAACACGCACGGCATGCCGAACACGCGCTGGAACGTGGCCTGGCTCGCGGGTGCCGCGTGCGTGAAGCAGATGCTGCGCGGCCGCCAGGACGGTCCCAGGCATACGCTCAGCAAGCGGTAGATCACGCCGACCGCGAGATCTGTGGCCTGGCGTAACGTACCGGGCACGTCGCTGAGGACATGCAGACGAATCATCAGAAGGCCCTCCGACTCTTCCATGCGCATCGCAAGCGCTTCGTTCTGTACGCCCATGTAACGCACCATCGACTCCAGCGCGCGCCGCAACGTCGGCTGCTCGCGCACGACGAAGGCAAGCGGGCCAAGATTCGAAACCTGGCGCAGTTCCGCCATGCGCACGCCAAAATCGTCCACGTGCGCGGCGCGCGCGGAATCATCCAGCAGGCGGCCGACCTTCTCCGCCGGGATGCGGATATCCGGGTCGAGCAGCGCATCGCGGCTGATCTTCGCGGCGCGCAACTGCTGATGCGGATCCAGGCCCACGGAGCGGGCCACTTCCACATAGTTGGTAAGGCTGGCACTGCGAAGGTAGTAGGACATCGCGTTTTCCCTGACTGTCCCGAAATGTAAATCGACCGTCCCGGATCGTCAAATTTCCATGCGCCGTTCACCGATACTTCGGTCACCCAAACTCGCCACAGCAAGTGAAGGAACCATGAACGCGTCCATTTCCGTCGCCAATCCCTGCATCAACATCTGCCGCATGGACCTGGCTGGCAAGTATTGCCAGGGTTGCGGCAGGACCGTCGTGGAAATCGGCCGCTGGGAACAGATGACCGATGTGCAGCGCGCCGAAGTCATGGCCGCGCTGCCGACACGACGCCCGAATCGCAGCACGGCGGCGCCGAGCGCCTGACCGCTACGCGCCCACCCTCCGCGCCCTCCCCAGACATGACCCCAACCAACACTCTGTCGGTCGAAGCGTACTTCGACCTGATCTGTCCGTGGTGCCTGATCGGCAAACGGCATCTTGAAACCGCCATCGACCTGCTCGCGCGCGAGCGCCCGGACGTTACCGTGCAAGTCGAATGGCGCTCGTACCCGCTGATTCCCGCCACGCCGCCCGATGGCATTCCGTATCGCGACTTCTACGTCGCGCGGCTGGGCAGCCCGCAGGCCGTCGCCGTGCGCCAGGCACAAGTAAAGAGTGCCGCGCGCGAAGCCGGCCTGGAGTTGGCGCTCGAACGCATCGAAACCTTTCCCAACACGCTGCTGGCGCATCGGCTGGTGCGCTTCGTGCGCCAGCAGGACGGTGCACAGGCCGCGACGGCGCTGGTCGACAACCTGTTCACGCGCTATTTCCTGCGCGCCCAGAACATCGGTGACGGGCAAGTGCTCGGCGACGCGCTGATCGAGTGCGGCATCGACGTGCCGGGTAACGCAGGCACGCCTGTGCGGCACGACCTGGAATGGCTGCCGGCGTTGAATGGCCCTGAAGATTCGCCGCCGCGTGCAGGGCTTGGCGTGCCGCATTTCATCTTCAACGGCACGCACAGCGTGTCGGGCTCGCGCCCGCCGGAAGCGCTGCTGGAAGCCATGCTGCGCGCTTTGGCGCGGGCAAAGCAGATCGCCACGCGTGCTGCCGCCTGAAGGGGGTTCTTCCTCAACGGGGGCGAATCACGTCCTGTATCGAACGTATTCCCAATACTCGTGCCTGTGCCGTTGAACGGCGGGGCACGGGTGCCTTTGCACGCCTAGAATCAAATTCATAACGGAGACAACAAAAAATGAAGAACCGCACCGCCCTGCTTCGCCTGCGCCGCGCCGCGCTGGCCGCCGTCATGATCGTTTCCATGCCCGCCGCGATGGCGTGGACCAACAAGCCGGTCCGCATGCTGGTGCCGGCGCCGGCTGGCGGCACCATGGACGTCATGGCGCGGCTGCTGGCCGACCAGCTTTCCGCCGATCTCGGGCAGCCGGTGGTGGTGGACAACAAGCCGGGAGCCGGTGGCGGCATTGCCATCAACACGCTGCTGGCGGCGCCGGCGGATGGACAGACCATCATGGTGACGGCCACCAATGTGCTGACCGAAGTGCCGCATGTTCTGAAGCAGTCGTTCGACACCATGAAGGACATCCGTCCGCTGGCGGCCGTGGCGCGGTCGCGCCTGGTGATGATCGGTGCGCCGACGCTGCCGGCCAAGGACTTGCCGTCCCTGATCAGCTACGTCAAGGCCAACCCTGGCAAGCTCAGCTTCGCTTCCTACAGTTCGGGCACCGCGTCGCACTACGCCGGCATGATCATGAACCAGAAGGCCGGGATGGATCTGCAGCATGTGCCGTTCGCCGGTTCAGGGCCTGCGCTGACGCAGGTCATGGGGGGACAGATTGCAGTCATGTACGACGGCATGGTGACCTCGCTGCCGATGATCAAGGCTGGCAAGGTGCAGGCGTTCGCGGTGGCTTCGAAGAGCCGCTCGCCGCTGCTGCCGCAGGTGCCGACGTTTGCGGAGCTGGGATATGCGGATGTTGAATTCAGCAACTGGATCGGGGTGATTGCCTCCGCCAAGGTGCCGGTTGAACTGGCACAGAAAATCCAGACTGCAGCTTACAAGGCCGCAGCAACGGCCAAGGTGCATGAGCGGATGGAAACCCTTGGCTATGAGCCGATGGCGGCGCAGACGCTGCCGCAGCTTGGCCAGTCGCTGCAGGATGAATATGAACGGAATGGGAAGATTGTTAAGGCGTTTAATATTCAGCCTTGAATTTTGATTTTTTTATTTTATTAATGATCGCTCTCAGTTCTGGAGGGCGATTTTTTTTATCGTTCTTGACACGCGCTGCTGTTTCGCCGGCGTAGCCTGCGAGTCACTTTTTGTCCGAGCGACAAAAAGTAACCAAAAAACGCGTTTACTTGCCCTAACGGGCGAATATTGATCGTAGCGTGCGACGAATTTCGTACGGGTATTCGCTTCAGAGTCTGCCCCGCTGCCTGCCGCGTGGAGCGCGTCCGTATGCAGGCTCTCCCGCAATGATTGAACCAGCCCCGAACCTGTCCGTGGCCCGACACTGCCAGCGATATCGCATCATCGCCTTCGGCTGCTGCGCGGCTCAGTAGTCGGCAGGCGAGAGGACATCAACGACGCCGATGCTGGTGCTTCCGCTTCTTCCCTTCTCTTCCCTCGGTTTTCACAGAGTGCGCGCAGCGCAGCCGTAGGCGTCCTGCCGATGGCGCGGTTAGGCGGAGCCACCAAGTAATCCGGGTTCGCTCATCTGACGTATCTATCCTGATCATCTACGCGGCAGGCAGTGTGTAAATTAAAAAAAAACGCTGACCCCCCTTCAAGAGCCAGCGTCCAAACCTTCTCCCTTTCCTACCCTTCAGACTGCCTTTTCACGCAGTTGCTTCTTATTGATCTTCCCCACACTGGTCTTTGGAATCTCAGCCACAAACGCAATCCGTTCCACCTCGGGCACAGCGAATTTGCTGATGCGTTGCGTATCGACGTGTCCGAGCAATTGCTGGCGGATGGAATCCGCACCCACCTCGGCCCCGGCCTTGCGGACGACAAACGCCATCGGGCGCTCTCCCCACTTGGCATCGGGCACCCCGATCACCGCGCACTCCTGCACGCCCGGCACTTCGGTGATGAGGTTTTCGACTTCGATCGACGACACCCATTCACCACCGGTCTTGATGACGTCCTTGATGCGATCGACGATCTGCACGAAGCCATCCTGACCCATGACCGCGACGTCCTGCGTATGCAGGTAGCCGCCTGCCCACAGGTCTTCGGAAGCCGCCGGCTTCTTGAAGTACGACTGCGTCAGGTACGGCGCACGCAGCACGATCTCGCCACGGCTCGCACCGTCGCGCGGCAGGTCCTGCATGTCTTCGCTGACGATGCGGAAATCCACCATCACCACCGGACGCCCCGTGGAGCAACGCATGCGCACTTCGTCCGCGCGGTCCTTCGGCGCTACGCGCGGCGGCAACTGCGCCAGCGAGACGATCGGCCCGGTTTCCGACATGCCATAGCCCGCAAAGATATCGATGCCGCGCGAGAGCGCAGCGTCGCACAGTGCCGGCGGCAAGGCCGAGCCGCCGATGATGATCTTCCAGCCCGACAGATCCTGCGCGCTGTCCTGCGACGACTGCAACAGCATCTGCAGGATGGTCGGCACGCAATGCGAGAACGTGACCTTCTCCTGCTCGCGCAGCTTCAGCAGCATGTCCGGCGCATAGCGGCCCGGCAGCACGGTGCGCAGGCCAAGCATGACCGCGACGTAAGGAATGCCCCACGCCAGCACGTGGAACATCGGCGTGATCGGCATGTACACGTCTTCACGGTGCATGCGCTGCCCCTCGCGCGGCGAGCACAGGCTGGCCGAGGTCGTCAGCGTGTGCAGCACGATGTCGCGATGGCTGTAGCACACGCCCTTCGGATCGCCGGTGGTGCCGGTGGTGTAGAACGTGGCTGCCTTGGTGTTCTCGTCGAACTCGGGAAACTCGAAGTCCGGCGACGCGTCGGCCAGCAAGGCCTCGTACTCGCCCGCCAGCGGCAGTTCGGTCTGCGGCGCGGCCTGGCCATCGGCCATCAGCACGAAGCGCGGCTTGCACGTCAGCTCGCCGCGGATCTGGTCCAGCACCGGCACGAAGTCGGGATGGACCAGCACGATGTCCGCGTCGGCGTCGTTGAGCGTGTAGAGGATCTGCTGCGGCGACAGGCGCACGTTCACGGTGAACAGCGTCGCGCCCATCATCGGCACGCCGAAATAGCACTCCAGGTAGCGATGGCTGTCCCAGTCCATCACCGCCACGGTGGAACCGTGCTTCGCGCCCAGCGAGGCCAGCGTCGAAGCCAGTTGGCCCACGCGGCGGCGGAAATCGCGGTACGTGTAGCGCATCTCGCCGCGATAGCTGATCTCCTGGTCGCCATAAAGGCTCAGCGAGTGAGTCAGCAGCTGCTTGACCAGCAGCGGAAAGGAATACGCCGACGGCGTGGATACGATCAAATTGTTCTGCATATTGTCTTCCTCGGGCCGATCTTAGTACGGCTTGGTGCCGATGATGCCGGCGCGTTCCATCTTGCGGTGGCAAGGCGGGTAATCCATCACTGCATAGTGCTGCGTGGCCGTGTTGTCCCAGATCGCGACACTGTTGGGTTCCCAGCGCCAGCGCACCTGGTACTCGGGCACATAAGCCTGGCTGATCAGGTAGCGCAGCAGGTCGGGCGCGCCCGGATTCGCGTCCATGCCGAAACGCACGCGTTCCGGCGTATGGAAGTTGGTGAAGTGCGTGGCGAACGCGTTCACGTACAGGATCTTCTCGCCGGTGTCCGGGTGCGTACGCACCACCGGGTGCTCGGCGTCGGGAAACTGTGCCTTGAGCGCCAGGCGCTTCTCGATCGGCATGGCCGCACCGAAGCTCGCCTCGATGCTGTGGCGAGCACGCAGATCGGCAATCTGTGCCTTGATGTGTTCGGGCAGGCGCTCATAGGCCAGCGCCATGTTCGCCCACATGGTGTCGCCGCCAACCGGCGGGCATTCCACGCAGCGCAGCACCGCACCGAACTGCGGCGCTTCGCGCCACGTGGTGTCCGAATGCCACGCGTTCTCGTAGCGGTCGTTGGGCTGGTCCGGCGTCTTGTAGATGCGCACCAGGCCCGGATGCTCCGGATCGCTGCCGGCAACGGGGTGATCTTCCAGTTCGCCGAAGCGACGCGCGAACGCGACGTGGTCGGCGCGGCTGATGTCCTGGTTGCGCAGGAACAGCACGCGGTGCTTCAGCAACTGCGCGCGGATCTCCGCAAACAGGCCGTCATCGCGCACGGCATCGCCGAGATTCACCCCGACCAGTTCCGCGCCCAGCGAGCAGGTGATTTGCTTGACTTGCATGGCTGCGCCCCCTTTAGATCACGAAGATCGACGAACCCGTGGTCTTGCGCGACTCCAGGTCCCGATGCGCCTGCACCGCGTCTTCGAGCGCATAGCGCTGGTTGATCTCGATCTGGATCCGGCCCGCGCCGACATGACCGAAGATTTCGCCGGCCAGCTCGGCCTTCTCGGCCGGATCGGCAATGTAGTCGGCCAGGGCCGGACGCGTCAGGAACAGCGAACCCTTCATCGCCAGCAGTACCGGATCGAACGGCGGGATCGGGCCAGAAGCGGTACCGACACACACCATCGTGCCGCGCCGCTTGAGCGAGTCGAGCGACGACATGAAGGTGCTCTTGCCGACGCTGTCGAACACCACCGACACGCCCACGCCGTCGGTCAGTTCACGCACGCGCTTGGCCACGTCCTCATGGCTGTAGTTGATGATGTGGTCGCAGCCATGGGCGCGCGCCACTTCGGCCTTGGCTTCGCTCGATACCGTGCCGATCACGTTCAGGCCCAGCAGCTTCGCCCATTGCGACACGATCAGGCCGACGCCGCCCGCTGCGGCATGCAGCAGGATGGTGTCGCCCTCCTTGAAGTTGTAGATGCGACGCATCAGGTATGCCGAAGTCAGCCCACGCATGGTCATGGCGGCAGCCGTCTCGAAGCCGATGGTTTCGGGCAGCTTGATCAGCGGCGCGGCCGGCACGAGGCGCTCGGTGCTGTACGCGCCCAGCGTGTTGATGAAGCCGGTATAGGTCACGCGGTCGCCCACGGCAACGTTGGTGACACCCGGACCGACCGCCTGCACGACGCCCGCGGCTTCCACGCCCATGCCGGCCGGCAGTGGCACCGGGTAGGTGCCGTTGCGGAAATACGTGTCGGCGTAGTTCAGGCCCACCGCCACGTGGCGGATACGTACCTGGCCCGGACCCGGGTCGCCGACTTCCATCTCTTCCACGCGAAGCACTTCGGGGCCACCGGCCTCATACATGCGCACGACTTTTGCCATTTGCTCGTCTCCTGGTATTTGCGTCGGCGCAAGGGGCGCCGCTCATGCCCTGAAATGTAGGATCTGCTGGCGCGCGCCGCTTTGCATTGGCCTCCGCCGACTTTGCATTTCATGCCACGGCCGCCTATCATGCGCTGCGAAGACAATGCAGCACTGCGCACGCCCCCGCAGGCGTGCGCCGCACATAACAAGAATTCGGAGACAAGCCTTGGACACGCTGATACGCGCCGGCGCAGTGACCAACTTCTTTGAAGTGGCCCGGGATCTCGGCCTCAATCCCCAGCCGCTTCTGCGGGAAGCGCGCCTGTCACGTGCGCTGCTGGGCGACCCGGACCAGCGCGTTTCCGTCAACGCCTGCGCCAGGCTGCTGGAACTCGCGGCCCAGGCCGCGCAATGCGAGACCTTCGGCCTGCGCATGGCCGAGTCGCGCCAGTTGTCGGACTTCGGCGTGATGAGCCTGCTGATCAGCCAGCAGCCCACGTTGCGCGATGCGCTGGCCACGATCATCCGCTATCGGCACCTGGTCAATGAATCTCTCGCCATCCTGCTTGAAGATGCGGGAAAGGTCGTCATCATCCGGCAGGAAGTCGTACTCGATACGCCTTCGCGGCAGGGCAGCGAACTGGCTCTCGGGGTGGTGTTCCGGCTGTGCCGTGCGTTGCTGGGGCCGCACTGGCATCCGCTCAATGTCAATTTCACCCATGCGGCCCCGGCCGACCTGCAGGTCCACCGCCGCCTGTTCGGCTGCCCGCTGGAGTTCGGCAGCGAGTTCAATGGCATCACCTGCCTGGCGGCCGACCTCGACGCCGCCATCCCGAACGCGGATCCGGGCATGGCGCGCTATGCGCAGCGCTTTGTCGATACGCTGCCGCGCGTCAATGCCCCGTCGATCGGACGCGACGTGCGCAGCGCCGTGTACCTGATGCTGCCGATGGGCCGCGCCACGTGCGAAGCCGTGGCGCAGGGACTGGGCATGAGCCTGCGCACCATGCAGCGCCAGCTCGATGAAGCCGGCGAAACCTTCACGGACATCCTGAACGAGGTGCGCCGCGAACTGGCGCGGCGCTATGTGGAGAATCCGCAGTACTCGCTGCTGCGCGTGGCCGAATTGCTGGGGTACGGCTCGGCGAGTTCGTTCACGCGCTGGTTCTCCAGCCAGTTCGGCGAGGCGCCCGTGACCTGGCGGCGCCGGCATGGCGCGCGCGCGCCGCAGCCTGCCCCCGTCCATCCAGGGCCACCGGGCTGACGCTCATTCCCGCTCGGACTTGCGGCGCTCGGCAAAGCGCGCCACAGCCTGCTCGAGGCTGAAGAACATCCGCTCCGTGCCAAGCCGCGGCCCCAGCTCCGAACGGCGAATGATCTCGAACACATTGGGCGTCAGGCCCACCAGCCACAGTTCGCGCCCTTCGCCGCGCAGCCGCGCTTCGCCGTCGACCAGCATGCGCAGCGCGGTGTATTCGATATCGAACACCGCGCGCAAGTCGAGCACGATCACCGCGGGATCATAGGCGCGCACAAAGGCCTGCATTTTCTCGCCCATGTGCCTGGCATTGAGGAAGAAGACCCGGCCCTCGGGCCGCAGCAACAGCAGGCCGGGAAAGGTCTCGTCCTCCTCATGCGAAGGCGACAATGGCCGGAACACCGCCGTGCCCCGCTTGCGCCCGATCACATGCACCGGCGGGTCCGCCACCTGCCGCGCGAGCGCGACCAGCGACACGCCGATGGCCACGATAATGCCCTGCAGCGTGCCCAGCAGGACCACCCCCGCCATGGCGACCAGCGCCCAGAGGAACTCGGTGCGGCGAATCGCAAGGATGGCGCGGAACTCGGCCAGGTCGATCAGGCCAACCGAGTACACGATCACGATCGCCGCGAGCGTGGCGTGCGGCATCTTGCCGATCAGCGGGCCCAGCAGCAGCATGGCCGCCAGCGCCAGCGCCGCCGAGACCAGCCCCGCGAGTTGCGAGCGCGCCCCCGCCAGCCGGTTGACGGCGGTCTGCGAGGTGCCGCCACCTGAAGCCATGGCACCGAAGAACGCGCCGCAAACGTTGGCGATACCCGAAGCGAACAACTCGCGATTGGCGGGCGCAGGCGCTTCGCCGCGGTCGGCAAAGGCGCGTCCCGCAGCGATGGACTCCGTGAAGCTCATCAAGGCAATGCCGAGCGCCGCAGGCCACAGGGCGGCCAGTGCCGACAAATCCGGCAGGGTCAGGGCCGGCGGGCCGGCCGGCACGTGGCCGACGGTTTCCACGCCGGCCGCGCGCAGCGCGGGAATGGCGGCGGCGGCAATGCCGGCCGCGACGGCAATCAGCGGCGCGGGCGCGCGCGGCCAGAGCCGCTCGATCACCACGATCAGGGCCATGGTGGCGACCCCGAGCCCGAGCGTGGCCAGCGACGTGTGCGGCAGTCCCTGGACGATCGCCACCAGGTTGTGCAGCGGGGAGCCCTTGTCGATATGGATGCCGAGCAGCTTGGGTGCCTGGTCGATCAGGATCACTACCGCGATCCCGGCCTTGAAGCCGGTCAGCACCGGGTCGGAGATGAAGTCGGCGATGAAGCCGAAGCGCAGCAACGCGCCGGCCAGCAGGATGGCGCCGACCAGCAGCGCGAGCGTCGCGGACGCCGCCATTGCCGCCGCCGCGTCGCCCGATGGATTGACGCGTGCCAGCGCCCCGCCAACCAGGATCGCCAGCGTTGCCGTGGTGCTGAAGCTGAGCCGCCGCGACGCCCCGACGATGGCGTAGACCGCCATCGGCACGCATGCCGTGTACAAACCCGCCTGCACCGGCAGCTGCGCGATCGTGGCATAAGCGAGCGCCTTCGGGATGACCACGGCGCCCGTGGTCATCCCGGCAATGACGTCAGGCCCGAGATCCGCCTTGCGGTAGGTGCGCAGCCACGCGGGCAGCCAGCGCGGACGCCCGGGCGCCGGGCCCGCGTGGTCGCGCATGGCGTGCTCCGGGCTCCGGGGTTCCGTCCGACGGCCTGGCGCGCCTAGTGACCGCCCTTGGGCGTCACCGAGACCGCGAGCGCCTCCGTGTACACGGCCTGGACCTGGTCGCCCTTGCGGATGCCCTTCAGCTGCTGCGGGTCTTCGACATGCAGGTCCACCATCCTGCCCTTTGGCCCCTTCAGGGTCACCTTGCCGGTCTTGCTGTTCACGGCGACGACATCGGCGGTCACGGTCACCTCGCGCCCGACCATGCCGCCGGGCTTGGCGCCAGGCGCGGCTCGGTCTTCCATCGCACGCTCGGTACTCGAACGCATGCCGGTCTGCTTGGTCAGGTTGACCGAAAGGGCTTCCTTGTATTCCGCCGTGACTGTGTCGCCGACGCGGAGCTGGTCGAAATTGCGCACCTCGTCCCCGACCTGCACGTCGGTGACCTTGCCCTGCTTGTTCTTCAGCGAGACCGTCCGCGTGGCGGGATCGATCGCCGTGATCGTCGCCGTGGACTTGACCGTGCCGGTCACCATGGCCGCGCCCACGCCGGAAGCCGCATCGACGCGGGTCTCCGGCTGGGCCATGGCCAGGTGGGATGCCGCGGCCAGGGCGGCGGCGACCAGTATCTTGCTGGAATTCATGCTTGGCTCCTTGCGCCAGGTTGGGAAATTCGGGCGGTGGATTCCGCCCTCGGGCTACAACATGCGTGCCGCCTCGTCCAGCAGCGTGGCCTGCGACAGCATGTCGGCCCGCGCGAACCGCACGATCGAAAACCACCGCACCAGCGGCGGATCGCCGGGCACGTGCGCACAAAGCAGTTCGAGGTCGACACCGGGCACGGTGCTGTCCGCCCCCAGCATCACGTTCACCTGGCTCAGGCGGATCTGGCGCCGCTGGACATGCATGCGGTTGGCGGCGTCGCCCAGGACTTCGCCCAGGCATTCGAGCTGCCGCTCGAGCGTGTCGCCGCCGTGGCCCAGCGCGGCCAGCTCGCCCTCGTTCTGCGCGATCTCGTCCCTGACTGACTGGACCGCCGCCCCGTCGGCCGTCTCGCCGCCCACCATCGAGCGCAGGCCAATGCCCTGGCGCTCATAAAGCTTGAGCTGCGCCTTGAGCAGGGCCTGCTCGCGCTCGAGCGTGTCGCGGCGGCCCTTGCCCGCCGCGAACTGCGCCATGGCCTCGATGGCGAACTGGTCCAGCATGCGCAGCAGGATCTCCGCGCGCAGCGCGGCGTCGGATTCGGCGCAGATCCTCAGCTGGTAGTCGCTGAACGACACCAGCGTCTGGGGCACGTCCGTGTGCATGACATCGCCTTCCAGCGCCACGCCCAGCGTGCGGCGCTCGGTCATGGCCATGCCGAGCACGGCATAGGCGTGTTCCGCGAACGGGGTACGGTCGAAGAACTCGCGCAGGTCCGGTGAACGGCTGAAGGCACGCACGACGTCCGCCGCGGTGCCGAAGTACGCGTGGATATGAGGATCGCTGTCCCAGGCGGCCTCGCTGGCTTCGCGCGGGGCGGGCAGTCCGCCCACGGTCGCGCGGACCGCTTCCAGCGCCGTGCGCAACCCCGGCGCCAGCCGCTTCTCGTAGTGCGAAACCAGGCGCAGGCGCGGGTTCAGCGCCGTCACGCGCGCAGTCATCGCGACGAGTTCCTTGTCGTCGCGGCGCTGCGGCTTACGGCCCTGCCGCTGGATCCACCGCAGAAAGCCCATGGCGGCGTTTGCCGGTGAGCCGCTTATGTCACCGGTAACGTTCGGCCATCACCATGGCGTTGATCTTGTGGCCCTTCCAGAACATGCCATGGACGCGCGGTTGCAGCTTGCGCAGCGCTTCGGGGGCGAGTTCGTTGAAGATCAGCGTCACGCCCGGATGCGTGCCGTCGCCCTGCACATGCTCGATCTCGTCGCAGGCCGGGAAGCCGTATTTGGTCAGGAAATCCCGAACTTCCTCGTCGGTGGTCCCGGCGTCGACGTTCCCCAGAAACAACACGGCCATGATCAATCCCCCGTTCGTCGCCACAAATGTGGCCGCATCCCCTGTATGTTCTAGCTCATCTTTGGTGAAGTACAAGGCATTCGGTGTGTAAAAGCCGGCTCAGCGCTTCGAGGTTTGCCGCTTCCAGTCCCCGTCCGGTGTCTGGCAGAACCATCCCGCCCAGCGTTCCTTGCGGCCGGATTGCGTCAGGTCGGAACGCACGCGGCGGCATTTTTTACCCTGCTCCGTCCGGCTGCGCTCGACCGTGAGCGTGCCGTCGATGGCCGGACGCCGGTTGACCGCGGGAAAGTGCACGGGCGCCGTGCCGCCATCCGGCAGGTTGGCGAGCGCGTCCTTGTAGAGCTGGATGTATTGCGGAACCTCGTCTTTCTGAAGGGTCCCGACGACGGTGTTTTTCAGGAAATGATCGAAATACGCGTGGACCGGCGACGTCGCCATGACGAGCACCAGCACGGCAGCCCGCGCATGGCGGGAATGGTTCAGACGCATGGAGGCCCCCCTCTCGAATCCCCGTCCAGGGCGTGCCGCTTTGACATACCGAGCCCGGCATCGCTAACCTTAGTCTAGCCCGCTGGACAGGCCAGCGGCATTCCCTTCCTCCGGAGACCCCATGCGCAAGCCCCTTCCGTTGTTTCTGACCGGCCTGATGGTGCTGGGCCTAGCCTCCACGGCCCAGGCGCAGACCGCGCCGGGCCAGGGCCAGGGCGCGGCCAACGCGATCTCCGAGGCGGTCCAGGGCGGCACCAACCCCTATCGCCCGCCCTCGGGCGGCAGCACCGATCCCGACGAAGCCAGGCGCGCCAAGTGCGAAGCGCTGAAGGATGAATTCAACGGGACCTCGAAACAGCGGAATTACCAGTCGTCGGGTACCGCCACGCATAACGCGCAGGGTCGCCCGATCCCGAAGATCGAACGGGACAAGAGCCGCAAGGAATTGCAGGAGACGTACCGGGCGAATTGCACGTGAGCCACGCCGTCAGGCAACTGGAATCTCCCGCCAGCGATCGGGCAGCGTCAAAAAAAGAAGCCCTCGGCCGGGGAGGACGAGGGCTGGAGTGGTATCGGATGTCCACGCCATGAACTTCCGGTCCCTGACTTTCCCATGACCTGTCAACGAAATCTACCCTGCAGGCGTGTCAGCAACCGCACTATTTCGGACAACCCGGGGCACCTGAATTCGTGGCACGCCGTGCCGTCCAAAGCCGCCGCGTCAGCGGCCGGGCTCCAGCCGCCGGTACTGGTGATAGTGGCGGATGGCCCGCTGGCTGTCCCCCAGCGCTTCATGCAGCCGAGCCGCGTTGTAGTGCGCGTCCGCAAAATCGGGAGCCAGCGCAATACAGGCATGGTACTCAGCCAGCGCCGCCACGGCATCGCCGCTATCCTCCAGCGCCACCGCCAGGTTGAAGCGAATCAGCGGCGCATCCGTGCCTTGTTCGAGTGCGGTTCGATACAGCGCGATGGCTTCGTCGAACGCGGCGCGCTCGCACATCATGTACCCGAGATTCACGTAAGCATCGACCAGCCCCGGCTCCGCGGCGATGGCCTGCCGGTAGACCGCCGCGGCTTCGTCGGATCCTGCGCGCTCAAGCTCCTGGGCCATCTCGAACAGCGTATAGCCATCCATCGCTGCCGCCGGCGTCCGCGTCGTCGGCGCCCCGATCGTCACCACGCGGGACGGACGCTCGCGCGCGTCGAAATCGATGATCCGCTGGCCGGTCTCGACTTGCCACTGACCGTGGGCGTCCCGGGCGGCAACGGTGCCGCCATGCGCCGTAATGCGGACACCGGTCAGGGGCCGACCGGCTTCCAGGCTTTCGAGCTTCTTGAGTGACCGGACCACACGCCGCGTGGGCACGTTCGCGGCGCGCAAGGAATGGGCGGTACGGAACAGCAGCAGGTCCTGAAAGGAAAAGCGGTACGTGTTGCCGCGGTCACGCCCGGGCGTCACCACGCCGGCCGTCAGCATGGCATTGACCACGGAACGCGAAATGCCGACCAGGGCCAGCACGTCGCTCAATGTGTAAGACTGCATGCTCACGCCTTCTTCGCCGCACGCTTGGGAACGGCCGCCACGGCGGGCGCGGTTCGCCTGGCGCCCTTTCTCGGCGCCGACGATTCTCCCGTCGCCGCCTTCACAGCGGCGGTCTTGGCAGCCGGCGCCGTCCTCTTGCCGGCCGACAAGCTCTTCTTCAGCGCCTCCACCAGGTCAATGACCTGGCCGGACGGCGAGACCTCGACCGGTTCCGGCGAAACGATCTGCTTGCCGGCGATCTTTGCATCGATGGCAGCCAGGACGCGTTGCTTTTCCTCATCGCGATACTGGCTCGCATCGTAGTGATCCTCCGAGGCCTGCTCGATCAGCTGGATCGCCAGCTTCAGTTCCGCGTCGGACACCGCGACTTCCTCGACATGCAGGTCGACGATCGACCGGATTTCATCGGCAAACAGCAACTGCTGGAAGACCAGGCCGCCCTCGATCGGCCGGATCTGTACCATGTGCGACTTGCCTTTCGCGGCCCACTTGGCGATGGCGCACCGCCCGGTCTTGGCCATGGCGGCACGCAGCAGGCTGTACGGCTTGCCGCCACGCTTGTCCGGCGCGATGTAGTAGGTCTTGTCGTAATAGATCGGGTCGACGCCCTTCTCCGGCACGAACGCGACGATCTCCACGAGGTGGCTCGCGCCTTCTTCGAGCGCCTTCAGTTCATCGGGACTGAAGATCACGAACTGGTCCTTCTCGAATTCGTAGCCCTTGACCATCTGGTCGCGCGGGACCACTTCCCGCGTCTGCTCCGACACATACTGCTGCTTGAGCCGCGAGCCTTCCTTGCTGAGCAGGTTGAAGCGCACCGCGCTTTCGGAATCTGTCGCCGTGTACAGCTTGACCGGAATCGACACGAGGCCGAACGACAGGGACAGGGATGCCAGTGATCGCGCGGCCATGATGCACTCTCCACGTCACAAACTAAAAACCATGCGCGCTCAGGCCAGGTGCTCGATCGCGCCTTCCAGGGTCTGGGGGGATGACCAGAAGCCACTCCACGGGTCGCCGGTGCGGAAGCTGAGGTATTCCCGAGCGTTCCCGACGTTCCATTGATCCGCGCTTTTGAGCTGCAGCAACTGGTCCCATGATACTGGCATCGACACCCCCATGCCTGGCCGGGCGCGCGCCGAAAATGCCGCTGCCGTGGTCTGCCCGGTGCCGTTGCGCAGGTAGTCGACAAAGACCCGGCCCTTGCGATTGCTGGGGCCGGACCTCGCCACGAACCGCTGCGGAATGGCCCGCGCCAGGTGCATGACGGCCGCTCGCGAGAAGGCCTTCACGGTATCGTAGTCAAGCGCCGGAGCGAGTGGCACGACGACGTGCAAACCCTTTCCGCCGCTCGTCTTCAGCCACGCCTGCAGGCCCAGTTCGCCCAACAGGGTCTGCACGAGCAAGGCGGCCTCCTGCACGTGCTGCCACGGCACGCCTTCCCCGGGGTCCAGGTCGAAGATGACGCGATCCGGCTGGAGCAGGTCTGCGGTCGTCGAATTCCAGGTGTGGAACTCGACCACGTTAAGCTGCGCGGCGGCGACAAGCCCGTCGGCCGACTCCACCGTCAGCAGGCGGCCGTGTCCCGGCCACAATGCCGCAGGTTGTTCGGTCAGGCCCGGCAAACTCGTGGTCTCGGCATGCTTCTGGAAGAAGACCTCGCCGCCGATGCCGTCCGGTGCCCGCAGCAAGGCCACGGGGCGCAGTGCGAGATGGGGCAGCATCCACTCCGCCACGCTCTCGTAGTAGCGCACCAGCTCGAGCTTGGTGGTGCCGGTCGAGGCATCGATCACGCGCTCGGGGTTGGTGACCTTCACGTTGGTGCGCGATGGCGTGGGATCGACCCGTACGGCTTCGCGCCGGACGTCGCTCGCCGGCGTTTCGCCGCGCAGCGCCTTGAACGATGCCTGGCGCACCTGTCCCGATGACGTCCATTCGGCAAACTCGACTTCGGCCACGAGCGATGGCTTCACCCACTGCGGCGCACTGGTCCGCGCCGTCCCCCAACGGCTGCGCCGAATGGTGGCCGGTGGAAACGGGGCCGCTTCGGTCGCGAGCCTTGAAAGCTTGTTCCGCAGGGTCGCGGCAGTCTTGCTGTCCCACCCCGTGCCGACATTGCCGGTATAGCGCAGTTGGCCGTCCTCGTTCACGCCAAGCAGCAAGCTGCCGATTTCGCTCGGGGCGCCCTCCCGCTCCGAAAAGCCGCAGATGACAAATTCCTGTCGCAAGCGGCATTTGGCCTTGAGCCAGTCGGCATTGCGCGATGAGCTATAGACGGAATCGGCCCGCTTCAGCATGACGCCCTCCAGGCCAAGCTCGGCCGCGGCCTGGAAGACCTGTGCCGCGGGAGCGTCAAAGCTCTCGCTGAAACGAACGCGGTCCGAGTGCTCGCCGATCAGCCGGGCCAGATGCGCGCGGCGCTCGCGCAAGGGCACGCGGCGAAGGTCGCGCCCTTCCCAGTACGGAACATCGAACAGGAAGTAGACGATCGCGTCGTTCTGATGCCCGTCGATCGCGTTCTGCAACGCATTGAAATCCGGCAAGCCATCGCGCAGCACCACGATTTCACCGTCAAGCCAGCCCTCGGAAATATCGAGCTTCTCGACTTCCTTGGCAAGGCTGGCCAGCTTGCGGGTCCAGTCATGGCCGTTGCGCGTGATCAGGTGCACCTTGGCGTCGACGATCCGTGCGAGCAGCCGGTAGCCATCGAACTTCGTCTCGATGATCCATCCGCCGCCTGATGGCAGGCTGGCCGTCGGCGTGGCAAGCTGCGGTGCGAGGCGCGCCGGCAATGGCGCGTTCACGGCCGCCGAAAGATCGGCTTCGTCCGGCTCCTTCACGCCGCGGCTGTTCTCGCGCTGCTCGACCGATCCGAGCGGATGCGCGACCACGCTGTCGGGCAGGGCCGTGATGACATCGAACTCCGCGTGAGGCCGTGCCCACTGATCGCGCTTCTTGAAAAGCATCCACTGGTCGTCGGCCTCTCCGGGTTTCGAAATCTTCACCAGTTCCCAGCGGCCCGCCAGTTTCTGTCCATGCAGCGCGAATTCCAGCTTGCCTTTCGCCATGCCAGCCTGGGCATCACCGACGGGTTCCCACGTGCCGTTGTCCCAGACGATGACGGAGCCGGCGCCGTATTGCCTGGGCGGAATCGTTCCCTCGAAGCCGGCATAGTCGATCGGATGGTCCTCGACGTGGATCGCGATGCGCTTGTCGGACGGGTCAAAGCTTGGCCCCTTGGGCACCGCCCAGCTCAGCAGCACCCCATCGAGTTCAAGACGGAAGTCGTAATGCAGGCGCCGCGCCCAGTGCTTCTGGATCACGAAGCGCAGCGGCTTCGTCGGGGAGCGGCGGGTACGCTTGCGCGCAGCCGGCTCTTCCGTGATTCGAAAATCACGTTTGTCGCGGTAGCGGGCAAGCGAATCGTGCGCCATGTGAACAGCATAGGCGCGAGCATGCGAGGGGCGTAGCCGGCGTTCTCCTACCTGGGCGTCAGAAAATCAATCAGTCGATCACAATCGCGCGGCGGCCGGCGTTGCCGCTACTGTGGCGCTGTCGCGGTCTTCCTGCTGATCCACAGCAAGGCGGCACTGCCCACCAGCGTGAGCGCGACGATCGGCAGCAGCGCCAGCCCGTAGCTTCCCGTCGAAGCCTTGATCAGGCCGATCAGCGAGACCATCCCGCCACCGACGAGATTCGACGCGGCATTGATCCCCGCCAGCCCCGCCGCAGCGGAATCGGAATCGAGCCAGCTCGACGACAGCGTCCAGAACGGTCCCTTGAACGAATAGGCGCCGGCCAGCGCCAGGCTAAGTCCGCCAAGCGTGGGCAGCAGCGACGGCGCGACCAGCGTCGTCAGCAGGCCGAGCGCGATGCAGGCGAGCGGAATGGCGGTATGCCAGCGGCGCTCCGCGGTCTTGTCCGAATGCCGTCCCCACAAGACCATAAGCACACAGGCCAGTCCGTACGGCAGCGCATTGACCAGCCCCGTCTCGAACGTGGTCAGGCCGAACGACTTCAGCAGCTGCGGCTGCCACAGCGAGAGCGATGTGCCCGCAGCCGATGCCCCCGAGCACACGATTGCCATCACCAGGAAGTGCCGGTTGCGGAGCAGCTTCCAGATCGATGCCTTGCCCACCAGCTTCTTGCCCGCGCGTTCACCGTCCATGCGGCTTTTCAGCCAGCCCTTCTCTTCCTCGCTCAGCCACTTGGCGACTTGCGGGCGATCCGTCAGCACGAACAGGCAGGCGATGCCGAGCAGCACGGTCGGCAACGCCTCCAGGAGGAACAGCCACTGCCAGCCGTTCAGCCCCATGAAGCCATGCACGTGCAGCAGCGCCGCCGACAGCGGCGAGCCGAGGAAGCTGGCCAGCGGGATCGACACCATGAACGTGGCCACGATGCGCGCCCGGTAGGCGGACGGAAACCAGTACGTCAGGTACAGGATGACGCCCGGAAAGAAGCCTGCCTCCGCCGCGCCGAGCAGAAACCGGATGGTATAGAACGAGGTCTCGCCCGACACGAAGGCCATAGCCCCCGACACCATGCCCCACGAGATCATGATGCGGGCAATCCAGCGCCGCGCCCCGACCTTCTGCAGCGCGAGGTTGCTGGGCACCTCGCAAAGAAAGTAGGACACGAAGAAGATGCTGCCCCCCAGGCCATAGACGGCGGCGTTGAATCCCAGGTCCTTGTTCATCTCCAGCGCCGCGAAGCCCAGGTTCACGCGGTCCAGCAGGTTGAAGAAATAGCAGACCATCAGGAACGGCACGATGCGCCAGGTAATCTTCCTGATCGTGTCGGCTTCCAGATTGGCTTCTTGGTGCTCGGCAACTGCGGTATACAACGTCTTGCTCCGGTGATGATGCGAAGGGATAGAGGCAGGTCGGGTTGTGGACGGATCGGATATTGCCTATTCCAGCGTGATATGGGCGGCTTGGGCGGTTTGCGTCATGCCGCGCGCCCTTCGTGCACCGGCGCACCGCCTTCCGGCATGTCGGCGCACACGATTGAGCCCGTGGTCGATTCAGTCATCAGAAGGGTCTTGCCGTCGGCGCCGCCAAAGCAAAGATTGGTCAGCGACGCGCCGATGGGCGTGCGAATCACCTCGACCGGTTCGGCGCGATGGTTCAGCACCCAGACATAGCCGAGCCCGGGATTTGCCACCAGCAGGTAGCCGTCCGCGCGCATTGCCAGGCCATCCGGGCCACTGGGCCCATATGACGTAAAGAACTGGCCGACCTTGCTGACCGAGCCATCGGCTTGCAGCGGCACGCGCCATACACAGTTGCCGCGCGTCATGGCGACGAACAGTACTTTTTCATCGGGCGACAGCACGAGCCCGTTCGGGCTGGGACAGTTGTCCAGCAGCAGGTCGAGCCTGCCTTCGGGCGCCAGGCGATAGACGCGGCCGGTGGGATCATGCATGCCGGTCTGCCCCTGGTCGGTGAAGTACAGGTTGCCCGCCGAATCGAAAGTCAGGTCGTTGACGCCCCGAAAGCGCTCGGAATTCCTGCGCTCCAGGAAAGGCGTGACCGCACCGGTGCCGGCGTCCAGCCGCATCAGGCCGTTGCGGTAGTCGGTGATCAGGAAGTCGCCGCCGGCCATGCGTTTCATGCCGTTCGGCTCGCCGTCGTACTCGGCCGCCAGTTCCCAATCGCCCTGCAGCGACACGCGGAACACACGGCCGTAGGGAATATCGGTCACCCACAGATGGCCATCCGCCCACACGGGGCCTTCGAGGAACGAATCGGTGACTGCGCCGCCGCGATTGGCTCGCGACCAGGCATTGTCCCGGTCCCGCCGGCGAAACGATTCCGGCAGGCGGGTAAGCACCGTTGCGTCACGGACGTTGGGTGGCTGAAACAGCAGCATCATGGCTCTCCGCGGGTCGTCCGGCTATTGCTTTTCGATGTTGGCCTTCTGTGCAACGGTAGCCCACTGCGCGGTTTCCCGCTGGATCAGTTGCGCGAAGGCGGGGCTGTCCAGGTTGCCCGGCTGCGCACCCATCTGCGCAAGGAAATCCTTCATGTCCGGCGCCTGGAGGGCCTTCTGGATTTCAGCCTGCAGACGGGCAATGACCTCCCTGGGCGTGCCCTTCGGCGCGGCCAGGCCCGACCAGTTGAACAGGCTGAAGTTGGGCACGCCGGCTTCGGCAAACGTCGGCACACTCGGGAACACATCGACACGGCCCTTGCCGCTGATGGCCAGCAGCCGCATCTGCTTGCCCTTGACCGGCGCCAGCGCGGTCGGTGTGGACACCACCAGCAGATCGACGCTGCCGCCCAGCAGGCCCACCATCGCTTCGCCGGCGCCCTTGTACGGCACGTGCATCAGCTTGATGCCGGCCGCCTGCTGGAAGGCCTCGGCGGCAAAGTGCGGCGAGCTGCCGGGGCCGCCCGTGCCGAACGTCACTTCCCCGGGATGCGCCTTGGCAAAGCTCACCAGCGACTGCAGGTCCTTGAAGCGCGAATCGGCCTTGACGCCGAGCACGACCGGCGAGAACGCGAACGGTGCAATCGGCACCAGCGCAGTCTGGTGATCCCAGTTCAGCTTCCTGAATACATAAGGCAGCGTGGTGTACGAGTTGTCGTTCGCCAGCAGCGTGTAGCCATCCGCGGCAGCGTTGACCACTTGCGACGTGCCGATGGTGCCCGACGCACCGGGCTTGTTCTCGACCACAAAGCTCTGGCCCGTCTGCACCGTGAGCTTCTGCGCGATCTTGCGCGTCACCACATCGACGGCGCCGCCTGGCGGATTGGGCACGACAATGCGTACGGGCTTGTCGGGATAGGCCGCGAATGCGGGTGCCATGCCACCACCAAGCAGCGTCGCGACGAGGACAAACAAAGGGAATGTGCGATGAAACATCGTTGTCTCCTGCGGTCGCGTTGATTGCGGCGGCCCGACCACGGGCCGGGCCAGCCACGCGACGATTCTTTTTTCAGTTCAAGCCGGCGTTGCCGCGCCCTGCAGCACTGCGATCACATTCTTCGCAGCACCCACGCCCATGTTCACGTAGGCCGCGTCGCTGACGCCGCCAATATGCGGCGACAGGATCAGGTTGGGCACCTGCTGGAACGGATGCGGCACCGGCATCGGTTCGACGGCAAAGCTGTCTAGCCCCGCGGCGTACAGCTTGCCGCTCTCCAGTGCCTCGACCAATGCCGGTTCATCGATCAGGCCCCCGCGCGCCGTGTTGACCAGGATGGCGCCGTCCTTGAACGTGGCCAGCGTTGCGCGGTTGAGCATGCCGCGGTTCTCGTCGGTCAGCGGGCAATGCAGCGACACGACATCCGATTCGCAAAACAGTTGCGCCAGGTCGACCAGCGTGACGCCTTCCGGCACCGTCTTGGCAAACGGATCGAAGGCGATCACGTGCATGCCCAGTGCCACACCGGTCACCGCCGCACGACGTCCAATCTCGCCGAGGCCAACGATGCCCAGCGTGCGGCCGTTCAGCTCGATGGTCTTGTGCGTCGACTTGTCCCAATGGCCGGAGCGCATGCGGTCGTTCAGTTGCGGCACCGCTTTCGCGCACGCCAGGATAAGCGCCCACGCATGCTCCGCCACGGCCGCCGCGTTGGCGCCCACCGCGGCCTTCACCGCGATGCCGCGCCCGGCCGCCGCCTTCTGGTCGATCGCGTCGATGCCGCTGCCATGCTTGGAGATGACCTTGAGCGACGGCGCGGCATCCATCACGCTGGGGCCGATCTTGCCGTAGCGCACGATGATCGCGACCGGATCCTTCTCCTTCGCCATCGCCACGACGGTCTCTTCGCTGCACTGCTTGCCCGCGAAGCACACTTCGAAATCGTTGAGCAACGCGAGCGCCTGCGGCGCCAGGTCGTTGCCCGTGACCAGCAGGACGGGTTTCTTCACGGCACTCACAGCGTTTCACCCTCGGCCAGCACGCCTGCCGCGCGCAGTTCCTTGTCGAGCCAGCCCGGACGCAAGTCGCCCGCGCGGATCGCGGCAATGCGCTTGGCTTCGGCATCGACCTTCTTCTGCGCCAGTTCCAGGATGGCCGGCACGTCTTCGCGCGGGATCACCACCACGCCGTCGGCATCGCCGACGATCAGGTCGCCGGGGTTGATCGCCACGCCAGCCACGGAAGCGGGCCAGTTCACCAGGCCACCGATGGCCTTGGTGGGGCCGCACGGGTTGGTTCCGGCGGAGAACACCGGGAAATCGCCATGGGCCAGTTCGTGCGAATCGCGCACTGCGGCGTCGATCACGAAGCCGGCGACGCCCGAGGTTTGCGCCTGGGTCGCCATGATCTCGCCGCACAGCGCGGCGGTCTGGTCGCCCTTGCCGTCGACGACGATCACATCGCCGGGCCTGGCCAGCGCCAGGCCGACGTGGAACATCAGGTTGTCGCCAGGACGCACTTCCACGGTCAGCGCCGGGCCGGCCACCTTCATCGACGGCGACAGTCCCTGCACGCGAGCGTTCAGCGTGCCGCGACGGCCCACCACGTCCGCCAGGATGGCGGCCTGGAACTTCGAAGCACGCTCCACCAGTTCAGGCGAGACGCGCTCGAAATCGCGACGAATCGCGGCGGATGCTTTGGCTTGGTTGCTCATGTATGACTCCAGATGGGGGATGGAAAAATAAAGAGGGTCACTTCGTGGAAGCGATCTTCCAGAGGCTTTCGAACTTTCCGCGCTGCGTGGCCATATGCTGGGTCCACGCCGCGCCGGACAGGTAGGAGATGCCGCGCGCCTCGTTGACGGCGCGGGCCAGGAATTCGGGGTCTTTCGTCGTGGCTTCGATGGCCTCCTGCAGGCGCTTCGCGACATCCGGCGGCAAGCCGCGCGGCGCCGCGAAACCGCGCTCCGACGAGATCGTGATGTCGAGCTTCTGCTCGCGCGCGGTCGGCACGTCGGCCACCAGTCCGGGGCGCCGCGCATTGCCCAGTTGCGCCAGCACCTTCACGTCCTTCGAGGCGCGGTCCGCCTCGGTGAACTCGGTGGTGCTCATCGCCATCACGTCGATGTGATGGCCCAGCAAGCTCGTCTTGGTCTGGGACGTCCCGGCGAAAGGAATGTGATTGACCTTGGCGCCGGTCGCCTGCTGGAGCGCCAATGCAGCCATGTGGCCATTGGTGCCGATCCCGTTGCTGCCCATCGCCAAGCCTTCGGGGTTCGCCTTGAGTTGCTTCACCAGGTCGGCCATCGACGCGAGCTTGCTGTCGCCGGCGACCACGAACATCGTCGGGTCGTCGATCACGCGCGCCAGCGGAACGATGGCCGCCGGGTCGTACTTGGGCTTGCGCTGGATGGGGATGGTCAGCAGCGACGGCGTCGACACGATGCCGATGGTGTAGCCGTCCGCCGTGGCACGGGCGAGCGCGGAATAGGCGATCTCGCCCGACGCGCCCGGCTTGTTCACCACCACGATGCGGGCCTTGCCGCCGACATGCTTTTGAAGAAACGGGGCCATGGCGCGGGCCAGCAAGTCGGTCCCTCCCCCGGCGGCAAAACCGACGACCACCTCGATGGGCCGGTCGTCGGGCCATGCGGCCTGCGCGGACATCGTGGTCATCGCAAAGGCTGCGAGAAGAAGGGTTCGGACTGAACGCATTGGTTGTCTCCGTTTTTTTGTCGTTGTATTCTGTACAACGTCGTTTCATAAATCTGAGACAACTATAGTCGGTTAAAGTCGCGGTTCCACTTGGCGTTTACCCGTGTACAGTACAAAATGCCGTTGTACACAGTACAATCATCAAAACTTGCACGGGGATGAACGATGAGTAATCACGGAGTAGCCGCCGTCGAAAAAGCGCTCGGCTTGCTGGACTGCTTCCGGATGGGGGCCGAAATCCAATCGCTTGCGCAGCTTTCCAGTACATCCGGCATGCACAAGACGACCGTTTTCCGCCTGCTGAACTCGCTGGAGCGGATGAGCTATGTGGTGCGCACGGCCGATGGCCGCTTTGCGCTCGGGCCGCGCCTGCTTTATCTCGGCAAGCTTTACGAGCAATCGTTCCAGCTCGGCTCGATCATCGAGCCCGTGCTGCAGGAACTGGCACTGGCGACGAAGGAAAGCGCGTCGTACTACGTGCTGCATGGCGACGAGCAGCGCATGTGCCTCTATCGCGCCGAGCCCAGCGAAGGGTTGCGCGAGACGCGACTGCCGGGCACGATCCTGCCGCTCGACGATACCGCCATCGGCTCCGTGCTCAAGTACTGGGGAAAAGAAGAAGAATCGGCAAAGCGCGACGAGGCGCTGCCATGGTTTACCGCCGGCGTGCGGGATCTCTACACCGCGGCATTCGCGACGCCGTTGTTCGGCGCGGGTGACAAGTTCATGGCCTCGCTGACGCTTTCTGGTCCCGCCACGCGCCTGCAGGCAGCGGATCGCGGCGAGATTGCGCGCGTGCAACTGGTGGCGGCTGCCAAGCTGTCGAGGCTCCTCGGCGCGAGTTCGGCGTGGTGCGAGAAGGTCTACAGCACGGACAACTACCTCAACGACTGAAGCTGGCGTTGTGAGCCACGCGCGGGCGGGACACGTGGTCCTGGCAAATTTGCCGTCGATCCGGTTGATTACGCTTGCGCCGGAAATCCTCCGCCCATTTCCCTATGCAACGAATCCCGATCAACGCGGCTACGGCTTTCTGCCATCCTGCTTCAGGAGGTGCCGTTCGATGCGCGAATCAGGAAGAAACCAAAGCGCAGCCATCGCAACGAGAATAATCGTTGCTCCAACGCTGCTGTAAAAGCTTGCCGCAATGGCCAGCGCATACACCACAAGCGAGCACTTCCCTTTCCGATCCTTGCCGATCGTATCCGCGAGCGGGGAATCCTTTCCCTCCGCCGCAATGATGGCACGCTGCAGCGCCCAAAAGGATACGGCACACATGAACAGCACAAAAGCATATAGCGCAGTCGGAATTGCCAGGAAGCCGGATTTCCCCATCCAGGTGGTCGCGATGGGAATCATCGTCAACCAGAACAGCAGGTTGAGATTGACCCACATGATTCTTCCGTTTATTCCGCGCACCACCTGGAACAAGTGATGATGGTTATTCCAGTAAATGCCGACGTAAATAAAACTGAGCACATAGCCAAGGAACTGCCGGGCCTCCGCCAGCACGCCATTCCAGTTGAATTCTGCCGGCAGTTGAATCTGATAGAGCATCAGCGTCAGGCTCACGGCAATGACACCATCACTGAAGGACTCGAGTCGGCTCTTGTTGATGATGATGGACTCCCTCAAATGAACTGTTTGCGGAATGAAAGACTGGCCAGATACAGAATGATCAGCATGAAGGGCAGCACGCTCCAGAACCCGATACGCACGTAGAGCACGGCGCCAAGAAATGCACCCAGGACGAAACCTGCCACGATGCTTGCGCTTTTCAGCAAGGCCGTACCATGCTCGCGGCTGAGCGTGCGCACGAAATTGGACAGATCGATGCCAAGCTGAGTGGTATTGCCCGTCATCATGGTGCTGGGGCTGATGTGCTTGATCAACGTCTTGCTCGCCGTATTGCGGATCGCCAGGGCCACCAGGCCCAGGCCGCCGGTCAAGGCCAGTACGCCGGCGTCCGGATCGCGAAATGGATCGAAGTACAAGCCCGCCAGCATGAAGGCCGACAGGAATGCCGCCTCTGCCACGAACAGCCAGCCCAGGGTCTTGTGGGACTGGCTGCAATGGTCTATCCAGATTTTGACAAGCATGACCGTGGCGATGAATAACGGGATGGCGCCCAGCTTGATCCACAGTCCCGCTCCGCCCTTCACGAAGGCAGCGCCGGCCAGCACCAGGTTGCCTGTCACATGGGCAGTGAAAAAGCCCAGCAAAGCGATAAAGCCTATTGTGTCAATGGCGCCCCCGACGATGGTAAGCAGCACTGGTGTACGGCATTGCCTCCACAAGCTGACGGGCGGGCTGTCATGTGACTGCGAATCGCTGATGGCTGTCATGTCGAATGCATCTCCAAATGGCCTCGGGCGCCGCGGAACTAGTGCAGGACAGACGGACTGACGTTCAAACTGAAAGCGTTGGAACTGCACCTGCAGCGTGCGACAAAAAAACCAGGCACCGCTCTTCACCGCGAATCGGAAGCGACCAAAAAGAAGTAGATAACTACCATTCGGGGGTGGCTAGACAGTCGAGGAAGCCCGCTCTGCCCCCTTGTTGCCACATGGCCACAAGAAAGCCGTTGTCCGCAGATTGTCACCGGGACCTATACCGCGGTTCGGGCCTTGCCGAATTGACCGCAGACCCGCAAAAAGACTGGCGCGTCCTAGAGGACTCGAACCTCTGACCGCTCGCTTAGAAGGCGAGTGCTCTATCCAGCTGAGCTAAGGACGCGAAGGGCAGCATTCTACCGCAGCGCGATGCCGCATGGCGGATCAGGAAGTCGCGCGCCGCTGCCAGGGCGCGGATTCGACTGCGCCCGTGCCATGCCCTGCCTTACTGTCACGGTGAAGCGATACGCAATTGCGGCCCGCGTGCTTCGCATCGTAAAGCGCCTGGTCAGCGCGGCGCATCAGATTTTCGACGGTCTCGGTCGGCTCGCGCTGGGCCATGCCGATGCTGACGGTATAGGCAATCGCGTCCGGCTCGGAAGGACACGGCGTGCTTCTCACGGCCGAGCTCAGGCGCAGGCTTGTCACGCGTCCCCGCTCGAGCGTGGTCTCCTGCATGACCACGGCGAACTCTTCGCCACCGAGCCGGCCAATGATGTCTTGCTGACCCACCGTCTTGCGCAGCAAACCCGCGAAATGCCTCAGCACGCTATCGCCGGCCAGGTGCCCGTAGACATCGTTGATGGCCTTGAAATGATCCAGGTCGACGAACGCGACGGTCAGGGGCTTGCCATTCCGGTCCGCTAGCGCACTCGCCTCCTCCAGCTGCTGCCAGAATGCGCCGCGCGCCAGCAGCCCCGTCAGGTCGTCATGGCTGGCCCTGCTCTCCAGCATCCGGCGGAGGCGGTCGTGGGCCATCAGGGCAAAGCTGACCGACAGCCCCACCACGGCGAAGATGTTCAGTACGATCATCGAGCCGTCTTGTGCCAGCAGACCAGGTACACCTGGCTGCGCGATGGAACCGGAGAGATTCCAGGCATTCAGCCCGGCACAGCCGGCAGCAATCAGCACCAGCGACAGCGCGGCGAACCTGCCCGTGCCCCGCTTCTGCCGGAGCAACGGCACAACGCTGCGAACGATATCCAGCAGCAGCAAGGTCTGTCCGATGCCAAGCGCTATCGGCACCCATGGGCGCAGCGCCTGCAGCCAGTCGGCATGCGGCAACCACGTGCCACCGGCAATCGCGGCACCCAAAATCAGATTCAGGACGACCAGCAAGGACGCGCGCCCAGGCCTGCCGGCGAAATGCCGCGTGCCCACCACCATCAGCGAAATGCCGGCGAACAGGACCATGTCGACGGCATCGGCAGCCAGCCAGTACCCTGTGAACTCGGCCACGGCCGGCATGGCGGCCGCTGATGCGGCCACGAGGTCGCCGAGTGCCCACGACGTCAGGCCGCTCAGCCCCATTCCCTGCGAGCGGCGCAGCACGGCGCAAACCACCGCCATTTGCAGGGCCAGCAGGCCTGCAATGAGCACAATCATGTGCGACTGAAACATCTTCATTCCCGTCCAGCGACAGGCAGCGACCCGCACGACGCCACCGTCCCTTTTTGTGTCGATCCTGCTTCGGGACCGTCGTTTTCAAGTTGCCGCCAGACCGCTCCGGACCTCCGGCAGCCAACGCGGCAAACGGATTGGTACGGCGGGCACGCTTGCCGCGAACGGCAGCGCACTTCTTCATGATGATCTGGACAGTCCGCCCAAGAGGTGTACCCTTCATCGATTCCCAGCGGGGCGACGGGCGGACTACGGCGGTCTGGCGATTATCGCCGGGCCCGAATTCAAGTCAAGCTGCAGTTGGCCCGCCCGAAGCGGGGTGCGTGCGCGGCGGCCCCTTCGGGGCGTTGCGGACAACACTTTTTGAGATGGATTGACCGCGCCACGCAGAGCCCGCTACAATAGCCGGCTTCGGAGCGTAGCGCAGCCTGGTAGCGCATCTGATTTGGGATCAGAGGGTCGTAGGTTCGAATCCTATCGCTCCGACCAGTATTTTGCTTTATAGATCAACGGCTTAGACAGTGATGTCTAGGCCGTTTTTCTTTTCCTGGATCATGCCGGCCTCACGGACCAGGCGAAGACGGTTGCGCCTCGCCCGCCGCCGCATTGCGCCGCTCGAAATGGCAGTAGGCATCGGCGGCGACCAACCCGAACAGGGCATGCGCAAACAGGCTTTCCCAGCCTCGCGCCTCGTCAAACCAGTTGAAATAGCGCCCCAGCGCGTAGAAGTTCACCAGGTACGCCACGACGCCAAAGACGATCCCGACGACGGATGCCAGGCCCATGCTCGAATCCAGTCGAAAAGAGCCCAGGATGAATGCCAGCGCCGACGCCAGGATGATCGAGAGCGCATAGTGAACCGTGCCCGCGGCAAGAACGATGGACCAGTTGAAGGTGTCCGGCGAAGCCAGCGCCTCGCGCCCCAGGATAATGGCCGCCACCATCTTCACCGTGTCCCAGGCGCCGAGGTAGAACAGGAAGCGTGCGGTCAGCAGTTCCAGCACCATGTACACCGTGCCGGCAATCAGGCCGGCGACGACGGCCGTGCGCCAGTCAGGCCGGCAGCGTGCATAGTGGTGCGATTGCAGGTGGAGTTCCATGACTACCTCCGTTTGCGAGACCTTCTGACAAGGCCTGTCGAGTTAGTTCTAGTGCATATCGGTCAAATACCAAGGGCCATAGCTGCGCTGGTGATAACCATGAATCACTTATCCACGCGTGGCTGTCGCCTGCTGGCCAATGCAGGAAGCCCCGCTCCAGCGCTTACGTACCTTTCATTGAAAACCGATGCCCGTGGTACAATATATTGTTAGCCCGGGATGTTCCGCGCATCCCTGTCACCGGGCGTTCTCTCCAGCGTGAAGGCCGGCCCTTCAGATCCTTCCGCAGCGTTACAAACATGGCGAGCGACCGGTAACACGTTGCCCGCGCACCCGCGACTCGCACGGCCGAGGTTCTGCGGCCGTATCGGCAAGACAGATCGGCCGGGCAGACAGCGCCCCTGGACGATTTCCTAGCTGGACCAGTTGGCACGCGGTTTGCAGCGCCTTCTGGACCGTGTCGGCTTGCCTGGGACAACTCAAGGCGCACCCCCGCCGCCATGCGGCAAGTCTGTGCACATGCGCCGGACCAGCATGCCCGCGCGTCGCGTCACATCGAATGTAAAACGAAACCATTGCACCCTGCGGGTTGCAGAAAAGGAAGATAGATTGGCTAAGGAAGAACTCATTGAATTTGGCGGTGTGGTGTCGGAAGCCCTGCCCGACAATCGTTACCGAGTCCTGCTCGAGAATGGCGTCGAGATCTGGGCCTATGCATCGGGCAAGATGCAAAAGCACCGCATCCGCATTCTGGCAGGCGATCGCGTTACCCTGGAAATGTCGCCGTACGACCTGACCAAGGGCCGCATCAACTTCCGCCACAAGTCCTGAGTCTTTGCCAGCGCCGGGTTCGGAAGCGATTTTCCGGCCCCGGCCTCAGCGCAATGATTGCGCGCCGGCGTGTGTCACGTGCCTGACACTACGCTCGGAGACACTTGCGGGCTGCCTGACAGGCAGCCCGTATTGTTTGTGCGCGCCGCCACCACGGCGCGCCCTGCTTGCGCCTGTCGGACGGCTTCACCATACTCGAAGCTCACTCCCTGGCCCGCTCCGACATGAACCTGATCCTGTGGCGTCACGCTGAAGCCGAAGAACTCCCCGATCCGCTCAGCCTGAGCCGGAACGCGGACCTGCAGCGTCCGCTCACGCGCCGCGGGCGCAAGCAGGCGGACGACTCCGCGGCGTGGCTGCGGGCTCAGTTGCCGGCCAAGACCCGGGTACTGTGCAGCCCTGCGCTGCGCGCGCGCGAAACCGCAGCGGCGTACAGCGGCCATCCTGAAATTCTGGAAGACCTGGCCCCCGGCGCGGACGTCAGCGCGGTCCTCAGCGCGATAGGCTGGCCGCAGGGCGACGAGAACATCGTGGTGGTGGGTCACCAGCCCTGGATCGGCAGGCTGGCCAGCCTGCTGCTGGCCGGCACCGAAATGAACTGGAGCGTGCGCAAGAGCGGCATCTGGTGGCTGGCCAGCCGTACCCGCGAAAGCGAGGCGCAAACGGTGCTGCGCGCAGTCATCAATCCTGAATTTCTCTGAGATTCGCCGGCGAGGAATTTCTCAATCTTCGCTCAGGCGCCGCGTGGACACGCCAGCTGCCGCTCATCGGCCCGGCGCCCCGAGAAAATTCGGCAAAGAACGATAGTTCGTTGTTTCTCCACTCAATAGAGTCGCGTGGTTCGCCGGCATGCCCGGCGCTGCTGACCCGGAGAAACAAGCATGTCTCGCAGCCCCACCCCGCTCACCCGCCCCAACTGCCCCGCCCACCCCGCACCACCGTCGGTGGCCCCCGGTGGCCATGCTGCGCCTGCATGCGTCATGGAAGCGTCATCGCCGGGTCACGGCACTGTCACCGCGGCTCACTACATTGCTTCGCAACAGTTTCGTCACCAAAAGGACACTCTGATGCGAGACCTCCCGACGCCGACCCAGCCGCTTTTCGACTCCCTGCCCAATGGCCTTGTCGGCCAGTCGGCGCGGAGGCGTCTTCATCGCCCGTCGGATACACCGGCAAATGAATCGCCTGTTCTCAGCGTGGCGTGGGCGCGCCACCAGGACGAAGTAGTCGAAGCCCAGCGCCTGCGCTACAAGGTGTTCGCCGAAGAGATGGGCGCGCGCCTGGCATCGAAGGTGCCAGAGCTGGACGTCGACATGTTCGATGACTACTGCGACCACCTGATCGTACGGGACATGGCCACGCTGAAGGTGGTGGGCACTTACCGGGTGCTGCCGCCGCACCAGGCCAAGCGCATCGGCTGCCTGTATGCAGAATCGGAATTCGACCTCGTTCGCCTGTCCCACCTGCGTCCCAAGATGCTCGAGCTTGGGCGCTCCTGCGTGCACCGCGACTACCGCTCTGGCAGCGTCATCATGGCCCTGTGGGGCGGCCTGGGCGAGTATCTGCAGCGCTGGGGCATCGAGTCCATGCTCGGCTGCGCCAGCGTGCCGATGAGCGATGGCGGCCACTATGCGGCCAGCCTGTACCGGCTGTTCAGCGAGCGCTCGCTGGCACCCATCGAGTACCATGCCTTCCCGCGCTTGCCGCTACCCGTCGAAGAACTCAACCAGCAACTTGAAGTCGAGCCGCCGGCGCTGATCAAGGGTTACCTGCGCCTGGGCGCCCGCATCTGCGGCCTGCCCGCATGGGATCCCGACTTCAACGTGGCTGACTTCCTGACGCTGCTGCGCGTGAACGACATGAATCCGCGCTATGCGCGCCACTTCCTGGGCCTGAACCGCCCGGCCTGAAGCGCTCCGGCGCGATGAAAAACGGCGGCCCCTGGCCGCCGTTTCTGTTTGGCGCCCGGCGGCGCGGCGGCGCCACTCAGGCGTACACCACCTTGTACCGCTTGCCGACGCGCTGCCATTCGTCGGCCTCCTGCGTCAGGCTGTATTCGACCAGTGGATTGGCTTCGATCCAGCTCTTGGGCACCCGAACCTCGAAGCCCTCGTCCAAAGCATCCGAACGCTGCGACACCCGGATATCGGGCAGCGGTGCATCAGAACGCCGGCGGCACAGCACGAAGGCCAGCCGCAAGCTGAACAGCATGCGCCAGTCGAGGAACCTGCCGCTGCCTGAAAGCTTGCCGAGCTTGCCGGCGTGGCCGAGCAGCAAGGCCGCCAGGCGCGCCTGGTCGGTTCTGGAGAAGCCCGGCATGTCCGCGTGCGTCGCGATATAGGCCGAATGCTTGTGGTAGCCGCCGTGGGAAATCGACATCCCCACCTCATGCAGGCTGGCGGCCCAACCAAGCAACCCGAGATTATCCTCGCGGCGTTCATGGGCCGGCTCTGGAAACTGCGACAGCAACGTGGTCGCGGCGCGGCGCACGCGGGTCGCCTGGGCGCGGTCCACGCCGTAGCGGCGCATGAACTGGTCCACGGTCACAGTACGCATGTCCTCGTGGTGGCTGCGCCCGAGGAGGTCGTAGAGCACGCCGAGGCGCAACGCGCCATCGGTCACGTCCATGCGGTCGATGTCGAGTTCGGCGAACACACCAAGCATGATCGAGAGCCCACCCGGCAACACCGGAATGCGGTCCGCCTTCAGCCCCGCCAGCTTGACGCGATTGGTATTCTCGGCCTTGACCAGCGCGCGCTTGAGCCGCTCCAGCCCTTCACGCGTGATGCCATGCTCGGCCGTGCTGTCGTTCATGCCGTTGAGTTCGATCAGCTCGGCCAGCGCGCGCGCCGTGCCCGATGATCCGACCGCCTGCTGCCAACCGGCCGCGCGATACTGGCGCACCAGCACCTGGATCTCGCGTCGCGCGGCCAGTTCGGCCTGCTTCATCGCGTACTCGTCGACGTTGCCGCTCGGAAAGAACTGGCGGCTGTGCGATACGCAGCCGATGTAGAGGCTTTCCATCAGCTGCGACTGGTAACCGCTGCCGATGATGAACTCGGTCGAACCGCCGCCGATGTCGACCACCAGCCGGTTGCCCTGGCAGACCGGCGCGTCGTGCGATGCGCCCAGGTAGATCAGGCGCGCTTCTTCGCGGCCGGCAATGACTTCGATCGGGAAGCCGAGCGCGGCCTCGGCCTCGATCAGGAACTCCGAGGCGTTCTTGGCCACGCGCAGCGTGTTGGTCGCCACGGCGCGCACCTGGTCCGGCGGGAAATCGCGCAGCCGGTCGCCAAAGCGGCGCAAGGCGTCGATGCCGCGCCGACGCGCAGGCTGATCGAGATATTTATCCGGCGTCAGTCCCGCCGCCAGCCGCACCGGCTCGCGCAGCGCGTCGACCTGAAAGATCTGGCTGGCCGGGCCATTGGCGGTAGGGGTTTCGTCCACTCGCCCGATCATCAGGCGAAAGCTGTTCGAGCCCATGTCGACGGCAGCCAGCAGGCGTGGAGAGTTGTTCATTCGATGTCTGGAAAACTGAAAGGCATGGGGTACAGGTTACCGCACCGCAAGAGACGCGTGGTCCGCTTGGCCGGTATGCTGATACACCAGAAAATTATGTCCTCGCCATGTCAACATCATGACAAAATCAAAGTGTCATAAAAGTGACATGAATTTATGGAAAAGTCGCCACATTACCAAAAGAAGGTCATGCCCATGTCGACGACACCGTCCAGCACGCTGCTCAACCGCGAGCTGGGCATTCTTGAATTCAACGCGCGCGTACTGGCACAGGCCGCCGACCCCAAAGTTCCGCTGCTGGAACGGCTGAAATTCATCTGCATCGTGTCCAGCAATCTGGACGAGTTCTTTGAAATCCGCATGGCAGGGTTGAAAGAACAGATGCGCGACAACGCTTCCGGCCTCACGCCCGACGGCCTCTCCTTCCAGCAGACCTATCAGCTTGTCACGGCGCGCACGCAGCAGTTGGTGGCTTCGCAGTATGACATGCTGCAGAACGTCATTTTTCCCCTTCTTGAGAAGGAAGGCATCTTTTTTCACCTGACGACGACCTGGACCGATACGCAGCGCGAATGGGCCAGGGATTTCTTTGTGCGCGAACTCGGCCCGGTCCTTACGCCAATCGCCCTGGATCCGGCACACCCGTTCCCCCGTGTCCTGAACAAGAGCCTGAACTTCGTGGTCGAGCTGTCAGGCAAGGACGCCTTCGGCCGCGATGCGGACCTGGCCATCGTGCAGGCCCCCCGCGCGCTGCCACGCGTGGTGAAGATGCCTGAAAAGCTGTCGGGCTACTCGTTCGGCTTCGTGATGCTGTCCTCGTTCATGCAGGCATTCGTGCATGAACTGTTTCCGTCGATCGACGTCCTGGGCTGCTACCAGTTCCGCGTGACGCGCAATTCCGACCTCTTTGTTTCCGAAGACGAGATCACCGACCTGCGCGAAGCGCTGCAGGGCGAGCTGCCGACGCGCCACTTCGGCGACACCGTGCGGCTGGAAGTGTCGTCGGACACCCCGCCGGCGCTCTCGCGTCGGCTGTTGCTGGAATCAGGCCTTGGCCAGCAGGACCTGTATCGCGTCTCGGGGCCCGTGAACCTGGTGCGGCTGATGCAGATCCCGGACATGGTGGATCGTCCGGCGCTGAAGTTTCCGCCGCACGTGCCGGCACCGGTCAAGCCATTCACGACCGGCGCACCGATTTTCGATGTCATCCGCCAGCAGGACGTGCTGCTGCACCATCCGTTCGAGAGCTTCAACTCCGTGCTTGACCTGCTGCAGCAGGCCGCGACCGACCCGCATGTGGTGGCGATCAAGCAAACGGTCTACCGCACCGGCAATGAATCGCTGGTCATGGAAGCGCTGATGACCGCCGCGCGCAACGGCAAGGAAGTCACCGTCGTCGTGGAACTCCTGGCGCGCTTCGACGAGGAAACCAACATCAACTGGGCCGAGCGCCTGGAATCGGCCGGCGCCCATGTCATCTACGGCGTGGTCGGACACAAGTGCCATGCCAAGATGCTGCTGATCGTGCGGCGCGAAGCCACCGGCACCAAGGCCAAGCAGGTCAAGCTGCGCCGCTACGCCCACCTCGGCACGGGCAACTACCATCCGCGCACTGCACGCCTGTACACGGACTTCGGCCTGCTGACCGCCAACGAGGCCATCTGCGAGGACGTCCACCACGTCTTCCAGCTGCTGACGGGGACCGCCGGCACGATCCGGCTGAACCATCTGTGGCAGTCGCCCTTCAGCATGCACAGCAACCTGGTCGAGCATATCCGCGCCGAGGCGCGCAATGCGCGTGCCGGCAAGCCGGCCCGGATCATCGCGAAGATGAACGCGCTGCTGGAGCCGTCCATCATCGACGAGCTATACAAGGCGTCGCGCGCGGGCGTGAAGATCGACCTGATCGTACGCGGCGTCTGCGCGCTGATGCCCGGGGTGCCGGGCATGTCCGAGAACATCGCGGTGCGCTCGATCGTCGGGCGCTTCCTGGAGCACCACCGCGTCTATTACTTCCTGGCGGGCGGCGAAGAGGTGCTCTACCTGTCGAGCGCCGACTGGATGGACCGCAACCTGTTCCGCCGTGTCGAGGTAGCGTTCCCCGTACTGGACAAGGCGCTGAAGGCACGCGTCATCAAGGAAAGCCTGCAGGTGCACCTGCGCGACAATGCCTCGGCGTGGATCATGCAGCCGGATGGCAATTACGTGTGCAAGCAGACGCGCTCCAAGCACCCGCACGTGAGCCAGAACGATCTGCTGGCCATGTTCGGCAGCGCGTGAGCAGTTGCACAGGCGCAACGAAGAAGGGCCCGCTTCAAAGCGGGCCCTTCTTCTTACACCAGACTTATCCAGTGATATGCCGATGCGACTTCAAGCGGCGCGACGCGAGGGATCGGCCACTTCCAGGCGCACGCTGCGCTCCAAAGGGAAGATGACGCGGAACACACTGCCCCGCCCCACTTCGCTGCTCACGCGCAGTTCGGCATGGTGGCGCGAGACCACATGCTTGACGATGGCCAGGCCAAGGCCGGTGCCGCCGGTATCGCGCGAACGGCTGCGATCGACACGATAGAAGCGCTCGGTCAGGCGGGGAATATGCTCGGGCGCAATGCCGAGACCGGTATCGGCCACCGAGAACACGGCATGCCCGTCATCCCAGCCGAGCCGGATCGTGATGCGCCCGCCGGCCGGCGTGTAGCGCACGGCATTCGAAACCAGGTTGCCCAGCGCCGACATCAGTTCCATCTCGGTGCCGCGCAGCCCGACCGTAGGGTCGATCTCGGAAACGATCTCGTGGCGCTCCTGCGACAACGCTTCCGCGTCGTGCACCAGATGGCTCGCCAGTTCCCGGACCGGCACCAGATCCTGCCCGGGCGCATTGCCGTCGCTTTCAAGCTTGGCCAGGGCCAGCAGGTCCTCCACGATGCTTTGCATGCGCATGGACTGCACCAGCATCATGTCGACATAGCGCCGCCGGTCCTCCTCGGACACCGGCAAGTCGCGCACGGTCTCGAGAAAGCCGGTCAACACGGTCAGCGGCGTCTTCAGCTCGTGCGATACATTAGCCACGAAGTCGCGCCGCATGGCCTCGGTGTTTTCCAGCTTGGTGATGTCCTGCGTGATGACCAGCTTGCGGTTGTCGCCATAGGGCAGCACCTGCACCGAGATCACGCCCTGCTTGTGCTCGCCCATGTCGCGCATCGACAGCGGCTCGTCGAAGCGCTGGCGCGTCAGGTAGTGGACGAACTCGGGACGGCGGATCAGGTGCGTGATACGCTGGCGCACATCGCGCCGCGCGTTCAGGCCGAAATGCTGCTCGGCCACGTCATTGCACCACTCGATCTGGTCGGCATCATCGAGCATCAGCACGCCGTTTGGCGAGGCCTGGATGGCCTGGATGAAGCGCGTATGCTGCTGCTCGACCTGCAGGACCTGCAGGCGCCAGCGCTTGACCAGCCTGTGCAGGCGATAGTAGACCTCACCCCAGAGACCGAGCGCGCTGGGAATCTCGCCATACGCCGGCGCGTCCAGGACCTTCCACAGCCGGTTGATCTGGTAGAGATGGAATGCCACCAGGCATACCAGTGAAGCACTCATCACGGCCAGCGCAGGCACCGCGCCCGCCACGAAATAGGCTCCGACGGCAACCACCACCAGGCTGATCAGGATGGCCGCGGAGCGGGCCCAGATGACATTCATGCGCGCAAAAGAAACTCGGGAGCCCGGAGTCCGGGCAGATGGCAGCAGAGCCGCCGTTTTGCGGCAGAGTTTGCCACGAATTCGTGACGACTGGCCATGCAGCGCTGGCCACGCCGCATTCAGTTGCCTGGCGTACGGGCCAGCCGATAGCCGCTTCCCCGCACCGTTTCGATCATATTGCTATAGCCGCCGGGCGTCAGCGCCGCACGCAGGCGCTTGATATGCACGTCGACGGTACGCTCTTCGACGAAGACATGGTCGCCCCAGACGTGGTCGAGCAGTTGCGAGCGGCTATGCACGCGTTCCGGATGGGTCATCAGGAAGTGCAGCAGGCGGAACTCGGTCGGACCGAGATCGAGCTTGATCTGGCCAGCGTTGTCTTCTCCCGTCACACGGTGCGTGGCCGGATCCAGCCGCAGGCCGTTGATCGCCACCACATCATCGGTAAGCTGCGGCGCACGACGGCGCAGCACGGCCTTGATGCGCGCAAGGAGTTCCTTGGGCGAGAACGGCTTGGTGACGTAGTCGTCCGCACCGGCCTCAAGGCCCATCACCTTGTCCTGCTCCTCGCTGCGTGCGGTGAGCATGATGATGGGAATCTGCTTGGTGCGTTCATTGGCACGCAGCTCTTTGGCGAAGGTTGCGCCTGACTTGCCCGGGAGCATCCAGTCCAGCAATACCAGGTCGGGCAGCACGTCGCTCATCAGCGACAGCGCCTGCTCGGCGTTATAGGCACGGATCGGATAGTGCCCCGCGTGCTGCAGGTTGACGGCGATCAGCTCGGCGATCGCCGGTTCGTCTTCGACAACGAGAATACTGCTTGGCATGTGTGTGTTTCTCCGGAGGTGCGGCTCAGCTCAGGGCTTCGCGCTCCATGTCCTCACGCGATACGTGGCGGACATCGGTCCCCTTGACGATATAGATGATGAACTCGGCAATGTTCTTGGCGTGGTCGCCGATGCGCTCGACCGCCTTGGCCACGAACAGGAAGTCCAGCGCGACCGAGATCGTACGCGGGTCCTCCATCATGTACGTAATCAGCTTGCGCACAAAGCCGCGGAATTCCTCGTCGATGGCCTTGTCGTCCTTGACGATGCTCGCGGCCGCCACGGTATCCAGGCGGGCAAAGGCGTCCAGGGCCTGGCGCAGCAGCGAGATGGCCATCTCGCCCGACAGCTTCACTTCGGCGTAATTGATATTATGCGCCGCCGCGTCTTCCATGATGTGCTTGGTGCGCTTGGCGATCTTCTCGGCCTCGTCCCCCGCGCGCTCCAGGTTCGTGATGGTCTTGGAGATCGCCATCACCAGGCGCAGGTCGCGCGCGGTCGGCTGGCGGCGCGCGATGATGTTGCCGCAGTCGGCGTCGATCTCGACTTCCAGCGCATTGAGCTGCTGCTCGCGCGCGATGACCTGGTCGGCCAGCGAGGCATCGAAGTCGGCCAGCGCGCGCATGGCGAGCTGGATCTGCGACTCGACCAGGCCACCCATCTGCAGCAGCTTGGTGTTGATGGCATTGAGGTCGGCGTCGAATTGCGTTGACAGGTGCTTTTCAGGCATGTTTATCTCCAGTCCGCGAAGGGTTTCCGGGGAGTTGGCGTGGCACGGCGGCCGGCATCAGCCGAACCGGCCGGTAATGTAGTCTTCGGTTTCCTTGCGGTGCGGCTTGATGAAGATCTTCTCGGTCTCGCCGAATTCGATCAGTTCGCCCAGGTACATGTAGGCGGTGTAGTCCGAGCAACGCGCGGCCTGCTGCATATTGTGGGTCACGATCACCACCGTATATTCGTCTTTCAGCTCGGCGATCAGTTCCTCGATGCGGCCCGTGGAGATCGGGTCCAGCGCCGAGCACGGCTCGTCGAGCAGCAGGACTTCGGGGCGGATGGCAATGCCGCGCGCGATGCACAGGCGCTGCTGCTGGCCGCCCGACAGGCCGTAGCCGGACTGGTGCAGCTTGTCCTTGGCCTCGTTCCACAGCGCGGCCTTGGACAGTGCCCACTCCACGCGGTCATCCATTTCGGAACGCGACAGCTTCTCGAACAGGCGCACGCCAAAGGCGATGTTGTCGTAGATCGACATCGGGAACGGCGTCGGCTTCTGGAACACCATGCCGACCTTGGCGCGCAGCAGCGCGATGTCCTGGCGGCTGGTCAGCAGGTTCTCGCCGTCCATGTTGATCTCGCCCTCGGCACGCTGCTCGGGGTAGAGGCCATACATCTTGTTGAAGGTGCGCAGCAGCGTGGACTTGCCGCAGCCCGACGGCCCGATAAAGGCCGTCACCTTGCGGTCAGGAATCGACATGTTGATGTTCTTCAGGGCATGGAACTGGCCATAGAAGAAGTTCAGGTTGCGCACGTCGATCTTGGAGCGCACGGCGTCGGGAATATCGATGACAGTCGAAGTCATGCTGGTTCTCGCTTGGAATTCAGGTTCCGGTCCGATTCCGGTTCTGGAATCGCGCGCCGGTCATTATTTCTTGAACAGGATACGCGCCAGGATATTGAGCGCGAGCACGCCGATCGTGATCAGGAACACGCCTGCCCAAGCCAGTTGCTGCCATTCCGTGAACGGGCTCATGGCAAAGCGGAAGATCGTGACGGGCAGGTTCGCCATCGGCTTGTTCAGATCGCTGGTCCAGAACTGGTTGGACAGCGCGGTGAACAGCAGCGGCGCGGTTTCACCGGCGATACGCGCCACGGCCAGCAGCACGCCGGTCACGATGCCGGCATACGAGGACTTGACCGTGATCGACCGCACCATCTTCCACTTCGGCGTACCAAGCGCGAAGGCCGCTTCACGCAGTGCATTCGGCACCAGGTTCAGCATGTTCTCGGTCGTGCGCACCACGATCGGAATCTGCAGCAGCGCCAGCGCGCACACGCCTGCCCAGCCCGAGAAATGGCCCATGCGGGTCACCACCAGCGCGTAGACGAACAGGCCGATCACGATCGACGGCGCCGACAGCAGGATGTCGTTGATAAAGCGGATCAGGCTGGCCAGCGGCGACGACTTGCCATACTCGGCCAGGTAGATGCCTGCCAGGATGCCCAGCGGCGTGCCGAGCAGCGTGGCCAGCGCCACCATCACGAAGCTGCCGTAGATCGCATTGGCCAGGCCGCCACCGGCGGTATTCGGCGCCGGCGTCATCTGCGTGAACAGGTCCAGCGACAGGCCGCCGACGCCCAGCGTGACAGTGGTGAACAGGATCCACGCCAGCCAGAACAGGCCGAAGATCATTGCGCCCAGCGAGGCCGTCAATGCGATCAGGTTCATGCGGCGACGCCGCGCTTGCAGGCGCGTGCGCACGGCATCGGCGTCGGGCCGCACGGCCGGGATCGATGCGGAAGACACGGTGTGGCTGGCCTGGTTCATTTTCCACCCTCATTCTTTGCCAGTCGCAGCAGCAGCAGCTTGGACAGCGCCAGCACCACGAACGTGATGAAGAACAGGATCAGGCCCAGTTCCATCAGCGCCGCCGTGTGCAGGCCTGCACCGGCTTCCGCGAATTCGTTGGCCAGTGCGGACGTGATGCTGTTGCCCGGCGAAAACAGCGATGCGTTGTCGAGCAGGTTGGTATTGCCGATCACGAAGGTGACGGCCATGGTTTCGCCCAGCGCGCGGCCAAGGCCGAGCATGACGCCGCCGATCACGCCGGCGCGGGTATAGGGCAGGACCACGTTCCACATCACTTCCCAGGTGGTACAGCCCACGCCGTAGGCGGATTCCTTGAGCAGCACCGGGGTGACTTCAAACACGTCGCGCATCACCGAGGCGATGTACGGAATGATCATGATCGCGAGGATGACGCCCGCGCACAGCAGGCCGATGCCCAGCGGGGCACCCTGGAACAACTTGCCGATCAGCGGAAGCTGGCCGACCGTGGCGGCGAGCGGCTTCTGGAAGTACTCGCCGAAGAGCGGCGCGAACACCAGCAGGCCCCACATGCCGTAGACGATCGACGGCACGGCGGCCAGCAGTTCGATCGCGGTGCCCAGCGGGCGGCGCAGCCAGGCCGGCGAAAGCTCGGTCAGGAACAGCGCGATGCCGAAGCTGACCGGCACGGCAATGATCAGTGCGATCAGCGAAGTCACGAGCGTGCCGTAGATCGGCACAAGCGCGCCATAGACGTCTGCGGGGGGATCCCACTCCGCAGTCCAGAGAAAGCGGGCGCCGAACGTCTGGATCGAAGGCCAGGCGCTGATCGCCAGCGACACGATGATGCCGCCCAGCAGGAGCAGCGTCACGATGGCGGCCCCGCGTGTCAGGCCGCCGAACAGGATGTCGCCAATGCGGCTGGGCGGCCGTACGGCTGAGAGATCGGACGAAGTCGCCATGGTGCAGAAAATACTGTCGATGATTTGGCAGGCGCCGGCGGCAAGCCGCCGGGCCACTCAACCGGCCGCGGCACACGCCGCGGCCGGCTGCCATGCAGTCGGACTTCGGCTTAGTACAGTGCCTTGCCCGAAGCGTCCTTGACGCTGGTCTTCCAGGTGGTGCGAATCTGGTTCACGACCGCTTCGGGCAGCGGCACGTAATCCAGGTCGGCAGCCATGTTGCCGCCGCTCTTGTAGGCCCAGTCGAAGAACTTCAGCACTTCAGCACCCTGCGCCGACTTTTCCTGGTTCTTGTGGACCAGGATGAAGGTGGCACCGGCGATCGGCCATGCGGTCTTGCCCGGCTGGTTGGTCAGGATCTGGTAGTAGCTCTTGCTCCAGTCCGCGCCGGCGGCGGCGGCCTTGAAGGCGTCGTCACCCGGCTGGACCACGGCACCCGACGCATTCTTCATGTTCAGGTGGGTCATCTTGTTCTGCTTGGCGTAGGCGTATTCGACATAGCCGATTGCGCCGTTCAGACGCTGCACGAACGCGGCCACGCCTTCGTTGCCCTTGCCGCCGGTACCGCCGCCCGGCCAGTTGACCGTGGTGCCCTCGCCCACCGACTTCTGCCAGTCGGGGCTCACCTTCGACAGGTAGTTGGTGAAGATGAAGGTGGTGCCCGAGCCGTCAGCGCGGCGCACCGGCAGGATGTCCTGGTTCGGCAGCTTGGCGTGCGGGTTCAGCGCCTTGATGGCCGGATCGTCCCACTTCTTGATCTTGCCCAGGTAGATGTTGGCCAGCACTTCGCCGGTGATGGTGAGTTCGCCCGGCTTCACGCCTTGCAGGTTGATCACCGGCACCACGCCGCCGATCACCGTCGGGAACTGGACCAGACCCTGCTTGTTCAGGTCCTCGTCCTTCAGCGGCGCGTCGGAGGCGCCGAAATCGACCGTCTTGGCGCCAATCTGCTTGATGCCGCCCGACGAACCGATGGATTGATAGTTGACCTTGTTACCCGTTGCTTTTTGGTATGCATCGGCCCACTTGGAATACACGGGCGCCGGGAAGGAAGCGCCTGCACCGGTAATTTCCGCCGCGAACGCAGTACCCGCTACGACCATCGAAACGATGCCTGCCACGGCAGTCTTGACCAGCTTCATATGTCCTCCAGAGAACATTGGTTGGGAATGACAAATTTTTGACAAGACGAACTCTAAGCCGCGTATATGACAATTCCATGACATCTTCAAATCTTCTTGAAAGCCAATGGTGATGCGGGTCTCTAATGGCTGCCCTTCCCAGGCGACGTCAGGAGATGACATCGGTTAATTGCTTTATTGCGCAAAAAAAGCGCCGGAACATGTCCGGCGCATCGCTATGGGGGGGTTGGGTTAGCGAGGCTCAGGCACGCAAGGCCTCTGCCAGTGTCTGAGCGGCGCGTTCGGCGGTCTCGGCCTGCTCGGCCTCGACCATCACGCGGACCACGGGTTCGGTGCCCGAGGCACGGATCAGCACGCGACCGCGGCCTGCCAGTTCGGGCTCCACCAACGCTTGCGCCGCCTTCAGGCCGGCATGTGACTGCCAGTCGAACCCCTTCTCGACACGGACGTTGATAAGCTTCTGGGGAAACAGGCTGACGCCCTCAAGCAGGCCCGCCAGCGTCTTGCCGCTGCGGCGCAGCGCTGCCAGCACCTGCAGCGCCGAGACGATGCCGTCGCCGGTGCTGTGCCGGTCCAGGCACAGCAAGTGGCCCGAGCCCTCGCCGCCCAGGATCCAGTTGCGCTTGTTCAACTCTTCAAGCACATAGCGGTCACCGACCTTCGCCCGCACAAACTCCACGCCAATACGCTTGAGCGCAAGTTCCACCGCCATATTGGTCATCAGCGTACCGACGGCGCCTTCCACGGCCTGACCTTCGGCCATGCGGTCGCGCACGATCAAGTACAGCAGTTCGTCGCCGTTGTAGAGGCGGCCTTCGCTGTCCACAACTTGCAGCCGGTCCGCATCCCCATCGAATGCCAGACCCAGGTCGGCACCGTGTTCACGCACTGCCTCCACCAGCTTTCCCGGTGCGGTGGCCCCGTATCCGTCATTGATATTGCGGCCGTCAGGCTGGTTGCCAATCGCCACGACATCCGCGCCAAGCTCATGGAAGACATGCGGAGCGATGTGGTAGGCGGCACCGTGCGCGCAGTCCACGACCAGCTTGAGGCCGTGCAGGTCCTGGCTGTTCGGGAAGGTGCTCTTGCAGAATTCGATGTAGCGCCCTGGGGCATCGTTGATGCGCCGTGCACGCCCGAGGTCATCGGATGGCGCGCAGACCATCGGATCCTCCATGGCGGACTCGATCTGCGCCTCGACCTCGTCGGGAAGCTTGTCGCCGTCGGCCGAGAAGAACTTGATGCCATTGTCGTAATACGGATTGTGGCTGGCCGAAATGACCACGCCCGCCGACAGCCGCAACGCGCGCGTCAGGTAGGCGATGCCTGGGGTCGGCAGCGGCCCGGTCAGCAACACATGCACGCCGGCCGAGGTAAAGCCGGCCTCCAGCGCTGCCTCCAGCATATAACCGGAGATCCGCGTGTCCTTGCCGATCAGCACGGTCGGCCGCCCCTGCGCGGTGCGGGCGCCATGGGCGAGCACCTTGCCAGCGGCGTGTCCCAGCCGCATCACGAAATCCGGGGTGATCGGCAGCTCGCCAACCTTGCCCCGTACGCCATCTGTCCCAAAATACTTGCGCGTCATTCGATTCGTCCTTTCTTTCTTGCTCTGTCTGGCAACTATTGCTGCGATACCTGCGATGGCTGGTCGACAGTCGTCACAGCCTCATTCCGTACGGCCCACCAGGTCTGGAGGGCATCCACCGTATCCTGTACATCATGCACGCGCACGATAAAGGCGCCTCGCTCTGTCGCACAGACCGCCGCGGCAATGCTCGCCGCCACACGCTGCATCGGCGGCCGGCCGCCCAGGATCGCGCCGAGTGTCGACTTGCGCGACAAGCCCACCAGCAGCGGCAGCCCAAACCTCTCCAGTGCGGGCAATTGTCCGAGCAGGCGCAGATTATGATCCGGAGTCTTGCCGAAGCCAAATCCCGGGTCCAGCGTGATGCGCGCGGGGTCGACGCCGGCCTTGCGCAATTCAGCCACGCGTTCTCCGAGGAAGTCACCCACCTCGGCCACCACGTCGGCGTAATGCGGATCCTCCTGCATGGTTTGCGGATCCCGCTGCATATGCATCACGCACAGGCCGGCCTGCCCTCTGGCAACCGCCTCGATGGCACCGGGCATGCGGAAGCCCCAGATATCGTTGATCAGATCGGCGCCGGCCGCCAGCGATGCGCGCATCACCTCCGGCTTGTACGTGTCGATCGACAGCGGCTTGCCGCAATCGCGCAATGCCTCGACGATCGGAATCACGCGGGCCAGTTCCTGGTCCAGCGGCAAGGCCGCCGAACCCGGGCGGCTCGACTCGCCCCCGATATCGAGGATGTCCGCGCCTTGCGCAATCAGCTGCTCGGCATGTCGCAGCGCCGCGTCCCGCGTGGCGTGCTTGCCGCCATCCGAGAAGGAATCGGGCGTGACGTTGAGAATGCCCATGACAAGCGGGCGACGACTCAATGCGAAGCGATAGCGGCCGCACTGGAAATACGGGGATGGCGAGGTCTGCTGCAAGGTAGGAAGGCGCAATGGGAAAAGGGTGGTTCTACGCGTGCCGCGCAGAAACAAGAAAGCCGGTGCAAAGGCACCGGCTTGTCGGAACTACCAGGCGATCAAAGTCCTGTGAACAGCGATCCGTGCCGTCAGGCTGCGGCGGGCGCGTTCGAAGGCGCCACCGGCGAGCCACCGGACGGGGCATTGCCGCCGCCGTTCGGACCCGACACACCGCGCGGAGGACGCGGCGGCTTGCCAGCCATGATGTCGTTGACCTGATCGGCGTCGATCGTTTCCCACTCCATCAGCGCGGCGGTCATGGCCTCGACCTTGTCGCGGTTCTCTTCGAGCAGGCGCTTGGCCAGCGCGTACTGATCGTCGATGATGCGGCGGATCTCGTAGTCAACCTTCTGCTGCGTGGCTTCCGACACGGTCTTCGACGACAGCTTGCCGAACATGCCGTCCTGCTCCGTGTCGACGTAGACCATGGCACCGAGTTCGTCGCTCATGCCGAAGCGGGTCACCATGTCGCGGGCGATCTTGGTGGCGCGCTCGAAGTCATTGGACGCGCCAGTGCTCATGGCATTGAGGAAGACCTCTTCCGCCGCACGGCCACCGAAGAGAATCGCAATCTCTTCGAGCATGTTGTCCTTGTACTTCGAGTACTTGTCATGCTCCGGCAACTGCCAGGTCACGCCAAGCGCCCAGCCACGCGGCATGATCGTGACCTTGTGGACCGGATCGGCCTTCGGCAGCAGCTTTGCCACCACCGCATGACCGGACTCGTGGTAAGCCGTGGCCTTGCGCTCTTCCTCGCGCATGACCGTCGACTTGCGCTCCGGACCCATGTAGATCTTGTCCTTGGCGTCCTCGAAGTCCTGCATGTCGACCACGCGCTTGCTGCGGCGAGCGGCGAACAGCGCGGCCTCGTTGACCAGGTTGGCCAGGTCGGCACCCGAGAAGCCCGGCGTACCACGCGCGATGATCGAAGCATCCACATCGTTGCCGATGGGTACCTTGCGCATATGGACCTTCAGGATCTGCTCGCGGCCGCGGATGTCCGGCAGCCCCACATAGACCTGGCGGTCGAAGCGGCCCGGACGCAGCAGCGCCTTGTCGAGCACGTCGGAGCGGTTGGTCGCGGCAATCACGATCACACCCGAATTGGCCTCGAAGCCGTCCATCTCGACCAGCATCTGGTTGAGGGTCTGTTCGCGCTCGTCGTTACCGCCGCCCATGCCGGCGCCGCGATGGCGGCCGACCGCGTCGATTTCATCGATGAACACGATGCACGGCGCCTGCTTCTTGGCGTTCTCGAACATGTCGCGCACGCGGGCAGCGCCCACGCCAACGAACATTTCAACGAAGTCGGAACCCGAAATGCTGAAGAACGGCACCTTGGCTTCGCCGGCGATGGCGCGCGCCAGCAGCGTCTTGCCGGTACCCGGAGGGCCGACCAGCAGCACACCGCGCGGAATGCGGCCGCCCAGCTTCTGGAACTTTTGCGGGTCCTTCAGGAAGTCGACCAGTTCGACAACTTCTTCCTTGGACTCGTCGCATCCGGCCACGTCCTGGAACGTGACGGCGTTCTGGTTTTCATCGATCAGGCGTGCGCGCGACTTGCCAAACGAGAAGGCTCCGCCTTTCCCGCCACCCTGCATCTGCCGCATCATGTAGAACCAGAACACGATGATCAGCAGGGTCGGTCCGAGGTAGTACAGCGCCTGGACCAGCACGTTGGGTTCGTCGTCTGCCTTGCCGGTCACCTGGACACCGTACTTCATCAGGTCGCCGACCATCCAGATGTCGCCCGGCGAGATGATGGTGTACTTGGCGCCCTCTTTCGGCGACACCACGAGGTTGCGGCCCTGCACGTCGACACGCGACACCTTGCCGTTCTTGGCGTCATCCATGAACTGCGAATAGGTGACGCCGTCCTGTGCACGGGGCTTGTCGAACTGCTTGAAGACGGTAAACAACACCAGCGCGATCACGAGCCAGATTGCCGCCTTTTGAAACAGGTTGTTATTCAAGGCCGAACTCCTTTGCAATTGCCTTGCCAACGGATAGCTGCATTGTAATGCAGCACCCGCCCCGAAGGGGTAACACCGAAAACTATGGAACCAATAGCCCCCCGAGGCCATACGCCCCGGCTATCCGCCGGATCCGTCAATTCATGACTTTGAGGTAACGCCCAAGAATAAATGTTTCAGAAGATTTGTCACGCGACGCCTTGGGCTTGCGTGCCGCGACCACCTTGAACTGCCGTTTGAACTTCTCGACGATCTGGCTGTAACCACTACCGTGGAAGCACTTTACCAGTAATGCGCCGTCCGCCTTGAGATGGGCCTGGGCAAAATCCAATGCCAGCTCGCACAGATACTCGATGCGGGCGGCGTCAGCAAAGGCCACACCGGACAAGTTGGGGGCCATGTCGGACAATACAAGGTCGATCTTTGCCCCGCCGGAAGCTGCCAGGACCACTTCCTCAAGCTGGCGGAACACTTCTTCCTCGCGAAAATCACCCTGGATAAACGTGACGTCGGCGACCGCCTCCATGGGCAGGATATCGATGGCTACCACCGCGCCATCCGGCTTGCCATCGACCGCCCGCGGAGAGGCCGCCAGCTTGTTGCGCGCATACTGGCTCCAACTGCCGGGCGCGGCGCCCAGGTCGACAATGACCTGGCCTGGACGGATCAGGTTGTCCTGCTCGTCGATTTCCTTGAGCTTGTAGGCCGCGCGGGCGCGATACCCCTCGCGCTGCGCCATCTTCACATACGGGTCGTTGATGTGATCGTGGAGCCACGACTGGTTGAACTTGTTCTTCGACTTGCCTTTGGCCATTCTGATTACGCCTGTTTCCTGTTTGCCGGCCCCCGCGAAGCGAGCACGCCGCAATTTCTTGCCTGTTTTGCCGTTTTTTGCCGCCAACCTGCGTTGATTTGGCGGATAATACGCGCCAATCGCATGCCAGCGGTGGCCAATTCGGGCCGCCATTGCCCGTTCGGGCCGTTGGCAGCACTTATTCCAGCGCCGTCAGCGCCTATTTATGTCCGCACTTCAACTAATTCCAGCCCAGCGTTCCGAACTCCGCTCCCGTGCCCACGGCCTCAATCCGGTCGTGATGATCGGCGCGGAAGGCCTCACGCGCGCGGTGCTGGCCGAAATCGACCGCAGCCTGGCATCGCACGACCTGATCAAGATTCGCGTGTTCGGCGACGACCGCGAAGCCCGCATCGCCATCTACGAATCCATTTGCGATGAACTGAGCGCCGCACCGATCCAGCATATCGGCAAACTGCTGGTGATCTGGCGCCCGGGCGACGCCCGCCTCAAGGAAAACCAGCCTCAGGATCTCGGTCGCCACACGCCGGTCCGCCGTGGTGGCGCCGCGCCTCGTACCGTGACGGTGAAGAAGCCAAGCGGCGCACCCAACCGCCGTCCGACCCGCAAGGACGTCACGGTGCTGGGCAATGAACGCGTCACCGCGGGCGGCAACGTCAAGCGCTCGCGTGCCCGCCCCGCCAGCCCGAAGAAAAAGGCGCTGGCCTGAACGAAGGCGGCCCGAGCGGGCCGCCTTTTTCGCATCCATTCGCCGGCTATTCGCCGGATGAACGCGGCGCCGAAGCGCGCCACACCAGCGCCAGCGCCAGAAGGCTCTGCACCAGGTAGAACGCGCTGGAAACGCCATGCAGCATGCCGAACTGGGCGCGGAACGGCGACTCCGACACGCCGACACCGAGCGCCGTCGCCTTCTCCTTGAGGCTGCCCATGAACGGCTGGGTGCCGAAATAGCCCACCACCACGCAACACAGCATGGCCAGTACCAGCCAGCGCAGAGCCCGATATCGGTTGGCACCGCGCCGGATCAGCACGTTGCACAGCACAAGCTGCAAGACGCCGATGGTCACGCCGAGGATAGCCTCGGTCTGAAACAGATGGCCGGCGATCATGCCCGCCGTTTCGCGGCTCGGCAGGACCGAGAACAACGTCGGCGCCACCATGTAACCCACCGTCCACAGGCTGCCGGCCCAGACAACGGTCAGGAGCAGGAAGATGCGGTGGGGCAGCGGCGGCAGGCTTGAGTAGGAAGTAGAGAACACGATCCGCTTGGTCCAGTCGGTCGGGTACCGACTTCAGATGTAGCGGACGGTGATGACTTCGTACTCGCGGTCACCGCTCGGCGCCAGGACGGTCGCAACGTCGCCCTCGAACTTGCCGATCAGCGCACGCGCGATCGGCGAGCTCACGGAAATCTTGCCGCTTTCCAGGTCAGCCTCGTCATCGCCGACAATCTGGTAGCTCACCGGGCTGCCGGATTCGAGGTCTTCCAGGTCGACCGTGGCACCGAACACGATGCGGCCATCCGTATCCAGTTGGGTCGGGTCAATGACCTGCGCAGTGGACAGCTTGGATTCGACTTCCAGAATGCGGCCTTCGATGAATGCCTGCTTTTCCTTGGCAGCATCGTACTCGGCATTTTCGGACAGGTCGCCCTGCGCACGGGCTTCGGAGATGGCATTGATCACTGCCGGACGCTCGACAGCCTTCAGGCGTTGCAGTTCTTCCTTCAGCAGTTCGGCGCCACGCTTGGTAATCGGAATGGTGCTCATGTCTTCGATCAACAAAAAAATGAGCCGCAGCGGAGCTGGAACCATGCCCGGCTCGTAGTCCAGGGCACTTCCGCTCAACCGCGGCTTCGGATGGGAAAGGCGCCCGGGGAAACCGGGCGCCGATCGATGAATTCGACGTAGTTTAGGACAAGATGGCCGCCGGCAGCAACACCGGCGGGCCGTCAGCCCTTGACGGAGCGCAATCGCCCCGCCAGCTCATATTGTTACCCCAGCGTCGCATGCAAGCCCTGCAGGTCATAGACCTCCAGGCTCTGCATGTGCTTCAGGCCCTCCACCGCGGCGCTCGCGCCGGCGATGGTGGTGTAGTAAGGCACGCGATTGGCCAGCGCCGAGATACGGATCGAGCGCGAATCGGCAATCGCGCCGCGGGTCTCGTCCACCGTGGTGAACACCAGCGCCAGTTCGCCGTTCTTGATCATGTCCACGATATGCGGACGGCCGTCCTTGACCTTGTTGACCACCCGGACCGGGATGCCGGCGGCTTCGATGGCCGAGGCCGTGCCGCGCGTGGCGACGATCGGGTAGCCCATGTCGTGCAGCATGCGGGCCACGGCAACGGCGCGTACCTTGTCACTGTCCTTCACGGTGATCAGCACGGTGCCCTTTTCCGGCAGGCGCGAACCCGCGGCCAGCTGGCTCTTGAAGAGCGCCTCGCCGAACGACTTGCCCACGCCCATCACTTCACCGGTGGAACGCATTTCAGGTCCGAGGACCGGATCGACGCCCGGGAACTTGTTGAACGGGAACACCGCTTCCTTGACGCTGTAGTACGGCGGCACCACCTCGTCGATAACGCCCTGCGAGTCCAGCGACTGGCCGGCCATGCAGCGCGCGGCGATCTTGGCGAGCTGCATGCCGGTCGCCTTCGACACGTACGGCACGGTACGCGATGCACGCGGGTTCACTTCCAGCACGTAGACGGTGTCGACACCGTTGTTCTGCTGGATCGCGAACTGCACGTTCATCAGGCCGACCACGTTCAGGGCTTTGGCCATGGCAGCGGTCTGGCGCTTCAGTTCGGCCACGGTTTCGGCCGACAGCGAGTACGGCGGCAGCGAGCACGCCGAGTCGCCCGAGTGCACGCCGGCCTGCTCGATGTGCTCCATCACGCCGCCGATGAACACGCGCTTGCCGTCGGACAGCGCGTCGACGTCGCATTCGATCGCATCGTTCAGGAAGCGGTCCAGCAACACCGGCGAATCGTTCGAGACCTTGACGGCCTCGCGCATGTAGCGCTCGAGGTCGCGCGGCTCGTGCACGATTTCCATCGCGCGGCCGCCCAGCACGTACGACGGGCGCACCACCAGCGGGTAGCCGATTTCCTCGGCCAGGCGCAGCGCTTCGTCCTCGGCACGCGCGGTGCGGTTCGGCGGCTGGCGCAGGCCGAGTTCCTGCAGCAGCTTCTGGAAACGCTCGCGGTCTTCCGCGGCGTCGATCATGTCCGGCGTGGTGCCGATGATGGGTACGCCGTTGCGCTCCAGGTCGAGCGCGAGCTTCAGCGGCGTCTGGCCGCCGTACTGCACGATCACGCCGACCGGCTTCTCGATCGCGACGATTTCCAGCACATCTTCCAGCGTCACCGGCTCGAAATACAGGCGGTCCGAGGTGTCATAGTCGGTCGACACGGTCTCCGGGTTGCAGTTGACCATGATGGTCTCGTACCCGTCTTCACGCAGCGCCAGCGCGGCGTGCACGCAGCAGTAGTCGAACTCGATGCCCTGGCCGATCCGGTTCGGGCCGCCGCCCAGCACCATGATCTTCTTCTTGTCGGTCGGGCTGGCCTCGCACTCGCCATGCTCGGCCTCGTAGGTCGAGTACATGTAGGCGGTGTTGGTGCCGAACTCGGCCGCGCAGGTGTCCACGCGCTTGTACACCGGACGCACGTTCTGGGCGATGCGCGCCTCGCGCACGGCCTTGGCGTCGGTCTTCAGCAGCTTGGCCAGGCGGCGGTCCGAGAAGCCCTTCTGCTTCACGTGGCGCAGCTCGGCCGTCGACAGGCTTGCCAGCGTGCGCGCCTTGATCTGGCCTTCGGTCTTGACGATGTCTTCGATCTGGGCCAGGAACCACGGGTCAATCGCGGTCTCGGCGTACACCTCTTCCAGCGACATGCCCAGGCGGAATGCATCACCCACGTACCAGATGCGGTCCGGGCCGGCCTCGCCGATTTCCTCGACGATCTCGTCGCGGTCGGTGGACTTCTCGTCCAGGCCGTCCACGCCGACTTCCAGGCCGCGCAGGGCCTTCTGGAACGATTCCTGGAAGGTGCGGCCCATCGCCATCACCTCGCCCACCGACTTCATCTGGGTGGTCAGGTGGCTGTCGGCCTGCGGGAATTTCTCGAAGGCGAAACGCGGCACCTTGGTGACCACGTAGTCGATCGACGGCTCGAACGAAGCCGGGGTCGCACCGCCGGTGATCTCGTTCTTGAGCTCGTCCAGCGTGTAGCCGACGGCCAGCTTGGCCGCGACCTTGGCGATCGGGAAGCCGGTGGCCTTCGAGGCCAGCGCCGACGAACGCGACACGCGCGGATTCATCTCGATCACGATCATCCGGCCATCCTTCGGATTGATCGAGAACTGCACGTTCGAGCCGCCGGTGTCGACGCCGATCTCGCGCAGCACGGCCAGCGAGGCGTTGCGCAGGATCTGGTATTCCTTGTCGGTCAGCGTCTGGGCCGGGGCCACGGTGATCGAGTCACCGGTGTGGATGCCCATCGGGTCCAGGTTTTCGATCGAGCAGATGATGATGCAGTTGTCCGCCTTGTCGCGGACAACTTCCATCTCGTATTCCTTCCAGCCCAGCAGCGATTCTTCGATCAGCAGTTCGCGCGTCGGCGACAGGTCCAGGCCGCGCTTGCAGATCTCTTCGAATTCTTCACGGTTGTAGGCAATGCCGCCGCCCGTGCCGCCCAGCGTGAACGAGGGACGAATGACGATCGGGTAGCCGCTGGTGCCGGTTTCCGTGGCGATTTGCGACTGCACGCCCATGGCTTCGTCCATGGAATGCGCGATGCCGGACTTGGCCGAGCCCAGTCCGATCTTGGTCATCGCGTTCTTGAACTTCTGGCGGTCTTCGGCCTTGTCGATGGCTTCCGGCGACGCGCCGATCAGCTCGACCTTGTACTTGTCCAGCACGCCATGGCGATGCAGGTCCAGCGCGCAGTTCAGCGCGGTCTGGCCGCCCATGGTCGGCAGGATCGCGTCCGGACGCTCCTTCTCGATGATGCGCTCGACCACTTCCCACGTGATCGGCTCGATATAGGTCACGTCGGCCGTGGCCGGGTCGGTCATGATGGTCGCCGGGTTCGAATTGACCAGGATGACCTTGAAGCCTTCCTCGCGCAGTGCCTTGCAGGCCTGCGCGCCGGAATAGTCGAACTCGCACGCCTGGCCGATGATGATGGGGCCGGCGCCGATAATCAGGATGCTCTTGATGTCTGTGCGTTTTGGCATTGCACTATCTCTTTTTTGGCCGGCCGCCCGTTCGGGACGGCCGCGCCGGAATATCAGGAATCCCGCGGGATTCGGAAAATCAGCTCAGGGTGGCCGTGGCCAGCTTCGCGCCGAAGCCGATGAACATGGCGCCCACGCCGCTCGACACGCCCGCCGACAAGCGGCGGCGGCGGCGGAACGCGGCGGCCAGTTTCACGCCAACGAAGATCAGCGTCGTCAGGTACAGGAAGCTGAAGATCTGCACGACCACGCCCAGTGCGAGGAACGCCAGCGCCGGATAGCCGAAGCCGGGGTCGACGAACTGGATGAAGAACGAGATGAAGAACAGGATGGCCTTGGGGTTCATCAGGCTGATGATGAGCGCCTTGCGGAACGGGTTCGACTGGTCGACGGGCATGGCCGCGGCCGCATTGATTGCCTGCCCCGCCTGACCTGCCTTGGACCAGTTGCGTACCGCCCCGCGCAGCATGTTGAACCCGATCCAGCCCAGGTACGCCGCGCCGATGTACTTCACGACGTAGAACAGCGCCGGGCTGGCCTGGAGCAGCGAGGCCACGCCTGCCGCGGACAGCACCATCAGCACCGCATCGCCAAGGAACACGCCGCAGGCACCCTTGTAGCCGGCACGCACGCCGCGCTGCGCCGCCACGGACAGCACGTACATCGAGTTCGGCCCCGGCAGCAGCACGATAAAGATCGTGCCCAGCACATAGGTCCAGAAGTCGGTGATGCCGAAAGCGGTATGCATGAAGGCGTTCATGGCGTGTCCTTGTTCCCTGCTCGTCCCTGTTACTGAATGGCTTCGCGCTTACTTGCGCGCATCCGCCATCATCTTCGTGAAGCGGTCGAACAGGTAAGCCACGTCGTTCGGGCCCGGCGACGCTTCCGGGTGGCCCTGGAAGCAGAAGGCCGGCTTGTCGGTCAGCGCGAAGCCCTGCAGCGTGCCGTCGAACAGCGACACGTGCGTCACGCGCGCGTTGGCCGGCAGGGTTTCCGCATCGACCGCGAAACCGTGGTTCTGCGACGTGATCATCACGCGGCCGTCATCCATGTCCTTGACCGGATGGTTGGCGCCGTGGTGGCCGGCCTTCATCTTCAGCGTCTTGGCGCCGATGGCCAGGGCCATGATCTGGTGGCCCAGGCAGATGCCGAAGGTCGGGATGCCGCGCTCGATGAATTCGCGCGTGGCCTGGATGGCGTAGTCGCACGGTTCCGGGTCGCCGGGGCCGTTGGACAGGAACACGCCGTCCGGATTCAGCGCCAGGGCGTCGGCCGCGCTGGCCTGGGCCGGCAGCACCGTCACCTTGCAGCCGCGCTCGGCCAGCATGCGCAGGATGTTGAACTTGACGCCGTAGTCATAGGCGACCACGTGGAACTGCGGCTGGTCCTGCTTGCCGTAGCCCTCGCCGAGCGCCCATTCCGACTGGGTCCACTCGTACGGCTCCTTGACCGACACCACCTTGGCCAGGTCCATGCCGGCCAGGCCGGGGAACGAGCGGGCCAGGTCGATGGCCTTCTGCACATTGTCCTCGCCAGCCAGGATGCAACCGTTCTGGGCACCCTTCTCGCGCAGGATTCGGGTCAGCTTGCGGGTATCGATGCCCGCGATCGCGACGACCTTTTCCTGCTTCAGGTAATGGCCGAGCGTGTGCTCCTTGCGGAAATTCGATGCCAGGATCGGCAGATCCTTGATGATCAGGCCGGCGGCATGGACTTTCGTGGCTTCAATATCCTCACGGTTGACGCCGTAATTCCCGATGTGCGGATACGTCAGCGTGACGATCTGCCGGGAATAGCTCGGGTCGGTGAGGATTTCCTGGTAACCGGTGATGGCGGTGTTGAACACCACTTCGCCGATGGTATGGCCGGATGCGCCAATGGAATAGCCACGAAAGACCGTGCCGTCTGCAAGCGCGAGAATGGCGGACGGAAAAGACGGTAACACGGGTAGGCTCCTGCTGGACTCACCCCGTGCCCGACCTGATCAACGCCTCGTGCCCCTGGAAGAGATCCGGTACGGCCGCAGTGGCAAGGCTGCCATTGCGGCGCGACTCGGTCGCAGCGCGCTCTTTGCATCACATGCTTCAATGCTGGCAACGCTGCGCGGACGGGGGCGGCGGAAGGTGGAAAGCGGTTGGCGCTAGGGTGAAGGGTTCTGAAAGCGAAACTTTCGGATTATATCCCGCACCGGGCAATTTCTCAAGTTTTCAAGGACTTGCGTGCGGCACGGGCCATGCCTGCGCCGCCCCGTCCGCGCCCTGCCACCCCAGCATCCGCGTTATGCAGCCGGCGGCACCACCGCCGTGACCTCGATCTCTACCTTGGCACGCGGCTCCACCAGGTCCGCGACCTCCACGGCCGTCATCGCCGGGAAATGCCGGCCGATGCTGTCCCGGTAATGCTGGCCGATGACCGGGTAGGCCGCGACGTATTCCGCCTTGTCCTTCACATACCACGTCATGCGCGTGATGTGCTCCGGCTTCGCGCCGCCCGCCGCCAGCACGGCGACGATATTGCGCAGGGTCTGGGCCACCTGCAGGCCGAAGTCGTCGGTCTCGAACTCGCACTGGCCGTTCCAGCCGATCTGGCCTCCGACAAAGATGAGCCGGCTGCCGGCCTGCATCTCCGTCATGATGCCGTTGGAATAGCCGCGCGGTGCGGCCCAGTCGGGCGGCTGCAGAATCTTCATGATTGCGTCCTGAGGTCTCGGTTACTCGAATAGCTTTCTTCAAATGCCCCGGCCGGCCGGTGCGGCCAGGCTGGCATCCAGGTACTGCGTCATGGCGTGCCGCACCGGCTCTGGCAACGGTCTTGGCGCGATCTCGCCCGTGTCGACGCAGACAAGCCGCTGCGTCACTTCCAGTCGCAAGCCGCAGTCGGGGCCAATGAACCGCACCTGCACCGTGAAGCTCGATTGCCCCAGCTTCAGCACGCGCAGTTCACGCGTGAGCGATTCGCCCAGACGGCTGGGCGCGACGAAGCGGCAGCGCAGATCGGCGGTCGGTACGCCGGCATGCCCCGTACCGTGCATGGCACTGAAAGGCCAGCCGAGCGCGTCGGCAAACCAGTCTTCGATGAAGTCGTTAAGCATCTCGAAGTAGCGCGGATAGAACACGATGCCGGCAGCATCGCAATGGCCAAAGCGCACCAGCACGGTGTTGCGGAACACGTCGTTCATGGCTTGGCGGCCCCGGCCCCGCCGCCATTGCCCTGCTCCGCCAGCTGGCGCAGCCGGAAACGCTGCAGCTTGCCGGTTTCCGTGCGCGGCAAAGCCGGCACGAAGACGATGCGCCGCGGATATTTGTAAGGCGCGATCTGGCGCTTCACGTAGTCCTGCAGCGCAGCGCGCGTAGCGTCGCTGGCCTCCACGCCTTCGCGCAGCACGACGTAGGCCGTCACCACCTGGCCGCGCTCCGCGTCCGGCGCGCCGACCACGCCGCACTCCGCCACGTCCTTGTGCTGCATCAGCGTGCCTTCCACCTCGGGGCCGGCGATGTTATAGCCGGCGGAAATGATCATGTCGTCGGAACGGGCCTGGTAGAAGTAGTAGCCGTCCTCATCCATGTAGAACGTGTCGCCGGGCAGGTTCCATCCGGCCTTCACGTAGTTGGCCTGGCGCGGGTCGTCCAGGTAGCGGCAGCCCGTCGGGCCACGCACCGCCAGCTTGCCGACCGTGCCCGGAGGCACCGGCTGCATGTCCTCGTCGACGATCTGCGCGATGTAGCCCGGCACGACCTTGCCGATAGCGCCCGGCCTCACCTCGGCGCCCGCGCTCGAAATGAAGATGTGCATCATCTCCGTGCCGCCGATGCCATCGGTCATCTCGATGCCCGTGGCGGCCTTCCACGCCTGGCGCGTCGCATCGGGCAGCGCCTCGCCGGCCGACACGCTTTTCTTCAGGCTGCGCAGGTCGTAGCGCGACGCCAGCGCTGCCATCTGGCGATAGAAGGTCGGCGCGGTGCATACGATGGTCGCGCGGAAGTCCGCAATCAGTTCCAGCAGACCGTCGGGCGTGAGCTTCTCGGCCAGCACGGTGCTGGCGCCAATGCGCCACGGAAAGCACAGGATGCCACCCAGCCCGAACGTGAAGGCGATAGGCGGCGTGCCGCAGAAAATGTCATCCGGCTCAGGCCGCAGTACGTGGCGCGGGAACAGGTCGCACATCGCCAGCACGTCGCGGTGGAAGTGGACCGTGCCCTTGGGCTGGCCGGTCGTGCCGCTCGTGAAGGCGATCAGGCATACGTCGTCGGCTGCCGTGTCGCAGGCATTGAACGTGTCCGGCTTGCCGGCCATCGCGGCTTCCAGCGAACCCTCGCCTTCGCCGTTGAAGTACAGCGCCTGCGTCAGGCTCGGGCAGTGAAACTCGCCACCGGCTTGCCGGTTCGCCTCCAGGTCCTCGCGCAGCCGCACATCGCACAGCGCCGCGGTGACCTGTGCCTTGTCGATGATCTGCTTGAGCTCCTTCGCGCGCAGCAGCGGCATGGTGGGCACGGCGATCAGCCCCGCCTTGATGGTCCCCAGCCAGCTCGCCGCCATCATGACGTTGTTCGGTCCGCGCAGCAGCACGCGGTTGCCCGGCACCAGGCCCATGTCCTCGGTCAGCACATGGGCGATGCGGTTGCTCAGCGCCGCCAGTTGTGCGTAGGTGATGGTCTCGATGCCGCCATCGCGCCGGTGACGGATCGCTACGCGTCCGCCGTGGCCTTCGCGCACGTGCCGGTCAATCAGTTCCACGGCGCAGTTCAGGCGCTCGGGATAGTCCGTATCCGCGTTGAAGCGGAATTCCGGCCACGCCTGCGGCGGGGGCAGCCGGTCGCGGGCGAAGGTATCGAGATGGGCGGTGGTCGCCATGACTTGTCTCCTGTCTGCTGTGTCGCTGACTTGATGGGTGCCGTGCTCAGCCTGCCGCCGCAAGCGTTTCGCGCGCGATGATCAGCTTCTGCACTTCGGTGGCGCCTTCGTAGATGCGCAGCGAGCGGATCTCGCGATAGAGCCCTTCCACGCGCGTGCCAACCTTGACGCCGAGGCCGCCGAACATCTGCACCGCGCGGTCGATCACCTGCTGCGCGTTTTCCGTGGCCACCATCTTCGCCATGGCCGCCTCGCGCGTGGTGCGCACGCCCTTCACATCGCGCAGCCAGGCCGCGCGATAGGTCAGCAGCGCCGCCGCATCGATGTCAGTCGCCATGTCGCCGATAGCGGCTTGCGTGAGTTGCAGGTCCGCCAGCACGCCGCCGAACATCGGCCGTGCGCGAGCACGCGCAAGGGCTTCGTCGAGCGCGGCACGGCCAAAGCCGAGCGCGGCCGCCGCCACCGAGGCGCGGAAGATGTCCAGCGTCATCATCGCCACCTTGAAGCCCTGCCCAGGTTCGCCGAGGCGGTTGGCCACCGGCACGCGGCAGTTGTCGAAGCGCAGCGTGGCCAGCGGATGCGGCGCCATCACGTCGATGCGTTCGGCGATGCTCAGGCCCGGCGTGTCGGCATCGACCACGAAGGCGGAGATGCCTCGCGCGCCAGGCGCTTCGCCGGTGCGCACGAACACGCAGTAGAAATCGGCAATGCCGCCGTTGGAGATCCAGGTCTTGGCGCCATCGATCACATAGTGGCTGCCGTCAGCGTCCAGCCGCGCGCTGCACTGCATCGCCGCCACGTCGGAACCGGCGTCCGGCTCGGACAAGGCAAAGGCTGCAATGGCCTCGCCGCGCGCCACGCGCGGCAGGTAGCGTTCGCGGATCCCGGGGTTGCCGGCAAGCGAAATCGCGCCGGAACCCAGGCCCTGCATGGCGAAGGCAAAATCGGCGAGGCCATCATGGCGCGCCAGCGTTTCGCGCAGCAGGCACAGCGAACGCGAATCGAGCTTCGGCAAGGCGCCGCCATGCTCGGCCGGCACGCAGTAACGCAGCCAGCCGGCTTCACCGAGCTGGCGCACCAGTGCGCGGCAGGCCGCGTCGGTATCGCTGTGATCCACCTTCAGGCTGGCCGCGCACCACGCGTCCAGCTCGCGCTCCAGCACACGGTGCGAGTCGTCGAGCAGCGGCAGGTCTAGATAGGTCTTGTCGGACATCGGGAATCCCTTTGGTTCGCGCTTCAGTCGCTGTCAGTCGCCTTCGAACACAGGCTTGCCCTTGGCGACAAAGGCCTCGTAGGCACGTCGGAAGTCACGCGTCTGCATGCAGATGGCCTGCGCTTCGGCTTCCGCCTCGATCGCTTCATCGAGACCCATATTCCACTCCTGGTGCAGCAGCTTCTTGGTCACGCCGTGCGCGAAGGTCGGGCCCGCGGCAAGTTGCGCGGCGAGCGCGTGCGCCTCGGCCAGGACCTTGTCCGGCGCATGCAGCGCGTTGAAGAAGCCCCACTGCAAACCCTCCTCGGCCGTCATCACGCGGCCGGTGTAGAGCAGTTCGCTGGCGCGGCCCTGCCCGATCACGCGCGGCAGCAGCGAGCATGCGCCCATGTCGGCGCCGGCCAGGCCCACGCGCACGAACAGGAACGCGGTTTTGGCCTGTGCCGTCCCCACGCGCATGTCGGAGGCCAGCGCCATCATCGCGCCAGCGCCCGCGCAGATGCCGTCGATCGCGCTGATGACAGGCTGCGGGCAGGCACGCATGGCCTTGACGAGATCGCCGGTCATGCGCGTGAAATCGAGCAGTTCGGGCATGCTCATCTTCGTGAGCGGGCCGATGATCTCGTGCACGTCGCCACCGGAGCAGAAATTGCCGCCGGCGCCCGTGACCACCACGGTCTTGATATCGCTGGCATAGCACAGCGCGCGGAACAGGTCGCGCAACTCGGCGTAGGAGTCGAACGTCAGCGGGTTCTTGCGTTCCGGCCGATTCAGCGTGATGGTGGCCACCTTGCCGTCGCCCGAGACGGACCACAGGAAGTGTTTCGGCTTGTAGTCCGCGAAGCTGCGCTTGTGGTGGCGCATGTCGAGTGCAATATCGGTCATGTTCTCTCTCTGTCAGTTCGGTGGGCAACGCGATCCGCCGCCGTGTTCGCTGGCGCTGCCGCGCTTATCCGGTCATCACTTCCCCGCCCGCCACGGCGATCGCCTGTCCTGTGATCGCGCTGGCCGACGGGCGGCACAGCCATGCCACGGCGTCCGCCACTTCGTCGGGCTGCACCAGGCGGCGCTGCGGATTGCGCGCGGCCAGTTCGGCGCGTGCCTCGGCTTCGGTGCGGCCGGTCTTGTCGATGATATTGGCCACGGCATCGCGCACGATGTCGGTTTCCGTATAGCCGGGGCACACCGCGTTGACGGTCACGCCGCTGCGCGCCGTCTCCAGCGCCAGCGCGCGCGTCAGCCCGATCACGCCGTGCTTGGCCGCGCAATAGGCGCTGACGTAGCCGTAGCCGACCAGGCCCGCAGTGCTGGCGACGTTGACGATGCGCCCCCATCCGGCCGCCGTCATGGCGGGCAGCGCGGCCTGCGTGCACAGGAAGGTACCGGTCAGGTTGACGTCCATCATGCGCTGCCACAGCGCCAGGCTGGTCTTGCCGAACGGCGCGCTGTGCGCCTGGCCGGCGTTGTTCACGAGCACGCTGACCGGACCCGCCTTGGACTGCGCAACGGAGAACGCGGCGGTGACGCTGTCCGCATCGCTGATATCCGCCGGGACCGCTGTCAGTACAGCGCCATCGGCCAACAGCGCACGCAGTTCGTCCGCTGCACGTTCCAGTACCTGCACATCGCGGCCCACCAGCGTGACGCTGGCGCCTTCAACCAGCAGCCGGCGCGCAATCGCCGCGCCGATGCCGCGGCCGCCGCCGGTCACCAACGCGTGCCGCCCTTGCAGGGAATCGACTGCCATCGTCAATGCTCCACCACGCCGCGAGCCAGGGCCGCAGCGCGTTCCAGGTTGGTTTCGAGCTGGCGCTTGCCGGCTTCATACTGGCGCGGCCAGCTCACGTCGCGATAGCCAAGCTTGGCCGCTTCATGCAGCGTCCAGGCCGGATCGGCCAGGTGCGGGCGCGCCACGGCACACAGGTCGGCGCGGCCGGCCGCGATGATGCTGTCGACATGGTCGGCCTCGAAGATCGCGCCCACGGCGATGGTCGGAATATTCGCCTCGTTGCGGATGCGGTCGGCAAACGGCGTCTGGTACATGCGGCCGTACACCGGCGCCTGGTCGGGGCTGACCTGGCCGGACGAGCAATCGATCATGTCGGCGCCGGCCGCCTTGAAGGCCCGCGCGATCTCCACGGCATCGTCCGGCGTGATGCCGCCCTCGACCCAGTCGTGCGCGGAGATGCGCACCGACATGGGCTTGTCCTGCGGCCACACCGCACGCACCGCCGCGAACACTTCGAGCGGATAGCGCAGGCGGTTGGCGAGCGTGCCGCCATACGCGTCGGTGCGCTGGTTCGACAGCGGCGAGATGAACGCCGACAGCAGGTAGCCGTGGGCGCAGTGCAGTTCGAGCCAGTCGAAACCGGCGTCCGCGGCACGGCACGCGGCCCCGACGAAGTCATCGCGCACGCGGTCCATGTCGTCGCGCGTCATCTCGCGCGGCACCTGCGATTCGCCGGGCAGGTACGGGATCGGCGACGCCGACAGCAGCGGCCAGTTGTCCTGCGGCAGCGGATGATCCATGGCCTCCCAGCCGAGCTGCGTCGAACCCTTGCGCCCGGCATGGCCGAGCTGCATGGCGATGCGCGCATCGCTGTTGGCATGGACGAAATCGACGATGCGCTTCCAGGCATCGCGCTGCGCATCGTTCCACAAACCGGGGCAGCCCGGCGTGATGCGCGCATCGGGCGAGACGCAGGTCATCTCGGCCACCACCATGCCGGCGCCGCCGAGTGCGCGCGAGCCGAGATGCACCAAATGGAAATCGCCCGGCACGCCGTCCACGCTCGAATACATCGCCATCGGCGATACCACCACGCGATTCTTCAGCGTCACGCCGCGCACGCGGAAAGGCGTGAACATGGGCGGCACCGGCTTGTCTTCACGCAGGCGCAGCGTCTCGGCCGGCACGCCGGCCTGGGCTGCCAGCCAGTGCTCGAACTTCTGCACATAGCCAGCATCGCGCGCACGCAGGTTCTCGTGCGAGATGCGCTGCGAACGCGTCAGCAGCGAATAGGCGAACTGCTCGGGTTGCAGCGCCGCATAGCGCTCGACGTTCTCGAACCACTCGGTGGAATTGCGCGCGGCGTTCTGGATCTTCAGCACCTCGACGCTGCGGGTGGCCTCGTAGCGCTCCAGCGCCGCCGGCAAGGCATCGTGCGCGGACGGGCCGGCGCCGGCGATCTCCATGGCCAGGTCGATGGAATCTTCCAGCGCCAGCTTGGTGCCGGAGCCGATCGAGAAGTGCGCCGTATGCGCGGCATCGCCCATCAGCACCACCGGCACGCGGCGGCCGTCGGGCAGCGTATTCCAGTGCACCCAGCGCTTGCAGATCACGCGCGGGAAGCGAATCCAGTTCGCCGAGCCGCGCAGGTGGGTGGCGTTGCTGATCAGCTTGTTGCCATCGAGGTATCTGGCGAAGATTTTCTCGCAATATGCCACGCCCTCTTCCTGGCTCATCTGCTCGATGCCTGCAGCGCGCCAGACTTCCTCGGGCGTCTCCACGATGAACGTGGAGGTGTTGTCGTCGAAGCGGTACGCATGGGCCTGGAACCAGCCGTGCTCGGTCTTCTCGAAGGCAAAGGTAAAGGCGTCGAACAGCTTGTGCGTGCCGAGCCAGACAAAGCGGCACTGGCGCGTGTCGATATCGGGCTGGAAGGTTTCGGCGTAGCGCGTACGGATGCGGCTGTTCAGGCCGTCCGAGGCGATGACGAGGTCGGCCCGGTACTGCATGGCCAGCGCCTGGTCGTCGCTGACATCGGTCTCGAATACCAGCTTCACGCCAAGCGCTTCGCAGCGCGCCTGCAGGATATTGAGCAGCCGCTTGCGGCCGATGCCGATAAAGCCATGGCCGCCCGAACGGATGGTGCGGCCGCCAATGTGGATGTCGATGTCGTCCCAGTGGTTGAAGGCCTCGTTGATCTCGACGGCGCTGACCGGGTCGGCCTGCTTCAGGTTGTCCATGGTGGCGTCGGAGAACACCACGCCCCAGCCGAAGGTGTCGTAGGGGCGGTTGCGCTCCACCACCACGACTTCGTTGTCGGGGTCCTGCAGCTTCATCAACAGGCCGAAGTACAAGCCTGCCGGGCCGCCGCCAATACAAAGCACTCGCATCTGTCGCCTCCTGCCGGGCTGCCCGCCGCAGGCGGGAGCGCGCATCTAAATCATGTCTAAATATTTTATGCTTCAAATATTAGTCCGCATGCGCGACGTGTGCAAGCCGAATTTGCGATGTGCTCCGGCCGGCGCACATCGTGAGCTTCATCGGCCTCCGTGGCGTAGCCTCGGAGGCTGCGCTCAACCCTTCAGGGCGGACAGCAACTGTTCCAGCGCGGTGGGGTCCTCGATCGTGGTGAGATCGCCCGGATCACGCCCTTCCGCCACGGCCTGGATGGCGCGCCGCAGCAATTTGCCCGAGCGCGTCTTGGGCAGGACGTTGACGAAGAAGACGCGCGCGGGGCGCGCAACCGCGCCAAGCTGTTGCTCCACCGTCTTCATCAGTTCGCCCTCGAACGCGAGCCGCGCCTCGGGCGTCGCGGTGCGCGCGGCGTCACGGGCAATGCAGAAGCCCATCGCCACTTGCCCCTTGAGCGCGTCCTGCACGCCCACGACTGCGACCTCTGCCACGCCTGAGTGCGATGACAGGCTTTCCTCGATCTCGCGCGTGCCCAGCCGGTGCCCGGCTACGTTGATGACGTCGTCGGTACGGCCCAGGATGAACACGTAGCCATCCTTGTCGCGCACGCCCCAGTCGAAGGTCGAATAGCACAGTCGGTTCGGCACCGCAGACCAGTAAGTCCGCACGAAGCGTTCGTCGTCGCCCCACACGGTGCTCATGCAGCCAGGCGGCAACGGACCGTCGATGGCCACCACGCCCTTCTGCCCGGGGGCGCATTCTTCGCCTGTAGTCTCGTCCACGATGCGCAGGTCATAGCCATAGGCCGGCACGCCCGGGGAGCCGAGCTTGGGCGGCAGCACCGCGATGCCGCGCTGGATGGCGATGATCGGCCAGCCCGATTCCGTCTGCCAGTAGTTGTCGACCACCGGTTTGCCGATGCCATCCTGGATCCAGCGCGCGGTCGGCTCGTCGAGCGGCTCGCCGGCCAGGAACAGCAGCCGCAGGCTCGATAGATCGTATTTCGTCAGGAAGGCGGGGTCCTGCTTCTTCAGCACGCGGATTGCCGTGGGCGCGCTGAACATCAGGTTGACCTTGTACTTCTCGACCAGTCGCCAGAGGATGCCGCCGTCGGGGCGGATCGGCGTGCCCTCGTACATCAGCGTGGTCATGCCGGCCAGCAGCGGGCCATAGACGATGTAGCTGTGCCCGACAACCCAGCCGATGTCCGACGCCGTGAACATGGTGTCGCCAGCCTTGCCGCAGAAGATGTACTCCATCGAGGTCGCCAGCGCCACCGCGTAGCCGCCGGTGTCGCGCTGCACGCCCTTGGGCTTGCCGGTAGTCCCTGACGTGTAGAGCACGTAGGACGGCTCGGACGATTCCAGCCAGACGCATGGCACTTCGGTACCGGCCACGCGTTCACGCCAGGCCGCGTAGTCTTCGTCGCGGCCCGCGACGCGCGGCATGTCGGCGAGCTGGCGGTCGACCAGCAGCACCTTCTCGGGCTTGTGTCCGGATAGCCGGATGGCCTCGTCGAGCAGTGGCTTGTATGGCACCACCTTGCCGGCCCGCGAGCCGGCGTCGGCGCTGACGATCACACGCGGCTGCGCGTCGTCGATGCGGGCCGCCAGGCTGACCGAGGCAAAGCCGCCGAACACCACCGAATGGATCGCGCCGATGCGAGCGCACGCCAGCATGGCGAACGCCGCCTCCGGAATCATCGGCATGTAGATCAGCACGCGGTCGCCCTTGCGCACGCCCAGCCCCTGCAAGGTCGCTGCCATGCGGATGACTTCGTCGTGCAGCTGGGCGTAGGTAAAGGTGCGCTCCTGCTCGGTTTCGGTCGACACCCAGACCAGCGCCGGCTGTTGGGCGCGCGTGGCCAGGTGCCGGTCCACGGCGTTGTGGCACAGGTTCGTGCGCCCGCCGACGAACCAGCGCGTAAAGGGCGCGCGGCTGTTGTCCAGCACTTCTCCGAACGGGGTTTCCCAATCGATGCGCTGCGCCTGTTCGGCCCAGAACCCATCGGGGTCGGCCAGCGAACGGGCATGCACGGCATGGCTTGCCGTCATGGCAGGTCTCCTCCGCGTCGTGCGGATAGTTATCATCCTGCTAGTTTGCCACCGGCACGGCATCCTGTGCGCCCCCGGCAGGACGGGCATGCGCCACATCGCACAGCGACGCCCGGGCAACAAAAAACGGGGCGAGCCGCCGGCAACGCCCCGTTTTACCGTTCATGCCGCGTCTTAGCGGGTCTTGGCGGCCTTGGAACTGCCCTTGGACGACGCCTTCACCGTCGGTGCAGCCTTGGCCGCCGAAGCACGCGGCGCTCCCGAACTCTTGCCGGCTGCCTGCCGTGGCGCGGCTTCCACCGTCATGCGCTTGCGCGCTGTGGCCTTGCCCCGTGCAGGCGACGACACGTGCACCACTTCGGGCTTGTCGGCAGCCGGCTCCGCACGTGCGGCCCTGGCCGCCCCGCGGGCGCGGACCGGCACCATCAGCACAAGACTTTGTCCCGCCACCAGCTTGGTGCCGGACAGCTTGTTCCACGATTGCACCTGACCGGTCGACACGCCGTAGCGGTGTGCCACCGAGGTGACGGTATCCCGGCGGCCCGCGCGCACCACCACGCGGCGCGCATCGGGCAGGTCGGGCTCCATCGCCAGCATGGCGCTGTCGGCCAGCGTCGCGCTGATGTCCTGGTCGTGGGGACCCGAGCGCGGGATCATCACCGTCGAGCCGGCCTTCAGCCGCATGCCGCGCGGAATGCTGTTGATCTCGCGCAGCGTGTCCGGGTCAATGTTCAGGCGCGCCGCGAGCGCTTCCACGCGCTCTCGGTTGTCCACCGTCACCGCGGTCCAGCTCGACAAGCCGCCGCGATAGGTGTTCAGGTTGTACTGGAAGCGTTCGGCGTTATCGAACGGCAGCAGGATCTGCGGGTTCGAAGCGCCCAGGATGACCGGCTGGTTGAACGACGGGTTCAGCGCCTTGAATTCTTCCAGCGACATATTGGCCAGCTTGGCCGCGAGCTTGACGTCGATATCGCGGCTCGTGGTGACCGTGACGAAGTATGGATGGTCCGGGATCTCGGGCAACCGCACGCCGTAGGCCGCCGGATTGGCAATGATGTTCTTCACCGCCTGCAGCTTGGGCACGTAGTAGCGCGTCTCGTTGGGCATCGTAAGGCTGGCGTAGTCCGTCGGCAGGCCACGCGCCTGGTTGCGCGCGATCGCGCGCGACACCGCCCCTTCGCCCCAGTTGTACGCCGCCAGCGCGAGGTGCCAGTCGCCGAACATGTCATAGAGGCGCTGGAGATAATCGAGCGCCGCGTCGGTCGAGGCCAGCACATCGCGGCGCTCGTCCCGGAACATGTTCTGCTTCAGGTTGTAGGACTTGCCGGTGCTCGGGATGAACTGCCACATGCCCGCCGCCTTGGCGCTCGATTGCGCCTGCGGATTGAACGCGCTTTCGACGAACGGCAGCAACGCCAGCTCGGTCGGCATATTGCGCCGCTCCAGTTCCTCGACGATGTGATACAGGTAGCGGCTCGACCGGGCCACCATGCGCTCCATGTATTCCGGGCGTTGCGCGTACCACTGCGTGCGGTCATCCACCAGCGTGCCTTCCAGGTCCTGCATGGCGAAGCCCCGGCGGATGCGGTCCCAGATATCGGAGGACGGGCCGCGCAGCCAGTCCAGGCCGGGCTGATCAGGGTTGATCTTGACGGCGCCAGGCGCGACGGTCTTGTCGGCGCTGAGCGAGTTCAGCGGATCCTTGCCGCTGCGCGAGGAAGTCAAGGCGGTCGGGACGCCGGACGCATCGGCGCCGGGCGGTGTGGGCGTGCTGGCGCAGGCAGCCAGCAGCGCCACGCTTGCAAACACCGCCAGTAATCGACCAAATTTCATTAAATTCTCGAATTGTGACGCTAAAAGTTTGCGTGATGCTAAAAAAAACAGGCTTTCGCGTCAATGAGATTTTCCATTGGGCAAGGCTATGAAGCCGGCGCGAACCGCCTCGAGCCCTGTCGTGATGCTGTTCAGCGGAAATTGTCTTTCCAGCCCCGCAAGGCGCCAAAGGCCTCCGCATCGCCGGCTACGCTGCCTCCCTGCGCCTGCACGGCCGAACGCACCGCGGGCTCGCGCGAACGCAGGAACGGATTGACCTCGCGCTCCAGCGCAATGGTGGAGGGCACGGTCGGCTGGCCTTGCGCGCGCAAGGCCTCGACGCGCGCATCCCAGGCCGCCAGCGCCGCATTGCCGGGCTCGACCGCGCGCGCAAAGCGCACATTGCTGCGCGTGTATTCGTGCGCGCAGTAGACACGCGTTTCGCCCGGCAGCGAAGCCAGCTTGTCCAGCGACGACAGCATCTGCGCCGGGGTACCTTCGAACAGGCGGCCGCAGCCGGTGGCAAACAGGGTATCGCCGCAGAACACGACCGGGCCGGCGCCGGGCAACTCTCCGACATAGGCGACATGGCCTGCGGTATGGCCCGGCACATCGAGCACGCGCAGTTGCAGCGCGGGCGCCTGCAACGTCACCATGTCGCCTTCGCGCACGGCCTGCGTGCGCGCGCCGATACGCTCGCCTGCCGGCCCGATCACGGGCATCGGCTCGCCGTCGGGGGCAGCCGGGTGCGAGGCGAGCAACGCCGCCACGCCACCCTGGTGATCGCCATGGTGATGGGTGATTACAATAGCGCCCAGAGCCAGGCCTTTGTCCACGAGGAACCGCTCCACCGGCGCCGCCTCGCCGGGATCGACCACGGCGGCAGTGCGGCCGTCGTGGATGGCCCAGATATAGTTATCCTGAAATGCCGGGATCGGCTCCACCTTCAACATGCGTGTACTCCTATGGCTGACCGTCCGATTGTAAGCTGGGAAGACTGGCTGGCTTCGCCTCCCGGGCAATACATGCTCCGATGGGAGGCGCAGCAATACGACCGGATCGTGACGGATATCTTCGGCTATCACGCGGTCCAGATGGGCCTGCCCGTGATCGACACCCTGCGCGAAAACCGGATGCCGTTTTCGGCGCTCGCGCTCGATCCTGCCAGCGGCCCGCACGGGCCGCGCGCGGCGCATCCCGATGCGCGCCAGCTGCTGTGCCGGTTCGACGAGCTGCCATTCGATACGCAGAGCATAGACCTTGCCACCCTGCCCCACGTGCTCGAGTTCGCCGAGGACCCGCACGAAGTGCTGCGCGAGATCTCGCGCGTGCTGATGCCCGAGGGCCGCGTCGTGGTGACGTGCTTCAACCCGATGAGCCTGTGGGGCGCGCGCCAGGGCCTGAACCGCCTGGGCGCCATGCCGTTCCTGCCCACCGATGCGCAATCGATCGGCTTTGTGCGCATCAAGGACTGGCTCAAGCTGCTGGGCTTTGACATCATTCGCGGCCGCTTCGGCTGCTACTGCCCGCCATACCGCACCGACCGCTGGCTGCAGCGCGCCAATTTCATGGAAAAGGCCGGCGACCGCTGGTGGCCGATCTTTGGCGCCGTGTACATGATTTCCGCGGTCAAGCGCGTGCGCAATATCCGCCTGGTCGGCCCGGCCTGGAAGACCGCCAAGGCCGCCCTGACGCCGGTGGCCTCTCCGGTGGCGACCCCGACTGGCACACACGGCAAGACGCCCGGCGACGACTGCTGATCCCGGCGCGCACATCAACCCTGCGGCAGCCCTGGACGGGCTGCCCTGACGAACGACACATGCAAGAAGTTACGATTTATTCCGATGGCGCCTGCAAGGGCAATCCCGGCCGTGGCGGCTGGGGCGCTGTGCTGGTGGCCGGCACCAGCGAGAAAGAACTGTTTGGCGGCGAGCCCAACACCACCAACAACCGCATGGAGATGACCGCGGTCATCGAAGCGCTGCGCGCGCTCAAGCGCCCTTGCATCGTGCGCGTGTACACCGACTCGCAATACGTGCAGAAGGGCATCAGCGAATGGCTGCCCGGCTGGAAGGCGCGCGGCTGGAAAACCGCCGACAAGAAGCCGGTGAAGAACGCCGACCTGTGGCAGGTCCTCGATGATCTGGTGCAGCCGCACCAGATCAGCTGGCACTGGGTACGCGGACACAATGGCCACCCGGGCAACGAGCGCGCCGACGCGCTGGCCAATCGCGGCGTCGAATCGCTGAACGCCTGAGCCGGTCCGCCGCTCCGCTAGAATGCCCGCCATGCGACAAATCGTTCTCGACACCGAAACCACCGGCCTGAATGCCGCCAGCGGCGACCGCCTGATTGAAATCGGGTGTGTCGAACTGGTCAACCGGCGGCTCACGGGCCGCCACCTGCACTTCTACGTCAATCCCGAGCGCGATATCGACGAAGGCGCCGTGGCCGTCCACGGCATCACCATCGACTTCCTGGCCGACAAGCCGAAGTTCGCGGAGATCGTCAACGAGGTCCGCGACTTCGTGCAGGACGCCGAGCTGATCATCCACAACGCCCAGTTCGACCTTGGCTTCCTGGACATGGAGTTCCGCCTGCTGGGGCTGCCGCCGTTCCGGGGCCACGCCGCCAGCGTGATCGATACCCTGCTCGAAGCGCGCCAGATGTTCCCCGGCAAGCGCAATTCGCTCGATGCCCTGTGCGACCGGCTCGGCGTGAGCAACGCGCACCGCACACTGCACGGCGCCTTGCTCGATGCGGAGCTGCTGGCCGAGGTCTACCTGGCCATGACGCGCGGCCAGAACTCCCTGGTCATCGACATGCTGGACGGCACGGAATCCGCGGATGGCTCCGTCGCGGATTCGGACCTCTCGCACCTGGTCCTGCCCGTATTGCGCGCCAGCGAAGAAGAAACGACCGCGCATATCGGCGTGCTCAAGCAGCTGGACAAGGCGAGCGGCGGCAAGACCGTCTGGCAGGAAGCCGTTACGGCGTAAGTGCCCCGCCCCCCGCCTCAGAAAAAAACTGACGCAAGGGCTTTACAAGATACAAGAAGGTCTGCATAATCTCGTTTCTCAGCTGCACAACGAAAGTCAACGCGGTAGCGACGCAGCCTGGGGTGGTTAGCTCAGCGGTAGAGCACTGCCTTCACACGGCAGGGGTCACAGGTTCAATCCCTGTACCACCCACCAGATTCAGGAAAGCCAGCCTTGTGCTGGCTTTTTTCATTTCTGCTCTTCCCCTACCCGTTCTCCCGCAACACCCCCGTTCCGATTAAACGGCACCGTCTCATTCCGGCATGATCGCCGCGCCGATACGGTAGTCAGCTCCAACATCCAGCAGGAGCGGGTTCATGCCGCACGCTTCACCCCACCCTCTTTCCCAACCGCCCGCCATGCAAGCGGCATTTACCTGGTCTGGGCATTCCCCCGTGTCACCCGGATGGTTCGAAGTCCGCCCGGTACGCGTGCCGCGCGACGCCAGGCCCGTCTATGACGAAGACCTCGACTGCATCACCGGCTACCACCGTACCTTTGGCCGCACGGCCTTGACCTACGACCTGCTGGGCAGCTTCGTGGCGATCGACGAATCATTGGAAGCCAGTCCGGTTCGGCCCGCCCTGCCCCACCTCGCCGTTGGCGCCCTCTGGCAGCCAGCGGCCCAGGGCATGACGCGCGCCGGCTTCCATGCCGAAGGCGCCGCGCTCGATGCACGCACATGCGGCAAGCTGCGCGAGCGTTTCATCCGCCTGTCCCGCCTGCCGCTGCATTTCTCCATGGAGGCCTTGGCGGACATGCAGCAGGCCGAGTGCTTCGTGCCTTTGCATATCCTGAGGCTCGCGATCCGATGCGGCTGCCGTGATGCGCCGGAGAGCGGCGACGAAGCCACCGTTCGCTATACCGCCGGCATCACGCGCCGGCGCGAGCCCGCGCTGCTGGAGCTGGTGGTCCGGCTCGGCGACCGGGTCATCCTGCGCATCCGCCAGTGGCCGGTCGGCGCGCGCTGGTGACCGTCGCCGAGAATACCGTCGCGCAGTTGCCACCATTGCGCCGGCAGAGTGCAGCAAGCCCCACAATGCCCTACCGCATCCGTCGGGGTCCATCGCGATGATGACGACATCTGCTACGCTGCGCCTGGTTCCGTACAAAAGGGCGGGGTCGTCAATCCATATCCCTGGGACCGGAAACGGGTCAGTGCGCAGAAGAACGAACACATCATGCGTCACTCAATAAAACTGCGGATGGCGGTGGCAACCGCCATGGTGGTTACGTTGATCATCGTGCTGCGGGCCCTCGCTTCGCAGTACTACGCTTACGACGGCCTGAAGGCGCTGCAGCAGAGCCATCAGGACGTCATGGTCAGGCTGGTCGCGGAGGAGCTCGACGAGAAGTTCGAGAACCGGGCCACCATCCTGCGCCACATGGCCCACCAGTTCGCGCCTGCGCTGGGCAATCGCCCCGCCGAACTCAAGCGCATCGCCAGGCAGATGCCCGACCTGTCAGTCATGTTCAACGCCGTGTTCGTGGCTGGCCCTACCGGCGATTTGATTTTCAGTACAGCGGTGCCGGACGGCGTACACATGAACCTGGGCGACCGCGACTATTTCCGCGCGATCGCCAACGGCGCCCCGCTGGCGGCGTCCGACTTGCTGCAGGGCAAACTGACCAAGGCGCCCGGCGTGGTACTGGCCGTTCCGCTGCGCGGGCCTGAAGGCGAGTTGCGCGCGGTGGTCGGCGGCGTCATCAACCTGTCGCTGAACAATTTCCTGCAGGAACTGGCGCGCAGCCCGGTTGGTATCACCGGCACCTTCTGCCTGGTTTCCGCCGGTCCCAAGCCGCGCTACGCCATGCATCGGGATGCGGCGAAACTGCTGACCCCGGCCAGGGCCGTCGGCGAGAACTGCGGCGCCGAGCAGCCCGAAACGTTCTGGGAGCCCATCCGCCCGCGCCAGCCGGTCATTGCGCGCTATCTGCTGGAATCCAATGGCTGGGAACTGGTGGCAGTGCTGCCGGCCACCGAGGCCTACGCCCCGCTGATCGAGGCGCGCCGCCGCGTGCTTGCCATCGCCGCGGCGTCGCTCGCGGTCGCAGCCGCGTTGATGTGGCTGGTGATGGTGTGGCTGCTCGCGCCGCTGCAGCGGCTGCACCGCGCGGTGCGCCGCGTCGCCGCCAACCCCGCGGCCGCCTCGGAACTGCCGGTCGGCCGCGACGACGAGATCGGCGAACTGTCCGCGACGTTCGCCGATGTCATGCACCAGCTTTCCGAGCGTGAAGCGGCATTAAAGGCTGCCAAGGACCACGCCGCCGAGAGCGAGAAGCGCATCGAGGCGATTGCCAACCATGTGCCGGACTTTGTCTCGTTCGTCGACATGAACGAGCGCTTTGTTTTCGTCAACCAGGCCTATGCGCGCCATTTCGGGCTGCCGGCGCAGCAAATCATCGGCCTGTCGCTGCGCGAGCTGTGGGGCACCCAGGCCTACCTGGCCTCGCGCCCGTACCTGGAGCAGGCCTTTGCCGGCAAGGCGGTGAAGTTCACGCGCGAAAGTCCGGACGGATCGGAATGCATGCAGGTCACCTGCCAGCCGGCCTGGAACGACGCGCAAGACACCATCCACGGGCTGCACCTGTTCGCGCGCAATGTCACGAGCGAGCGCCAGAAGCTGCGCAGCCTGGAAGCGCAGACCATCTCCGACCACCTGACCGGCCTGCTCAACCGCAAGGGCTTCGACCGGCGTTTTGCCGAAGCGCTGGCACGCGCCGACACCGGCGGGCGGGCGGCAGCGCTGCTGCTTGTCGACCTGGATGACTTCAAGGCCGTCAACGATGGCTACGGGCACGCCATCGGCGACCGTCTCCTGATTGCATTTGCCCAGAGCCTGACCGGCAGCGTGCGTAAGGAGGACGCCGTCGCCCGCATTGGCGGTGACGAATTCGCGGTGATCCTGGAGAACGTCAACGATATCCGCGCGGTCGAGCGAATCGCCAACGCCATCGTGCAGACGGCGCTGGCACCGCTCGTCATCGATGGGCAGGCGCATGCCGCCACCGTCAGCGTCGGCTCTGCCATTCACCGGCCCGGACAAGGCATGTCCGTCAGCGAACTGTTCATGCGGGCCGACATGGCGCTTTATGAAGCCAAGCGCCACGGCAAGGCGCGCTATGCGGCCCCGCTGGCTGACACGCCCGCGTAGCGAAGGTCCGCCGGGGCCTGCCAAGTGCCCGCAGACCCCGCTACAAGCCATCAGCGCACGCGCCCTTCCTTCCACGCTTGCAGCAGCTTGTCGTAGGCGATGGTCTCGCCCTTCGGCTTCTCGTTGTCGAGCTTCTTCCACGGCGCGTGCTCGCCGGACAGCCACTTCGACGGCTCGCTCCTGGTGTTGAGCTTGGGCGCGCAATGGCTCATGCCCGCGCGCTGCAGGCGGCCCATGACCTGGTCCATCTCTTCGGCCAGGTTGTCCATGGCGGCTTGCGGCGTCTTCTCGCCCGTCACCGCCGTGGCCACGTTCTTCCACCAGAGCTGCGCGAGCTTCGGATAGTCGGGCACGTTGGTGCCGGTCGGCGTCCACGCCACGCGCGCCGGGCTGCGGTAGAACTCGATCAGCCCGCCGTACCTGGCCGCGTTCTGGGTCAGGTAGTCGTGATGGATGTCACTGTCGCGGATGAACGTCAGGCCGACCAGCGACTTCTTCAGCGACACCGTCTTGGCCGTCACGAACTGCGCATAGAGCCATGCCGCGGCCAGCCGGTTGGGATCGGTGTTCTTGAAGAAGGTCCACGAACCCACGTCCTGGTAGCCGTTCTGCATGCCCTGCTTCCAGTACGGACCATACGGCGACGGCGCCATGCGCCATTTCGGCGAGCCGTCGGCATTCACGACGGGCAGGCCCTTCTTGGTCATGTCGGCGGTAAAGGCCGTGTACCAGAACACCTGCTGCGCGACCTGCCCCTGCGCCGGCACCGGGCCCGCTTCCGAGAAAGTCATGCCCATGGCCTGCGGCGGCGCGAACTTCTTCATCCAGTCGATGTACTTGGTCAGTGCATAGACCGCCGCCGGGCTGTTGGTCGCGCCGCCGCGCGACACCGACGCGCCCACCGGCGTGCACTTATCCTCGGCCACGCGGATGCCCCACTCATCGACCGGCATGCCGTTCGGCAGGCCCTTGTCGGCCGTGCCCGCCATGGACAGCCACGCGTCGGTAAAGCGCCAGCCGAGCGACGGGTCCTTCTTGCCGTAGTCCATGTGCCCGTACACCTTCTTGCCGTCCAACTCCTTCACATCGTTGGTAAAGAAGTTGGCAATGTCCTCGTACGCGGACCAGTTGGTCGGCACGCCCAGGTCATAGCCGTACTTGGCCTTGAACTTGTCCTGCAGGTCCTTGCGCGCGAACCAGTCGGCGCGGAACCAGTACAGGTTGGCGAACTGCTGGTCGGGCAACTGGTACAGCTTGCCGTCCGGCGCGGTGGTGAACTTGGTGCCGATGAAGTCCTTCACGTCCAGGCCGGGATTGGTCCATTCCTTGCCGGCGCCGGCCATATAGTCCGACAGCGGCAGGATGGCGCCGTAGCGGTAGTGGGTGCCGATCAGGTCGGAATCGGAGATCCATCCGTCGTAGATGGACTTGCCCGACTGCATCGAAGTCTGCAGCTTCTCGACCACGTCCCCTTCCTGGATGATGTCGTGGTTCACCTTGATGCCGGTGATTTCCTCGAACGCCCTGGCCAGCGTCTTGGACTCGTACTCGTGCGTGGTGATGGTTTCCGACACCACGTTGATCTGCGTGACGCCCTTGGCCTTGAGCTTGGCGGCCGCATCGATGAACCACTTCATCTCGGCCTGCTGCTTGTCCTTGGACAGCGACGATGGCTGGAACTCGCTGTCGATCCACTTCTTCGCCTCGGCCTCGCCAGCCCGGGCGTGGCCGCATGCCAGCGCGGCCGCGCAGGCTAGGACCGTCATTCCTGACTTCACGTGCACGTTCATCGGTGTCTCCTCGAAAGTCCCCTCCCCGTTTGCTGTCCGAGCGCGGCCCCGGGGAAGGGTCAAGCCGCATGTCCCACGAATCGTGATGCGGGCCGGCCCTCAGCCCTTGCGCATGACCAGCAGCAGCGCTAGCATCGACAGCCCGAAGCTGATCCAGATGGAGGGTTCCTCGGCCAGCGAAAACCACTGCATCATGCTTTCGCCAAGTCCCACCCACGCCAGGTTGATCCATGCGGCGCACATGAGGCCGATAAACAGGCGGTCGCCGCGCGTGGTGGCAATCGGCAGGAAGCCCTTGCGCAGTACCGCCGGCGAGCGGACCTCCCATGCCGTCATGGCCAACAGCATGACGACGATACAGGCAAAGAACACGGCCACCGGCGTGGTCCAGACCATCCAGCTCAGCATGGCGATCTCCTCATGGATCGGTGGCTAGACGCGGCCCATCGCGAAGCCCTTCGCGATGTAGTGGCGCACGAACCAGATCACGATGCCGCCCGGCACGATGGTCAGCACGCCGGCCGCGGCCAGCACGCCCCAGTCCATGCCCGACGCCGATACCGTGCGCGTCATGGTGGCCACGATCGGCTTGGCGTTGACCGAGGTCAGCGTGCGCGCCAGCAACAGTTCCACCCAGCTGAACATGAAGCAGAAGAACGCGGCCACGCCCACGCCGGCCTTGATCAGCGGCAGGAAGATGGTCAGGAAGAAGCGCGGGAACGAATAGCCGTCCACGTAGGCGGTCTCGTCGATCTCGCGCGGCACGCCCGACATGAAGCCCTCCAGGATCCACACTGCCAGCGGCACGTTGAAGACCAGGTGCGCGAGCGCCACGCCAAGGTGCGTGTCCATCAGCCCGATGGTGCTGTAGAGCTGGAAGAACGGCAGCAGGAACACCGCCGGCGGCGTCATGCGGTTGGTCAGCAACCAGAAGAAGACATGCTTGTCGCCGATGAACTGGTAGCGCGAAAACGCGTACGCCGCGGGCAGCGCGACCGTGATCGCGATCACGGTGTTCATGGCGACGTAGATCAGCGAATTGATATAGCCCGAGTACCACGAGGCATCGGTGAAGATGGTCCGGTAATGCTCCAGCGTGAATTGCGCGGGCCACAGCGACAGCGTGGAGAGGATCTCCTCGTTGGTCTTGAACGACATGTTCACCATCCAGTAGATCGGCAGGATGGCGAACAGCAGGTAAAGCAGCAGGAACGTGGTGCGCCACGCCGTGGCGCGGTGGCGGGTATCAGCCATGGGGCATGTCCTCGCTGCCGGCGGTGCCCGCGCGCTGCATCCAGTTATAGAGGATGAAGCACATGAGCAGGATGATCAGGAAATAGACGATCGAGAAGGCCGCGGCCGGGCCCAGGTCGAACTGGCCGACCGCTTTCTGCGTCAGGTACTGCGACAGGAACGTGGTGGCGTTGCCCGGGCCGCCGCCGGTCAGCACGAACGGCTCGGTGTAGATCATGAAGCTGTCCATGAAGCGCAGCAGCACGGCAATCATCAGCACGCCGCGCAGCTTCGGCAGCTGGATGTAGCGGAACACGGCGAAGCGGCTCGCGCCGTCGATCTGCGCGGCCTGGTAGTAGGCGTCGGGGATGGCGCGCAACCCGGCATAGCAGAGCAGCGCCACCAGCGGGGTCCAGTGCCAGACATCCATGACCAGCACCGTCATCCAGGCATCGAAGGCGCTGCCGGTGTAGTTGTAGTCAAACCCCATGGCATCGAGCGCGGCGCCGAGCAGGCCGATGTCGGTGCGCCCGAAGATCTGCCAGATCGTGCCCACCACGTTCCATGGGATCAGCAGCGACAGCGCGATGATGACCAACACGGCCGATGCTTTCCAGCCCTTCGCGGGCATCGACAGCGCCAGCAGGATGCCCAGCGGGATCTCCACCGCCAGCACCGCCAGCGAGAAACCAAGCTGGCGCAGCAGCGCATCATGCAGTTCGCCATCGCGCAGCACGGTGCGGAACCACTCCGTGCCCACGAACACGCGCCGCTCGGGGGAGATGATGTCCTGCACCGAGTAGTTGACGATCGTCATCAGCGGCAGGATGGCCGAGAACGCCACGCACAGCACCACCGGCAACACCAGCAGCCACGCTTTCTGGTTGATCGGCTTCATGGCTGGCTCCATGGCACCAGCACTTCATTCACGTAGTAGCAGGTGTGAGGATTAAAGACGGACAGCCACGCCGTATCGCCGGGCCGCAGCGCCGCGGCTTCCGGCCCGAGGCGCGCGCGCAGCGTGCCAACCTGCCCGCCCGCTTCCTGCACGGAGCCGGTCACCAGCCAGTAGGTGCCGATGTCCTGCGCGCGTTCCACGCGCACCGGCACCGCCTGTGTATCGGCGTTGCCGGCCAGTCGCAGGTACTCGGGCCGCACGCCGACGCGGAAACTGCCGGCGTCCTGCAACGCGCCGGCCACCGCCTCGGGCAAGGCCGGCATATAGCGGCGCCCCGCCATGTCGACAGCACCGTCGCGCCAGTTCGCCGGCAGGAAGTTCATGCCCGGCGAACCGATGAAGTGCCCGACAAAGGTATGCGCGGGCCGCTCGAACAGCGCGTCGGCGGGCCCGACCTGCACGGCCTTGCCGCGCGACATCACCACCACCTGGTCGGCAAAGGTCAGCGCCTCGGTCTGGTCATGGGTCACGTAGATCAGCGTCAGCCGGAACTCGTGATGGATCTCCTTGAGCTTGCGCCGCAACTGCCATTTGAGCTGCGGATCGATCACCGTCAGCGGCTCGTCGAACAGGATCGCCGACACGTCCTGCCGCACCAGTCCGCGGCCCAGGGAGATCTTCTGCTTGGCGTCGGCCGCCAGCCCGCTCGCGCGCCGGTCCAGCGAGCCCGACAAGTCCAGCATCTCCGCCACGCGCCCTACCCGTTCGCGCACCTGCGCGGGCGACACGCCGCGGTTGCGCAGCGGGAAGGCCAGGTTCTCGCCGACGGTCATGGTGTCGTAGATCACCGGGAACTGGAACACCTGCGCGATATTGCGCGCCTGCGGCGAGTCGGCGGTCACATCGCGGCCGTCGAACACGATGCGGCCCTGCGACGGGCGCAACAGGCCCGATATGCAGTTCAGCAAGGTCGTCTTGCCGCAGCCGGACGGCCCCAGCAGCGCGTAGGCCCCGCCGTCCTCGAAGCTGAACCGGAGTGGCAGCAGCGCGTAGTCCTCGTCGGATTGCGGGTTGGCGACGTAGGCATGGGCGAGGTCCAGGTCGATACGCGCCATGTCAGCCCCTTGCTGCCGCACCGGGTGGCAGGACGTCGGCCGCCAGGCCCTCAGGCCGCCTCGGCGCACAGAGGCGCCGGCCCTCCTCATCGAACACGTAGAGTTGCTCCGGTACGAGATGCAGCATCAGGGGCGCGCCCAGCCGCAGGTCGAATACGCCGGCGAACTGCGCGACCAGGTTGCCCACGGGCGTGTCGGCGTGCACGAACGTATCGGAGCCGGACAGCTCCGCCAGCGCCACGCGGCCCGGCACCGGAACCGATCCCGGCAAACCTTCCAGGCGCAGCGCCGCCGCGCGCACGCCGACGGTAACGGGGCCGCCGTAACGGCCGGCTTCGGGCACGGGCACCGAGATGTCGTCCGACAGCGTGACCCAGCCGCCCTGCAGCGTGCCTTCGACCAGGTTCATGGGCGGGTCGCTGAAGGCGCGCGCCACGCGCAGTGAATCGGGATAGTGGAAGACGTCCGGCGTCGGGCCGTACTGCAGCAGTTCGCCGGCATCGAGCACGGCGGTGTAACCGCCGAGCAGCAGTGCCTCGGCAGGCTCGGTGGTGGCGTAGACCACGGTGGCATCGCCCTGTGCGAACAGATGGGTCAGTTCTTCGCGCAGTTCCTCGCGCAGCTTGTAGTCCAAGTTGACGAGCGGCTCGTCCAGCAGCATCAGCGGCGCGCCCTTGGCCAGCGCGCGCGCCAGCGCCACGCGCTGCTGCTGGCCACCCGACAGTTCGGACGGGTAGCGGTCAAGCAGATGATCGATATGGAGCCGGGCAGCCAGCGACCGCACGCGCGCGGCGATGTCATGGCGATCCGCCTGCCGCCGCAGCCGCAACGGCGACGCGATGTTGTCGAACACCCGCAGCGACGGATAGTTGATGAACTGCTGGTACACCATCGAGACATTGCGCTCGCGCACCGGCACGCCGGTCATGTCGGCGCCATCCACCAGTACGCGGCCCGCGCTGGGCCGGTCCAGGCCGGCCATGACGCGCATCAGCGAAGTCTTGCCGGCCTGCGTGGCGCCAAGCAGCACCGTCACTGCGCCCGCAGCGGGCGACAGCGACATCGGATACAGGCAGACTTCCGAGCCCGCCTGCTGCGCAATGCCCTCGAGACTCAGCTGCATCCGAGCTCCATGTTCGAAATGCCCTTTGCATCATAGGAATTCGCGCGCCGCACGCGCACGGGACTTGGCCTTATGCTCGTTTTAGTAAATGAACGAACATAAAACAATAGTGCAGCGCATCATTTGTTTTCGTTTGTGATTGAACTAGAATTCCGGACATGACTCTGAATCCGCGCCAGACCGCCCTGCTCGATGAAGTCCGCAACCAGGGCTTTGCCTCGATCGACGCGCTTGCGCGCAAGTTCGGCGTGACGCTCCAAACCGTACGGCGCGACGTCAACCTGCTGGCTGAGAGCGGCATGCTGGCCCGCTTCCACGGCGGGGTGCGGGTCGAGGGATCGACCACGGAGAACATCGGCTACCGGCAGCGGCAGGTACTCAACGCCGAAGGCAAGATACGCATCGCGCGCGCGGTGGCCAAGGCAGTGCCTGAAGGCTGCTCGCTGATCCTGAACATCGGCACCACGGTCGAGGAGATTGCCCGCGCGCTGATGCATCACCGCGGCCTGCGCGTGATCACCAACAACCTGAACGTGGCCGGCATCCTGGCCGACAACCCCGACTGCGAAGTCATCGTGGCCGGTGGCGTGCTGCGCTCACGCGACCGCGGCATCGTCGGCGAAGCCACGGTGGAGTTCATCCGCCAGTTCAAGGTGGATATCGGGCTGATCGGCATCTCGGGGATCGAGGCCGACGGTACCTTGCGCGACTACGATTTCCGCGAGGTCAAGGTGGCGCGGACGATCATGGAGCACGCGCGCGAAGTGTGGCTGGCGGCGGACGCCAGCAAGTTCCATCGCCAGGCCATGGTGGAACTGGCGCATCTGTCGCAGGTGGACAGGCTGTTCACCGACCAGCCGCTGGCGGTCCCGTTCGGGCAGATCGTCGCGGACAGCGGAGTGAACTGTGTGGTGGCGGACCAGGACTGAAGCAGCCGCCACGGCGGCGCGCGACGGTGTCCGCCCGCCGGCCGGCGCGAAGCACGCCGGCGGCAAGCTGCGGGAATTACTTGAAGACGACGGTCTTGTGGCCGTTCAGCAGGATGCGGTGTTCGGCATGCCACTTGACCGCGCGCGCGAGCGCCACGCATTCCACGTCGCGGCCGACCGACGTCAGCTGTTCCGGATCCATGCTGTGGTCCACGCGCGCGATTTCCTGCTCGATGATCGGGCCTTCGTCGAGGTCGGCCGTCACGTAGTGCGCGGTCGCGCCGATCAGCTTCACGCCGCGGTCATGGGCCTGGTAATACGGCTTGGCGCCCTTGAAGCTCGGCAGGAACGAGTGGTGGATATTGATGGCACGGCCGGCCAGCTTGCGGCACAGGTCGTCGGACAGCACCTGCATGTAGCGCGCCAGCACCACCAGGTCGATGTTCTGGTCGCGCACGACTTCGAACACGCGGCCTTCCTGCGCGGCCTTCTGCTCGGCCGACGCGTTCATCAGCGGCAGGTGGAAGAACGGCACGTCGTAGGACGCCGCCAGCTGGTAGAAGTCGCGGTGGTTCGACACGATGGCCGCGATCTCGACCGGCAAGCCGCCCACCTTGGCGCGGAACAGCAGGTCGTTCAGGCAGTGGCCGATCTTCGACACCATGATCATCACGCGCGGCTTGGCGCCCGCGTCGTTCAGCTCCCACTGCATGCCGAACTGATCGCCCACCGGCGCGAAAGCGGCCTTCAGCGTGTCCAGCCCCGGGCCGCCGGCCGGCGGGGTGAAATGCACGCGCATGAAAAAGCGGCCGGTGAATTCATCGCCGTACTGGTCGGAATCGACGATATTGCAGCCGTTCTGGAACAGCAGGCCCGATACGGAATGGACGATGCCCGGCTGGTCCGGGCACGAAAGAGTAAGAATGAATCCGGTGTTGCTCATCGTGAATTGTTCTGTCGGGTGCGTGCGGCACGGGGCCGCGAGGGCGCAGGCGGGGCCGGGGGCCCGGCGTCAGGCGGAATCGCCCGCGGATGGCAGCCAGCCGCGCCGGCGGAGGGCATCCAGCGTCACCAGCGTCGCATCGACCGTCATGGTGCCGGCCGACATGATAGCAAGCAATGCGGCGGGATCGATGCGGCGGTGTTCGGCCACCTCGCCGTCCTGGTTGTGCGGGATGAAGTCGGCGGGCAGTTCCAGGTCATAGGCATAGACGTGTTCCCACTGCACGCCTTCGGGGATCTCGCGCAGCACTTCGATGTGGCCGTGGGCCTGCGCGCCACGGGCCAGCGCGGCCGGGATGCCCGATTCTTCCTCGCATTCGCGCACCAGCGTGGCCAGGGGGTCGCTGCCATGCGGCATGCCGCCGGCCACGAGGTTGTCCCACAAGCCGGGGTCGACCGCCTTGTCCTGGCTGCGGCGCGATATCCAGAAAGTCGGCTCGCCGCGGATCACGCCGTTCATGTGCGAGGCGAACGTGAGCAGCCCAAGGAAGCGCGCCGCCGCGCGCTCGATCACGGCCAGCGCCGGGGCATCGAGCGCCGGTGTCACGGCGAACAGCTCGTTGCGCCAGCCCCGCACATGGCCGGCATCGGCCAGTTGCCGGGCCAGCGCCTCGAGCGCGGCGCTGCGTACCGTGAAGTCGCCACGGCCCGGCAACAGGTCGACGGCGCAACCGACGGGCGTGTCCTCCTCCGGCCCCAGCACGCAGCCCATGCCGCGCAGGATGTCGGCATGGGCACGCGGCAGCCAGCCGACCTGCTGCCCGGACATCATCAGGCGCAGCTTGGTGGTGCGGTCGAACGGGCTGCGCGCGGCAATGGACGCGTCGATGGCGGCAAGGGTGTCGGTAGGCATCGGCAGACGCAAGTTGAGGTATTTCAGGGACGAAAGGCATGAACCAGCAGACCACGCAGGCCGGGCGGCAGTTCGTACTGGCGCTCGACCAGGGCACCAGCAGTTCGCGCGCCATCCTGTTCGACCAAACCGGCAGCGTGGTACGGCTGGCCCAGCGCGAATTCCGCCAATATTACCCACATCCCGGCCACGTCGAGCACGACCCGTATGAAATCTGGCAATCGCAGCTCGCGGTCGCGCATGAGGTCCTGAACGACTCCGGCATCTCGGCTTCGCAGTTGCGCGCCGTCGGCATCACCAACCAGCGCGAGACCACGGTGCTGTGGGACCGCAAGACCGGCGAACCAATGGGCCGCGCGCTGGTCTGGCAGGACCGCCGCACCGCCCAGATGTGCGAGGCGCTGTTGGACGCCGGCCATGAACGGATGATCCGCGAGAAGACCGGGCTGGTCATCGACGCCTACTTCTCGGGCACCAAGCTGCGCTGGATGCTCGACAACATCCCGGGCGCACGCGAACGCGCGCAGCGGGGCGAACTGGCCTTCGGCACCGTGGACAGCTGGCTGATCTGGCAACTCACGGATGGCGCCCGCCACGTGACCGACGTGTCCAACGCATCGCGCACGATGCTGTTCAACATCCACACCTTCCAATGGGACGACGCGCTGCTGGCGCTGCTCGACATCCCGCACGCGGTGCTTCCCGAGGTGGTGCCGTCCAGTGGCGAAGTGGCCCGCACGGTGCCGCGCCTGTTCGGCCTGGAGGTGCCCATTGCCGGCATCGCGGGCGACCAGCAGGCGGCCACCTTCGGCCAGGCCTGCCTGTCGCCGGGCATGGCCAAGAACACCTATGGCACGGGCTGCTTCCTGCTGATGAACACCGGCGACCAGCCCGTGGTATCGCGCAACCGGCTGCTGACGACGATCGGCTGGCAGATCGGCGACCAGACCCAGTACTGCCTGGAGGGCGGCGTCTTCATGGGCGGCGCCACCATCCAGTGGCTGCGCGACGGCCTGAAGATCATCGAGAGCGCGCCCGAGGTCGAGCCGCTGGCGCGGCAGTGCGATGACACCGGCGGCGTGGTGCTGGTGCCGGCCTTTGCCGGGCTGGGCGCGCCGCACTGGGATGCGTTCGCGCGCGGCACGCTGGTCGGCATGACCCGCGGCACCGGCCGCGCGCAGATTGCACGCGCCGCGCTGGAATCGATCGCGCTGCAAAGCGTCGACGTGCTCGACGCCATGCAGAAGGATGCCGGACTCTCGCTGGCCGAACTGCGCGTGGACGGCGGCGCCTCGCGCAGCGACCTGCTGATGCAGATGCAGGCCGACCTGCTTGGCACGACCGTGGTGCGTCCGCGCGTCACGGAAACCACGGCACTCGGCGCCGCCTACCTGGCCGGGCTGGCCACCGGATACTGGAGCGATGCCGGGGAGATCGCGACGCAATGGCAGGTGCAGCAACGGTTCGAGCCGAACCTGTCCGGTGATGCGCGCGCGCACCGGCTGGCCCGCTGGCACCGCGCCGTGGAACGCGCCCGCGACTGGGCGCGCGAAGACGACGAAGCCGCTGGCGCCGCGACATCCTGATTGCCACGCCAGGCCCCAACCCAACCCGAACGCGTCATGCAGAAAGTCCCGACCCCGATCCAGCCGCCGTCCCGCGCCGCCCTGCTTGCGAGCCTGGAACGGGAGCCGCGCTGGGATGTGATCGTCATTGGCGGCGGCGCAACCGGCCTCGGCACGGCCGTCGACGCGGCGTCGCGCGGGTACCGCACGTTGCTGGTCGAAGCCGCCGACTTCGCCAAGGGCACGTCGAGCAAGGCCACCAAGCTCGTGCACGGCGGTGTGCGCTACCTGGCGCAGGGCAATATCAGCCTGGTGCGCGAAGCGCTGCATGAGCGCGGGCTGCTGGCCCGCAACGCGCCGCACCTGGTCTGGCCGCTGGGCTTTGTCGTGCCGGCCTACCAGCTGTTCGACCAGCCGTTCTACGGCATCGGCCTGAAGCTCTATGACATGCTGGCCGGCAGCCTGAACCTGGACGGCAGCCGCTGGCTGAACCACCGCGAGGTGCTGGACGCCGCGCCGGCGCTGGCCGAGCACGTGGGCGGGCGCCCGCTGCGCGGCGGCAACCTGTACTTCGACGGCCAGTTCGACGACGCCCGCCTGGCCATTGCGCTGATGCGCACGCTGTTCGACGTGGGCGGCACCGCCATCAACTACCTGCCGGTGACCGGCCTGTCGCAGCAAGGCGGCGTCGTCAACGGCGTGACCGTGCGCGATGCGCTCGGCGATGCCACCTTCCGCCTGCGCGCCGACTGCGTGATCAACGCCACGGGCGTCTGGGTGGACGCCATCCGCCAGATGGAAGACGGCCACGCGCGCACCATGGTCGCGCCCAGCCAGGGCGTGCACCTGACGCTGCCGCGCGCCTTCCTGCCCGGCGACCGCGCCGTCCTGATCCCCAAGACCGATGATGGCCGCGTGCTGTTCGTGGTGCCGTGGAACGGGCACACGATCGTCGGCACCACCGACACGCCGCGCAAGGACCTGCCGCTGGAGCCAGATGCCAGCGCCGACGATGTCGACTTCATCCTCGATACCGCCTCGCGCTACCTGGCGCGGGACCCGGGCCGGGCCGATGTCACCAGTGTCTGGGCCGGACTGCGGCCGCTGGTCAAGGCGACCGGAGAGGCCTCGACCGCTTCGCTGTCGCGCGAGCACACCATCGTGGTGTCGCGCGCCGGGCTGATCACGGTCACCGGCGGAAAATGGACCACCTATCGCAAGATGGCCGAAGATGTCATCGAGACGGCCATCCAGCGCCAGATGCTGCGCGCCGCGCCTTGCGTGACGGCCGAGCTTGCCCTGCATGGCGCCAGCGGCCTGCCCGCGGACCTGCCGGCGCCCAACTCGGTCTCGCCGGACCGTTACTATGGCAACGAGTTGCCGGCATTGCGGGCCCTGCCCGGTTATGAGAATTTTTTGGCGCCCACGGCAGGGCTGACCGAAGCCCACGTGCGCTTTGCCGCGCGCCATGAACTGGCGCGGCGTGTCGAGGATGTGCTGGCCCGGCGCAACCGGGCGCTCTTCCTGGATGCCCGCGCTGCCGTGGACGCCGCGCCGCGCGTGGCGGCGATCCTGGCCGAAGAGCTGGGCCACGACGAGGCCTGGCAGGCCGGCGAAGTGGCGAACTTTCGCAAGCTCGCCGCCGCTTACATGCTCGCCTGAACCGGCGGCCGCTGCCCCAATGCTCCATTCCTGACCGGACCACGAATGACTCACCGCCCGACACGACTTGCCCTTCCCGCTCTTTTGCTGGCCGCGTGCGCCAGCGCGGGCGTCTATGCTGCCGGCGCCCCAGGCATCGACAGCGTGCGCTTTCCCGAGGTCCGCACCGTGCGCTACCAGTGCGACGGCGGCAAGCCGCTGACCGTGCGCTACTTCAACAGCACCGACAACCAGGCGGCCATCCTGCGGCTGGAGGGCAAGCCCGTGCTGGCCGTGAGCGTGCTCAGCGGCTCCGGCGCGCGCTATGTGGGCGGACGCTATGAATGGTGGACCAAGGGTGACGAGGGCACATTGCGCGACCTGATGCAGACGGACGCCAATCCGCCCATGCTGGGCGGCTGCCGCGCCGTGCGATAGCGTGGCCTGTCATCGCCGGCCATATGAGGCAGCGAAAATCCGGGCGATAATGCGGGCCATTGCAATACGGAGAACACCATGGACGAACTTGAAGAACTGTCCGACCTGCCCATGCCGCGCTTCATCTGGGGCTTCGCGATCGCCGCCGGGCGGGGCGGAGAAGTCCTGCACGACGAGTTCGAGTACCTGACCCATACGCGCACCCCGCGCTTCACGTGCCGCGTGGTCGAACTCGAAGACATGCCGGCCGACAGTGACGAAGGCGGAATCGACGGACGCATCGTCCACCCTGACGATCCGCGCCGCATGTTCTACATCACCGATGCGGGCATGGCGCTGGTCAACTTCGCGATGTTCGACAAGATGCCGGACCGCCAGAAGTTCAAGAAGATCTGCGACGAAGCGATCGCCAACTGGATGTTGCGCCGCGAATTCCTCGGCGACGAGGAAGACGAGGACGACGACGAAGAGTAAGGCCCGCGCGCAGCGCGGTCTGGACTGCGGCCCGCGCCGCGCTAGCGCCCTTCCCTCACTTCGATGAGGTCCGCCGCCACGCGCTGGATTTCCGCATACACCGGGATGGCCTCGAGCGGGCCCGTGCATCCGACGGCCGTTGCCTGGCTGGCATCGGCGCCTGGCGGCAGGAATACAAAGGCCATCCCGGGCCGCCAGCCCGGATGGTTGCGCAGGCTGTCATTGAGGATGTCGAGATACTGGGCACGCGTGAAAACATGCTTTGCCATGGTCCGTCTCTCCGTGTCGGCTGCAGGCGGGCCTGACGGCCCCCAGTCGCGTCGAACTACCGTTGCGGGATCGTAGCATGGCATCCCGCACGGCTCTCATCGTGAAGGCTGTGGCCCAGGCCTGACATCCGCCATTCGCTCAGCACTCGCCCTTCTTGGCGTGGCCCGGCGGGCAGTGATACCCCTTATCCTTCTTACCCTTGCCGCGGTGATCATCCCAGCGTCCGGGCACCAGCACCCAGCCGTCGCGAGACTGGATCCAGCGCGGAGACTCATAGACGTAGCCCGCGCGCTCGCGTTCCCAGCGACCCTGCTTCCACGCATGCTTGTGGTGGTGGTCGTCCCAGTCCCAGTAGCCCGGCGCCCAGACATAGCCGGGACGCGGCGCGGGCACGACCTCGTAGACCGGAGCCGGCGGCGGCACGCCAATGGCAATGTTGACCGAGACCTGGGCCTGCGCGGAGGAACCAGCGGCCAGTCCGCCGCAAATGAAGGCCGCAAGCAGGACCGCGCGCGGCAGGACGCGAAAACGATTCGTCATGGAAACCCTTTCTTTTTGTGGATGTGACTCAAGTCTAACGCCCACGGGCGTCCACCCGTTGTAAGAAAGGGTATCCGGGCACAGGCCGGCCGTCGTGCCGCGGCACGACGGCGTGGTGGACTAGTGGTCCGCCGCCATGGCCTTCAGTTCGGCATCGCCTGCGACGCGCGCCGCATCCGATGTGGTGAACGTATCGTCGGAAACAATGGTGCGCCGGATCTGCTGGGCATTGAAGTCGACCAGTGAAATGATCCAGACATAGCGGCCCGCCTGGGGCGCGGTCTGCACGAAAGCCTTCAGGCCGGAACGGGACTCGCTCGTCATGATCCACCTCCTCGCAATGCGTGTCTGGAAAGACTAGCACAGCGGGCCAACAGTTCCCCGGGCCCGTGGCGCCTCACGCCATCAGCCGGAAAATCGCCCCAGCGTGGCTACCGCGACATTGATCAGGCCCAGCACCAGGTTGATGCCGACCGCCTGCCGGATCCGGTTGAGCGCGGCGCCGGCGACAGGCCATTCGCCGGCTTCCACGGCACGCCGCAAGACCGGATAGGGGCCGAAAAAGACAAAGACGAAGATCGCCGCCATGACCACGCCGATGCCTGCCATCAGGTGCCAGTTCGGCGGGGCCGAAGCCATGCCGGCCTGGGCCATCATGGCACCGCCGCTAAGCAGGATCAGCGCCAATGCCAGCCATACCCAACGGAAGAAGCGGTCAAAAACGCCTTGCCAGAGACGCAATCGCGACGGCGGTTCCAGCACCTGGGCGGCGACCGGGCGCAGGCACAGGTAAGCGAAGAACATGCCGCCCACCCAGACGACGGCGGCCATCACATGCAGGAACAGGAGAATCGGCAGGAAGTTCATCTTTGCTGTGCGGGAGCGGGCGCTGCGCGCCAAAGCCTGCATTCTATGCGTCACGCGCATTTGTGCGCACGGGATTGCCGCAAGACTGGCGTGCGATTCAGGATTGCCGCGATCGTGCCGATAACTGCCTCTGGCAATCCGGGAACCGCCCCCTCCTCCATCCCGGACGGATCAAGACCAGAAGACGGGAGCCGTCCCAGACAACCCGATCAGGCCATACGCACACTCGCCCATCTCATGGCTCGCGCCCCAGCCATCCGCTCCAGGCGGAACCCAACCTTCCTTCGTTACTGCCTGCGGCCGCTGATGGTCGCCGTGCTTGCCATCGTGCCCGCCGTGCTGCCCCCGGGCGTCACCGCGCAGCCGGCCCCGCAACGCGTCGACATGGTGGCGCGCGTGGTCTTCAGCCTGCTCGGCTATGCGCGCTGGCCGGCGGAGCGAGAGTCGATCCGCCTGTGCGTGGACAACGCCAGCCGGTATCCGGCGCGCCTGCTTGAGGGCGCTACCCTGGGCAACGGACGGCAGGTGCGCCCGCGCGAGGTCGATGTCATGGCGGACCCGCTCGCGAGCCAGTGCGACGCGCTCTATCTTGGCGCCATGACTGACGTCCGGCGCCAGCGCCTCGCCGCGGAACTGATGGGCCGCCCGGTGCTGGTGATCAGCGAAGAGGACTTCGAGTGCGAGACCGGCAGCATGTTCTGCCTGAATATCCGCGAGAGCCAGGTGTCGTTCCGCGTGAATCTCGATGCGCTCGGCCGCAGCGGTGTCCATGTCCATCCAGCCGTGCTGCAACTGGGCCGGCGCAGGGGCGCATCGTCATGAAGCCCGGATCGCGCCCTGCCGATGCTGCCAATGGCCGGCAACGCCCTACCCTCTACGGCGCGCTGCGCCGCATCCATCTTGGCGTGGCGCTGCTGGCGGTCTGCACGGCCGGGCTCTCGCTGACGGCACTGGGCCTGACCGCACTGCGGGTCTATGCCGACCACAACTTGCGGCTGGTGGCGCGTTCGATTGCCTATACGCTCGAAGCACCCGTGGTCTTCCACGACAAGGCTGCCACCGGCGAGACGCTGGCCCTGATCGCCGCATCCGAAGACGTATCCCGCGCCACCGTGCTCGATCCGGACCACCGCGTCCTGGCGGACTGGCAGCGTGCGGGCCACGAACGCCGTGACGGCTTGCGCCACGCGATCGGGGAATTGCTCGGCACCGGCGTGATCGAGCAGCGGATCCTGCATGACGCCAAGCCGGTCGGCACGCTGCGCATAACCGGCGATCCGTCCAACCTGCTGCACTTCCTGCTGCAGGGTGCGCTCGGCCTGCTCGCCTGCCTGCTGCTGACGGCGGTGAGCGCGCACTACCTGTCGAGCCGCATGCTGGTGCAAATCATCGAGCCCTTGCGCAACCTGATGCGCGTGGCCCACGCCGTACGTTCGGAGCGCGATTTTGCCCAGCGCACGCCGCCTGCCCGCATCGAGGAACTCAATGCGCTGGGCGATGACTTCAACGGCCTGCTCGACGAACTGCAAACGTGGCAAAACCAGATGCAGCACGAGAACCGGTCGCTCGCCCATCGTGCCAGCCATGACTCGCTGACGGGCCTGCTCAACCGGTCCGCGTTCGAAGAACTGCTGGAACTCGCCGTGCGCGCGGCTGCAGCGAGCGCCGGCCATGCGGCGGTGCTCTACCTCGACAGCGATGACTTCAAGGGTATCAATGACCGCTTTGGCCACGCTGCCGGCGACGCCGTGCTGGTGGCGCTGGCGCAACGCATCCGCGCCAGCGTGCGCGAAGGCGATGTCGTCGCCCGGCTGGGTGGCGACGAGTTCGCGGTGCTGACCACTTCCTTGCGCGCGCCGGCAGACGCGATCCAGATTGCGGAGCAGATCCTGCAACGGGTTCCCGAGCCCGTCCTGTTGCCCGATGGCAGCCGCATCACGGCTTCGCTCAGCATTGGCATGGCAGTATTCCCGGTGCATGCGCAGGCCAGCCAGGGGCTGCTGCATGCGGCCGACGCGGCCATGTACGGTGCCAAGCGCCAATCTGGCGGAGGCTGGCAGAGTGCCGAGCCACGCCTGGAGGCCTGCCAGGACCAGCGATGACGCCGGCCTGTCCTCAGTCGCCGAACGGATTGGGCGCTCGATTCTCCACGGCGTCCGACAAATCGAACTCGTCCCGCACCTTGTCGACCGTGGCGCGGATGCCGGCCTCGTAGCCGGTGCCCCTGCCGAACCCCTTCATATCCCAGTTCCGTCCGCGCGCATCGCGCGGGTGAGGCTCGGGCATCGGTACGCGGATCTTCGCACCGTCCTCTCCGATTTCATCGATCTGCTGGACTCGCCGGCTCACCTCGTCCTGCAAGGCGCGCCGGCCGCGCTCGCGCTTGGCCATCGCTGTCTCCCGGAAGCGGTTGGGCAGTCATGCTAGCACGGGCAAACCCGTGCGCTCAAAGCGCGGATTTTGCGGCCTGGTAGGCGTCGTAGAGCTTGCGGAAGACCGGTCCTGGCGTGCCTGACCCAATCGCCCGGCCATCAATGGAAACCACGGGAAGAAGCTCCTTGCTTGCCGACGACAGCAATACCTCGTCGGCACCGAACACCTCGTCACGCGAGATGCGCCGCGCCTCCAGCGAAATATCGAGCGCCGCGCACAGTTCCTCCATCAGGCCATAGCGAATGCCTTCCAGGATGAGGTTGTCCTTGGGCGGGGCCGACACCCGCCCTTTGCTGACCACCCAGACATTGGATGAAGATGCCTCGGTGAGCCAGCCATCGCGGAACTGGATCGCCTCGGTGACACCGTGTTCCGCAGCGTGCTGTGCGGCCAGCACGTTGCCCAGCAACGAGGTCGACTTGATCTGGCAATTGAGCCAGCGGCGATCCTCCATCGTCACGCACGGCACGCCCTTGGCCACGGCCGACGCCGGCGGCAGCGCCATCGGGTTGGTCATGATCAGCACGGTGGGTGTCACTTCAGCGGGGAACGCATGCATGCGCCGCGCCACGCCACGCGTGACCTGGATGTACACCATCTGGTCGGACAGGCCGTTCGCCTCGACTACACGGGCAATCAGCGCCAGCCATTCGGACTCGCTGTGCGGATCCGGGATGCCGATGGATGCCAGGCTGCGCGCCAGGCGCGCCAGGTGCTGGGCACCGCGGAACGGCTTGCCGTTGTAGATGGGAATGACTTCATAGATCCCATCGCCGAAGATAAAGCCGCGGTCCAGGACCGGGATACGGGCTTCGGACAAGGGGGTCAGTTCGCCGTTGAGATAGACGGTGGAGTCGGACATGGTGCGATGGCTTGGAGAGGAAATCCGATTCTTCCACAGGGAGCGGAGTCAGCCTATGCAATTACCGCATAAGGCAGCCATCTCCGGCCGTCAAAATAGCGACGCCAGCCTGGGGTGGCACTCGAATGGCGAGAATTCGGTCACCCGATACACTGCCACACCGAACTGATGAAACGGATCCGCCGCGAGCAGCGCCTGGAGCTCAGCGCGCGACAAGTCTCCCCGCGCCAGAATCACGCTGCCATTCCCGGAGGCCGTTGGTCCATAGGCCAGGAAGCGGTCCTGCTCGAACATCCTGTTCAAGTAGTCCTGGTGCGCTTGCAGATGCCTCCAGAACTTTTCGGCGGGATGCGGGTACGTCAGTTCAACGAGGTACAGGTGCTTCAGTGCCATCACGATGATCGCCTGTTTGCCTTTCATTCGAAAGGGATTCGACAACAGGGCGAAGGCTGGCGGAAAGGCGTATGAATCGCGCAGGTGCGCCCGACTGCCTGCTACCGTGGATGACTGGCGCGATCACGGCATTGACCCGCATCAACGCGTGATGAGGTCCTTTGGTCGGGCACAAAGCGTAAGTGAGCTTCTTTCCGTGCCGTTGCCGTTTCTGCCGGGGCATGGGAAAGCCATTTGTCGGCGCATTTTTCTCAGCCCTTTGCTCCAAGCGGTATCGCGGTGCGCTGGAAGGCATGCCGGCGAGCGGCTTGCGGGTCAGGACAAGCGCTGAGCACGACGATCAACGCGCGGTGCTGGCGCTCCGCGGCCATCGCACAGCGCAAGGCGGCCAGAAGTTCGCATGCCGACGTGGCGTCATAACCTTTGGCGCGCAGTGCCTTGACGAGCGCAATCTGGTGCCGGATCCGCGCGCGGCCTTCGCGGATATAGCGAGTGCTGCGGTCGAGATCCAGAAGCCTGGTTTCAAGGTCAAGCATGTCTCTCTCCCGCAATTCGGTTTTCCCTTGAGGATAGACACAAGTCACTCCAAACGGCACGCCGTGCGTGGCGCCAAAATGGTCGCTTTCAGGACATCCGAATATGCAGTCATCTTCCTATACAGTATTTCGCTACCCTGCTCGAGGAGATTGGCATGCCTTCGCGAATGGTTCGCGTATTGCCGGCCGTATTGGGTTGGTCGATGCAGGCAGATGGCCTGCCGGCACCGCTTCATTTCGCCACGCTTGAAGCTGCCATTGCCGCGGGGTGGTACTACGCGCGAAAAGAGCAGGTCGACCTGGAGATTTGCCGGGAGGACGGGACGGTCCGCCTGCGAAGCACAGGCACGGATGCGCAGATCGGGCCCGCGCTGAAGGACAAAGCCATTCCGAACGATCACCGCCCGTGCCCCGGAGTCGAATCTTGAGCTCCATCACAGCCGTACCGTGCCTGTTGTGCGGCGATCTGGCACGGCGTTGGTATAACCGTCGCGATCCCCTTCAGGGCGATCGGATGTACCGCTGCGCCCGTTGCGGCGGCCGCTTTTCCGTCACCGGCGAGGCGTCGTCCCTGATAGGCGACGGCCAGTGGGACACGGCTGAACTGATGGACACCGTGAGGCAGCGCATTGCCCTCGGCGAACTGCCTCGCATCGAAAACATCGACGGCATGCCGAGCGTCAGGCCGGTCGGCCGCCAGGCATCCTGAATTCCGCATGAGGCCAGGGCCGCATACGCCCCCGGTTTCTTAAGCACTAACTCCCGGTTTACCCCTGATCATCGCAAACTACGAATGCAATCAGTTATGATTCTCATTTAATACATGTGCAGAGGCGTCCTTCCCACTGGAGCCGCGCCAGCACTGGAAGACATCTGCTGGCCTGCCCGATGGAATTCAACTTCGAGCTGTTTCCGGTCCTGACCACGGACGACAACCCGCGCACCGGCGCAAAGGTCCTGCGCGTGCTCGCGTCCATCCGGGACACCCGGTCCATGGGCAAGGCGGCCGCCGCCAACGGATTATCCCAACGGCATGGCTGGACGCTGATACGGAGTTGGGAAAAGGCGCTGGGGCAGCCACTCATCGTCGGCGCGCGCGGCAATGGCTCGATGCTGACCCCGTTCGCGATGCGACTCCTGCACGCCGAATGGCGCTTCCGGCAAGCCACGCAACCGGCCCTCGAGACGGCCATGGCGGAATTTGCGGCGACGCTGTCGGAAGACGACGAGGAGCCGATTGCGATGGCGATCGCCCCGCTCCAGGCAAACAAAAAGGGCCGGGGTCAATGACCCAAGCCCTTGTTTGGGACTTTGTCGTTAGCGACTGCTAACCGGCAAAGCCTTGCAGAATCCTGGCGGAGAGAGGGGGATTCGAACCCCCGATAGGCTATTAACCTATACACGCTTTCCAGGCGTGCGACTTAAACCGCTCATCCATCTCTCCGGGAAGTCCGCGATTATAGCAGAGGTCTCCGACGAGTCCAGCAATTCCTGACCTGGCGTCTACCCCTTTCGCAGGTAAGTCACCAGGCGATCGATCACCGGCGCGTTCCTGGGCGTCACCAGGCTGACAAGGATGGCCGCCGCGAAGCCCGCCGGGACGCCAAAGGCGCCGGACGCGATCGGGTCCACGCCGAACCATCGGTCGCCGAAAATCCCCGTCATGCGGGTGAAGAACGGATAGTTGACGAAGATGTAGTAGACCGAGATGCCAAGGCCCGCTGCCATGCCTGCCACCGCGCCGGCGGCGGTGGTGCGGCGCCAGAAGATGCCCAGCACCAGCACCGGGAAGAAGCTCGACGCGGCCAGCGAGAAGGCGGCGCCGACCAGGAACAGGATGTTGCCGGGACGCAGCGATGTGACGTACGAAGCGAACAGCGCCACGCCGAGCAGCACGATCTTGGCCGTGGTGACGCGCCGCTGGTGGCTCGCCTGGCGGTCCACCATGTGATAGAAGACGTCATGCGACAGCGCATTGGCAATCGTCAACAACAAGCCGTCCGCCGTGGAGAGCGCAGCCGCCAGCGCCCCGGCCGCGATCAGCCCCGATATCACGTACGGCAGTCCTGCGATCTCGGGCGCCGCCAGCACGATCATGTCTGGCTGTAGCAGGATTTCCGCCCACTGCACGATACCATCGCCGTTCACGTCGCGCAGCGCGAACACGGGGGGATCGACCTTGCGCCACTGCACGACCCACTGCGGCAGTTCGGCATAAGGCGTGCCGACCACATGCTGGAAGAACTCGTATTTGACCAGCGCCGCCAGCGCGGGGGCCGATACGTATAGCAAGGCGATGCAGAATATGGCCCACGCCACCGAGTTGCGCGTCTCCTTCACCGACGGCGTGGTGTACAGCCGCGTGAGGATATGGGGCAGGCTGGCCGTCCCCACCATCAGGCAGAACACCAGCAGCACGAAATTCAGCCGCTTGTTCCCGCGCTCCTGCTCGGACGCCGAGGGATAGGGCTCCGTCGACGGCGTGGAAGGCTTGCTGCGCGAGAGCGCGTCTTCACGCATCTGGTTCCATTGCTGCTTCGCGGCGGCCGCATCGACCGGGAAATCGATGCGTTCGCGTTCCAGTGCCTTGATCTCCCGCAGTGGCGCATTGCGCGCGCGCAGATCCAGGAGCCGCGCATCGAGCGCCGCGCGCTCCTCGCCGAACGATTCCGGCAGGCGCGCAATACGGTCCTGCATCTGAATGGCCTGCTGCCGGTAGTACTCTCGCACCGCCTGCTCGGCCGGCTCCCGTTCGATCTGTCGTTCGCGCTGGTCCAGCCTGGTCAGCATCGGGCCATAGCTGAGCTGCGGCACCATTTCCTGATGATGCTTCCATGCGATCATCGAGACCGTGGCCAGGAAGGCGACGATCATCATGATGTACTGGGCCACCTGGGTCCACGTCACGGCGCGCATGCCACCCAGGAACGAGCAGACCAGGATGCCGGCCAGCCCGAAGAAAATGCCGACCGCGAAATCGACGCCGATAAAGCGCGTGACTACCAGGCCAACGCCCTGGATCTGCGCGACGAGATAGACGAACGAGCACAGCGATGCCGCCAGCACGGCAATGGCGCGCACGGGCAGGTTGCCGCCCGGCTTGCCATTGCCGTACCGCGCTGCCAGGAAATCGGGAATCGTGTAGCCGCCGTACTTGCGCAAGTACGGCGCGAGCAGGAATGCGACCAGGCAATAGCCGCCCGTCCATCCCATCACGTAGGCCAACCCTTCATAGCCGGACGCGAACAGGATGCCAGCCAGGCCGATGAACGACGCCGCGCTCATCCAGTCGGCCGCGATCGCCATGCCGTTGAACATGGCGGGCACCCGCCGCGCGGCTACGTAATATTCGTTGAGGTCGGATGTGCGGCAGATCAGGCCAATGCAGGCGTAGATCGCGATCGTGATAAAGAGAAAGACATAGCCGAGCCAGAGCGCATCGGCATTGGATTTTTCGAGCAGCCCCATCATGCCGACGAAGCCGAACAAACCCAGTGTGAACAAGCCGTAGTACAGCATCAGCCGGCGGCGGAAACGCGACTGGGCGTCGGGCATAGGCGGCGGTCGGACGGTTAAGGGGGATTTACAGTGAAGAACCCGCCGGCGCGCTGAGCACGGCGGCGGGTCCTGTCCGGCTGGCGGTTACCGGTTGATCCGGTTATTGCGCCTGCTTCAGTTGATCAAGAATCGCGGGGTTTTCCAGCGTCGAGATGTCCTGCGTGATTTCCTCGCCCTTGGCCAGCGAACGCAGCAGGCGCCGCATGATCTTGCCCGAGCGCGTCTTCGGCAGGTTGTCACCAAAACGGATGTCCTTGGGCTTGGCGATCGGGCCGATCTCCTTGGCCACCCAGTTGCGCAGCTCCGTGGCGATCTGCTGCGCCTCGGCATCGCTCGGACGCGAACGCTTGAGCACTACGAACGCGCAAATGGCCTCGCCCGTGGTGTCGTCCGGGCGGCCCACCACGGCGGCCTCGGCGACGATCGGGTTGGCCACCAGCGCCGACTCGATTTCCATCGTGCCCATGCGGTGGCCCGACACGTTCAGCACATCATCGATGCGGCCCATGATGGTGAAGTAGCCGGTGTCCTTGTCGCGGATCGAGCCATCGCCCGCCAGGTACAGCGTACCGCCCAGCTCTTCGGGGAAGTAGCTCTTCTTGAAACGCTCCGGATCGCCCCAGATGGTACGGATCATCGCCGGCCACGGGCGCTTGACCACCAGGATGCCGCCGGCGCCATTCGGCACATCCTGCCCGGTCTCGTCGACGATGGCCGCCATGATGCCCGGCAGCGGCAGCGTGCATGAACCCGGCACCAGCGGCGTCGCGCCCGGCAGCGGCGTGATCATGTGGCCGCCGGTCTCGGTCTGCCAGAAGGTGTCGACGATCGGGCAGCGCTCGTTGCCGATGTTCTTGTAGTACCACATCCACGCTTCGGGATTGATCGGCTCCCCCACCGTGCCGAGCAGGCGCAGGCTCGACAGGTCGTACTGCTTCGGGTGGATCTTCTCGTCGGCCTCGGCGGCCTTAATCAGCGAGCGGATCGCCGTGGGCGCGGTGTAGAAGATGCTGACCTTGTGGCGCGCGATCATGTCCCAGAAGCGGCCGGCGTTCGGGTAGGTCGGCACGCCCTCGAAGATGATCTGCGTCGCGCCCGCGGCCAGCGGGCCATAGGCGATGTAGGTGTGGCCGGTGACCCAGCCGATGTCGGCGGTACACCAGAAGAGATCGTCGGGCTTGATGTCGAAGGTCCACTGCATCGTCATCAGCGCCCACAGCAGGTAGCCGCCGGTGCTGTGCTGCACGCCCTTGGGCTTGCCGGTCGAACCCGAGGTGTAGAGCACGAACAGCGGGTGCTCGGCGCTCACGGGCACGGCCTCGCAGGTATCGGGCTGGCCAGCGGAGACATCTTCCATCGAGCGGTCGCGGCCTTCCACCCAGTTGACCTTGCCGCCGGTGCGACGATAGACGATCACGTCCTTCACCGCCTCGCAGCCACCGAGCGCGAGCGCGTCATCGGCAATCGCCTTGAGCGGCAGCGCCTTGCCGCCGCGCATCTGCTCGTCGGCGGTGATCAGCGCCACGGCGCCCACGTCCACCAGCCGCTCCTGCAGCGACTTGGCCGAGAAGCCGCCGAACACGACCGAATGCGTGGCGCCCAGGCGCGCGCAGGCCTGCATCGCCACCACGCCTTCGACCGACATCGGCATGTAGATCACCACGCGGTCGCCCTTCTTGATGCCGAGCTTTTTCAGGCCATTGGCGAAGCGGCAGACCTGGGCGTGCAGGTCTTGGTAGGACACGCGCGTCACGGTGCCGTCGTCGGCCTCGAACACGATCGCGGTCTTCCCGGCGTTGCCGTTCTGCAGGTTGCGGTCCAGGCAGTTGTAGGAGGCATTGAGCTCGCCGTCCTCGAACCACTTGTAGAACGGGGCATTGCTCTCGTCGAGTACCTTGGTGAACGGCTTGTTCCAGTGCAGCAGATCGCGTGCGCGGCTGGCCCAGAAGCCTTCGTAGTCGCGCTCCGCTTCGGCGCAGAGCGCGCGGTAGGCATCCATGCCCGAGATCGTGGCTTGCCGGACGAAGGACTCGGGCGGATTGAAAACGCGATGCTCTTGCATCACCGATTCGATAGCGGACATAAGGCTGGTCTCCTGGTTTTTGACTGAACGGCTTGGCTGCCAAAGTACGCCCGGCGGCTTACTTAAACCTGACGCTCTCCCGCGCTACGGCTGGGCCCGGAACCTTGCTGCAAAGCAACAAGCCTGCGTGTCTATAGCCATGGCAAGGAATGTGCAGCCTTCTTCATTAGGCTAGCACAGCTATAATGCCCCGGGCCCGATATTCGGGCGCCTCAGCGTCCACAACGCGCCCTATTCCGGCACCTGCTGAACCACCGCAGTCTGCCCGCACCCGGCCCGCACAAGGGGCTTCGTGCTCACTCCCCGAGGCAGCATCCGTGTCCGTCTACCCATTCTTCCTGATCGCCTCGATGGCACTCGTCGGCAGCAACGTCGGCCTGGGCAAATCCATCATCGCCCATGTGCCGGTGCTGCTGTTTGCGCTGCTGCGCTTTGTCATCGCCATCGTCTGCCTGTCACCGTGGTACCGGCCATCGCGCATGCGCCAGGTGTCGCGCGCGGAGTGGCGCAACCTGTTTCTGCAGGCGTTCTTCGGCACCTTCCTGTTCACGCTGCTGATGCTCAATGGGGTGCGCCTGACCAGCGCCATGGCCGCGGGCGTGATTACGAGCACGATCCCGGCGACGGTGGCCATCCTGTCCTGGTTGTGGCTGCGTGAACGGCTGTCGCGCCGGACCGTGGCGTCGGTGCTGCTGGCCGTGGCCGGCGTGGCGGTGCTCAACGTAGCCCGCGGCAGTTCGCATGGCGCAGGCAGCGGCGGCAGCCAGGCCCTGCTCGGCAACCTGATGATCCTGGGTGCCGTGGTCTGCGAATCGATCTACGTGATCCTGTCGCGTCGGCTGACGCAGACGCTGGCCGCGATCGAGATCTGCGCCTACACCCACCTGATTGGCGGCCTGCTGATGCTGCCGCTCGGTTTCATTCCGCTGCTGGATTTCGACCCGTCCACCGTGCCCACGCAGACCTGGCTGATGCTGCTGTGGTACGCACTGTCCGCGAGCGTGTTCTCGTTCTGGCTGTGGATGAAGGGCATCCGTCATGTACCGGCCCAACTCGCGGGCGTCTTTACGTCGGTGCTGCCGGTGGCGGCAGCCGCCTACGGCATTGTCTTCCTGGGCGAGACACCGGGCTGGCCGCATGCCATCGCGCTGGGCTGCGTGCTGGGCGGCATCCTGCTGGCGAGCTGGCCCGGGCCGCTGGCGCGCCGGGTGTTGCAGGATAGGGCCTGAATCGTTTCAGGGCGTGACAGTCACGCGGCACGCAAACATGGGCGCGGTACAATCCAGACCCATTTCGAATGTCTTGTAACAAAGACCTAGCTCATTGCCCATGGCCCAATCCTCGATGCGCCCGATCCCCCGCCTTATCTTTGCCTCCCGCTGGCTCCAGTTGCCGCTGTACCTCGGCCTGATCGTCGCGCAGGGCGTCTACGTCTATCACTTCATGGTCGAGGTGTGGCACCTGCTGTCGCACGTGACCGAGTACGACGAGAACAAGATCATGCTGGTGGTGCTGGGCCTGATCGACGTGGTGATGATCTCCAACCTGCTGATCATGGTGATCGTGGGTGGCTACGAAACTTTTGTCTCGCGCCTGGGGATCGACAACCACCCCGACGAGCCCGAGTGGCTCGACCATGTCAACGCCGGCGTGCTCAAGGTGAAGCTGTCGATGGCACTGATCGGCATCTCGTCGATCCACCTGCTCAAGACCTTCATCGACGCCGAACAGCGCACGACCCACACCATCATGTGGCAGGTGGCGATCCACCTCGCTTTCCTGCTGTCGGCCGTGGCGATGGCCTGGGTGGACCGGATGGTTTCCCACCCCGCCGGCGCTCATGCCAAGTCTCAATCGCACTGAAGCTGCATGCAACGTTAGCTTCACTTCTGACCGCGGCCCTGCGCCGCGGTTTTTGTTTGCGCCTTGCAGTGCCTCCAAGCGGCGAAAAAGGCGCCCCGCGCACTGTAGACGCCTGTATGCAAACGGGCAGAGCGCCCCGGCTAGGTGTATGATTTCGGGCTGTGTTTCACCGCTGCCACCCCCCATAAAATGACCGTCATCAAGCAAGAAGACCTCATCCAGAGCGTCGCCGACTCCCTGCAGTACATCAGCTACTACCATCCGATGGACTACATCACCAGCCTGGGCCGTGCCTACGAGCTGGAGCAGAGTCCGGCCGCCAAGGATGCGATCGCGCAGATCCTGACCAACAGCCGCATGTGCGCCGAAGGCAAGCGCCCGATCTGCCAGGACACCGGCATCGTCACGGTGTTCGTCAAGGTTGGCATGGACGTGCGCTGGGATGGCGCCACCATGAGCCTGACGGACATGATCAACGAGGGCGTGCGCCGCGGCTACACCCATCCGGACAACGTGCTGCGCGCGTCGATCGTCAGCCCGCCCGAAGGCGCCCGCAAGAACACCAAGGACAACACCCCCGCCGTGATCCACTACGAGATCGTGCCGGGCAACACCGTGGACATCCAGGTCGCGGCCAAGGGCGGCGGCTCGGAGAACAAGTCCAAGTTCGTGATGCTGAACCCGTCCGACTCGATCGTCGACTGGGTGCTGAAGACCGTGCCGACCATGGGCGCCGGCTGGTGCCCGCCGGGCATGCTGGGCATCGGCATCGGCGGCACCGCCGAGAAGGCGATGGTGATGGCGAAAGAATCGCTGATGGAGTCGATCGACATCCAGGACATCATCGCCCGCGGTCCGAAGGACTGGATCGAGGAACTGCGCGTCGAGCTGTACGAGAAGGTCAACGCACTGGGCATCGGCGCACAGGGCCTGGGCGGCCTGGCTACCGTGCTCGACGTCAAGATCATGGCCAGCCCGACGCACGCCGCGTCCAAGCCGGTCGCGATGATCCCGAACTGCGCCGCGACCCGCCACGCGCACTTCACGCTGGACGGCAGCGGCCCGGCCAAGCTCGAAGCGCCGGACCTGTCGCAATGGCCGAAGGTCGAGTGGGCGCCCAACACCGAAACTTCGAAGCGCGTCGACCTGAACACGCTGACGCCGGAAGAAGTCGCGTCGTGGAAGCCGGGCCAGACCCTGCTGCTCAACGGCAAGATGCTGACCGGCCGCGACGCCGCGCACAAGCGCATCGCCGACATGCTGGCCAAGGGCGAGAAGCTGCCGGTGGACTTCAAGAACCGCGTGATCTACTACGTCGGCCCGGTCGATCCGGTGCGCGACGAAGCCGTCGGCCCGGCCGGACCCACCACCGCCACGCGCATGGACAAGTTCACCGAGATGATGTTGGCCGAGACCGGCCTGATCTCGATGATCGGCAAGGCCGAGCGCGGACCGGTCGCCATCGAGGCCATCAAGAAGCACAAGTCGGCCTACCTGATGGCCGTGGGCGGCGCCGCTTACCTGGTGGCCAAGGCGATCCGGGAAGCCAAGGTGGTCGGCTTCGAAGACCTCGGCATGGAAGCCATCTACGAGTTCGACGTCAAGGACATGCCCGTGACGGTCGCCGTGGACAGCCAGGGTACCTCGGTGCACAAGACCGGCCCCGCCGAATGGCAGGCAAAGATCGGCAAGATTCCGGTCGCGGCGCTGTAAGATTGCGCGCTTGCATGAAAAAGCCGGGTTCTCCCCGGCTTTTTTTCCACCCCCGCCCTTCCGCTTGCCCAACGTGAACCCCGCTCCCATCGGCGTCTTCGATTCCGGCCTCGGCGGCCTGTCGGTGCTGCGCGAGATCCGCGCATTGCTGCCGCAAGAGTCCCTGCTTTACCTGGCTGACTCCAAGTACGCGCCCTATGGCGAGAAACCGGAGTCTTTCGTGCAGGCACGCACGCTGCAGGCGTGCGAATGGCTGCTGGCGCAAGGCTGCAAGGCGCTCGTGATCGCCTGCAACACCGCGACCGGTCACGCCGTGGAACTGCTGCGCCAGACACTGCCGGTGCCGATTATTGGCGTTGAACCTGGCCTCAAGCCCGCGGCGGCGGCCAGCCGAAGCAAGGTGGTAGGTGTGCTGGCCACAGCCAATACGCTCAAGAGCGCAAAGTTTGCGCGACTGCTGGCGTCGCTAGATGGGGAAAGCCAGTTCATCTGCGAAGCAGGGCTCGGCCTGGTGCCACTGATCGAGCAAGGCGACATCGACGGGCCTGACATACGCGGCCGGCTGAACAACTACCTCACGCCGATGCTTGAGGCTGGCGCCGACACGCTGGTACTTGGCTGCACCCACTACCCGTTCCTCTCGGACACCATCCGCGGCATGGTGGGCGACCAGCTGGCATTGGTCGATACCGGCAGCGCCATTGCGCGTCAGCTGGCGCGCAAGCTGACGGAACACGCCCTGGCAAGCGCACCCGATGCCATGCCGCTGGACCGCTTCGCCTCGACCAAGGATGCCACCCATCTTAGGCAGATGGCGGCCGCGCTGCTGCATATCGAAGCGCAGGCGGAGACAGTGACCATCGAACCCGCCCCTGCCTTCTGACGCCTAGCGCAAAAAACCGAGCGGACGGTGCGCCCGCACGTCCGGCTTGACCGCGTGCTCGTGCCGCAACTGCGCGAGAAATTCTTCCGGCGTCAGCGAATCGCCGAGCAGCACGCACTGACGCTTGACCGTGGCGAAGTCGCCGGGCGTCAGGCAATCCATCGCATCGAGCTCTTGCCGCATGGCATCCGTCAACCGGGCCTCGTCACCATCCAGCGCTTCATCGACGAACATCGTGGCGCGCTGGCCGGCCTTCAGCGGCAGGAAGCGGATCTTGAACGAGAACCTGCGCAACGCAGCCTCGTCGATGCGGTCGAACAGGTTCGTCGTGCAGACGAAGATGCCGTTGAAGCGCTCCATGCCTTGCAGCATCTCGTTGACTTCCGACACCTCATAGTTGCGCACGGCCTGCTGCCGGCTTTGCATGAAGCTGTCGGCTTCATCGAGGAGCAGCACCGCGCCGTCTTCCTCGGCGCGGGCAAACATGGCGGCAATCTGCTGCTCGGTCTCGCCCACGTACTTGCTCATCAGGTCCGAGGCGCGCCGGATCATCAGGGGCGTGTCCAGCGCCGCGGCAATATGCTCGGCCAGCGCGGTCTTGCCCGTGCCAGGCGGCCCATAGAAGCACAGCGTGCCACGCTGCCGCACGCGTAGCGCTTCAATGATCTTTGCCACGTCGTAGCGTGTTTCCAGGTGCAGGTTGTCCAGCCGATAGTGGGTCACCACGGGCCTGACCTCGGCCTCCGGCCGCAGCCCCATGGCGCGGTCGGCGTGCTCGAGCTGGCGCAGGATCAGCGCCTCGACCGGCTCCTCCACGTCGGGCCGGGCCAGTTGCACGAAGCGCGCGGCGGACTGCACCTGGGCCGGCGTGAGCGTCTTGCGCCCGGCCAGCGCGGTGATGAACGGATCGCTGACATCCAGCCCGCCAAGGTGCTTGCGGATGATGTTCTCGCGCACCAGCGGCGGCGGGATCTTCAGTTCGAGATGGAACTGGAAACGGCGCAGATAGGCGGGATCGATCTGCCGGATCGAATTCGAGATCCAGATCACGGGGACCGGATTCTGCTCCAGCGTCTGGTTGACCCAGGCCTTGCCGTTCACCGAAGCACGCGCATCCTCCTGGCCGAACAGGCTCATCAGCTCGCGCGAACTGCCGGGGAACACGTCCTCCACTTCGTCGAACAGCAACGCGGTGCGCGGCCGCCCGCGCAGGAAGGCCTGCGACACCTGCAGCGAGCGATAGCGGTCCTTGCCCGAGAGGCTGTTGCCGTCGCGGTCCAGGCAATCGACCTCATACAGTTCGCAGCCCGCCTCGCCTGCCAGCAAGCGCGCGAACTCGGTCTTGCCAGTGCCGGGCGGGCCGTAGATCAGCACGTTCACGCCCGCCGCATGCTGGCGCGTGGCATTGGAAAGCAGCGCGGAAAGATAGCGCGCGTCGGTGTCGACATGCGGATAATCGGCAACGGTCAGCGTGGGCGGCGCGGCCGGGCGCGTGAACACCGCCATCATCTCGGCCTCGTTGGCATAGTTGCCGAGCAGCACATGCAGCAGGCGGTCGGACAGGCGCATCAGGTCGCCCAGGTCGGTCACGCTGTTCTCGGGCAAGGGCTGCTCGATCAGGTTCAGCGTCTCCAGCCGCGAACCGGGACGCAGCGACGCGGCGACGTCCGCCGGGCTCGCGCCGGTCAGCCCGGACAGGATCTGGAACGCCTCCTGGCTGTGCGCCACCTTACAGTCCACCATCACGGCGCGCAGGTCGCGCTTGTACTTGGCCAGCGCCGCGAAGAGCAACAGCTTGCGCTCGTGCTCGGGCAGGTCCAGCACATGACTGAGCATGTCGATATTGCGTACCAGCAGCACGCGCTCGCCATCGAGCCGCGATGCGATGGCCGAAGCCGAGGCATCGAACACCGCGAACATGTCCTTGGCGTGGTGCTTGACGTACTCGTCGAGGTAGTAAAACAGCGCGCTCTCGTCGAAAGCGCTGTTCCATTGGCCATGGCGCTCCAGGAACTCCTCGGGCGTCAGGCGTCCCGCCCCTTTCCACGCCGGCATGTCGGCGCAGCGGGCCGACAGAAAGCGCTGCACGCGCAGCACGACACCATACGGCCACACCATTTCCTGCGCGCTGACCGTCAGCACGTCATTGATATTGCTGCGCAGGTTGAATCGCGGCCCCAGCGCGCACACGACCCGCAGGGCAAACTGGGCGCACATCCAGTCCAGCGCCGAACTGGCCGACAGGCCCGGCCCGGGGCGCAGTATCTTGGAGCGGTCCTCTTCAGCAAAACGTGTGAAGTCCATGGCCTCATCCCCGTGCCCCCGATTGCGACGCCGCAACAGGGGTACCAACCCGCTCGCACTCTTTTCCCTATGCTAGCGCGCTTTGCGGCTTGCGGCGCATTCCGAACGCCTCGCCATGCCCGCCATTGTTGTGCCGCCCTCCCCCTCGAAATGCTGCCTGGATTTGGGGGTATAACTGCCCTTTGGACAAATTTCCAGCTGCGGCGCACAAATCACAACAAATAAGAATCATTATCGTTTATACTGCTCCACTGACACGCCGCCCGAGAGTGGCGCTCCCCGGCAACCGTATTGCAGGAGCGTTTATCATGGAATTGCTTGTTAGCTTGCTGGTCGGATGTGGTATCTCGCTGATCCTGTTCTATCGCAAGTGACTCTGTGCCGGTCGGCAGACACTGTTGTTCACCTCATGTTCGATCAACGCTTCCTCAAGATTACGCTCGCCGTCCTGCTGTTCCACGCCGGCCTGCTTTACCTGATCCAGAGCGGCCTGGGCCGCAAGATGACCGAGGCGGTGATTGCCCCGGAAATCATTGCCCGCATCATTCCGCTCGAGCAGCCCAAGCCGCCCGCTCCGGAGCCGCCCAAGCCCAAGACGGAAACGCCGCCCAAGCAGGTGAAGGTCACCACGCCGCGGCCGACGCCGCCGCAGCCCAAGCCGGTTCCGCAACCGGTCGCCGCGCTGCCGCCGTCGCCCACCGCGATCGAAGCGCCACCGACGCCGCCCGCCCCCCCGGCTCCCGCAGCGCCCGCGCCCGAACCTGCGCCCGTCTCGTCCGCGCCGCGCGCCGTGGGGATCGGCGAGATCCAGTGCTCGCCGCCGCAGCCAAGCTATCCGGCGCAGTCGCGCCGCATGGGCGAGACCGGCAAGGCCGTGGTGCGCCTGACAACGGATGAAACCGGCAAGGTGGTCAAGACGTCGGTAGTATCCTCCAGCGGATCGTCACGGCTGGACCAGGCTGCCGTCGACGCCGTCCAGCGCATGCGCTGCAAGCCGTACATGGACAACGGCCGCGCCATTGCCGTGACCGCGCAGCAGCCGATTGGCTTCGAACTGAACTGATCTCAACCTACAACGTACTCACCAGGAACCAACATGCAGGACCTCGGACTTTCCCACCTCTGGTCGCAAGGCGATTTCGTCATGCGTGCGACGGCCATCATTCTGCTGATCATGTCGCTCTTGTCGTGGATCGTGATCCTTACGAAGGCGTGGGATCTGGTTCGCCTCAAGAAGATGGCGCACGGCGCGGAAAAGCGCTTCTGGCACTCCGACGACTTCGACCACGCCCTGGAAACGCTGGGCGCCAACGACGCCAACCCGTTCCGCACGCTGGCCATCGCCGGCAAGGACGCCGCCCAGCACCACCGCGCCAGCCAGCCGCAGCTGCATGACGTGATGGACATTTCGGACTGGCTGACGCGCTCGCTCAAGAGCTCGATCGACGAAGCCGTTGCGCGCATGCAGTCCGGCCTGGCGGTACTGGCTTCGGTGGGTTCCACCGCACCGTTCGTGGGCCTGTTCGGCACGGTGTGGGGCATCTATCATGCGCTGATCGGCATCGGCGCCTCGGGCGTGCCCACGATCGACAAGGTCGCCGGCCCGGTCGGTGAAGCCCTGATCATGACGGCCTTCGGCCTGGCCGTGGCCATTCCCGCGGTGCTCGGCTACAACGCGCTGACGCGCGGCAACAAGGCGGTCATCTCCAAGCTGAACCGCTTCGCCCACGACCTGCACGCCTACTTCGTGACCGGCGCGCGCGTTCGCCCGACCGGCACCCGCGCCGAAGACAACGCCGTGCGGCTTGCCGCGGCACGGCAGTAACACCCTCGCATCAAGGAAGTCATCATGGCATTTGGCACCCTCGACGGCGACGATGACGAGGTGATGAGCGAAATCAACATGACGCCGCTGGTCGACGTCATGCTGGTCCTGCTGATCATCTTCATCATCACGATCCCGGTCATCAATCACGCGGTAAAGATCGACCTGCCGCGCGCAAGCAATACGCCGAACGATTCCAAGCCGCAGAGCATCAATGTCTCGATCGATGCCCAGGGCAAGGTCTACTGGAACCAGACTGAAGTCGACGAGACCACGCTGGCGAACAACATCGCCCTGGCCGCCCAGCAGGAACCGCAGCCCGAACTGCACCTGCGCGCGGACCGCGAGGTGCGCTATGAACGCGTGGCCGAAGTCATGGCCGCCGCACAGCACGGCGGGCTCGGCAAGATCGGCTTCATCACCGAACCGAAACAGTAGGCACGGCCTGACCTGGCTATGCGGAATGAAGGGCATCCCACGGGGATGCCCTTTTTCTTTGACTGGACCGATGCGCCAACTGTGTAACGATTGATCGGCCCCGTTGAAATGATAACGGTTCTCATTTATGATTCTTTCATCGCAAGCACGGACCTCCGGTGACGCCATGCGCCCGGCGTGCAAGCCAATCCCTCATTGCCGAACGGAGCCAGATGATGAGCACCCTTTCCCTGCCGCTGTCGCAACCCCGTGAAGTTACCCGCCGCCGCCTGTCGCTGCGGCGCGTGGAAGTTGCCCCGCAGGGCCGACGCGATACGCCTGCGGCATCCGCGCTGGAATCCGTGAAATCCGCCGTGGCGGCCATTCCGGCGCGCCTGGAAGCCCTGGTACGCGACAGCCTGCCGAATTCGCCCGTGGCCGAGCCTGTCGCGCTCGAAACCATCATGCGTGGGGCCACGACGCTGCCGATCCGCCATAACGGCGACATCTACACGCTGCGCGTCACGCGCTACGGCAAGCTGATCCTGACAAAGTAAGGGAATGACACGGCGCTGGCACTGCAGTGCCGGCCGTCACGGAAAGTGAGAGGCGGCAGGCCGAATGGCCTGCCTGCCGATGGCAAGGCGACGCGCTTGCCAGCCCCGCAGCCAGGCGGGGCTTCCGGCGAAATGGGATCAGGGGATCCGGGGATCAGAGACCCAGCGCCGCGATACCAGCACGGGCGATCTGGGCGTCTTCCGTCGACTTGACACCCGAAACACCTACCGCACCCACGACCTGCTCGTTGCAGACGATGGGCACGCCGCCTTCCAGCATGCCCTGCAGCGTCGGGGCAGTCATGAAGGAATAGCGACCGTTGTTGATCATGTCTTCGTAGACCTTCGATTCGCGGCGACCCAGGGCCGAAGTGCGGGCCTTTTCCGTCGCGATATAGGCCGAGATCGGCGCCGTGCCGTCCAGGCGCTGCATGGCAAGCATGTGGCCACCATCGTCCACCACCACGATCGAGACGGCCCACTGGTGCGCCTTTGCCTCGGCCTCTGCTGCGGCCATGATCTTCTTCACGTCTTCTGCCGTCAGCACGGTCTTTTGCTGCATACCACTCTCCTGATGTTCATACGGTGTGAGGCGGAAGTATAGCGCCGCGCAAATGTCCCGGTCACCGCGCGAGGTGTGCCTGCGAGGGACAAACACAATTGCCCAAAACAACATGACCCGCACATCAGGCGGGTCATGTTGTCGATCCGCCGACGTCGCGAGACGCCGGCAACCGTCGTGCGTCAGGCGCCGTCGGTAAATGGGTCCGGCTTGCTGGTGCGGGCACCGTCGGTGAACGGATCCGGCTTGCTGATCCGGGCGCCGTCGGTATAGGGATCGGTCTTGCCGACACGCGCGCCGTCGGTGAACGCATCCACCTTCCCGATCTTGGCACCATCCAGGAACGGATCGACCTTGCCCGTACCGGCAAACGATGGCAGTGACACTGCGGAAAGCGCCGCCAGGGCGGCGACAGTCGCCAAACTACGCTTGATATTCATGAGATTCCCCTTTTTCTCTGACAGACAGGCGCCGCGAGGACCACGATCTTTTCGTGTGACATTGCGGCGTCACAGATGCAGTTTAGGGGAAACCCTAATAGTGGTATCCCTAAGCCTTTGAGCGGTCTGTTCAGAAAATTTGATGACACGAACCGTTAGGGAACTTGCCGGGAGCGGCCTTTCACTTATATCGCGCGAAGCGGACAAAATAAAAGAGCCCCGAATCGGGGCTCTTTCTTTCAAAAACCTTGGAGGGCTGGCTATCAGCGCCAATGGCCATGACCGTGGTACCCACGGGGGCCGTAGTACGGACGCGGGCCATAGTAGCGCGGGCCGTAATAACGCGGACCGGGACCGTAGTACCGCGGACCGTAATACACCGGCGCCGGGGCGTAGTACACCGGAGCGGGCGCCACCACGACCGGCGGAGCGGGCGGATAGTACACCGGGGCCGGAGGATAGTAAGCCGGCGCGCCGACAACCACGCCAGGCACACCGATCGCAACGCCAACGCTCACATGGGCCATTGCCGCACCCGACGCAAGGCCAGCGACGATACCGAATGCTGCGAGCCACCAACGTTTCATTTTTCCCGCCCCTCTGTCCCGGATTCCTGATGACTGTATTCTAGTGGTTCGGAAATTTCCAAGTGCAACGGCGCTCACGACATTGTTACGAGCCGTAACAGACGGATCACTTGGCTGGAAAACCGGCTTTGAGAAGAAGCGCTTGCAACCCGCACTTGCATCCCGGATGCGCAACCACCACAATATTGGCCTTTCCGCGCGGCCGTGGAGAAATTGGTAGACTCAGCAGACTTAAAATCTGCCGCCCTTACGGGCTTACGGGTTCGAGTCCCGTCGGCCGCACCAAGCTGGCTGCGGCCGCCGTCTCATCCCGCCTTTCAGTTCAGGCCATCAGGTAGCAGAGCGCTGCGCCGCCGGCCATGAGGAAGACAAAGATCACGCCAGCGAGGGCAAGCGGCTTGCGCCCGGCGCGCAGCAGGTCGCCGATCCGCGTGTGCAGGCCGATGGCCAGCATGGCACAGGCAAGCATCCAGTTGTCCAGCGCGGTCAGGCCGCCCTTCCATTCCTGCGGGACGACGCCCGCCGAATTCACCGCCATCACGGCGACGAAGCCAACCGCGAACCACGGCACCGACTTCAGCAGGCCGCTCAGGCGCGGACCACCGCCCTGAGCCTTGGCATCCTTGTTCGGCCACAAGGCCATCACCAGCAGCACCGGGCCGAGTGCCAGCACGCGGACCATCTTGGTCACGACAGCAGCGTCCGCGGTCGTATCGCCGATCATCTTGCCCGCTGCAATCACCTGCGCGACTTCATGCAGCGTCGCGCCGGTGAAGATGCCGAACATGCGCTCGGTGACATTCCAGTGGTAAGTGCCCGTCACCAGCTCGAACAGGTACGGATAGAGCAGCATGCCGACGGTACCGAACAGCACCACCGTGGCCACCGCGACCGCCGTCTGCTTGTCGTCGGTACGCACCACGGACGACACCGCGATTGCCGCGGCGGCGCCGCAGATGGCGCTGCCCGAGCTGACCAGGATGGCTTCGCGGCGGCTCAGGCCGAATACTTTCGTACCGATCAAGGTGCCGAACAGCAGCGTACCGAGCAGCATGGCGAGCGGCACCACGATGCCGGACAGGCCGAGCGCGGCGATCGAGGCAAAGGTCAGTCGCAGTCCATACAGGGCCACGCCCAGGCGCAGCAGGTGCTGACGCGCGATCTGCATGCCAGGCGCCAGCGGTTGCAGCCAGTGCTTGGGCATGGTGTTGGCGGCGATCATGCCGGCAAACATGGCCAGCGTCAGGGCGCTCAGGCCGTAGCGCGAGACGGCGGGATGGTCGGCCAGAACCATGGCGAGCCATGCCACGCCCCCAAGGGGCAGCAAAGGCAGCAGGCGCTGATGCCACGGCAGCACGGCGGCTGGCGCAATAGCCTGGGCGGAATTGGTAGCGGACACGGATGACATGGCGGCAGGTTTTTGATTAGGTGTATGGAGCGTACCTTCCCCCTCTCAATCTGCAAAACGGGTAATATCGGTATGAATTACCTGAAATGTCGATATGGACCAGCGCCCCCTTCGCCTGACGTTGCGCCAGCTCCAGGTCTTCGTCTCCGTGGCTCAGCACGGCAGCACGGTGGCAGCCTCGGAAGCCCTTTCAATGTCCCAATCGGCCGTCAGCGCCTCTCTGGCGGAGCTGGAGCGTGCGCTCGACGGCCCACTGTTCGACCGCGTGGCAAGGCGTCTCAGCATCAACGAGACCGGGCGGCAGTTCTTTCCGCGCGCCTTGTCATTGCTCGACCAGGCGCAGGAGCTTGAGCGGTTCACGACACAGACCGGGGTGCAGCTGCGCATTGCCGCCAGCAATACGATCGGCAGCTATATCCTGCCGGCGCTGATGGCGGGCTTTCGCGCTTCGCAGGGCGGCCCGTGCCAGCTGGATCTGCGCATCGGCAATACGCGCGACGTCTTACGCTCGGTGATGCAGTTCGAGGCCGACATCGGGCTCGTCGAAGGCGCGAGCCATGAACGCGAGCTGCGCAGCATGCCGTGGTGCGATGACGAGATGGTCGTCGTGGTTGGCCCTTCCCATCCACTTGCCGCGCCGAATGCGCCCCTTGATGGCCTGCGCGATGCCGAATGGATCGTGCGCGAGCCGGGCTCCGGCACACGCGAGATCATTGAAGAAAGACTGATGCCCCTGCTGGGCGAGCTACGCTTCGCGCTGGAGCTGGGCAACGCCGAGGCGATCAAGCGTGCGGTGATGAGTGGTTTCGGCGTGAGTTGCCTGTCGCTGCACGTGGTCCGCGATGAACTGGAGCGCGGCACGCTGGTAGCGGTGCGGCAAGGCTTGCCCCGCATTGTCCGTCCGCTGCAATTAGTGGTGCACCAGGACAAGTTTCCGACACGGGGGCTGCTGGCCTTTACCGAGTATCTGCGGATCACGGCTCAACAAGTCGGTGCGCAGGCGTAGATCGATGCAGACGAGGCACAAACGAAAACAGCGCCCATCGGGCGCTGCATCTTTTTCAACTGGAGGCGGAGGTCGGAATCGAACCGGCGTACACGGCTTTGCAGGCCGCTGCATAACCACTCTGCCACCCCGCCAGGTGACGTGCTGCTGAATTGTACCCGCATCAACTGATGGTGCTTGCGGCTACCAACCCAAACAAAAAGGGAAGCGCTGCTTCCCTTTGGGGATGGAGCGGGAGAAGAGTCTCGAACTCTCGACCTCAACCTTGGCAAGGTTGCGCTCTACCAACTGAGCTACTCCCGCGTAAAACTTTTACTACTACGAGTGCGACGACAAACCATCGCTTGTTACCGCACCCGGAATTAACCTGGAGCGGGAGAAGAGTCTCGAACTCTCGACCTCAACCTTGGCAAGGTTGCGCTCTACCAACTGAGCTACTCCCGCATTGCGCTGCTTCACGCTCACCTTCGAGGCGAACACGCAATTGACTGCAAACAACAGCTTCTTGCGTTAAACCAGCTTATCTCGCCGCTTTCGTTTGCGTCGTCAGCAGCGAGAACAAGATTATTGCAAAGGGCAGATCTGTTCGTCAACACTTTTTTGCGCGCGGCATCATTTTTGTGTGCGCGCCTCACCGAGAACGCCGGCGCGCTCCCGGATCTGCGGCCAGGCCAGCTTCATGTAATAGAACATCGACCACAGCGTCAGCACCGCGGCCACGTAGATCATCCAGGTGCCCACCACTTGCGCGTCGATGCCGAACAGCCGGTCACTGAAGAGCAGCATCGGGATCGCGATCATCTGCACCGTGGTCTTCAGCTTGCCGAGGAAGTTCACCGCCACACTCTTGGAAGCGCCGATCTGCGCCATCCACTCCCGCAAGGCCGAGATCGTGATCTCGCGGCCGATGATGACCAGGGCCACCAGGTCCGCCACCCGGCCCAGTGCCAGCAGCGACAGCAGTGCCGCAGTGACCATCAGCTTGTCGGCCACGGGATCCAGGAACGCGCCGAATGCCGAGGTCTGGTTCCAGCGCCGAGCCAGGAAGCCGTCCAGCCAGTCCGTGACCGCCGCGACGATGAAGAAGGACGCCGCCGTGACGTTCTTCGTGTGCATCGGCAGCCATGCTTCCGGCAGGTAGTACACGCCCACCACGAGGGGAATCATGGCAACGCGCAACCAGGTCAGCAGGATCGGGATATTGAAGGGCATGGGGCTCGGAGACCGACGGGGCAATGACGAATTCCGCGATTGTCGCCGATTTCGGCGCCAATGCACGCCCGGCGGGGTAAATCGCCGGGCCTGGGGCATCAATGAAGCTGGCGGTAGATCTCCTCGGCAAGGCCGCGGGAGATGCCGTCGACGCTGGCCAGCTCGTCAATACTGGCCGCCATGACGCCGCGCAGGCCGCCAAAACGGGTCAGCAGCTTCTGCCGCCGGCGTGCACCCACGCCCTCGATCTCTTCCAGCCGCGAGGTCGTGCGTGCCTTGGCCCGGCGCGCGCGCATGCCCGTGATGGCAAAGCGGTGCGCCTCGTCGCGGATCTGCGCGACCAGCATCAGCGCCGCACTGCCCTGCCCGAGTTCGAGCGATGGCCGGCCATCCGCGAATACCAGGGTTTCGAGGCCGACCTTGCGGCCCTCGCCCTTGGCTACGCCCACCAGCAGCCCGATATCAAGCCCCAGCTCCTCGAACACCTGGCGCGCCACCTCGACCTGCCCCTTGCCGCCGTCGATGAGCACCACGTGCGGCAGCGGCGACGAGGCCTCGCCGGCGGCATCCTGGCCGCCCTCCTCCTGCATCTGCTCGACCAGCTTCTGGTACCGGCGCGTCAGCACCTGGCGCATGGCCGCGTAGTCGTCGCCCGGCGTAATGTCCTGGATGTTGTAGCGGCGGTATTCGCCGTTCTGCATGTCGTGATGGTGAAACACGACGCAGGACGCCTGCGTGGCCTCGCCAGCGGTGTGGCTGATGTCGAAGCACTCCACACGCAGCAATGCCAGGTCTTCCAGGTCGATGCCGATCGTCTCCGCGAGCGCACGCGTGCGCGCCTCCTGGCTGCCCTGTTCCGCGAGCCGCCGCGCCAGCGCCAGTGCCGCACCCTGCTGCGCCATCTCCAGCCAGGCCTTGCGCTGACCCTGCGGCTGCCGCACCAGCGCGATCTTGCGCCCCGCATGGAGCGCCAGGGCATCCAGCAATGCGGCATCGTCGGGAACGTGGCTGACGACGATGATCGGGGGCGCCGCCTGATCCAGGTAGTGCTGCGCCATGAACGCCGACAACACGCGCGCTGCAATGCGTTCCACGCCCGGCGGCCCGGCCGGTGCCGGTTCGCCTTCCGCGCCGCCTGCTGCCTCGTCGCTGTCCTCGACGATCATCGCCGCCTCGTCGGCATGCGCGGGGAAATAGGCCTTGTCGCCAAGGTGACGGCCGCCGCGCACCATGGCCAGGTTGACGCACGCGCGTCCGCCTTCCACGACCGCCGCCAGCACGTCGATGTCCCGCGCCTGGCCGACCTCCTCCACCGCCTGCCGCTTGAGCACGGTCGACAGCGCCGCGATCTGGTCGCGCACCGCAGCGGCCTGCTCGAACTCCAGCCGGGTGGAATGCTCTTCCATCTTCGACTGCAGCCCCTCCAGCACCTCGGTTTCGCGGCCTTGCAGGAAGCGCGCCGCATTGCCGACGTCGCGCGCGTAGTCCGCCTCGTTGATCGCGCCCACGCATGGGCCGGTGCAGCGGTGGATCTGATGCAGCAGGCAGGGCCGGGTCCGGTTGTTGAAGACCGTATCCTCGCAGGTGCGCAGCTGGAACACCTTCTGCAGGATCTGCATGCTCTCGCGCACGGCGTAGGCGCTCGGGAACGGACCGAAGTACTGGTGCTTGCGGTCCGTGGCGCCACGGTAGTAGGCCATGCGCGGAAAACGATGGCCGGTCAGCTTGAGGAAGGGGTAGGACTTGTCGTCGCGGAACAGGATGTTGTACCGCGGCGCCAACGCCTTGATCAGGTTGTTCTCGAGCAGCAGGGCCTCGGCCTCGGTGCGCACCACGGTAGTATCGATGCGCGCGATCCTGGCCACCATCATGGCGATGCGTGGCGACAGCTGGGTCTTGTTGAAGTAGCTCGATACCCGCTTCTTGAGGTCGCGCGCCTTGCCGACATAGAGCACGTTGCCGGCGCTGTCGATATAACGATACACGCCGGGCAGGCCCGGCAGGCGGGCGATGACGGGCTTGGGGTCGAAGGGTTCTGCCGGTGCCGCTTCGGGCGGCAGGGCCGAAGCGTCAGGAAGCGGGTCGGACATGGGGGACGATGACCAATTCGATGTGGCCGGCTCGCGATTCGCGGCAACGGCTCTAAAATCCGAAGTTTAGAGCAATTCACTGCCCTCCCTCGCTTTGCCCGCCCGCCCTGCCTTGCCTGCCACCTCCGACATGCCAATCCGTTCCTGGGACATCTTCTGCACCGTCATCGACAATTTCGGCGATATCGGCGTCTGCTGGCGGCTGGCACGCCAGCTTGCGCAGGAACACGGCCATGCGGTGCGCCTGTGGATCGATGACCTGCAGAGCTTTTCCCGGCTGGCGCCCGCGCTGGACACGGCAGCTCGGCAGCAGCGCCTGTCCGGCGTGGAAATCCGCACCTGGCGCCCCGGTGGCGATGCCGATGACCGCGCCCGCTTTGGCAACCTTACCGTGCACGACGCCGTCATCGAAGCCTTTGCCTGCGACCTGCCGGAGGTATTCCTTGCCCGCATGGTGGCACGCGAGCGCGCCCCGGCATGGATCAACCTTGAATACCTGAGCGCGGAGTCCTGGGTGCGCGAGCACCACGGCATGCCTTCGCCGCATCCACGGCTGCCGTTGACGAAGCACTTCTTCTTCCCCGGTTTCGAGCACGGGACCGGCGGCTTGCTGCGCGAATCGATGCTGGGCGCACAGCGGGACACCTTCCTGGCCGGACCGGCCGCCCAGGCCGCCCTGTGGCACCGGCTGCGCGCGACCCGCGATGCCAGCGCGCTCAAGGTCAGCCTGTTTTCGTACCAGAACACTGCGCTCCCCGCGTTGCTGGAGCAATGGCGCGATGGCTCGGAACCGATTCAGTGCCTGATTCCGCAAGGCATGGCGGCCGAGCAGCTTGCAGCGTGGTCAGGGGAAAGCGCAGCGCCGGGCAAGGCGCTGGTACGGGGCAACCTGCAGGTCAACATCGTGCCCTTCGTGCGGCAGGAGCACTACGACGAAATGCTATGGGCCTGTGACCTCAATTTTGTGCGCGGCGAAGACTCGTTCGTGCGCGCGCAGTGGGCGGCGCGGCCGCTGGTGTGGCACATCTACCCGCAGGATGAGGACGCGCACCGCGACAAGCTCGACGCCTGGCTCGCGCTGTTCAGCCGCAGCGGCGTGGACGCCGCCGCGGCCACGGCCCTGGCGGATTTCTGGCACGCCTGGAATGCGTACGGCAACGCACCCGACTGGACCGCCTTGCGCAGCAAGCTGCCCGTGCTGGCACAAGCCGCGCGCCAATGGCAGGCGCGCCTGCTCGGCTTGGGTGACCTGGCGGCAAATCTCGTGGCGTTCTGTGAAAATCGGGTAAAATAGCGGGTTGATTTGATGGCGACCGGGCCGGGTAACCAAGGCTCCCAGACCAGACGGCAGCGCTGCCATGCGCGCGCCGTGGCGCGGGGGACCTGAGCGAACGCTGAGCACGGGGTCAAGCGCACGTGGGCACGGGCCCGCCAGGCGCCAGAAGCGGCAAGGCGACAGGGCTTCCTGCTGGCCGCGCCTGCGCCACACCTCGCCATACCAATTTCCGAGACTTTCTTTTTCAGGAAAACAGTTCAGATGAAAACCGCACAGGAACTCCGCGTCGGCAACGTGTTCATGATGAACGGCGTCCCGATGGTTGTGCAGAAGGCCGAGTACAACAAGTCGGGCCGCAATGCTGCCGTGGTCAAGATGAAGTACAAGAACCTGCTCACCGAAGCCCCGGGCGAGTCGGTGTTCAAGGCCGACGACAAGTTCGAAGTCGTGATGCTCGAGCGCCGCGAATGCACCTACTCGTACTTCGCCGATCCGATGTACGTGTTCATGGACGCCGACTACAACCAGTTCGAAGTCGAGGGCGACAGCATGGGCGACGCGCTGAACTACCTCGAAGACGGCATGGCCGTCGAAGTGGTGTTCTACAACGAGAAAGCCATCTCGGTCGACATGCCGACCACGCTGGTGCGCGAAATCGTCTACACCGAGCCGGCCGTCAAGGGCGACACCTCGTCGGGCAAGGTGCTGAAGGGTGCCAAGATCAACACGGGCTTCGAACTGCAAGTGCCGCTGTTCTGCAACATCGGCGACAAGATCGAAATCGACACCCGTACCGGCGAATACCGCAGCCGCGCCAACTAAGCGCACGGCTCGCCCCGCCGACCAAGCGGGGCCGGAAACGAGAAAAGGCAGCCTCGCTGCCTTTTTTATTGCCTGCCGCAAACGACGCGGCTACCCGCTCAGGCGATCAGTTGGTGGTCCTTGAGCAAACGCAGCGCGGCGCGATATTCGCCTTCCTGCTGCAGCTTGTTCCAGTCGAGCGGCTTGCGGCGTGCGAACAGCTTGCGGATACGGCGCTGCGAAGTCTTGTCGATGCCGCTATCGAGTTCGGCCAGCAACTGGTCGGCACGCTCGGGGTGGTTGCAGATCAGCACCATGTCACAGCCCGCAGCCAGCGCAGCCCGCGCGGCCTGCGTGACGTTGCCGGCCACGCTGGCCCCTTCCATGCTCAGATCGTCGCTGAAGATGACGCCCTCGAAGCCCAGTTGCGCGCGCAGGATGTCCTGCAGCCAGAACGGCGAGAAGCCCGCCGGATTGGGATCGACCTTCGGATAGATCACGTGTGCCGGCATGACCGACGACAGCGACAGGCCCATCCAGTCGTACGGGCGCGCATCCTGCCCGAGGATCTCTTCCAGCGGCCGTTCGTCCACGGGAATCGCGACATGCGAGTCCGCTTCCACGTAGCCGTGGCCGGGAAAATGCTTGCCGCAGTTGCTCATGCCCGCCAGCAACAAGCCGTGGTTCAGGTGCCCCGCCAGCATGGTGACCACGCGCGGATCGGCGTGGAAGGCGCGGTCGCCGATCACGGCGCTGCGGCCGTAGTCGAGGTCCAGCACCGGCGTAAAGCTCAGGTCGACATCGCAGGCGCGCAATTCACCGGCCAGCACGTAGCCGCAAGCCACCGCGGCCTTGGTAGCGGCCAGCACGTCGCGGTCCCACAGCTCGCCCAGCTTGCCCATGGCAGGCAGGTGCGTGAAGCCGTCGGTCTTGCAGCGCTGCACGCGGCCGCCTTCATGGTCGATGCAGATCAGCACGTCGTCGCGAATAGCACGAATGGCGCGCGTCAGCGCCAGCAGTTGCGCGCGCGATTCGAAATTGCGCGCGAACAGGATCACGCCGCCGGTCAGCGGATGTGCAATGCGGCGCGCGTCTTCGGCGTCGAGCTGCTTGCCGACAACATCAAGCACCACCGGTCCCGGCCGTTTGCCGGAGAGCTTCTTGGTCATGGATAGGGTTCGAGGCTAGGCTGGAGTTTCCGGAGTGGCCGCATGGCCGCCCCGCTCGGCGATTGCAAAAGCAACCGCATAGGCGTGTTCATCACTGACACTGACACGTATCGTCAGGCCGCGTTCCCGGATCCATTGGGCGAGCTCGCCATGGCATACCGGTGTCGGCTCGCCCGACGGCAGGTTCATCAGTTCCATCGCGCGCCAGGTCATCGGCCAGCGCATGCCGAGCCCGATCGCCTTGGAGAAGGCTTCCTTGGCGGCGAAGCGCGTCGCCAGGAAGGCCAGGCCGCGCCGCTCGGAGCGCGCCTTGCGTGCGTGGTACTTGACCAGTTCATCCGGGCCCAGCACCTTCTCCGCGAAACGGCCGCGCGTGCGCTCCATCACGCCTTGCACGCGCGCGATCTCGATGATGTCGGTGCCAACGCCGTAGATCACGCCGGGCTGCCCGCAACGGGATAGCGGGTACCAAGGCGCGCGGCCACCATGATGGCCTTGATCTCGCGCACGGCGTTCTGCCAGCCGGCGAACACGGCGTGCGCGACGATCGCGTGGCCGATGTTCAGCTCCTTGATACCCGGCAGCGCGGCGATGGGCTGCACGTTGGTGTAGTGCAGGCCATGGCCCGCATTGACCACCAGGCCATGACGGATGCCAGCATCGACGCCATCGGCAACGCGGCGCAATTCGATAGCCTGCTCGTCAGGCGTGTGCGCGTCGGCGTAGCGGCCGGTATGGAGTTCGATCACGGGCGCGCCACAGGCGGCGGCGGCGGCAATCTGGTCGGCATCGGCGTCGATGAACAGCGACACGCGGATACCCGCCGAGGCGAGTTGCTTGCATGCCGCGCTGACCTGTTCAAAACGCCCCGCTACATCGAGGCCGCCTTCGGTGGTCACCTCTTCGCGCCGTTCGGGCACGAGGCACACGTCCTGTGGACGGATCTCGCAGGCGATATCGAGCATCTCCTGCGTGATGGCGCATTCCAGGTTCATGCGCGTGGTCAGCAGCGGGCGCAGCGCGCGCACATCGGCGTCGCGGATATGGCGGCGGTCTTCGCGCAGGTGCAGCGTGATCAGGTCCGCGCCGGCCTCCTCGGCCTGCAGCGCGGCCTGGATCGGATCGGGATACACCGTGCCGCGCGCATTGCGCAGCGTGGCAACGTGGTCGATATTGACGCCAAGGTCGATGACGCCCGGATTTGCGTGGAAGATCATGCTTGCGGAATCAGCAGTGGGCCGGTAGCCCGGCGGGTCAAAGGTAGTGCAGGTCGATCAGGATCTGCCGCGTCTTGAGCGGCGCACCCTGCAGATAATAATGCAGAAGGAAGCGCATCAGCGCGCGGCTTTGCAGTGCGGTCTGCGCGCGCCCGTAATCATCCTGCGACATGTCGAGCAAGGTCTGGCCCGACACCACGGGCCACGACGACGGGTCGCTTGGCTGGGCCCTGCGCACGCCGCGCTCGGGCTGGTAGACATAGTCGAGTCCGGGCTGCACGCGTTCGCCGGTGCTCAGGCACTGGTCGAAGGCCACCGCGAAACCTGTTTCCTGCAGCAGCACGCGCTCGAAGCTGCGCAGCACCAGGCCGGCGGACTCGCCATGCGCCATGCGCGTGAGCGTAGCCATGTAGTGGCGGAACAATGCGGGATATCCGTCTTCGCGCGGGCAGAACCGCATCAGCAGTTCATTGAGGTAGAACGCGGACAGCAGCGCATCGCCGGACAGCGGTGGCATGCCGCCGACCCATTCGGCGCGCGTCAGCGTCTTGACCTCACCACGTCCGCTCCATGACAGCGAGATCGGATGAAAGTGCTGCAGCACTGGACGCAGCGACGAATGCGGCCGCTTGGCACCCTTGGCAACCATCGACAGCCGGCCGTGGTCGCGGGTGAATACATCGAGGATCAGGCTGGTTTCGCGATACGGCCACGCATGCAGCACGAAGCCCGGCTGCTCCGACACGCGCGCTTCGCTGCGCGCCGGAACGATGCGCATCGCCCGATCCATCATGGCGCGGCCGGCGGCGTCGGACATGCCGGGCAGCGCCCGGTTGTCCAGCAGCTCGGCGGCTTCATCCACGACCGGATCGGCGCGGCGGGCCTTGGGGACTCCGCGCGCGAAGTCAGGCATTTTGCTCACTCGTAGCCGTAGGCGCGCAGTCCGGCTTCGTTGTCGGCCCAGCCGCTCTTCACCTTGATCCACATTTCCAGGTAGACCTTGCCGTCGAAGAGCTTTTCCATGTCGAGGCGCGCCTCGGTCGAAATCTGCTTGAGCTTGCTGCCCTTGTTGCCGATGATCATGGCCTTGTGCGCGTCGCGCTCGACCAGGATGGTGGCAAACACGCGGCGCAGGCGCCCTTCCGTCTCGAACTTGTCGATGATGACGGTGCTCGTGTATGGCAGTTCGTCGCCGGTCCAGCGGAACACCTTCTCGCGGATGATCTCAGAGGCGAGGAAGCGCTCGCTCCGATCGGTCATCGCATCGGCGTCGTACATCGGCTCGCCTTCCGGCAGGTAAGGCCGCAGGATCTCGAACAGGCGCGTGATATGGTCATGCGTCTTGGCCGACATCGGCACCACTTCGCGGAACGGAAAGAGCTGCCCCATCTTTTCCAGGAAGGGCATCATCACCCCGGCGCGGTCGTCGGTGACACGGTCGAGCTTGTTCGTCACCAGCAGCACCGGCGTATTCTTGGGCAACAAGGCCAGCACCTTTTCGTCATCCGCGCCGTAGTAACCGGCTTCGACCACGAACAGCACCAGATCCACCGAGGACAACGTGGAAGTGACCGCGCGATTGAGCGAGCGGTTCAGCGCGCTGGCGTGACGGGTCTGGAATCCGGGCGTGTCAACGAAGACATACTGCGCGTCGTCGGTGGTCTGGATGCCGACGAGCCGGTGGCGCGTGGTCTGCGCCTTGCGCGACGTGATGCTGATCTTCTGGCCGACCAGCGCATTCATCAGCGTGGACTTGCCGACATTGGGGCGGCCGACAATGGCCACCGTGCCGCAGCGGAACGCCTTGGCTGGGGTATCCGCGGCGGGCTGCTGCGGATGGTTCGATTCGGTCATTCCTTCAACCTGAGAGACAACTGTGGGTCCGGTGGCACCGGCTGCTTGCGCGTCTTGCCCGTGCGCTCGGCCCGGCTGCGCTTGAGCAGCTGCGGCACCAGCTTCTGGACTTCATCGAGCGCCAGCTTGGCCGCCGCCTGCTCCGCCGCCCGGCGCGAGGCGCCGGTGCCGAACACCCGGACTTCCAGTTTAGGCACCATGCACTCGACTTCAAACTGCTGGCTGTGCGCGGCGCCGTGCGTGGCGATTACGTTATATTGCGGCAAGGCGATCTTGTGGCCTTGCAGGTATTCCTGGAGCAGCGTCTTGGCGTCCTTGCCTAGCGTGCGAGGGTCCACCTGCTCCAGGATGGGGATATACAGCTTGCGGATCAGCGCACGCGCGGCTTCGAAACCGGCGTCGAGAAACACCGCACCGACGATGGCTTCGAGCGCATCGGCCAGGATCGAAGGACGCCGGAAACCACCGCTCTTCAACTCGCCCTCGCCCAGGCGCAGCGCGTCGGAGAGCTGCAGCATCTGGGCGATCTCGTACAGCGCCTGCTGCTTGACCAGGTTGGCGCGCACGCGCGACAGGTCGCCTTCATCCAGCTTGCTGAACATGCCGAACAGCATGTCCGCCACGGCGCAGTTCAGCACCGAATCCCCCAGGAATTCCAGGCGTTCATTGTGCTGGGCGCTGTGGCTGCGGTGCGTCAGCGCCTGCTGCAGCAACTCAGGCTTGCTGAATCGGTAGCCGAGACGTTGCTGCAAGGCGTCGAGGTTCATATCAGTGCTGCGTTCCCGAATAGCTAATCAGTAGACTCAGTGGACCGTAGACGGGAACTTCGGTCCGGTAGGCAAAATCGACCGACTGGATCGTTCCGTTCTCGTCTTCGCGGATCTGGAGGTCTTCCCCCCGCACCGCGGCAATCCGGTCGATGGTTGCCTGTTTATCAAAATACTCGACCACTTCCCGCTTGTTGGTGGCCTTCTGCTTCGCGTAACTGGCGGCCCGCTTGACGGAGAAATACTCCGTCAGGCTCGGTATCGCCCGGAGTGCCGGCAACGCGACGCCGATCACGAAAAAGATCACGACCAGCAGTGTCCAGAGGGAAAACCCCTCCGTCCGCCGTCGGCCCAGGCTCGCCCGCTCCCGGCCAACATTGCCGGCCCGACCTCTTTGCCCCATCTGACCCATTTGCGCTTCCCTCTTCTGGTTGAGCGTTCCTGCGCCGCGCGGGTGTGTTATTTGAAGGCCCCGACGCGTCCGAAATTACCGAGATTCATCCAGATCACAAACGCCTTGCCGACAATATTCTCGTCCGGCACGAAGCCCCAATAGCGGGAATCCAGGCTGTTGTCGCGATTGTCACCCATGACGAAATAGTGACCTGCAGGCACCTTGCAGGTCACACCCTGCTGATTGTAAGTGCAGTTTTGCCGGAACGGGAAATCCGGATCAGCACCGGCAACAAACGCGGGGCGGTCCGCATCGTTCAGGATGCCGTGCTCCACGCCACCGGGCAGCTTTTCCGTGAAATGCTTGGAATAGGACAAACGCTCCTCATCCAGATAATCGGGCAGCGGCGAGTAATCGGCCGGCTTGCCGTTGATGGTCAGGTGCTTGTTCGAATATTGAACCTCATCACCCGGCAGACCGATCACGCGCTTGATGTAATCGAGCGACGGGTCTTTCGGATAGCGGAACACCATGACATCGCCGCGCTGGGGCTCGCCAATGTCCATGACCTTCTTGTTCACCACCGGCAGGCGAATGCCATAGTCGTACTTGTTGACCAGGATGAAATCACCGATCAGCAGCGTGGGGATCATCGAGCCGGACGGAATCTTGAACGGCTCGACCACGAAGGAACGCAGCACGAATACCGCCAGGATGACCGGGAAGAAGCTGGCCGAATACTCGAGCCACCACGGCTGGCGCAGCTTTTCCTCGGCCAGGCGCTTGCGCGTGGAGTCGACCTCGCCGGAACCGAAGCGGCCCTGCAGGTCGGACTGGTGCGAATCGAACTCGGCCAGCGCCAGGCGCGCCGATGCGCGCCGCTGCCGCTCAAACACAAGCTTGTCCGCGATCCACGCGATACCCGTGATCACCACCAGCACAAAAAGGATCAGTGCAAAATTCATGACGGCTTCTGGTTCTTGGATGTCCTGCTACAACTTCTTCTTATGCCGCCGCGCCCTCTGCGCCGCGGTCCCGTTCCTGCGTGCGCAGCCGCTTACTTGTCGTCAACCTGCAGGATGGCCAGGAACGCCTCCTGCGGAATCTCGACGGTTCCAACCTGCTTCATGCGCTTCTTGCCGGCCTTCTGCTTTTCGAGCAGCTTCTTCTTGCGCGAGATATCGCCGCCATAGCACTTGGCCAGCACGTTCTTGCGCAGCGCCTTGACGTTCTCGCGCGCAATGATGTTCGAGCCGATCGCCGCCTGGATCGCCACGTCGTACATCTGGCGCGGAATGATCTCGCGCATTTTCGCGGCCACTTCGCGGCCACGGTATTGCGAATTGGAGCGGTGCACAATGACCGACAGCGCATCGACCTTGTCGCTGTTGATCAGGATATCGACCTTGACCACGTCGGACGGGCGGTATTCCTTGAACTCGTAATCCATCGAGGCGTAGCCGCGCGATACCGACTTCAGGCGGTCGAAGAAATCCATCACGATTTCCGCCATCGGGATCTCGTAGGTCAGCTGCACCTGCTTGCCGTGGTAGCTCATATTGATCTGCGTGCCGCGCTTCTGCGTGCACAGCGTGATCACCGAGCCGACATACTCCTGCGGCATATACAGATTGACCGTGACGATCGGCTCCAGGATGGCCTCGATCCGCGTCGGGTCGGGCATCTTGGCCGGGTTCTCCACCGTTACCGTGGTGCCGTCGCGCATCTGCACCTGGTACACCACGGTCGGCGCCGTGGTAATCAGGTCCATGTCGAACTCGCGCTCGAGGCGCTCCTGCACGATTTCCATGTGCAGCAGGCCAAGGAAGCCGCAGCGGAAACCGAAGCCCAGCGCCTGCGAAACTTCCGGCTCGAACATCAGCGAGGCGTCGTTCAGGCGCAGCTTCTCGAGCGATTCCCGCAGCGCCTCATACTGGTTGGCCTCGACCGGATACAGGCCGGCGAACACCTGCGGCTTGACTTCCTTGAAGCCCGGCAGCGGCGCCGCGGCCTTGCGCGCCACGGTCGTGATGGTGTCGCCGACCTTGGCGGCCTTCAGCTCCTTGATGCCGGCAATGACGAAGCCCACTTCGCCCGCAGTCAGGGCCTCACGCTGCACGGACTTCGGCGAGAACACGCCAACCTGCTCGACGAGATGCTGGGCCCCGGTGGCCATCAGCAGCACCTTGTCCTTCGGGCGCAACGTGCCATTGACGACGCGCACCAGCATGACCACGCCTACGTAGTTGTCGAACCACGAGTCGATGATCAGCGCTTGCAACGGCGCGCTGCCATCGCCTTCTGGCGGCGGCACCTTGGCGATCAGCGCCTCGATCACGTCTTGCACGCCCTGGCCGGTCTTGGCCGAGCACGGCGTGGCGTCCTGCGCGTCGATGCCGATGACGTCTTCGATTTCCTGGATGGCGTTGGCCGGATCGGCCTGCGGCAGGTCGATCTTGTTCAGCACCGGCACCACTTCCACGCCGAGCTCGATCGCGGTGTAGCAGTTGGCCACGGTTTGCGCCTCGACACCCTGCGAAGCGTCGACCACCAGCAGCGCGCCTTCGCAGGCCGACAGCGAACGGCTCACTTCGTAGCTGAAGTCGACGTGCCCCGGGGTGTCGATCAGGTTCAGGTTATAGACCTTGCCGTCACGCGCCTTGTAAGTCAGCGCGGCCGTCTGCGCCTTGATGGTGATGCCGCGTTCCTTCTCGATGTCCATCGAGTCGAGGACCTGGGCCTCCATTTCGCGATCGGACAGCCCCCCACACAGCTGAATGATCCGGTCGGCCAGGGTGGATTTCCCATGGTCGATATGGGCGATGATCGAGAAATTGCGAATATGGTCCATCTAATCTTCAGGCAAGCGCCGGCGTCTTCGCCCCGGCGGCAGCGGATTCGTGAACGGCCAAGCGCGGGCGCCCCCGTAGGAACGCCCGCGTCAGGAGCCGCGGGTCTTGGGGCGCTGATTTTGCGCCAAACTGGAATTTTACCGGATTTTCAATGACTTCCGGGCCACGAATGGGCGGATCGCCAGGCTCTTATGCACGCCCGGATGTGCTGATTGCAGCCTATACCTCAGCCCCGAGCCAAGAGCGGACGGCGGCAGCGTCGAGGAAGTAGTGGCAAAGCTCGCGGAGTCCTTCCGGTCCTGTTGCGACCAGCACGGGCACGCGCTCGCCAAAACGGGACTCCAGGTCCGGATCGTCATCCACGTCCACCTCGTCGAGGATGAACGGAAATTCGCGCCGGAACGGCTCCAGCGCGTCCCGCATATCCGTGCACAGATGGCAATAGGCCCTGCCGTACAGGGTGAGCTGGCGCATGTCGTACGGTCAGCGGGCGGCAGTGGCCCCAGGGCGCAGCGTCAGGACCTGGGTCGCATCACCACGCCGCACGAACACGGCGGCAATGCGGTTCTTGTCCAGCCCCTTGACCAGATCGTTGAACTGGCGAGCGCCGGTCACATCGGTATCGCCCAGCCGCAGGATGATGTCGCCGGGACGAATACCAGCACGCATGGCGGGACCGTCCGCGACTTCGACCTCCACGCCCGACTTCACCTTCAGCTCCTTCAGGCGGGCATCCGGAATGTCATTGACGATCAGCCCAAGCGCGTTGGGCTTGGCGGCCTGCGCAGTGGCCTCGTCCTTGGCCGACGGCGTGCTGCGGGCCTTCGCTCGCGTTTCGGGCTCCAACTCCGTCACGGTAATCGATACGTCGCGGGTTGCACCCTTGCGCCACAACTGCAACGGTACCTTCGTACCGGGCTTGGTATCGCCAACCATGCGTGGCAGGTCGGACGCTTTTTCGATCTCCCGGCCGTTGAACTTCAGGATGATGTCGCCCGGTTCGATCCCGGCCTTTTCGGCCGGACCACCCGGCTCAACGCTGCCAACCAGCGCGCCGCGCGCACGGCCCAGGCCGAGCGAATCCGCCACTTCCTTCGTCACATCGCCGATCGCCACGGCAATACGGCCGCGTGTCACGCGCCCAGCGGTCTTCAACTGCTCGGTGACGCGCATCGCTTCGTCGATCGGAATCGCGAACGAAATGCCCATGTAGCCACCGCTGCGGCTGTAGATCTGCGAGTTGATGCCGATGACCTCGCCGCGCAAATTGATCAGCGGGCCGCCAGAGTTGCCGGGATTCACGGCCACGTCGGTCTGGATGAACGGCAGGTAGTCACCGGTATCACGCCCCTTGGCGGAGACAATGCCAGCCGTCACGCTGTTGTCGAGTCCGAACGGCGAACCAATCGCCAGAACCCATTCGCCCGCGCGAACCTTGTCGGAATCGCCCAGTGTCAGTCGCGGCAGCCCCGTTGCCTCGATCTTGAGGAGCGCCACGTCCGTGCGCTTGTCCGCGCCGATCAGCTTGGCCTTGAACTCGCGCTTGTCGGGCAGCGTGACGTAGATGGTTTCCGCATCGGCCACCACGTGGGCGTTGGTCATCACGTAGCCATCCTGGCTGATGATGAAGCCTGAACCGACGCCGCGGCTCTGTTCCTCGCCCTGCGGCGGCTGGCCCTGCGGCGGCTGGCCGCGCCGCGGCGCGCCTGGCGCCGGCGCACCCGGCGTCGGCGCCCCCGGCATGGGCACACCGAAGAAGCGACGGAAGAACTCGGCCATGTCGTCGTCTTCACTGCCCGGGCCGCCGCGCGAGCGCACGCGCTCCGTGGTCCGGATGTTGACGACGGCGGGACTGGCTTTCTCCACCAGGTCGGTGAAGTCGGGCAGGTTGTAGTTGGAAGCCGCGGCCTGGGCGTGACCCACTTCGGCAATCGCCGGACCGAGAATCAACATGGCAGCCATGACCATGGCACGTGCCAGGGCTGGGGATCTGAACGTCATCGACAACTCCCGGGATTCAGCAAATGATGAGGTACCGGCTGGGACAAGATGCAGGAGGCCACCCGCGGGGGCACGCGGACACGGGGCCGGGCAGACCCCGCATTCGCCACTTGTACGCGCTCAGTGTAACGCCTTGGGAGGGCGATATTCCACGGCCGACGCGAACTGCCGCACCGTGCTGGCGGGGACTTCGCCCACCACTGTAATCCAGTAGTCGGCGATGCGGCGCACCACAACCTGCGTGGCGCCCAGCGAAGCGACGCCTTCACGGCGCACACGCTGCTCGGACACGGGTTCGATGAACACCGACAGCCCGGTCAGCCCGTCGCTGTATACCACCTGAAGCACCTCGAACACCTGCCCGCGGCCCTGAGCAGGCGCGCGCAGCTCACCCAGCGGGCGGCGCACTTCACGAATCTTCTGGAAGCCCTTCAGCGGCACGGCGATGTTCCAGCCTTCATCCGCAACGTTGGTCGGCTGATAGGTAACCTCGTAGTGATTCCAGGAACTGGAGTTCTTGATCGCCCCGAGGATGCGCTGCTTGTCGGAGGGCACGCCGATGTCGACCTGCGAAAAGGCCACCTGCTCCAGCACCTTGCCGCCATCGCCAATGGTCTGAGCCCGCATCAGCAAGCCGGAGTTCTTTTCGGCCCAGAGGCGTACGGCATAGCGCGCCGCGTCGTGCGGCTCGAGCGAAAACACCTCGCATTCCACCCCGGCCACACGCTCGCCGGGCAGCTTGCGCATGTCGTACAGATCGAGCACATCGCTCTTGTTGGTGGCCAGCAGCGCCGGGAAGCGGTCCTTGGCTTCCTGCTTCTCGACCACCACGAGCTTGGCTTCGGGAATCAGGCTGTGGACGACATCATTCTGCCGCAGCACTTCGCGCGGCTTGCCGTCCAGCGTTTCCAGGCGCTCATACTCGTTGTGCACGAGGTCGCTGTAGTGCTGGATCTTCGAGGCATGCATCACGCTGCCGCGCTGGTAGATCAGCGTGCCGACATAGTTTTCGCGCTGTGCTGCGCGATGGATCTTGCTGAGCCAGGCGGAGGCATCACGCCGGTTCAGCGAATTGTCCGAGGGCTGGGCCGTTGCCGCCGCCGCGCTCAGACACAAGGCGAGAAAAAAGGACCTGCGCAGGGCCCTCGTTCTTGGTGCGCCCGCTACGCCGGCGGGCGACCATCCTTTGTGCATGTCCGGCATTATTCCTGCGAATTGTCCTGAGAGAAATTAGCGCCGTTGGCGACCGCGCGCATGGTGGGCACGAACGCCTCCGTTGCGACCGAGCTGCGATGAGCGCGCAGGTACTCGTCCAGCCGCGGATCGCGGATCATCTGGGCGCTATCGGCTGCGACGGTAACGAGGTTGCCGGGCTTGGCCGCCGCCGGCTGGTCCGCTCGCGCGACCACGGCGTCAGGCGTGCCCAGGTCGGCCGGCCCGCGCATTTGCGGCACCACGACCCAACTCACGGCCGCCACCGCCGCGGCGATGGCCGTGCCGGGCATGACCCGTCGCACCCAGGACGGACGTACCAGCAAGCGCTGACGCATGCCCGCGGCCTGGGCCACAGCCGGCACCAGCACATGGGGCTCGTCCTCGAGGCGCGAGGAGAAGCGGGCGAGAAAATCGCCGGTCGGGCCCGCGTGGCTCAGTTCTTCCGAGCGCAGCGTATCGCCGATCATCTGGAACATCGACCAGTTCGCCATGCCGGCTTCGCTCTTGGCGAGCGCCACCACGGCATCGACCTCATGCAGCGGCAGTTCGCCATCCATCAAGACGGAGATCTGCTCCGCCGCTTCCACTACATGAACCGACTGCTTATGAGCCTGACCCATTTCCCACCCCAAGACATTCCAATTCCATTGAACACCGATAATCCCGTCACTTTCTGTCGCTTATCGATGCAGGAACTGGCTGCAACGCTGGCCGCACGACATTCTTATCACTACCATCGCTTGCCCTCTGCCGTTCCCAGCAGCGGGCGCAATCTCTCGGCAATCGCCTCGCGCGCACGGAAAATGCGCGACCGCACCGTCCCGATCGGGCAACCCATCGCCTCGGCGATTTCCTCGTAGCTGAGGCCTTCGATCTCGCGCAAGGTGATGGCGGTACGCAATTCTTCCGGTAGTGCCTCCATCGCACGGTTGACCGTTTCGGCAACCTGGCGCGTGTGAAGCATCGACTCCGGCGTATTGATATCCCTTAGTTGCTCACCATCCGCAAAAGTTTCAGCCTCTTCTGCATCGATGTCGCTGGACGCCTCGGGCCGCCTGCTCTGCGTGGCGAGGTAGTTCTTGGCCGTGTTGACGGCGATCCGGTACAGCCATGTGTAGAAGGCCGATTCCCCGCGGAACTGGGGCAAGGCGCGGTATGCCTTGATAAAGGCATCCTGCGCCACGTCCTCGACTTCGGCGGGATCTCTCACCAGGCGCGAAATCAGACGGATGATCTTCCGGTGGTACTTCGCCACCAGCAGCTCAAAGGCCCGCTTGTCGCCCTGCTGGACGCGTTCAACTAGGAGCTGATCGGCTTCGCGTTCGCTCACGTATGGCTCACCTGCAGTGTATCTCTTGGTTTGGTCGTCACGACGAACGTTGTATTTTACCTACGAACCACCGATAGTCTGGTGCTCTGTGACCGCTGCCTAACAATAACGTTCCCCATTATCTGGCACCGGTTGCACCTCTCGTGCAACCGCGATCGCGAGCCTTGCTGCGCGCACCACGCGCGGGGAACGAGCCTGGAACGGGAACACCAGCATTCCACGGCGCTTGTCGGGGCCTTGCGCCAGACTCAATAGAAGAATGCCGCCAACGTTCCAGTGGCCCGTCACTACTGCGGTTTCGCTGTCGGAACCCGGGCGGCGCAGCACGACGCGAGGCATGCCATAGCGCTGGGGCGAAGACAGGACTGCGGAGCAAGACTGGCCGGCCCATGACCACCAGTCGTGCGATGTCCAAACCAGCATTACGGCCATGCCAAGCCACGCGACACAAATCAGGAAGGGGAAGGCGCTGCTCGCCGTTCCTTGGGACGTTGCCGCGCTCAGGTACATCCGGGCCAGCAGGCCCAGGGCAACGACCTCGCCGGACCAGAACACGAGCAGGGCCCACTGCAATAGAGTGAGCCCGCCGCGACGAGGGTCGGCGAGGCGCTTCCGTGACACCGAATCAGGCGCGACGGAAAACCAGCGTGCCGTTGGTACCGCCGAAGCCGAAGTTGTTCTTCACGGCCACATCGATCTTCATGTCACGCGCCGTGTTGGCCACGTAATCCAGGTCGCATTCCGGATCCTGGTTATCGATGTTGATGGTCGGCGGCGACACCTGGTGATGCAACGCCAGCACGGTGAAGACCGATTCCAGGCCACCAGCACCGCCCAGCAAATGGCCGGTCATCGACTTGGTCGAATTCACCACCATCTTGTAGGCATGGTCGCCGAAGGCCGCCTTGACGGCGTCGGACTCGTTCTTGTCGCCCAGCGGCGTGGACGTGCCGTGCGCGTTCAGGTACTGCACCTGGTCGGCATTGATGCCGGCATCGCGGAGCGCATTGACCATGCAGCGGCGCGGACCGTCCATGTTCGGCGCGGTCATGTGGAATGCGTCGCCGCTCATGCCGAAGCCCACGAGTTCGGCATAGATGCGCGCACCGCGTGCCTTCGCCGATTCGTACTCTTCCAGCATCATGACGCCGGCACCCTCGCCGAGCACGAAGCCGTCGCGGTCCTTGTCCCAAGGGCGCGAAGCCGCCGCCGGATCATCATTGCGCGTCGACAGGGCACGCGCGGCAGCGAAGCCACCAATGCCCAGCGGCGACACGGTCGATTCAGCGCCGCCGGCCAGCATCGCATCGGCGTCGCCAGCCTGAATCAGGCGGGCGGCCAGGCCGATGCTGTGCAGGCCGGTGGTGCACGCCGTCACGGCAGCAAGGTTCGGACCCTTCAGACCGTGCATGATCGACAGGTGACCCGAGATCATGTTGATGATCGAACCCGGCACGAAGAACGGCGAGATACGGCGCGGACCACGCTCGGTCAGCGTGGCGTGCGTGTCCTCGATCATCGGCAAGCCGCCAATGCCCGAACCCACCAGCACGCCGATGCGCTCGGCATTGGCATCGGTCACTTCGAGCCCGCTGTCCTTCAGCGCCTGGGCGCCGGCCGCGATGCCAAAGTGGATGAAGGTATCCATATTGCGGGCTTCCTTGGCGGGGATGTAATCCTCGGCATTGAAGCCCTTCACTTCCCCGGCAAAGTGCACGGAAAGCGCGGAATGATCGAATTTGGTGACGGTGGCGATGCCAGACTTGCCGGCAACCAGGGTGGCCCAGCCTTCGGCAACCGTGTTTCCGACCGGAGACACAAGGCCAAGCCCAGTGACAACGACGCGACGACGGCTCACTATGATTTCCTACGGGTGCGTGATGCAGGATCGGGACACATCACCGCGTTCCGCGACTGGCAGGGTTACCCGGCCGGTCAGGTCCACGCGGCATGAGACTTGATTCTGCGTCTTCGAACAGACGAAAGCCACAGAAAACAGCAAGGCGCTACCGCAACGGTGCGCCCACCCGCCTTCTGTGGCTCGGAATTCAGATACGACTGGCTTAGGCCTTGACGTGCGCGGTGGCGTAGTCGATTGCCTGCTGCACGGTCGTGATCTTCTCGGCTTCCTCATCAGGAATTTCCATGCCGAATTCATCTTCCAACGCCATCACGAGTTCAACCGTGTCCAGCGAGTCCGCACCGAGATCGTTCACGAACGAGGATTCGTTCTTGATGTCTGCCTCGGCCACGCCAAGCTGTTCTGCCACGATTTTCTTGACGCGTTGTTCGATATTGTCCATGTAACCCTCCAGGGAAGTTCGACAAAAAGTGGGCGCATTTTAGCAGGTTTGGGGCGTCAGAAATGCCGCCTGCCAAGCTTTGCAAGAATCGCACCCGATTGGTTCGGAAAACTACCACTTCAGGCAGCTTCTTCCGGCTTCTTCTCCGAAAGAGCCACCCAAAAACCTTTTAATTCATGTACATGCCGCCGTTCACATGCAACGTCGTGCCGGTGATGTAGGCAGCCTGCGGACCGGCCAGGAAGGCCACCGCATTGGCAATATCTTCCGGCTGACCCAGACGGCCAAGCGGAATCTGCTGCTTGAGCGAAGCATGCTGCTCTTCGGACAGCGCCTTGGTCATGTCGGTGTCGATAAAGCCCGGCGCGACGCAATTGACGGTCACGTTGCGGCTGCCGATTTCGGCGGCCAGCGAGCGGGTCATCCCTGCCACGCCCGCCTTGGCAGCCGAGTAGTTCATCTGGCCCGGATTGCCCACCGAGCCGACCACCGACGTGATGTTGATGATGCGACCCTGACGGGCCTTCATCATCGGGCGCAGCACTGCACGAGACAGGCGGAAAACCGAGGTCAGGTTGGTCTGGATGACCGCCAGCCAGTCCTCGTCCTTCATGCGCATGGCGAGCTGGTCCTGCGTGATGCCGGCATTGTTGACCAGCACGCCGATACCACCGTGGCCCTTCACGATCTCGTCGATCAGGGCGTCGCAGGCGGCCGCGTCATTCACGTTCAGCACCGCACCCTTGCCCTTCAGCCCTTGCGCGCCGAGGTATTCGGTGATGCCGGCAGCGCCCGATTCGCTGGTGGCGGTACCAATCACGGTGGCGCCCTGGCGGGCCAGTTCCAGCGCAATGGCGCGGCCAATGCCACGCGAAGCGCCAGTGACCAGCGCGACCTGGTTATCGAGGAGTTTGGTCATTCGATTTGTCCTTTCTTGCAGGCGCTTACTTCAGCAGCGCCAGGGTGTCCTGCAGCGAGGCGGGATCAAAGATCGCGCCGCCCACCAGGTTGCCGTCGATGCGCTTGGTCATGCCAGCCAGTACCTTGCCTGGGCCGCATTCGATCACGTGCGTAACGCCTTCCGCGGCCACCTTCTGCACGCATTCGACCCAGCGCACCGGCGCAGCCGCCTGGCGCACCAGCGCGTCCTTGATCGCATCCGGATCGTTGACGATGGCGACATCGACGTTGTTGACCAGCGGAATCGCCGGCGCCGAGAACGTCAGTCCGGCCATGCGTTCGCGCAGGCGGTCCGACGCCGGCTTGAGCAGCGACGAATGGAACGGCGCCGACACGGGCAACGGCAGCGCGCGCTTGGCGCCCTTGGCCTTGGCCACTTCGCATGCCTTCTCGACGCCGGCCTTGCTGCCGGCGATCACGACTTGCAACGGCGCGTTGAAATTCACCGCCTCCACCACCCCGGCGGCCGATGCTTCGGCGCAAGCCGCGCGCACGTCATCATCCGACAGCCCCAGGATCGCGGCCATGCCACCCGCGCCAACCGGCACGGCCTCTTGCATGGCTTGCGCGCGGAAGCGCACCAGCGGCACGGCGTCGGCAAACGGAATCACGCCAGCTGCCACCAGCGCCGAGTACTCGCCCAGGCTGTGACCCGCAACCAAGGCAGGCACCGGGCCGCCGGCGTCGAGCCAGGCGCGGTAGATCGCCACGGCCGCGGTCAGCATGACCGGCTGCGTGTTCGTGGTCAGGTTCAGTTCTTCAGCCGGGCCTTCGGCGATCATGCGGCCAATATCCTGGCCTAGCGCCGTCGACGCTTCCTCCAGGGTCGCGCGCACCACGGCGTTGTCGGCGAACGCATTGAGCATGCCAACCGATTGCGAACCCTGGCCGGGAAATACGAAAGCAAATTTCATCGGAGTGCTATCCCAGAAATTGAATACCTGTAGCCGCGCGGCCGATCTTGCCTGCCGCGCCGGCTGTCATTACATGCGCAGCAGCGCAGCGCCCCAGGTGAAGCCGCCACCCACGCCTTCCAGCAGCACGGTATGGCCCGGGCGGATACGGCCGTCGAGCACAGCGGCGTCGAGCGCCAGCGGAATCGAAGCGGCCGAGGTATTGCCGTGCTCATGCACGACAGCCACCATGCGATCGGCAGGCAGGCCAAGCTTGCGCGCGGTGCCCTGCATGATGCGGATATTGGCCTGGTGGGGAATCAGCCAGTCGACCTGCTCGGGTTGGATCTCCGCCGCGGCCATCGCCTCGCGCGCCACTTTGTCCAGCACCGTCACGGCGAGCTTGAACACCGCCTGGCCGTCCATATGAAGCAAGGGATTCCCGATGATCGCGCCGCCAGCGACGTTGCCCGGCACGCACAGGATGTCCACGTGACTGCCGTCCGAGTGCATCGCCGTCGACAGGATGCCCGGCTCGTCGGAGGCCGTCAGCACGACCGCGCCCGCACCATCGCCGAACAGCACGCAAGTGGTGCGGTCGTTGAAGTCGAGAATCCGCGAGAACACTTCCGCACCGATTACCAGCACATTGCGATGCGAGCCGCTGCGGATGAACTTGTCAGCGGTGGCCAGCGCATACACGAAGCCCGAACACACGGCCTGCAGGTCGAATGCCGCGCACTGGTTGTTGATGCCAAGCTTGTTCTGGACGATGCACGCCGTGCTGGGGAACACGAAGTCCGGCGTAGACGTCGCGACGATAATCAGGTCGATGCTCTGGCGGTCAATGCCAGCCGCCTCGATCGCCTTTTCGGCAGCCTTGACGGCAAGATCGCTGCTTGCCACGTCGGGCTCGGCCCAATGCCGGGCCGAGATGCCGCTGCGCGAGAAAATCCACTCGTCGCTGGTCTCGATGCCCTTTTCGGCCAGCTGCGCCGCCAGATCATGGTTGGTCACGCGCCGCGGGGGCAGGTAGCTCCCGGTACCGATGATTTTTGCGTACTTGGTCATGTAGTGTCGGATCGATTTGTCCGTTTGGCAGCCCAGGCGCCGGCCCGATGCATCAGGCGGCGCGGGTGCTGGGGTGCGGGGTCGGTGCTGTCTCCGGGCCGCCTGGCGCAGCGCCCGCAGCGCTGGTCTTGTCGGCGAATGCCCTTGCTATGCGTTCGATGACGCCATTCTTGGCGGCATCATACCCGCGTTTGATCGCCCACTCAAAGGAATGGGCATCGGCCGACCCGTGACTCTTGATCACCAGTCCGCGCAGGCCGAGCAGCGAAGCGCCGTTGTAGCGCGCCGGATCCAGCCGCTTGGCCAGGCGAGACAGCACGGGCATGGCAATGCCCGCGAGCAGCTTGGTGAACCAGGAACGGGTGAACTCTTCCTTGATCATGCCACCGATCATCTTCGCCAGGCCTTCGGTGCTCTTGAGCGCCACGTTGCCGACGAAGCCATCGCAGACGACGATGTCGGTCGTGCCCTTGAAAATGTCGTTGCCCTCCACGTTGCCGTGGAAATTCAACTCCGACGCACGCAGCAGTTCGCCCGCGCGCTTGACCACCTCGTTGCCCTTGATCACTTCCTCGCCGATATTGAGCAGGCCTACCGTCGGGTGTTCCTTGTGGTCCACCACGGCCACCATGGCCTCGGCCATGCGCGCGAACTGCAGCAGGTGCTCCGGTTCGCAATCGGCGTTGGCGCCAAGATCGAGCACGGTGGTGCCCCAGCCCTTCTCGTTGGGAATGGTGGTGGCGATGGCCGGGCGCTCGATGCCTTCAAGCGTCTTCAGCACGTAGCGAGACACCGCCATCAGCGCGCCGGTATTGCCAGCGGAAATGCAGGCGCCTGCCAGGCCTTCCTTGACCTGGGTCACGGCGACCCGCATCGAGGAATCCTTCTTCTTGCGAAGCGCCACTTCCACCGGGTCATCCATGGTGATGACCTCGGTCGCCGGCACGATGGTGACGCGCGCATGGTTCTGCGCGTGCAGCTTTTTCAGCTGCGCCTGGATGGCGTCGGGCAGGCCGACCAGCACCACCTCGGCATCGTCATGACTGGAAAGAAAACTGATCGCCGCCGGGACAGTCACGGAAACGCCGTGGTCGCCGCCCATGCAGTCGATAGCGATTTTGATCGTCATTGTTCCGGATACGGATTACGCATCGGCGCCGGCGGAAAGCCGGTTCGCATCGCGAGCGCCCAACAAAAAAGCGGCAACGATCTTGCCGCTTTTTTGTCTCTGACCTACAGGCATGCGCGAGCGAGACGCAACGTCACGCCGAACGAAGCGATCAGTCGTTCTTGGTCTTGATGACCTTGCGACCACGGTAGTAGCCGTTCGGGCTCACGTGGTGGCGCAGGTGGGTTTCGCCGGTGGTCGGCTCGACGGCCAGCGGAGCGACCGACAGGTGGTCGTGCGAGCGATGCATGCCGCGCTTGGACGGCGACTTCTTGTTCTGTTGAACAGCCATGATGACTCCTTCGAGAATTTTTCAATATTAACACACGCATCCCGCACTAGGCGTAGCCGGGGCCCGGCCGGATGCATCAACCACTACCTGCAAGACCTTGCGCGCGCCGCCCTGCGGCATCAATGCTTGGTCTTCAGGCCGGCCAGCGCCGCGAAGGGCGATGGTCGCTTTTCCTCTTCTTCCGGTGCAGCCTCGGGCTCCACCTCGCCATCGGCGCCGGTCACGAGACTCTCGTGCACTGCCGGGCAGACAGCATGCTTGGGTGCCGCAGGCAGCGCCAGCAACACCTCGTCTTCAATCAGTTCAAGCAACGAAAATCGCTTGGAGCCGGCAATCGCGTCGAGCTCGTCATCGTCCATCGGCGCGCTGTCGGCCGCCTCATCGCTGGCGAACACCTCAAAGCGCATGGACGTAGCAACGGGCTCCGCGTAGACCCCAAGGCAACGCTGGCAGCTCAGCCAGACGTGACCGTTCACGGAAAGATCCAGGAACAGGCGCTGCACCACGGGCGCGCCGGGCGCCGACGCCTCTTCGCGCACAAACCCGGTGGCCGTATAGGCGAACACCTCGTCTGCCGCCGAAGCTGGCGCTTGCGCGGCCGTCTCGGCTAAGATGCGCGGCAAATCCCGCACCGCCACCTGGCCGGCTGTGCTAACGCCTTTGCGGCAGAAAGCAAAGAGATCCAGCTCGCGCAGGTCGATCGACTCGGTCATATGGCTGCTCATGCATGGTTCGCTACATCCTGGGCCATCAGGCCTTTCAGGCGGCACGGAAAACCATGCTCGGATGCGGCGAAACGCGGGATTATAAGACGAAACCTGCTGCCCGGTCAAAGGTCTTGAACGCTTTAACCTTTGAATTTCTGTTCCGCTTCAATCACTTATGCATTTACAACCACTTCCCAGATTGATCCTGGGCTCCAGTTCGCCGTATCGGCGCGAGTTGCTGGAGCGGCTGCGCCTGCCTTTTGAGGTGGCGGTGCCCGATATCGACGAAACCCCGCTGGACCAGGAAACGCCTGAGGCCACCGCGCTGCGCCTGTCGCTGAACAAGGCTGAGGCCATCGCCCTGCGCCACCCCGGCACCCTGATCATCGGCTCGGACCAGGTGCTGACGCTCGACGGCCGGCAGATGGGCAAGCCCGGCACCCACGACAAGGCGCGGGAGCAACTGCGCCTGATGCGTGGACGTACCGCGACCTTCCATTCCGCGCTCTGCCTGCTCGATGGACGCACCGGCCAGTCGCAGCTTGCCGACGTGCAGACGCGCGTCACCCTGCGCGACCTCAGCGACGCCGAGATCGATGCCTACCTAAACCTCGAAAAGCCGTACGATGTCGCCGGCAGCGCCAAGTCCGAAGGCCTGGGCATCGCGTTGCTGTCACGCGTGGAATCGGATGATCCCACCGCGCTGGTCGGCCTGCCGCTGATCGCGCTGACGACGATGCTGCGTCAGGCCGGTTACCCATTCTTTGCCGCATGAGCGGCTCCCCCCATACGATGAGCGGCACCCTTTACCTGATCCCCAACACCCTGGGCAAGCGCGACGAAGCGGACCCGCTGCCGGACGTCATCCCGGCGGGCGTCCAGCAAGTCGCCGCGCAACTGGACTACCTGGTCGCGGAGAACGCCAAGACCGCGCGCGCCTTCCTCAAGAAGCTGGGGGAGACGTGCCCGCTGGCGCGGCCGATCCAGCAGATCGAAATTCGTGAACTGAACGTCAACACCCGCGCCGAAGCGCTGGCTGAACTGCTCGCGCCGCTGGCCGAGGGCCGTGACGGCGGGTTGCTGTCTGAAGCCGGCGTGCCAGCCGTGGCAGACCCCGGCGCCGAACTGGTGCGGCTGGCCCATGCGCGCGGCATCCGTGTTCGCCCGCTGGTCGGGCCCAGTTCGATCCTGCTCGCGGTGATGGGTTCGGGGCTGAACGGCCAGAGCTTTGCTTTCAACGGCTACCTGCCGGTGGACGCCGACGAGCGCGCGAAGCGGCTGCGCGAACTGGAACAGCACTCGCGCAAGTTCCGCCAGACGCAGGTGTGGATTGAAACGCCCTACCGCAATGGCGCCCTGCTCGACGCACTGCGCCAGCACTGCGCCGGCACCACCCTGCTGTCCGTAGCCGTGGATCTGACGCTGCCGACCGAGACCATCGTCACGCTGCCGCTCGCGCAGTGGCGGCCGGACCGGATCGACCTTCACAAGCGCCCCGCCATCTTTTCCTTGCTCGCCGACTGAATCGGCGCAAATGTGGGGAAGTCTCCCGGCGGACAGAATCCGCCGGGAAGCCTGCGCTTAGCGCATGCCTTGCAGCCCGGTACTCCAGAGCATCGTCTTCATCGCTGCCGTGCCCATCGCGGCGCCAAAGCGCTTGGCCACGCGTTCGGCGATGTTTTCCTTGACGGTGTAGTCGACGATGTCCTCGGCCTTGAACAAGTCGCGCGCCACGTAGTCGGCGCCGCCCAGGCCGTCCGCCAGCCCCAGTTCGACACTGCGCTCACCCGACCAGAACAGGCCCGAAAACAGCTCAGGATCGTCCTTGAGGCGATCGCCGCGCCCCTCCTTCACCACGTCGATGAACTGCTGGTGGATTTCCTTGAGCATGGTTTCCGCATAGGCCTTCTGCCGGGGCACCTGCGGCGAGAACGGATCCAGCATGCCCTTGTTGGCGCCCGACGTGTACAGGCGGCGCTCCACGCCCAGCTTGTCCATCAAACCCGTAAAGCCGAAACCGTCCATCAGCACGCCGATCGAGCCGACGATACTGGCCTTGTCGACATAGATCTTGTCCGCGGCGGCCGCCACGTAATAGCCTCCGGACGCGCAGATCTCTTCGACGACCACGTAGAACGGCTTGGACGGGTACAGCCCGCGCAGACGGTGGATCTCGTCGTTGATGATGCCGGCCTGCACCGGCGAGCCGCCGGGCGAGTTGATCTTCAGGATCACCCCGGCGGCATTGCTGTCGGCAAACGCCGCCTGCAGCGAGGCGTTGATCGATTCCGCGCTGGCCGGGGTCCCCGCTGCAATCTCGCCGTCCAGCGACACCATGGCAGTATGCTTGCCCGTACCGATGGCGCTGTCGCCCTTGAAGTCGAACACGGCGAAAAAGATGACCAGCAAGACAGCCAGGCCGGCGAAACGGAAGAAAATGCGCCAGCGGCGGGCGGCACGTTGCTCGCGCAGCGTCGCCATCAGCACTTTTTCGAGGACGTCGCGCTCCCAGCCGCCACCACCGCCGACCGGCCCGCTGCCCTTGCCACCCTCTATGCGCGTCTTGCGCTCGCCAGCCTCGCGCCGTGCGGCGTCATCGGAGGCACGCAACTCGCGCTCGAGCGGATAGTCCGCCTTGTGCGCCGTCTCCAGGCGCTCCGCAGCCTCGGTCGCACCGCTCGCCGGACCCGGCGCCGCGGCGGGGCTTGTACCGTCGTGTTCATCCGGCTGACCCGATTCGCCCGAAGGCGGTTTTTGCTGTTCTGTCATGCAAGTGGCTCGTGGAAGGGCTCTGGGTTACGCAGTGCTCGCCGGCGACTCCGCCGGTCGGTATGGCGCTTCGGGCACCCAGAATACCTTGCCGTCGCGCTCTTCGATACGCAATTTAGCCAGGGAGGATCCCCGGCAAGGACCGCCGACGCACAGCCCGCTGTCGGGTTCGTACATGGCCCCATGTGTCGAACAGATCAAGTATAGGCCCGAGGACTCGAAAAACTGCCCTTCCTGCCAGTCCAGCTCCATGGGCACGTGGGCGCACTGGTTCAGGTAACCATGCACCGTACCATCGAAGCGCACAACAAAGGCCGCAAGACGGCGCGCCTGGCATTCCACGGTGAAACGCACACCCGCTCCGCCGTCGATGAGCGTGTCGGCTGGACACAGGAACTGTACGGCCATGCCGTCGACACTGGCCTCAGGCATTGGCCAGCAGCCATTCCGTCAGATCGCCGATGGAGTTCGCGCAGTGGACAGGCGCCATGGCGCGCAGCGAATCACCGGGATGCGCCCCATACGAAACGCCGATGCCATGGGCACCGGCATTGACGGCCATCTGCAGGTCGTGCGTCGTATCGCCGATCATCACCGTGCGGCCCAGGTCCTGGCCCAGTTCACGGGTCAGTTCCTGCAACATCGCCGGATGTGGCTTCGAAAACGTCTCGTCCGCGCAACGCGTGGCATCGAACAGCCGCGTCAGGCCACTGGCAGCCAGCGCGCGTTGCAGGCCAACGCGGGTCTTGCCGGTCGCCACGCCAAGGAAATAGTGCTCGCCGTGCAGCGCCTCGAGCATTTCGCGCACGCCGTCGAATAGCACCAGGTCGGCATCACGCGTCAGGAAATGGTAGCGATACCGTTCGGCCAGGCGGGGATAGTCGGCCGGGTCCAGGGTCGGAACGGCATATGACAGCGCGTCTTTCAGGCCAAGCCCGATGACATGGCTGGCGGCACTGTCGTCGGGAACCGGCAGCCCCAAGTCCCGGCTGGCCAGCTGGATGCATTTGGCGATGGTCGGGGTGGAATCCATCAGGGTTCCGTCCCAGTCGAACACGATCAGGTCAAATTGTTGCCTGGCCATTACTTTCCTTGTTGGCGTGAGAGGCGCCCGACTCCGGGGCGCCTTGGTTTTTCTGGCTACGCAATTGTTGCAGGAATCCGGTGCATTCGTCCGGCAGGGGTGCCGACACCACGAGCGGTTCTCCCGTACCCGGATGAACGAACGTCAGCTTGTGCGCGTGCAGGAACATGCGCTTGATGCCGGGCCGCGCGCTCGCCCGGGCCAGCTGCTTGTTCAGCGCAAAGTCGCCGTACTTCTCGTCGCCGACGATGGGAAAGCCGGAGTGCGACAGGTGCACGCGAATCTGGTGCGTGCGTCCGGTCTTCAATTCCGCTTCCAGCAGCGTGAAGCCCGGGAAGGCCTCGATCCGGCTGAACACCGTGTGCGAGGCCAGGCCGTCCTCCTGAACGCGGACCCGGCGCTCGCCATCCGGAGTGCTGTATTTATATAGAGGCAGGCGGATATGCTGGCGGCTGTTCGCGAACTCCCCGGCCACGCAGGCGAAATAGCGCTTGTCCATGCTGTTGCCACGGATCTGTTCGTGCAGGTCAACCAGCGCCGACCGCTTCTTGGCCAGGACCAGGATGCCGGACGTCTCACGGTCCAGGCGGTGGACGAGCTCCAGGAATTTGGCCTGCGGCCGCGCCTTGCGCAGCTGCTCGATCACACCGAAGGCCACGCCCGAGCCGCCATGCACGGCCACGCCTGCTGGCTTGTTGATGATGAGCAGGTGCGCGTCCTCGAACAGGATGGGAAAATCGGCAGCCGGCACGGGCTGTCGGGCGCCGGCTTGTGAAGATTCCGCCACACGCATGGGCGGAATACGAACCACGTCGCCAATCTGGAGACGATAGGTGGCGTCGACGCGCCCCTTGTTGACACGCACCTCTCCCGACCGAAGCACCCGGTAGATATGGCTCTTCGGCACCCCCTTCGATATCTTCAGCAGGAAGTTGTCGATGCGCTGCCCTTCGGCGCCTTCGTCAATCGTGACATACGCCACCTGGGGAGCAGCCGGCGCGGACTTTGCCCCTGTTTCAATTTGATGGCGTAACTCATTCATTTTCAATATAATTTCCTCGCTGTTCCGGCCAATGACCGGCAGCGCAAGTCCTGTGTAAGCGATTTATCGCATTTTACACTTGGGGTTGCCGTCAGCCCTTCCGTCTCCCGCTTATTCGCGTAACCCGCAGGCGCCAGACGGGCAAATGGCGGCAAAGCAGCACGCGCGCAATTGCCGGCGCGCAGGAAGTCGCCCAGAGGTGGCTTCGGCAAGGCCGGCAATTTCGTGGGAACAAAGTGTTCAGGTAAAACAGAATTCAAGGCGGATGCCCGGTGGCATCCGCTTCGGTGAGAGAAAGTCCCGCCGCACCGGGAAACGGTGCCGGCCGGCAGGCGTGCCTGCCACCTGACTAGAAATACCGGCGCCCGGTCGCAGAACTCCAAGAAGTAGTAGGTGCGCCCGCCAGGAGATGTCAGGTAGCAAATGGTCGCCGTGCCGCGTCCGAAAAACTTGCTCTTTGACGCGTCTAGGCCTTCCGTGGCCGGCCGCGATGCCGCCGGCGCCGTTTGCGCCGGCCCCGCATCGCCGCCGGCATCCGGGAATACGCCGGATTTCTGCGACAAGAGCAGCAGCCGGTGTTCTTTCCCGCCACGCGGACGTTCTCGCAGACGTCGTCGCCTTTCTTTCACCCGCGCCCAGCCGGTTGCGTCTTGACGCAATTTGGCGCTTTTCGGCAATTCTCGCGCCTCGCTTCGCTCCCTTGCGTGCTTCATCGATTCGCCGCGGACACCGCTTGACGGTGCCATCCGCGACACTGGAGTTATTGCGATGAAACGCATGCTGTTTAACGCGACGCAACAGGAGGAATTGCGCGTCGCCATCGTCGACGGTCAGAAGCTGATCGATATCGACATCGAAACCGCCGGGCGCGAACAGCGCAAGGGCAATATATACAAGGGTGTCATCACCCGCATCGAACCCTCGCTGGAAGCCTGCTTCGTCAACTACGGCGAGGAACGCCACGGCTTCCTGCCCTTCAAGGAAGTGGCCCGCGCCTTCTTCAAGGAAGGCATCGACGTGCGCAACGCGCGCATCCAGGACGCCCTCCATGAAGGCCAGGAACTGATCGTCCAGGTCGAAAAGGAAGAGCGCGGCAACAAGGGCGCGGCCCTGACCACGTTCATCTCGCTGGCCGGCCGCTACCTGGTGCTGATGCCGAACAACCCGCGCGGCGGCGGCGTGTCGCGCCGTATCGAAGGCGAAGACCGCCAGGAACTGCGCGAAACCATGGCGCAGCTGGCCGTGCCGGACGGCATGAGCATCATCGCGCGTACCGCCGGCATCGGCCGCTCGGCCGAGGAACTGCAGTGGGACCTGAACTACCTGCTGCAACTGTGGAAGGCCATCGACGGCGCCGCCGGCGACAACAAGGCCCCGCTGCTGATCTACCTGGAATCGAGCCTGGTCATCCGCGCGATCCGCGATTACTTCCAGCCGGATATCGGCGAGATCCTGATCGATACCGACGAGATCTACGAACAGGCCCGCGCCTTCATGAGCGTGGTGATGCCTGACAACATGAACCGCGTGAAGAAGTACCGGGACGACGTGCCCCTCTTCTCGCGTTTCCAGATCGAGCACCAGATCGAGTCGGCCTATTCCCGCATGGTGATGCTGCCGTCCGGCGGCGCCATCGTGATCGACCACACCGAGGCCCTGGTCTCGGTCGACGTGAACTCGGCCCGCGCCACCAAGGGCGCCGACATCGAGGAAACGGCGCTGCGCACCAACCTCGAGGCGGCCGACGAGATCGCCCGCCAGCTGCGCCTGCGCGACCTGGGCGGCCTGATCGTGATCGACTTCATCGACATGGAGTCGGGCAAGGCCCAGAAGGACGTCGAAACGCGCCTGAAGGACGCGCTGCGCCACGATCGCGCACGCGTGCAGATGGGCAAGATCAGCCGCTTTGGCCTGATGGAGCTGTCGCGCCAGCGCCTGCGTCCGTCGCTGTCCGAGGGCTCGCACATCACTTGCCCGCGCTGCAACGGCACGGGCCACATCCGCGATACCGAATCGTCCGCCCTGCAGGTGCTGCGCATCATCCAGGAAGAGGCGATGAAGGAAAACACCGCCGCCATCCACTGCCAGGTGCCGGTGGAGGTCGCCGCCTTCCTGCTGAACGAAAAGCGCCAGGAAATCAACCTGATCGAACTGCGCTTCAAGGTCAACGTGCTGTTGATTCCGAACAAGCACCTGGAGACGCCGCACTACAAGCTGGAGCGCCTGCGCCACGACGATCCGCGCCTGGAAGAAGGCACGGCCAGCTACCGCATGGCCGAAGCCGCCGCCAAGGAACTGGAAGCCGATACCAGCTACAGCAGCCGCAAGAAGGAAGACGCCAAGCCGCGCCAGGAAGCAGCGGTCAAGGGCATCACGCCGGAACAGCCGGCACCTGTCTCGGTGCCTCGCGCCGAGCGCGCTCCGCGTCCGGAGGCCGCCCCGGCTGCGCCGCCGGTGCCGGCGACCACGCCGGTCGAAGGCGGCGGTTTCATCGCCTGGCTGAAAGGCCTGTTTGGTGTGCGCCCGGCGGCGCCGGTGGTGGTCGAGCCGGCCAAGCCGGTCGTCAGCGAAGCGCGCAGCCCCGAAGGGCGCCGTGAACGCGGCCAACGTGGCGAAGGCCGTGGCCAGGGCCAGCGTGGCGAACGCGGCGAGCGTGGCGAACGCGGTGAGCGCACCGAGCGTGGTGAACGCGCCGAGCGTGGAGAGCGCCAGCGCGGCGAACGCGGCCCGCGCGGCGAGCGTACCGAGCGTCAGGGTGGCGAGCGGACTGAACAACGCGAACCGCGCGAGCCGCGCGGCGAGCGTCAGGGCCGTCAGCCGCGCCAGGGCGACGCCCAAGCCACGCCCGCACTGGCCCGTCAGGCCGATGCCGCACAGGGTGAACGTGCCGAAGGGCGCCAGGAAGGCCGCCGCGACCGCAATCAGGATCGCCGCGAACGGCAGCGCGAGCGTCAGCGTGACCGTGGCGATGCGCGCGAAGCAGAAGCCGGCGAAGCCGCACCGGTGGAAGCCGTGGCTGCCATCCAGGCCGCTGCCAGCCTGCCGCAGGCAGCGTTCGAGGATACGCAAGCCGAGGCACCGCGTGCCGACCTGCCGGAAGGCGCTGAAGCCGCGACCGAAGGTGGCGAGGGCGAAGAACGTCGCCGCCGCAACCGCCGTGGCCGCAACCGCTATCGCCGCGAACGCGACGATTCGGTGCAGGGTTCGCAGGACGATGCCGAAGGCGATACGCCTGCGGAGATCGTGGCCGAAGCGACCGTCGCCGTGGCCGCCGAAGCCGTCGCCGCACCGGCTCCGGCCGCTGCGGTAGCCGAAGTCCGGGAAGTCCGTGAAGTCGAAGCCGTCGCAATCGTCGCGGAAGCGCCGGTTCAGGCTGTCGAGGCAGTTGCCGCCCCGGTGGCCGAAGTCAGGGCCGAACCGGTTGTGACGCAGGCACCCGCGCCGGTGATTGGCCAAGCTCCGGCCGCCGAAGTTGCACCGGCGCCAGTCGTCGTCGAGCCGGTAGTCGTGGCTACCGAGCCTGTAGCGCCCATGCAGGCCGAGCCGGCCGCCGCCATCGTGCAGCCCGCCGTCGCACCCGCCGTGGTCCAAGCGCCGGCAGCACCCGTGGCCTCCGCGGCTGCCGCACCGGCCACCCCGGCTCCGGCCGTGACGGCCAGCCCGGTCACCGTGTCGCCGCTGCCGATGGAAGGCCTGCAGCCGATGCTGGCCACGGCCGGCCTGGAGTGGGTCGGCACGGACAGCGAAAAGCTGCGAGCAGCCCAGGAGGCCGCCGCACGCATCGTGCCCGCGCCGCGCGTGCCGCGTGAGCGCAAGCCGCTGCCGCCGTTGCCGCAAGGCCCGATGATCCTGGTCGAGACCGGCGGCCGCGAGGTCGAATCGGGCGCACAGCAGTAAGCGCCACATTTCCTGTCCACGGGAAATCGAAGGGGGACGGCATGGCCGTCCCCTTTTTCATGCAGGGGCAATCCGGATACCGGCAGCCCGCCTCGGCTAGAATGGCACCAGAATGCATCCGATCCCCCGAGCCTGGCTCCCCGGACGCATCGCCCACCCACAGGCCATGACCGAAACCGTCATTCCGATCTTCGACCTGCGCGATCATCGCTACCGCTCGATGACGCCCAGCATCCCTGAAACGCTGGCAGAGCCTTCCGGGCTGGTCGCCGACACCCGGGCGCGCCCGCTGCACGACCTGCGTATCTCGGTGACGGACCGCTGCAATTTCCGCTGCGTGTATTGCATGCCGAAGGAAGTCTTCGACAAGGACTACACCTTCCTGCCGCACTCCGAACTGCTCAGCTTCGAGGAAATCGAGCGTACGGCACGACTGTTCGCCAGCCTGGGCGTCGAAAAGATCCGCCTGACTGGCGGCGAGCCGCTGCTGCGCAAGAACATCGAGAAGCTCGTCGAGATGCTGGCGCGCATCGAAACCGCCTCCGGCAAGCCGCTGGACCTGACGCTGACGACCAATGCATCGCTGCTGGCGCGCAAGGCGCGGTCGCTGCGCGATGCCGGGCTGAGCCGCGTGAGCGTGAGCCTCGACGCCATCGACGACGCCACCTTCCGCCGCATGAATGACGTGGACTTCGCCGTGGCTGACGTGCTGCACGGCATTGAGACCGCGCAAGCCGTGGGGCTGGCGCCGATCAAGGTCAATATGGTGGTCAAGCGCGGTACCAACGACGCAGAGATCGTGCCGCTTGCCCGCCACTTCCGCGGCAGCGGCATCATCGTGCGCTTTATCGAGTTCATGGATGTCGGCGCCAGCAACCACTGGCAGATGGACGAAGTGCTGCCATCCGCCGAAGTGGTCCGCCGCATCGACGAAGCCTTCCCGCTGGAGCCGGTGCAAGCCAACTACGCCGGCGAAACCGCCGAGCGCTGGCGCTACCGCGACGGCGGCGGCGAGATCGGCGTGATCTCCAGCGTGAGCCACGCGTTCTGCGGCGACTGCAGCCGCATCCGGCTGTCGACCGAAGGCCGCCTCTACCTGTGCCTGTTCGCGACCGAGGGCTATGACCTGCGCGCCCTGCTGCGCGGCGGTTACAGCGATCTGCAGGTGTCGAACGCCATCGCACAGGTCTGGCAGGGCCGCACCGACAACTACTCCGAGCAGCGCAGCAACCCCGCGGTGCGTCAGGCTCGCGCCGAACGCAAGATCGAAATGTCATACATCGGCGGATGACCCGCCGCCGGACCCAATCTCTCCGATGATTGCACGCGACGACATTACCGGCCTGATCCTGGCAGGCGGCAGGGGCAGCCGCATGGGCGGCACCGACAAAGGCCTCCAGCCCTTGCACGGCACGCCCATGGCCATGCACACGCTGATGCGGCTGACGCCGCAGACCGGCGCGCTGATGATCAACGCGAACCGCAACCTGTCGGCCTATGAATCGTTCGGCGTGCCGGTGGTGACCGACTCGGTGCCCGACTTTGCCGGACCGCTGGCCGGCATGCTGGCCGGGCTCGAGCAATGCCCCACGGGCTGGATGGTCACTGCGCCCTGCGATTCACCGTTCCTGCCTGCCGATCTGGTGCAACGGCTCGCCGACGCCATCGAAGCCGAAGGCGCCGAGCTGGCGATCCCGGTCACGGTCGATGCGGACGGCCGCCGCCAGTTGCAGCCGGTCTTCTGTCTGATGCCGGTCGGCATGCTGGACGACCTGCTCGCCTACCTGAACGGCGGCGGACGCAAGATCGAAACCTGGGCGGCTTCGCACCGGCTCGCGGAAGTCCTGTTCGATGACGCCGGCGCCTTTGCCAATATCAACACCCTCGACGAGCTGCGCACGCACGACGCCGGCTGAAGGCCCGTTCCTACCATGCCATCCCTGCAATCCGTCATTTCCTGCCTGTCCGACTACGACCCCACCGCCCTGCCCGTGGCGCATGCCAACCGCATCATCGGCGAGGTGGTGGAGCCGGTGCGCGGCATCGAGCAGGTGCCCATCCGCAGCGCGCTGGATCGCGTTCTGGCCGAGGACATCATCTCGCCGATCGACGTACCCGCGCACGACAACTCGGCGATGGATGGCTACGCCTTTGCCAGCAGCGCGCTACAGTCGGCCGCAGGGCACGTGGAACTGGAAGTCGCGCGTGAGACCGCATTCGCTGGTGGTGGCGCCGGCACCCCGCCGGGCGCAGGCCAGGCCGTGCGCATCATGACCGGCGCGGTCATGCCCGCAGGCTGCGACACCGTGGTGCCGCAGGAGTTTGTGGAAGCATCGGCCGATGGCAGCCGCATCCGCTTCGCCGCCGACACGGTGCGCGCTGGCGACAACCGACGCTTGCGCGGCGAAGACCTGGCGCGCGACCAGGCTGCGCTGCCGGCTGGGCGCGTCATCCAGCCCGCGGACCTGGGCCTGCTGGCCTCGCTGGGATTTGCCGAGGTACGGGTGCGCCGGCGCCTGCGCGTGGCTTTCTTCTCGACGGGCGACGAATTGCGCTCGATCGGCGAGCCGCTCGATCCGGGCTGTGTCTACGACTCGAACCGCTATACCTTGCACGGGATGCTGCGACGCCTGAACGTCGAGCTGATCGACATGGGTGTGGTGCGCGATGACCCCGCCGCACTGGAAGCCGCGTTCCGCTCGGCCTGCGAGAATGCGGACGCGGTCATCACCTCGGGCGGCGTCTCGGTCGGCGAAGCCGACTACACCAAGCAGATCATGGCCAGCCTGGGCGACGTCACCTTCTGGAAAATCGCCATGCGACCCGGGCGCCCGATGGCATTCGGGCGCATCGCCTCGGGCGGACGCGACGCGCTGCTGTTCGGCCTGCCCGGCAATCCGGTGGCCGTCATGGTCACCTTCTACCATTTCGTGCGCGCCGCACTGCACCGTCAAATGGGTGCCAGCGTGCCGCCGCTGCCGCTGATGCGCGTGCGCAGCGCCCAGCCGATCCGCAAGAAGCCCGGCCGCACCGAGTACCAGCGCGGCATCCTGGCGCGCGGCGATCACGACTGGGAGGTGCGAGTGACCGGACAACAAGGCTCCGGCGTGCTGCGCTCGATGAGCGAAGCCAATTGCTTCATCGTACTGGCGCACGAGCAGGATTCCGTCCGGGCCGGCGATCTGGTCGACGTGCTGCTGTTCGACGGGCTGGTCTGAGCTCAAAACCGAGCGACCGGGCGACGCCAATGTGTCGTTTTTGCGCCGCATATTGACGGCCACTGTTGGCGGTAGCGGGTGAAATGTACGCCACGCCGTTGCCGGGCTATGCGTGGCAACGGGCAATCGCTACACTTGCCGCACGATTTTGAAACATATCTCTCCCCCGTCATGAATCAGGAGATTGCCTACCTCCACCCGGTCAAGACCGCCCGCGCACTAGTGCTGGTCTACCTGTGCTTTTCGGTACCGATCGTCTCGCTGGGGCTGTTTGTTGCCTTCATCCGCTATGGCGACCTGCCCGGCATCACCGTGTTCACGGCGCTGATCCTGAACGCCCTGATCGGATTCGGTCTGCTGTGGCTGGCCTGCAAGGCCTACAACTGGGTTGCCGCGCGCTTTGGCGGCATCGAAGTTCACGTGCGCGAACTGGCGCCCGAAGAGCAGAACTGATCCGCTTGCGGAGCTGGCGCGCGCCGCGCCGCCAGCCCGCGCCGCCAACTTCAGCCGCCCGCGTCCTCCGACACTTCGGGCACGCCCAGCACCTCGGGCACGCCGGTGCCCAGCAACTGCTGTGCCGCCTCGCCAGGCAAGGCCTCGACTGTCCGCAGCTTGCGCGCCATCTGGCGCGTGCGAACCTCGGCCTGTTCGATATTGCGTGCCGCACGCTCCAGCGTATCGCGGGTCTTGGCAAGCACGTCCCCGAATTTCCCGAACTCCGTCTTCACCGCTCCCAGCACTTCCCACACTTCGCTGGAGCGCTTTTCCAGTGCCAACGTGCGGAAACCCATCTGCAGGCTGTTCAGCAGTGCCGTCAGCGTGGTCGGTCCCGCCACCGTGACGCGGTAGTTCCGCTGCATCACATCGGTCAGGCCGGGCCGGCGCAAGACCTCTGCGTATAGCCCTTCCGTCGGCAGGAAGAGAATGGCGAAATCCGTGGTAGCGGGCGGCGACAGGTATTTCTCCGAGATGGTCTGCGCCTCGCGCCGCAATGCCACTTCCAGCTCACGCCCAAACGCGGCCACGCCGTCGACGTCGCCACGCTCCTGGGCATCGAGCAGTCGCTCGTACTGCTCCTTCGGGAACTTGGCATCAATCGGCAGCCAGACCGCGCCCTGCGCGGCATCCTTGCCCGGCAGGCGGATGGCAAATTCCACGCGCGCGCCCGAGTTGCGCACGGTTTCCACGTTCTTGGCGTACTGGTCATGCGTCAGCATCTGCTCGAGCAACATCTCGAGTTGCACTTCACCCCAGGTGCCGCGCGACTTCACGTTGGTGAGTACCTTCTTCAGGTCGCCGACGCCCTGCGCCAGCATCTGCATTTCGCCAAGACCGCGATGCACCTGCTCGAGCCGGTCCGAGACCAGCCGGAACGACTCGCCGAGCCGTTGCTCCAGCGTGGCGTGCAGCTTCTCGTCGACGGTGCGGCGCATTTCGTCGAGCTTGGTGGCGTTGTTCGCCTCGATGTCGCGCAGCTTCTGCTCCAGCGTGGCGCGCACCTCGGCCAGCCGGCGCTCATTGGCCTCCGACATCTGCGCAAGCTGCTGCTGCAGGCCGTCGCCAAAGCGGCGCAACGACATGGCCTGCTCGTCGCGTGCCTGCTGACCCTGCAACAGCAGGTTCTGCCTGACGTGTTCGAGTTGCTGGGTGTTCGATTCGGTCAGCTTGGCCAGCTGCTGGGCAAAGGTGTCGATCTGGTTGTTCTGCAGCGTGGCGATGCTCGTGAGCTGTGACGACAGCGTCTGCTGGAAGCGCAGCATCTGCTGGGCCGACTCCGACCGGCTGCCGCGCGCGGCCTCGGCCACTTCATTGCGCAGTTCGCGTTCGAGCCGCTCCATCCCGCGCAGGCCTTCATTGCGGGAATCGGCAAGCTGGCGATGCAGGTCGCCGTCGGCTGGCGTTGCCTGCTGGCGCAGCACCAGGACGACAAGCAGAACCAGCGCCAGCAGCGCCACGCCCAGCGTAAGCAGGGGAATCCAGGTCATAGGTAACGTTTCAGCGGCGATGCCCCATCACCGTGGGATTGATGACGGACTTGGGATGCCCGGCATCAGGCCCGGCATCGAGCGCCGCGATCAGGTTGTCGGCGGCCAGCATGGCCATGGCACGGCGCGTCTTCTCCGATGCGCTGGCGATATGCGGTGTCAGCACAATGTTGGGCACGATCAGCAGGTCCGGGTGAACATCCGGTTCGCCTTCGAACACGTCGAGGCCCGCAGCGAAGATGCGACGCGCCTTTAGCGCGTGCGCCAGCGCCTCGTCATCGACGATGCCACCGCGCGCAAGGTTGACCAGCGTCGCAGTCGGCTTCATCTGGTTCAGTTCGGCAGCGCCGATCGCGTGGTGGCTGTCCGGGCCATACGGCAGGACCAGCACCAGGTGGTCGGACTGTTGCAGCAGCTCGGCCTTGCTCACATAACGCGCATTGAGCGCCTGCTCCGTGGACGCCGGCAGCTGGGTGCGGTTGTGGTACAGCACCGTCATGCCAAACCCGGCCGCGCGCCGAGCCAGCGCCTGGCCGATGCGGCCCATGCCGAGGATGCCCAGCGTGCTGCCGTACACGTCCATGCCGACCAGCATGTCATAGCTCCATCGCTGCCACCTGCCATCGCGCAGGTAGTGCTCGGACTCGGTGACGCGGCGCGCGGTCGCCATCAGCAGCGCCCAGCCGAAATCGGCCGTGGTCTCGGTCAGCACGTCAGGCGTGTTCGTGGCGACAATGCCCGCAGCGGTCAATGCCGGAATGTCGAGGTTGTTGTAGCCCACCGCCATGTTGCAGACGGCACGTAGCCCGGGCAGCGCGGCAATCAGGCCGGCATCGACGCGGTCGGCGGTATTGGTCAGCACGCCCGCCTTGCCGGCCAGGCGCGCCTTGAGCGCGTCGGCATCGAGCACGGCGTCCTGCTGGTTGTCGTCGACATCGAAATGCCGCGCGAGATGGTCAATGACGTCGGGAAAAATGGCGCGGGTGACAAGGACAGACGGCTTCATGGCATCACACTTTGAAAAAGAGGAACGTCATCACCAGGAACAGCGGCAGCAGGATGGAGCCAGACCATAGCATGTAGCCGAAGAAACTGGGCATGCGCAGGCCGCGGTTTTCTGCGATGGCTTTCACCATCAGGTTCGGCGCATTGCCGATATAGGTATTGGCGCCCATGAACACCGCACCGGCGGAAATGGCCGCGAGCGTGGAAGCGTCGCGCGTCATCAGCGTGGCGGCATCTCCGCCTGCGGTGTTGAAGAACACCAGGTAGGTCGGCGCATTGTCCAGGAAGGACGACAACAGGCCGGTCGCCCAGAAGTACATGCTGTCGACGGGCTGCCCGTTGGCATCGCTGACCGTCCGGACCACGACCCCGAACGCGCCGTCGGTGCCGGCCTTGAGCATGGCAATCACCGGGATGATGGTCAGGAAGATGCCGGCAAAAAGCTTGCCGACCTCCAGGATCGGCTCCCAGCTGAACTCGTTGCCGTTGCGTGCCGAGTGCGGCGTCACCAGCAGCGAGACCATGGCCACGGCCACCAGCATCACGTCGCGCACGGCCGCCTGCAGCGGCACTTCGGTACCAAGCACGTCGAACGAGAGGCCTGGCTTCCACAATCCGCTCATCAGGACCAGACCCACCACCGCGAGCAACAGCGCGAAGTTGAACTTGCCTTCGATGCGCAGGCCGCGTGTGTCCGGCGTGGGATCGCTGCTGGCTGGCAGCGCCTCCTCCTTGTTGTGATAGTAGTGCCGGTCGAGCACGTAGAAGATCGCCAGCAGCGCCAAGCAGATGAACAACGTCTCCGGCAGGATATTGCGCAGCGTCCAGAAGAAGTCCACGCCCTGCAGGAAGCCCAGGAACAGCGGCGGATCGCCGAGCGGCGTGAGCGCGCCGCCCGCATTGGCCACCAGGAAGATGAAGAAGACCACCACGTGCGACACATGGCGGCGGTTGTCGTTGGCGCGCAGCAGCGGCCGGATCAGCAGCATGGCCGCGCCCGTCGTCCCCATGACGCTGGCAAGCACCGTGCCGAGTGTCAGGATGCCGGTATTGAGCCCCGGCGTTCCGTGCAGGTTGCCGCGCACGCAGATACCGCCCGCGACGATATAGAGCGCTGCGATCAGCGCGATGAATGGAATGTACTCGGCCAGCAGCGCGTGCACCGCGCCTGCCAACGCCGTATGCACGCCGAACACCGCGGCGAACGGCAGCAGGAACAGGAGGCCCCAGCCCGCGGCGATCTTGCCGTAGTGGTGATGCCAGAAACGCGGCGCCAGCAGCGGCAACAGCGCAATCGACAGCAGCACCCCCGCGAACGGTAGTCCCCACCATGCGGACAGCGTTGCGCCATCGATGTCGGCGGCGCGTGACAGCGACGGCAAAAAGGCCAGCATGGCCGGCACCGGCCACAGCATGCGGGCACGTTGCATCAGATGAACTCTCCTTGGACAGTGTGCGCGGGAGCGGCCGGGCAAAACTGCCGCGCAGGTATGAGACCTGTAGCGGCGCCGCGCCTGCCCTTCCGAAGCGCGCGATCAGGTCTGGTCGACCAGGATGACGTGGACGCGATACGGCCCATGCGCGCCCAGCACGATGGTCTGCTCGATATCGCCGGTACGCGAGGGGCCGCTGATGATATTGGTCGCGCGCGGCAACTCGCCGCGTTCGCCGCGAACCAGCGCGAACGCATCTTCGAGACTGTCGACGATGCGCGACACGGGCACCACCGCGATATGTGTCTCCGGCAACAGCGCTGCCGACGCGAACGTTTCCGGCCCCGACAGCAGCATCAGCGACCCCGTCTCGGCGATGGCGCAGAAACAGCCCGTGATGCCGACCAGATCGCCATGGTCGTGGTCGGCCTGCGGATCGCGCTCGGGAGGCCGGCACTCCACGGTCAAGCCGCTGTCCTGCCATGGCAGCGCGCCAAACGCGTCCCACGCGACGGCACGATGCACCAGGTTCAGGCTGTCCAGGAAGCGCGCTGTCGCGGCCGGCACATCGGCGAGCGTCGCGACACGATCGACCGTGGACGCCATGCGCTGCGCCTGTGCCATGAAGGCTTCGGTACGGTCCGGGTGCACCTCTGGGCGAGGCCCCTGCGGATGACGCGCGAGGTAGTCGGCCACGGCTTCGCGCTCGCCGCTGGTTACCTTGGGCAAACGCCCCTGCGCGGCGCGGATACGGGCAAAAATGCGGTCACGGGCGTTGTTGGTTTCCATAGGGCCTGGCGTCATGAACATGCGTGGCAATGCACGCCATTATAGTGGCGCGTCCTGCCCCGCCCTCGCCCCGAATCTGTTGAAAATTGCTAAGCAGGCGCCTGGACCTCGAACACCTGGCGCAGGTAGGCCAGGTAGCCGGGATCGTCGCACATGGTCTTTTCCGGCGTATCCGACAGCTTGGCCACTGGCTGCCCATTGCAGCGGACCATCTTGATGACGATCTGCAGCGGCGTATAACCAAGGTCGTTGGTCAAGTTGGTGCCAACACCGAACGCCAGCCGGCAGCGGCCATGAAAGCGCTCGTACAGCTCGATGACGCGCGGGATATCGAGGCTGTCGCTGAAGATCAGCGTCTTGCCGAGCGGGTCGACGCGGTTGGCCGCATAGTGCGCCAGCATCCGCTCGCCCCACAGGAACGGGTCGCCGGAATCGTGGCGCACGCCGTCGAACAGCTTGCAGAAATACAGGTCGAAGTCGCGGAGGAACGCGTCGAAGCCGTAGGTATCCGACAGCGCAATGCCAAGGTCACCGCGGTATTCGCGCGCCCAGCTTTCCAGCGCGAAGACCTGCGAATCGCGCAGGCGCGGGCCCAGCGCCTGGCACGCCTGCAGATACTCGTGGGCCATGGTACCCAGCGGCACCATATTGTGCAGGCGCGCGAAATGCACGTTGCTCGTGCCTGCCAGTTGCGGCCCCAGCATGCCACGCATCGCCAGCAGGACCTCTTCCTGCCAGCCGCGCGAGAAGCGGCGGCGCGTGCCATAGTCCGCGATCACGCAATCGCGGTATTTCGGTGCCTGCAGCAACGTCAGCTTCTCATCCAGCCGGCGGCGGCCTTCGGCAAGGTCGGGCTCGGGCCGGGTGCGGCGGAAGTACACCTCGTTGACGATGGCCAGCAGCGGCACCTCGAACAGGATGGTATGCAGCCACGGGCCACGGATCGCAATCTCGATCTCGCCATTGCCCTGCGGCGCGGGTTCGATCGAGACGTACTTCTGGTTCAGGTGGAACAGCGCGAGGAAATCGACGAAATCGCTCTTGATGAAACGCATGCCCCGCAGGTAGTCGAGCTCCTCGTCCGAGAAGCGCAGGCTGCACAGGTGCGCCACCTCCGCGCGGATCTCCTCGATGTACGGGGTCAGGTCGACGCCCGCGTTCCGGCACTTGAAGCGGTACTCGACGTGCGCCTGCGGGAAATGGTGCAGCACCACCTGCATCATCGTGAACTTGTACAGGTCGGTGTCGAGCAGGGATGGAATGATCATAACGGGCCAGACGGCGATGCCGGGTCAGGCACACATGCTAACCGATGTCCGCCCTGGCGGGCGGATGGGTGTTCGAACGCCCGGTCAGCCGCCGTCGAGAAACGGTTGCGGCCGCCGCGGGGCCGCGACGCCCTGCACACACCACAAGGGACGGCCATCGCCGCCGCGGCAAGACACCAGCGTTGCCGCGGCGCGCGGCACCCGCACCGGCAATGGCTCGGCGAACGCGCCGTTCTCCGCCATGATGCGCTCGGCATAGACCTGGTGTCCCGCGCGCTGGAAACTCAGCACCTGCACCATCTGGCGGGCATCAGGTTGCAGTTCGGGGCCGCATGGCAACAGCCCGGCCCGCCCGCAATTGGCCATGGCATCTCCGGCTGGGGCCCGGGTGACGCTGAAGCTCTCCCAGTCGAAACTCGTCAGTGCCGCCAGCGTCACCGGCTGATCCGAACGCGTGCGCCATGCCACCAGGCGGGACACCACGCTGTCGGCCATGCCCGGCTCGGACAACGTCTGCGCGTTCGCGCCGGCCGGGAGTGTCGACGCCAGCAAGTGCAGTCCGATAAGCCCCAGCCACCCGAACAAGGCCCGGTAACGCGTGCCTCCGAGGAACTCCCACGGACCAAAGCGATGCTGGCAAGGCATGGTGATCTCCTGGTGATTGGCCGTGACGGAGCATGCGGCGATCGGAAGTGCTTCCGGGACCGTCGCATCGTGCCATTGCCGCACTATCTGGCACAGACCTGTTCGCAATCAAATATACATAAAGAAATAAGAAAACTATCTGATCCAGCTATATAGACCCGCTATCCTTGCCCGGAGGCTCGGATACAATATCGGTTTCTGAAAGGCCACGGCCCGCGCTCGCCCCGTGCAGATCGCCATTTGGCGGCAATGCTCGTTGCAGCGCCGGCAAACAAGCGGCCGAAACCAGTTTCCCATCAAAAGCCGACCCGTTTTCCTGGAACCGAAATGACTCACGTTGTCACCGAATCCTGCATCCGTTGCCGCTACACAGACTGCGTTGACGTATGTCCGGTGGATTGTTTCCGTGAAGGCCCGAACTTTCTGGCCATTGACCCGGATGAGTGTATCGACTGCGCGGTGTGCGTGGCCGAATGCCCGGTGAATGCCATTTACGCCGAGGAAGACGTCCCGGGCGACCAGCAGCAGTTCATTCAGCTGAACGTCGAGCTGGCGCGCAATTGGCCGTCCATCACCAAGACCAAGGCCCCGCTGGCCGAGGCCGAAGAGTGGAAGGACGCGACCGACAAGCTGCAGTACCTGCAGCGCTGAACCGACTAGAAAGCCGTCCCCACGCGCTTTCCGCAATGCCGGGCACGCGATGCCCACAACGTATCAGGACGAATATGGACTTGAGCATTCCCAATCCCGTTGCCGACACGACGAAAGCCGCCGCCAGCAACACCGCCGGCGGTCAGCCGCTGGAAATCGACGCGCTGATCGTCGGTGCAGGCCCCGTGGGCCTGTTCCAGGTGTTCGAGCTGGGCCTGCTCGAAATCAAGGCACACGTCATCGACTCCCTCAAGGTGGTGGGCGGCCAGTGCGTGGAGCTGTATCCGGACAAGCCGATCTACGACATCCCGGCCGTGCCCAGCTGCACCGGACAGGAACTGACCGACAACCTGCTCAAGCAGATCGAACCGTTCGAGCCCACCTTCCACCTGGGCCAGGAAGTCTCCGTGGTCGAGCGCCGTGAAGATGGCCGCTTCTTCGTCGAGACCTCGCTCGGAACCCGCTTCATCACCAAGACCATTTTCATCGCCGCGGGCGTGGGCTCGTTCCAGCCGCGCACACTGAAGGTCGACGGCATCGACAAGTTCGATGGCAAGCAGTTGTTCTACCGGGTCAAGGATCCGAGCCGCTTCCACGGCCGCAACCTGGTGATCGTCGGCGGCGGCGACTCGGCGCTGGACTGGGCGCTGGATCTCGTCGGCAAGGCCGAGTCGGTCGTGATGATCCACCGCCGCGACGGCTTCCGCGCGGCTCCGGCTTCGGTCGCGAAGATGAAGGATCTTTGCGAACAGATGGAAATGCAGTTCCTGGTCGGCCAGATCGGCGGCTATGAAGAGAAGGATGGCGTGCTCACCGAGGTGAAGGTGACTGGTGCCGACGGCGTCACCCGCCGCCTGCCGCTGGACGACCTGCTGGTGTTCTTTGGCCTGTCGCCCAAGCTCGGCCCGATCGCCGAGTGGGGCCTGGACCTGGAGCGCAAGCAGATCAAGGTGGACACCGAGAAGTTCCAGACCAATATTCCAGGCATCTTCGCGGTGGGCGACATCAACACCTACCCCGGCAAGAAGAAGCTGATCCTGTCGGGCTTCCACGAGGCCGCGCTGGCCGCGTTCGGTGCTGCACCATATATCTTCCCCGAAAAGAAGATCCACATGCAGTACACGACCACCTCGCCGAAGCTGCACAAGGTGCTCGGCGTGGAATCGCCGGTGTTCGACTGATCACGGTCCGGACAGGAGCGATCAAACGAAAAGCCGCCTGAATGGCGGCTTTTTTCTTGTGGGCGCCGACCGGGGGCTCGCCTATCATTCGGCCTCGCTGTTGAACGCGACACCGGAGCGCCACCAATCAGGCGCACCTGCAGCGCAGAGCGCAGCTGCCAGGCACCTCGCCAGACCAGCCGGCAAGAAAAATATGCCAAAAGGTGTTGACGAAGAAATGAGGCGCTGGCTATAATCTCTTTCTCTGCTGTTCCCCGATAGCTCAGTCGGTAGAGCGCCGGACTGTTAATCCGTAGGTCCCTGGTTCGAGCCCAGGTCGGGGAGCCATCCGATACAAGACGAAGGCCGATGCGCAAGCATCGGCCTTTTTCTTTTTGTCGATTCGTTCTCACCCTGCCCCAGCGTCTTACCCCGCAAACCGGTAGCCGAGCCCGACCTCCGTGAGCAAATGCACAGGCTGCGCCGGGTCCGCTTCGAGCTTGTGCCGCAAGTGGCCCATATAGACCCGCAGATACTGGCTGCTCTCGGAATGCGAAGGCCCCCAGACCTCGCGCAGCAACTCGCGATGCGTCATCACCTTGCCGCGATGCGCGATCAGTACCGACAACAGTCGATATTCGATCGGCGTCAGGTGCACTGCCTGTCCCGCGCGCATGACCATCCGGTTCGCCAGGTCGACCTGCACCTCGCCAAATGCGATCTGCGTCGATCCATGCGGATTCGATCGCGCATGCCGGCGCAGCAGCACGCGCAGGCGCGCCACCAGTTCGCCCACGCCGAATGGCTTGGTCAGGTAATCGTCGGCACCGGCATCGAGCGCGCCGATCTTGTCTTCTTCGCCACTGCGCGCGGACAGCACCAGGATCGGCACCTCGGTCCAGGTGCGCACTTCGCCGATCAGGTTGACGCCGTCGCCATCGGGCAAACCAAGGTCAAGCACCACCAGATCCGGCTGGCGCGTGCCCGCCTCGATCAGGCCGCGCTTGAGGTTCTCCGCCTCGTGCACGGTGCAGCCTTCAGCCTGCAGGGCCGTGCGCACGAAGCGGCGGATATGGGGTTCGTCCTCGACCAGCAGCACCGTGGGCGAAAATTCGAAAGGCATCTGTGGCGCTCCGTCTGAATGCGATTACGCGGGGATGTCCGCCGCCTCGGGCTCGATTACCGGCGGATTGCCGCGCGGCAGGGCCACCACGAAGCGGGCGCCGATGCCAACATCCGGCATGGCCGCTTCACGCACGGGTTCGACCCAGATGCGTCCGCCATGGGCCTGCACGATCGCATCGCAGACGGCGAGCCCAAGGCCCACGCCGGTCGTCACCGATTCGCGCTCGCCCCGCGTGAATTTATCGAAGATCTGCCGTTCGCTACCGGCCGGCACGCCGGGGCCATCGTCTTCCACCAGCAGGCGCACCTCTTCATCCGTGGATTCGGCACGGATCCGGATCTCGGTGCCGACCGGCGTGTATTTCGCGGCATTCTCCAGCAGGTTGCACAGCACGCGGTCGATCAGCACGGCATCGCACTCGACCAGCGGCATCGTGGACAAGTCCGCCACCACGACGCGATGCAGTGCAAGCGCGTCGCGCAACGCGCCAAGCGCCGCGCCGACCAGCTCTTCGAATGACTGCCATTCCTTCCGCATGCGTACGTCGCGTCCCTGCAGCCTCGCCATGTCGAGCAGGTTGACCACCATGGTACTCATGCGCCTGGCCTGTTCTCGCATTGCGGCCACCGTATCGGCGACGCGTGGCGCGAGCGGCGGATCGCCACGCTGCAAGGTCTCGGCCATGCCGATCAGGCTGGTCAGCGGCGTGCGCAGGTCGTGTGACACCGCGGCCAGCAGCGAGCTGCGCAGCCGCTCCGACTCCATCGACAGCAGCGCCTGCTGCGCGACGTCGACATAGTGCAGCCGCTCGATGGTGATGGCGATCAGCGTCGCGAACACGTCCACCTGCCGCCGCAACGCCGGCTGGGCAAATGCGCGCCACGCTCGCGGTTCCACCGCCAGCACGCCGCGCGTCTGCATCGGCGCCTTGAGCGGCAGGTACAGCACCGTGCCGGCCGGCAGCGTGTGCGTGCCCGTGCCGGCCGGCTGGCCGTGGTCAAACACCCATTGCGCAAGCACGCGGTCGATTGCGTCGCTGTGCGCATCGGCTTGCCCCGGCTCGATCGCAGGAGGCAACAGGCGACCATCCGACCCTACCAGGAAGAACGCCGAGCGCGCATCGAAGGCCGCGCGCAGGAAGCGGCTGCCGATCGAAACGATCTGCTCGGTCATCAATGACGACGACAGTTCGCGTGCGAGTTCGTAGAGCGTGCGCGCGTCGGTCTCGCGCTGCACCGCCACCTCGGCCTGCTCGCGCAGCCCGGCGGTGAGCTGGCCGATCACCAGGCCCACCGACAGCAGCACCAGGAAGGTGAGCAGGTACTGCACGTCGCTGACTGAAAAGGAAAGCCTCGGTGGCACGAAGAAAAAATCGAAGGCCCCTACGGCAATCACCGACGCCAACGCCGATGCAGCGCGCCCATGCCGCAATGCCACGCCAACCACCGCCACCAGGAACAGCATGGCGATATTGACCAGGTCGAACCACGGCCGGGCCAGCATCGACACGGCGGTCGTGCCCGCACACCAGGCCATGGCCCACAGGTAAGAACGCATGCGTACGCGGCGCTCCTGCGCCCGCACGGCCTCGCTCTCCTCGAGCGGTACCGGCGCGCTCGCGGGCTTGACATCCATGCGCGTGGTATCCGCGGCCACACGTATCACGTCGATCTCGGGGCATGCGGCGGACAACGCATCGGCAAAGCTCTTGCGGCCGAACAGCCAGGCCTGCGCACCCAGGAACGGCGCAAGCGCCCCCGCCAGCAGCGCGCGCCCTTGCATCAGCAGCGATCCGTCGCGGCGCCGCCATCGCGCCGGCGTGCGACCGAGCACCACCTTGGTCAGGTTGTGGCGCCGGACATAGCCGGCAACGGCCTGCACCATGTCGCTGCCCGCAAGCGTTTCGGTGCGCGCGCCCAGATCCTCGGCCAGGCGCATCGCCGACTCCAGCCGCACGCGCTCGGCATCGGGCACGGCCGCGAGCCGTGGCGCGGCCACGGAGATCACATGGCAGTCGCAATCGAGCTGGCCGGCAAGCCTGCGCGCGCTCCGGACCACCTGCTCGGCATCGCTGCCAGCCCCGATGCAGGCCAGCACCGCCTCGCGCGTGCGCCAGACAGACTGGATCGACTCGGCGCGGCGATAGGCACGCACATCATCGTCGACGCGATCGGCCGTGCGCCGCAGGGCCAGTTCACGCAGCGCGATCAGGTTGCCCTTGCGGAAGAAATTGCGCACCGCGTGGCGCGCCTGCTCCGGCAGGTAGACCTTGCCTTCCTGCAGGCGCCGCAGCAGTTCATCGGCGGGCAGGTCGACCAGGATCACTTCGTCGGCACTGTCGAAGACGGCGTCGGGCACGGTTTCCCAGACGCGGATACCAGTGATGCCACCAACGGCTTCATTGAGGCTGTCGAGGTGCTGGACATTGACCGTCGTCCAGACGTCGATGCCTGACGACTGCAATTCCTGGATGTCCTGCCAGCGCTTCGGATGCCGGCTGCCGGCCGCGTTCGAATGGGCCAGCTCGTCGACCAGCACCAGCGCCGGTCGACGCGCCAGCGCACCGTCCAGGTCAAACTCCGAGAGCACGCGGTCCCGGTACGGCACGTCCCGCATCGGCAGGCGCTCGATGCCGTCGATCAGCGCCTCGGTCTCGGCACGGCCATGCGTCTCGACCACGCCGATGACCACATCTGCGCCCTGCTCTCTCAGCGACCGTGCTGCGCTCAGCATGGCAAAGGTCTTGCCTACACCGGCAGAGGCACCGAAGTAGACGCGCAGCTTGCCCCGCGCGGCGCGCGCGCCCTCCTCCTGCATGCGCTGCAGCAGGCTGTCCGGGTCCGGACGTTCAGCGGGAGATGGCAATTCGGGCATGGTTAGCGCACTTCCCGACGCAGGGTCGGGCACGGTCGGATTGTGCCACGCGCGCCAAAGCGCGCCCGCATTGCCGGCCTATTTGCCGGATGCCGCATCCAGCGCGAGGTTCAGCTTGAGCACATTGACGCCGGGGTCACCCAGCACGGCCAGCAACGGCGACTCCGTGTTCGCACGGATCAATTCCCGCACAGTCTCCGGCGCCAATCCGCGCAGGCGCGCCACGCGCGATACCTGGTAATCGGCTGCCGCCAGGCTGATGTGCGGATCCAGTCCGCTGCCGGAGGCCGTGACAAGATCGACCGGCACCGCCGCCTTGTTGTCCGGGTCCGCCGCGCGCAGGGCATCGATGCGTGCGCGCGCGGCATCGGTCAGCGCGGGGTTGGTCGGCCCGAAGTTGGAACCGGCCGATGCCGCCGCGTTATACGGCATGGGCGCAGTGGCCGACAGGCGGCCCCAGAAATACTTCGGATCCGAGAACGGCTGCCCGATCAGGGCCGAGCCCACCGTTTTGCCGTCCCTGACGATCAGCGAGCCGGCTGCCTGCTGCGGGAACACCGCCTTAGATATTGCGGTGATCACGCCGGGGTACAGCAAACCCGTCAGCAGCGACAGCGCGATGAAGACGACCAGCGCCGGCCGCAGCAGCGCTCCTTGCTGCGGCTCGATCGGGGCGGGTTGCGTGGATTGCATGTGCGTATTCATGAATGCCTTCTCTATGCAAAGGAATGCTCAGACCCAGCCCAGCAGGGCCAGCACCATGTCGATCAGCTTGATCCCGGCAAAGGGCACCAGGATGCCGCCGAGGCCATAGACCAGCAGGTTGCGACGCAGGATCACCGCCGCGCCGAGCGGCCGGTAGGCCACGCCCCGGAGCGCCAGCGGTATCAGCGCCACGATGATCAGCGCGTTGAAGATCACGGCCGACATGATGGCCGACGACGGCGTGGTCAGTCCCATCACGTTCAGCAGGTTCAGTTGCGGGTAGGTGGTGGCAAACGCGGCCGGGATGATGGCGAAGTACTTGGCCACGTCGTTGGCCACGCTGAACGTCGTGAGCGATCCGCGCGTCATCAGCATCTGCTTGCCGATCTCGACGATCTCGATCAGCTTGGTCGGGTTGCTGTCGAGGTCGACCATATTGCCGGCCTCTTTCGCCGCCTGCGTGCCGCTGTTCATCGCCACCGCGACATCGGCCTGGGCCAGCGCCGGCGCATCATTGGTGCCGTCACCGGTCATCGCCACGAGGCGGCCTTCGCCCTGGTACTGGCGAATCAGCTTGAGCTTGGCCTCTGGCGTCGCTTCGGCAAGGAAGTCATCGACACCGGCTTCGGCTGCGATGGTCGCCGCGGTCAGCCGGTTGTCGCCGGTGATCATCACGGTCTTGATGCCCATCTTGCGCAACTCGGCGAAGCGCTCGCGGATACCGGTCTTTACAATGTCCTTGAGTTCGACCACGCCCAGCACGCGCACATTGCCGTCGGCTTCCTCTGCCACCACCAGAGGCGTGCTGCCCGCGCGGGCCACATCGTCTACTGCCTGCATCACGGCCTCGGGAAACTTGCCGGCGCGCTCGGTCACGAAACGGCGCACGGCATCAGCGGCGCCCTTGCGCACGATGCGCTCGCCGTCGCCATTGCGTAGGTCCACGCCGCTCATGCGCGTCTGCGCCGTGAACGGGATGAACACCGGCCGTAGCACTGCCATGTCGGGTGCGGCAACACCCTGCTGGCGCGCGAGCGTCACGATGCTGCGCCCTTCCGGCGTCTCGTCGGCAAGCGAAGACAGCCATGCCGCCTGTGCCAGCTGCTGGGCCGCGATGCCCGGTGCGGGCATGAAGCGCGAGGCCTGGCGATTGCCGTGGGTAATGGTGCCGGTCTTGTCGAGCAGCAGCACATCCACGTCGCCCGCGGCTTCCACCGCGCGGCCCGAGGTGGCAATGACGTTCGCCTCCATCATGCGGCTCATGCCCGCCACGCCGATGGCTGACAGCAGCCCGCCGATCGTCGTCGGGATCAGGCACACCAGCAATGCAACCAGCACGGTGATCGTCACCGGAAGGCCGGCCCTGGTAACCAGCACGCTGTAGAGCGAAAACGGCAGCAGCGTGGCGGTTGCCAGCAGCAGCACGATGGTCAGGCCCACCAGCAGGATCGTCAGCGCCAGTTCATTAGGCGTCTTCTGCCGCTTGGCGCCCTCGACCATGCCGATCATGCGGTCGATGAAGCTTTCGCCCGGATTGGTGGTGATGCGTATCACGATCCAGTCGGACAGCACGCGCGTGCCGCCGGTCACCGACGAAAAATCGCCACCCGATTCGCGGATCACCGGCGCGGATTCGCCGGTAATGGCGCTCTCGTCCACCGACGCCACGCCCTCGATGACTTCGCCGTCGCCGGGGATCATGTCTGCGGCCTGGGCCAGCACGATATCGCCGCGCCGCAAGGTGGTGGCCGCGCGCGTTTCCGTCGCGCCGCCTCGCTTGCCGTCCACCAGCACGCGAGCCGTGGCGGTGGTCTTCAGTCCACGCAGCGATTCCGCCTGCTGCTTGCTGCGGCCTTCCGCCAGCGCTTCGGCAAAGTTGGCGAACAGCACCGTGAACCAGAGCCAGACCGAGATGGCGAGGATAAAGCCGGCACTTTCCCCACCCGCCGCTGCGGGCGCGGCCAGCGACTTGAGGAACAGGATGGTGGTCAGGATGCTGGCCACGTACACCACGAACATCACCGGGTTGCGCAGTTGCTCGCGCGGCGACAGCTTCTTCAGCGCGGCCACCAGAGCTGGTCTGACCAGCTCGGGCGCGAACATGCCGCGCCGTGGAGGACGATGATGCTGGCCGGGCGCCTGGATGGCAACGCTCGCAGGCGTCGTGGACGTTGCCGCCGATGCTTGGGCGCCGGATGCGGCGCCGCCAGCCTTGCTCTGCGTCGCCATGGATTCTTGTTGCATGCGTTTCTCCGCAATACGCTTACTTGGCAATCGCCGTCACTGCGCCCTGCAGCTCCTCGGCAACGGGCCCCAGTGCCAGGGCCGGGACATAGGTCAGCGCGCCTACCATCAGCACCGAGCCGACCAGCAGCACCACGAACAGCGCGCCATGTGTAGGCATGGTGCCGGCCGTGACCGGCAGCCGCTTCTTCGCCGCCAGCGAGCCGGCCAGCGCGAGGACAGGGATGATGATCCAGAAGCGGCCGAACCACATCGCCGCGGCAAGCAGGGTGTTGTAGAACGGCGTGTTGGCGGACAGGCCGGCAAAGGCGCTGCCGTTGTTGTTGGCCGCAGAAGACAGTGCATAGAGGATCTCGCTGAAGCCGTGCGTGCCCGGGTTGAACACGCCCGCCCTGCCCGCCTCGGTCATCACTGCGATCGACGTGCCAAGCAACACCAGCAGTGGCGTGACCAGGATCGCCACGGCGGCCATCTTCATCTCGTACGCCTCGATCTTCTTGCCCAGGTATTCCGGCGTGCGCCCGATCATCAGGCCGGCGATGAACACCGCCAGCACCGCGTACACGAGCATGCCGTAGAGGCCCGAGCCGACGCCGCCGAACACGACTTCGCCGAGCTGCATCAGCAGCATCGGTACCAGGCCGCCGATGGCGGTGAAGGAATCATGCATCGCATTGACCGCGCCGCACGAAGCCGCCGTGGTGATGGTGGCGAACAGCGCCGACGCCGCCATGCCAAAGCGCGTTTCCTTGCCTTCCATATTGCCGCCTGCCTGCAGTGCGGAAGCCGCGTGATCGATCGGTAGTCCGGCGAGGGCAGCGTTCACGTGCAACTCGGACATCGAGGCCACACATGCCATGACCACGAAGATCACCGTCATCGAAGCGAGCACCGCCACGCCCTGGCGCCGGTCCTTCACCATCTCGCCAAAGGTGAAGCACAGCGCGGCCGGGATCAGGAAGATGGCCAGCATCTCGATCAGGTTGGCGAGTGCGCTCGGGTTCTCGTATGGGTGCGCCGAGTTCGCGTTGAAGAAGCCGCCACCGTTGGTGCCGAGCATCTTGATGGCTTCCTGAGAAGCCACCGGGCCCATGGCGAGCGTCTGCTTGTCGGTCTTCAGGTCTTCGGTGACTGGCTTGCCCTGGGCGTCGAGCACCGGCTGCCCGGCCGCATCGACCTTGGGCTGGCTGTACTCGACCGGCGTGACCAGGCTGACCTCCTTGTAGCTGTCCAAATTCTGGATCACGCCCTGGCTGACCAGTGCCAGCGCGATCACGGTCGCGATCGGCATCAGCACGTATAGCGTGCTGCGCGTCACGTCGACCCAGAAGTTGCCAATGGTCGCGCTGCGCTGGCGCGCAAAGCCGCGGATCAGCGCGAATACCACCGCGATGCCGGTCGCCGCGGAGACAAAGTTCTGCACCGTGAGCGCCAGCATCTGCGTCAGGTAGCTCATCGTCGACTCGCCCGCGTAGCCCTGCCAGTTGGTGTTGGCGACAAAGCTGATGGCAGTATTGAAGGCCGAGTCGGGCGACACGGCGCCGAAGCCTTGTGGATTGAGCGGCAGGTAGCCCTGCAGCCGTTGCAGCGCGTAGACCGCGACCACGCCAAGCAGGTTGAATGCAAGCACGGCAATCGCGTACTGCTTCCAGCCCATCCCCGCATCTGCGCGGACGCCGGCTAGCTTGTAAAGAAGGCGCTCGATCGGACGTCCCCAAGCGGTCAGCTTGTAGGTGCCGTCCTCCATCGCGCGCCGCATGTAGCGACCGACGATCGGCGCGATGGCAAACAGGATTGCCAGGTACAGGGCCAGCAGGCCCAGGAATTCGGTTGACATCAGAACTTCTCCGGGCGGAACAGCGCGATCAGGAGGTAGATGAAAATCAGCGCGGCCAATGCGCCGCTCAACAGATCGGCCCAATCCATCACAACCCCCTGCCGGCAGCGTTTTGGTTGCCAGGCGCGGCGTCGTTGTGCAGGCCATCATGCCCGGCGGCGGCCTTCGCCTCATTGGCGCCCAAGGCGGCGCACAGCCATAGCAATGCCGCGCTGGCGGCAGCCAATGCGATCAAGGCGATCAGGAAGAACCCGTCCATGACAATCGATCCAGGAGTGACTGACACCGGGAAGCTTATGGAGCGGCCCCTAAAAACGGGGTAGAAAGACCGGGAGTCGATATAAAGAACATATAAAGACGCAGGAGCGACCGCCATCGGCAGGGACAGTCGAGAATTCACCGCCGCGGCATCAACCTGGTGTAAATTCACGTCCTCGGCTTGCATCGGCCCTGAAGTCGGCATCACGGCTCCGGGGGCGATTCACGGGCCACATTACTGGTAACGCGTAGCGCGCGATGCCTCCCGAATCACGGCACGTTCTTGACATTTGCGTCGTATACGTGCCATAGTTACGGGCGTATAGCTTTTTACGGAAACCGGTACTGCCAGGCTCCCGATGCATAAGGAACCCGGCGCTATCACCCCTGACACTGGTTGCACGGACTCACCGGTCCACATCTTTCAGGTTCGCGGGGGTGCATACAGGGCAGTGTCTGCCCCGTGTGCAATACCAGCCGCCCCGGCGGCCGCAGTTTCCCCTCGTTTGAACCAGCCGCTTGCGCGGCAGCCATCCCCTAAAGGACTGAATTGACCAAGATCGTCTTGAAACCCGGTGAGCCGGTTGAAGTTGCAATGCGTCGCTTCCGCCGCTCCATTCTGCAGACTGGCCTGATCGTCGAGCTGAAGAGCCGCACCGCCTACGAAAAGCCCACGACCGAGCGCAAGCGCAAGAAGAAGGCTGCCGAAGCGCGCCTGCGCAAGCGCCTGCGCATGCAGATGCTGCCGAAGAAGATGTACTGATTCGGTTCGCACCATAAAAAACCGCCAGCATGCTGGCGGTTTTTTTTATGTGCGCGCGTATCACGCCACCATGCTGAAGCGACCCCGGGGCATAGTGCAGCGCAGCACCGGTCATGCGTGGCGATGACCGGCATAATGGCGGATATTGCGCCCGCCGGCGCGCCAACCGTCTTCCTGCCTTGACTGCCATCCTCGAGTTGCGCAAGGTGCGCAAGCAATACGGCGATACGGTCGTCGTCAACGACCTGGACCTGCAGGTGCATCGCGGCCAGTGCTTCGGGCTGCTCGGGCCCAACGGCGCCGGCAAGACCACGACGCTGCGGCTGCTGCTGGGCCTGACCACGCCGGCAGGCGGCTCGCTGACGCTCTGCGGCGAACCGATTCCCGAGCGCGCACCGCAGGCGCGCATGCGCGTCGGCGTCGTGCCGCAGTTCGACAACCTCGACCCGGATTTCTCGGTCATCGAGAACCTGCGCATTTTCGGCCGTTACTTCGGCCTGTCCTCGGCCGTGATCGCGCAGCGCGTACCCGCCCTGCTCGAGTTCGCGCGACTGGAGAACCGTGCCAATGCCCAGGTGCGCGACCTGTCCGGCGGCATGCGCCGGCGCCTGACGGTGGCCCGCGCGCTGATCAACGACCCCGACCTGCTGATCATGGACGAGCCCACCACCGGGCTCGACCCGCAGGCCCGGCACCTGATCTGGGAGCGGCTGAAATCGCTGATGGCGAGCGGCAAAACCATCCTGCTGACCACGCACTTCATGGAAGAGGCCGAGCGCCTGTGCAACTACCTGTGCGTGATCGATGGCGGCCGCAAGATTGCCGAAGGCAAGCCGCACGAGTTGATCGACAGCCAGATCGGGTGCGACGTGGTCGAAGTCTACGGCGATGAACTGGACTCGCTGCGCGGCAGCCTGACACCGCTGGCCGAGCGCACCGAAATGAGCGGCGAGACGCTCTTCTGCTACGTGCGCGAGCCCGCCCCGCTGCTGGCCGCGCTGCACGGCCAGAGCGGCGTACGCTACCTGCACCGGCCGGCCAACCTCGAGGACGTGTTCCTCAAGCTGACCGGCCGCGAGATGAGGGACTGACATGAGTGAACAGGATCCGCGCCAGGAAGCGGCCACCGCAGAGGTCGGCCACGCCCGCCAGGGCACCGAACCGCGGCAGCACTACCGGCAGCCGGTGCTGCCGCGCAACTTGCGCAACTGGATGATGGTCTGGTACCGCAACTACATGGTGTGGAAAAAGCTGGCCCTGCCGTCGATGATCGGCAACCTGGCCGACCCGATGATCTACCTGTTCGGCCTGGGGATCGGGCTTGGCCTGCTGGTCGGGCAGGTGCATGGGGTTCCGTATATCGCGTTTCTCGCGGCCGGTACCACGGCATCGAGCGTAATGATGTCGGCTAGCTTCGAGTCCATGTATTCGGCGTTTTCGCGCATGCACGTGCAGCGCACGTGGGAAGCGATCATGCACGCGCCGCTGACACTCGGCGACGTGGTGCTCGGAGAGATCCTGTGGGCGGCTAGCAAGGCCGTGCTGTCGGGGCTCGCCATCATGCTGGTGGCGGGAGCATTGGGTTATGCGCACATGCCAGGCGCGCTGCTGGCGCTGCCGGTAATCGTGCTGGCGGGCATCACCTTCGCCAGCCTGGCGATGATCGTGACGGCGCTGGCCCCCGGCTATGATTTCTTCATGTTCTACCAGACGCTGGTCATCACGCCGATGCTGCTGCTCTCGGGTGTGTTCTTTCCGCTGGAGCAGTTGCCAGACGGAGCGAGGGCAGCCACCAATGTCCTGCCGCTCGCGCATGCAGTGGCAATGATCCGGCCGCTGATGCTCGGACGTCCGATCGACAACGCCGCACTGCATATCGCCGTGCTGGCGGCCTATGCCATTGTCGCGCTGGTGCTTTCGCTGGTACTGTTGCGGCGCCGCTTGCTGCGCTGAAATACGCAGGCGGCCGGTTGCCCGGGCCTGATGACCCGGCGCTTATTCATTTGCCCGCCGGGCAGCCTTGCATGCCGTTCTCATTTTCCGGTTTTTCCCGACCCTCACATCACGCCGTCCGCCTCGCTGGCGCTGTTCTGGCTGGCGCCACTCTTGCAGGATGCAGCGTAGTCGGGGCAACCGTGGCCGTTGGCAGCGCTGCGGTATCGACCGCGGCGACCGTAGGCTCTGCCGCCGTCAGCGTTGCGTCGACGGCGGTCGGAGCAACCTATGATGTGACCAAGGCCGGCGTCAAGGCCGTGGCCGGCAGCGATAGCGAGACACCGGCCCAGACACCCTGAGCCGGCACACGCTTCGTCTTACTCGCCCAGTCCGCGCAGCAGGTCAGCCTTCAGATCGGCCACCGACTCCAGGCCCACCGCCAGTCGAATCAGCCCTTCGCCAACGCCCGCAGCCGCCTTGGCTTCGGGCGTGACGCGCGCATGCGTGGTCGTGTACGGATGCGTAATCGTGGTACGCGTGTCGCCGAGGTTGCCGGTGATCGAGCACAGCCGCGTGTTGTCGATCACGCGCCAGGCATTCGCGCGCTGCTGCTCGGGCGTGGCGCCCTTCAGTTCGAACGACACGATGGCGCCACCGCCGCTTTGCTGGCGAATGGCGATCTCGTGCTGCGGATGCGACTTGAGCGCGGGGTGGAATACGCGCGCCACGGCAGGATGCGATTCCAGGAACTCGGCCAGCGCGAGCGCGTTGACGGAATGCCGCTCCATGCGGATGGCCAGCGTTTCCATGCCCTTCAGCAGCACCCAGGCGTTGAACGCGGACAGCGTCGGGCCGGCCGTACGCACGAACGGGAACACCTTGCCCATGATGAAGTCGCGCGTGCCGACCACCGCGCCGCCCAGCACGCGGCCCTGCCCGTCGATGTGCTTCGTGGCCGAATGCACCACGATATCCGCGCCGAACTTGATCGGCTGCTGCAGCGCCGGCGAACAGAAGCAGTTGTCGACGACGAGCTGCGCGCCAGCATCGTGGGCGATCTCGGCCACGGCGGCGATATCGGCCACTTCGGTGAGCGGATTCGACGGGGTTTCCAGGAAGAACATCTTCGTGGTCGGCCGCACCGCCGCGCGCCATGCATTCAGATCCGCCGGATCGACGAAGGTGGTCTCGATGCCGAACTTCGCGAAGATATTCCCGAACATCGTCATGGTCGAGCCGAAGATCGCGCGCGAGCTCACCAGGTGATCGCCCGCCTGCATCAGCGACATCACCACGGAAAGAATGGCGCTCATGCCCGAGGCAGTCGCCATGCAGGACTCCGCGCCTTCCAGTGCCGCCAGGCGCGACTGGAACATCGACACAGTCGGGTTGGTGAAGCGCGAATACGTGAAGCCCTCTTCCGAGTTGGCGAAGCGTTCGGCGGCTTCCGCGGCACTGTTGAAACAGAAGCTCGAGGTCAGGTACATCGCCTCGGAATGCTCCATGTTTTCGCTGCGCAGCGTGCCGGCGCGCACGCCGAGGGTATCGATGCCAAGCGATTCAGGATTGAGCGGTTCGTTCATGCTGGTGGCGCGGTCGTACCCGCGTGAATGCAGTGGTTCCAACAAACCGGCAACAGCGGCCGGCCATGAAAAAAGCCCGTGCGATCGGGTGGTCGGATCGACGGGCTTGCGTGTTCTGCGGATACCTTGGGATTGCCTCGGGATTGCGCGGCTGCAGCCGCTTGTTTCCCTTCTGACGACAATCCTCTGACGGCTATCTCTTTAGCTGTTTCGGGCAGGACCCGCGTCCGCAAGCTGACCTTCAAATCGACGCCCGGCCATGTTACGGCCGGACCCCGCATTCGTCAACGCAAGCGGGGCCGGCGCGGCTTACTCGTTGCCGCTCGAACGCTGCAGGTGCAGTTGCGAGCGCTCCATGTCGACGGTGCCTTCGCGGTCCGCCTGGCTGCGCGCTGTCTCCAGGCGTTCCAGGTAGGCTTCGTCGATGTCGCCGGTGATATAGCGGCCATCGAAGCACGAAGCATCGAAGTCCTTCAGCGCGGGGTTGATGTCGCGCACGGCCTGCTTCATCGCTTCCACGTCCTGGTACACCAGCTTGTCGGCGCCGATGATCTTCGCGATCTCTTCGTGCGTGCGGCCATGCGCCACCAGCTCGCTGCGCGTCGGCATGTCGATGCCGTACACGTTCGGGTACTTCACCGGCGGCGCGGCCGAGGCGAAGATCACCTTGTTGGCGCCCGCGTCGCGCGCCATCTGCACGATCTCGAACGACGTGGTGCCGCGCACGATCGAGTCATCGACGATCAGCACGTTCTTGCCCTTGAACTCCACGCCCATGGCGTTGAGCTTCTGGCGCACCGACTTCTTGCGCACCGCCTGGCCCGGCATGATGAAGGTGCGGCCCACGTAGCGGTTCTTGAAGAAGCCTTCGCGGTAGCCGACGCCCAGCCGGTTGGCCACCTGCATGGCGGCCGGGCGGCTCGAATCGGGAATCGGCATGACCACGTCGATGTCGCCGGCCGAGACTTCCTGGCGGATCTTCTCGGCCAGGTAATCACCCATGCGCAGGCGTGCGTCATAGACCGGCACGCCATCGATGCATGAATCCGGGCGAGCCAGGTAGACGTATTCGAAAATGCACGGCGTCAGCACGGGGTTGTCCGCGCACTGCTTGGTGTGCAGCTTGCCGTCGAGGTCGATGAAGATGGCCTCACCCGGCGCCACATCGCGCTCCAGGCGGTAGCCGATGCCTTCCAGCGCCACCGACTCGGACGCCACCATCCACTCCTTGCCGCTCGGCGTGTCCACGCTGCCCAGGCACAGCGGGCGGATGCCGAACGGGTCGCGCACGGCCAGCATGCCGTAGCCCGCGATCTGCGCGGCAATGGCGTACGAGCCCTTCACGCGGCGATGCATACCGGCCACGGCTGTGAAGATGGTCTCGGGTTCCAGCGCCATGCCATGGCTGGCACGCTGCAGCTCATCGGCCAGCACGTTCAGCAGCACCTCGGTGTCCGAGTGCGTGTTGATGTGGCGGCGATCGCGGCGGAACATCTCTTCGCGCAGCTGCTGCCAGTTGGTCAGGTTGCCGTTGTGCGACAGGATGATGCCGTACGGCGCGTTGACGTAGAAAGGCTGCGCCTCTTCTTCGCTCGAGGCCGAACCCGCGGTCGGGTAGCGGACCTGGCCGATGCCGGCCGTGCCCGGCAGGCCGCGCATATTGCGCGTGCGGAACACGTCGCGCACGAGGCCGTTGGCCTTGTGCATGTGGAAGGTACTGCCGTTGGCGGTGGCGATGCCGGCAGCATCCTGTCCGCGGTGTTGCAACAACAGCAGGCTGTCGTAAATCAATTGGTTGACAGGCGAGGTGGAGACCACGCCGACGATACCGCACATGCCAAGCTCCCAGGGAAAGGCTTTGATTCAGGGGCGCAGCCTTGTCCTTAGGACACGGCTTGCGTTTCGTACCGGCCAGGCATGGGTGCCAGGCCAAATGTCATGTCTTGACGTACTTCGCCAGCTCCGGTGGCAGCCATGGCTTCAGCGATTCCATGGCCTGCATCACATAGGGGCGGCTCACCGCGTCGCGCCAGAATTCCTCTTCCGGCAATTTCGTCAGGCCGGCCAGCGTGACCAGCAGCATCACCAGCAGCGCACCGCGCAGCAGCCCGAACACCAGCCCGAGCCCGCGATCCGCCGGCTTCAGCCCGGTGCTCTCCAGCAACTGGCCGATCACCGTGCCCGCCAGCGCCGCGCCGATCACGGTGCCGATCAGCAAGGTGATAAAGCCGAGCGCATGGCGCGCGATCTCGCCGCCGGGCAGCGACTCGGGCATCCAGCCCGCGGCCACGCCGCCAAAGCGGTACGCAACCCAGAACGCCACGACCCAGCCGATCAGCGACAGCACCTCGCGGACCAGTCCGCGCAACACGCCGATCAGGCCGGAAGCAAGCAGGGTGAAGACGACTGCGTAGTCGAAGAAAGTCGGCTGCATCGTTGCTGGTGGCCGCGCCACGCGCGGCCACACGGGCTTACTGTTCCACCACCTTCGACGTCAGGCCGACCGCGCGCACGCGCTTGTCGGCGGCATCGGCGGCATCCCGGTCATTGAAGGGGCCCGCGCGCAGCAGGATTCGCTCGCCATCGGCCAGCACTTTCTTTTCCACATACGCCGGCACCTTGCTTGCCTTGAGCTTGGCCAGCCAGTTCTTCGCCCGCTCTTCCGAAGAGAAGGCGCCAATCAGGATCAGGTACTTGCCGCTGCCTTGCGGCTTGGCCTCGGCGGTCTTGGCTTCGGCGGTCTTGGCTTCGGCGGGCTTGGCCTCCGCACGGGCCGCAGGCTTTTCCGCCGCGGCGGCAGGCTTTGCAGGCGTGCTCACCAGCTCCTCGCCAGCATCGAGCGCTTCCGCGCCTTCGCCTCGGGCCTGCTGGGATTGCGGGGCCGGCGGCAGCGGATCGGCCTTGCGGGCCTCGACCTTCGGCTTCTGCGCGCCCTGCCCGCCCGAGACCTTTACCGACACATCGTCGGAGACCGGGCGTGGCTTGGTTTCGAAGATGATGGGCAGCACGATGACGGCGGCCACCACCAGCACCACGGCGCCGATCAGGCGGCGGCGTGCGCGCTGCTTCTGCGGGAATTCGGGATCCAGCGTGTCATCGGCATATTCCTCCGCCAACCGGCGCGACGAAGCGATGCCTGCACCAGGATCGGTGCGCTGGCGGCGCGCACGCTCGGGTGCCGGGTCGTTGCCCTTGCGGGAAGAAAACAGCGAAAGCAGGCCCATAGATTGGTTCGGTGCGGCGGCCGTCCGTGTTGAGTCGGTGTCGACCGCTGGTTTGTCGCTCGATTGCCGCACGACCGTTGCACTACAACGATCGTACCGGCGGCGGTACCGCTAGTTTGCCTGCGTGGCGCGGTAAGCCATCACGCCGGCAACGGTATAGAACGATCCGAAGACCAGAATTCTATCATTCTCGGTCGCTCTCTCGATGGCATCCCTGTAAGCCGCCTCCGGGCTGGAAAAGCAGGCCGCCGTGGCGTCCGGCCCCGGCTGGAAACCGCCCTCTTCAAGCTTCAGCAGCAAATCGGCGGCGGTAGCGGCACGCTCGGTCGGCAGGTCGCACAGGCACCAGTGGTCGACCTTGTCGGCCACCTGGCTCAGCACCCCCGCCAGATCCTTGTCCTGCATGGCGCCGAACACCGCGTAGGTATAGCGGAAGAAGCCCATGTTCTCCATGTTCTGCCCCAGCGTGGCGGCCGCATGCGGGTTATGCGCCACGTCGAGGATCACGGCCGGCCGCCCGGGCAGGACCTGGAAGCGGCCCGGCAGTTCGACGAAGGCCAGGCCATTGCGGACTTCCTGCGCGCTGACGGGCAGCCGCGGACGCATGGCCTGCAGCGCAGCCAGCGCCGCCGACGCATTCAGCAGCTGGTTGGCGCCGCGCAGCGCGGGATAGCCAAGGCCGTTGAGCTTGCGCTCGCGCCCGCTCCAGTCCCACTGCTGGCGTTCCTGGCCCTTGGCGGCCTGGTGGCGGAAATCGCGCCCGACCAGCCACAGGTCGGCGCCGATCGCCTCGGCGTGGTCCACCAGCGATTGCGGCGGCACCGGGTCGCCGCAGATCGCCGGCACGCCCGGACGGAAGATGCCGGCCTTCTCAAAGCCGATCTTCTCGCGCGTGTCGCCGAGGTACTGCGTGTGATCGATATCGACGCTGGTAATGACCGCACAGTCCGTGTCGATCACGTTGACGGCGTCTAGCCGGCCGCCCAGGCCAACTTCCAGCACCATGGCATCGAGCCCGGCCGCCGCAAACATGTGGATGATGGCCAGCGTGGTGAACTCGAAGTACGTCAGGCTGATCGGATCGGCAAAGCTCGTGCGGGCCCGTTCCACCGCCTCGAAGTGAGGCAGCAGTTGCGCGTCCGTGGCGAACTCGCCATTGATGCGGGCGCGCTCGTTGAACGAAATCAGATGCGGCGACGTGTGGCAGCCCACCTTGTAGCCCGCTTCCAGCAGGATGCGCTCCAGCATGGCGCATGTGGAGCCCTTGCCGTTGGTGCCGCCAACCGTGAACACCACGGCGTCGATGCGCAGGCCCAGCGCTTCCTTGACGCGCGTGATACGGGTCAGGCCCATGTCGATGCCCACGGGATGGGCGGTTTCGAGATGGGCAAGCCATTCGGGAAGGTTGTGGAAGACAGGCATGAGGGGGGGTGAAGAGGCTTTGCTACTAGATTTGGCCAGCCGGCCTGAAAGTCAAGATCGCTGTTGCGCGGTGGCGCCGGCAAAAGCAAAAGGCGCGTCAACCGCCCGCGCCCTTGCCTGGTCCACCGATGCGGTCTTACGCGACCGCGTCCGCGGGCTGCTTCTGCAGCAGCGCCAGCAGTTGCGCCAGCTCGGCGCGCATCTTGCGGCGGTCGACGATCATGTCGATGGCGCCCTTCTGCACCAGGAATTCCGAACGCTGGAACCCTTCTGGCAGCTTCTCGCGCACGGTCTGCTCGATCACGCGCGGGCCGGCAAAGCCGATCAGCGCCTTCGGCTCGGCGATCACCACGTCGCCCAGGAACGCGAAGCTCGCGGACACGCCGCCCATGGTCGGGTCGGTGAGCACGCTGATGAACGGCAGCTTCGACGCGGACAGCTGGTTCAGCATGGCCGTGGTCTTGGCCATCTGCAGCAGCGATAGCAGGCTTTCCTGCATGCGCGCACCGCCCGTGGCGGTAAAGCAGATGAACGGCACCTTCTGCTCCAGCGCCGCCTGGGCGCCGCGCACGAAGCGCTCGCCGACCACGGAGCCCATCGAGCCGCCCATGAATTCGAACTCGAAGCAGCTTGCCACCACCGGAATGGTGTGGATGGCACCGCCCATCACGACCATGGCATCGGTCTCGCCGGTGTCATCCATGGCCGCCTTGATGCGGTCGGGGTACTTCTTGCTGTCCTTGAACTTCAGGGCATCCACCGGCACGATTTCCTGGCCGATCTCGTAACGGCCTTCGGCATCGAGCAGCGCGTCCAGGCGCGCACGCGCGCTGATCCGCATATGGTGGTCGCACTTCGGGCAGACGTGCAGGTTAGCCTCGACGTCGGTCCGATACAGGGTGGACTCGCACGACGGGCACTTGACCCACAGTCCCTCGGGAATGCCCTTGCGGGTACGGGGGTCGGTCTGTTGAATCTTGGGGGGCAGGAGTTTATCCAACCAGCTCATGAAAGCTCCTTTCGGATGACTGCCGTTCACCGTGCGCAACGGCATGACGATTGCATGACGAACATTACGCATCGGCCCGGCGATAGCCGGGGCAACGACAGGGAATCAACCCGGGAATTTACCATGCCGACAAGGATCAGCCGAAGCAGAACGCGCATCACGCGCACGCTTCGGCACTTTCAGCAGTCCTTAAGCCGGCAATGGATCACTTCAGGTGTCCATGGCCTGGCGAATACCGGCAATGAACGAACGCAGCGACTCGACCGCCTGGGCCCGCGGAGCATCTTCAAGCAGCTGCACGAGGCGGCTGCCGATCACCACGGCGTCGGACACGCCGCTGATGGCGCGCGCGGTTTCCGCGTCGCGGATGCCGAAACCCACGCCGACCGGCAGGTTGACGTGCTTCTTGATCAGCGGCATGCGCGCCGCGACGCTGTCCAGGTCGAGCGTTGCCGAGCCGGTCACGCCCTTGAGCGAGACATAGTAGACATAGCCGCTTGCCACCTTGCCCACGGCCGCGATGCGGTCATCGGTGGAGGTCGGCGCGAGCAGGAAGATCGGGTCGATGCCGTTGTCGCGCATCAGCGCGGCGAAGGACTCGCACTCCTCGGGCGGGTAGTCGACCACCAGCACGCCATCCACGCCGGCGTCGCGGGCGGCACCGGCAAAGGCAGCTTCGCCCATGCGCTCGATCGGATTGGCATAGCCCATCAGCACCACCGGCGTGTCGGCATTGGTCTGGCGGAATTCGCGTACCCACTGCAGCACCTGCGTGAGCGATACGCCACTGGCCAGTGCACGCTCGGAAGCACGCTGGATCACCGGGCCATCGGCCATCGGATCGGAAAACGGCACGCCGAGCTCGATCACGTCGGCGCCGCCGGCAACGAGCGCGTGCATCAGGGCCACGGTCAGGCCCGGTTCCGGGTCGCCAGCGGTGATGAACGGAATCAGGCCCTTCTTGTTCTGCGCGGCCAGCGCCGCGAATGTCTTCTGGATGCGGGACATATCAGGGAATCAGGTGAGGCCGCTGCGCCGACGAATCCTCGTCATTGGCAGCCGCCGATGTTGGGTTGCGGTCCGCCTCGGACCTGGCCAGTTGCACGGCCGCTGCCACGCGCCCGCGTGCCACCTCGACATACTCGGGATTGATCTCGAAGCCGGCGAAGCGCCGCCCGTGGCGCAGGCAAGCGACGGCGGTCGTGCCGCTGCCGGCGAACGGATCCAGCACCAGGCCACCCGGCGGGCAGCTCGACAGCACCATGCGCTCGACAATCTCCAGCGGCTTCTGCGTGGGATGGTTGGCGCGTTCCGGATCCTGCCGGTGGATGCGCGAGATGCTCCACAGGTCCTTGGGGTTGTAGCCCATCTCGAGCCACTTCTTGCCTTCGAAGCGCGGGCGGCTGCGCGCCTTCTTGGTCTCCGGGTCATACGGAATGCGCACCGGGTCCAGGTCGAAGTAGTAATCGCGCGCCTTGGCGAAGAAGCCGATGTTGTCGTGCACCGACGAATACTTGCGCGTGGTGCCGCCCATGCTTGGCACGCGGCGGTCCCAGATGATCTCGTTGATCATGGTCAGGCGGCGCTTGAGCATCACGAACAGCTCGGGCGAGTACTGCCACGTGCAGAACAGGTACAGCGTGCCCTTGGGCGACAGCTTGGGGCAGACGGCATCCATCCAGCGCTCGGACCACTCCAGGTAGGCCTGGCCGGAGAGCAGGTCGGAGTCATTGCCGTAGTCCTTGCCCAGCCCGTAGGGCGGATCCGCGACGATGAGGTCGACCGATCCGTCCGGCAGGCGTGCAATGCCCTCGAACATGTCTTCCTGGAAAAGCTGCAGCGCGGGGGCGTCCGGCGCGCCGGGCAGGTCCGAAGCCCCGCCCAGGGCCAGTTCCGAAGGTGCGGAAGGTGGCAGCGCGCGCATCAGAGCTTGAGCCCCGAACGTTCGGCCACGGTATGCATGTCCTTGTCGCCGCGGCCGGACAGGTTCACCAGCAACAACTTGTCCTTGGGCAGCGTTGGCGCCAGCTTGCATGCATAGGCAATGGCGTGGCTCGATTCCAGCGCCGGGATGATGCCCTCGATGCGGCAGCAGTCGTGGAAAGCCTTGAGCGCCTCTTCATCGGTGATCGGCACGTACTGCGCGCGGCCGATGTCCTTGAGCCAGGCATGCTCGGGCCCGACGCCCGGGTAATCCAAACCGGCCGAGACCGAATGCGTCTCGATGATCTGGCCGTTCTCGTCCTGCAGCAGGTAGGTGCGGTTGCCGTGCAGCACGCCAGGCGTGCCGCCGGTCAGCGAGGCCGCATGCCGGCCGGTATCCAGGCCATCGCCTGCTGCTTCCACGCCGATCAGCCGCACATCCTTGTGCTCGATATACGGGTAGAAAATGCCCATCGCATTGGAGCCGCCGCCCACGCAGGCAATCACCGCATCCGGCTGGCGCCCGGTCATCTCAGGCATCTGCACCTTGGCTTCCTCGCCGATCACGCACTGGAAATCGCGCACCATCATCGGGTACGGGTGAGGGCCGGCGACGGTGCCGATGATGTAGAAGGTGCTCTCGACGTTGGTCACCCAGTCGCGCATGGCTTCGTTGAGCGCGTCCTTGAGCGTGCGCGAGCCGCTTTCCACCGGCACCACGGTGGCGCCCAGCAGCTTCATGCGATAGACGTTGGCAGCCTGGCGCTTGACGTCCTCCGAGCCCATGTAGACCACGCATTCCATGCCGAAACGCGCGGCAATAGTGGCCGTGGCCACGCCGTGCTGGCCGGCGCCGGTCTCGGCGATCACGCGCTTCTTGCCCATGCGCTTCGCCAGCAGCGCCTGGCCGATCACGTTGTTGATCTTGTGGGCGCCGGTGTGGTTCAGGTCCTCGCGCTTGAGGTAGACCTGGGCGCCGCCGAGCAGCTCGCTCCAGCGCTGCGCGTGGTAGATCGGCGACGGGCGGCCGACAAAGTGCTTCAGTTCACGACGGAATTCGGCATCGAACTCCGGATCTTTCTGGTAGTGGGCATAGGCCTCGCGCAGTTCATCGAGCGCGTGGACCAGCGTCTCGGAGACGAAGGTGCCGCCATAAGGGCCGAAATGGCCACGGGAATCGGGCAGGTCGTACATGTCTGGACTCTTCAGGTCAGCGGCCTTGCCTCGGGGCAAGGGCGCAAATTTGACGGTGATGCGGGTGACGCGGCCAGCGGGCCGCCGGGCAAAGCGGCGATCTTGCGACTCGCCTCATCCAGCCTCGGCACTGCGGACAGCGCGCACGAACGCGGCAATACGGGCGTGGTCTTTCACGCCCTTGGCAGCCTCGACGCCGCTGCTGACATCCACAGCGTAGGGCCGCACGCGTTCAATCGCGCCAGCGACGTTTTGCGCGTTCAACCCACCACTCAAAACGATGCGAGGAGCGCCGCTTGCGTTCGGGTTGCCGGTGGACGGATGGGACGGATGGTTGGAAGCGAGCCATGCCGGGGGAATCAGGGTCCAGTCGAAGACGTGGCCGCCGCCGCCATAGCCCTCGACGAAGGCGTCCAGCAGCAAGCCAGCGGCATCACGGTATTGATCGGCGAATTCTATCAAATCAAGACCGGGCCGCACACGCGCCGCGCGTAGAAAAGGCAGGCGGCAGCGCTGAGCAATCTGCGAGCAGTCGTGCGGGCTCTCGTCACCGTGGAACTGAAGCAGCGTGAGCGGCACACGCTCGGCCACATGGGCCACCTCTTCCATGTCGGCATTGACGAACAGGCCCACCACCGAGACGAACGGCCCGGCGGCTTCGGCGAGTTGGGCGGCGCGCGCCAGGTCGACGTAGCGCGGGCTGGGCGGATAGAACACCAGCCCAATGGCATCGGCGCCGGCATCGACCGCAGCCCGCACGTCTTCCTCGCGCGTCAGGCCGCAGATCTTGATGCGGGTGCGCTCAGGCTGCGTCATGGGGAAACACTCCGTGGAACAGGCTGGCGGACGAGTCGGCCGCCGGAATCTGGAAAGCCTCAGGATACTTCACGTCCGCGAGATACAGGCCGTCAGGCATGAACGTCGGTGCGGCAAGCTTGCGATCGCGCCCGTTCAGCACCTCGCCCAGCCAGTGCGCCGGGTAACGCCCCCGCCCCACTGCCACCAGGCAACCCATCAGGTTGCGCACCATGTGGTGCAGGAAGGCGCTGGCGCGAAACCGCACGAAGGTCCAGTTGCCGTCCGCCTTCAGCGTCACGTCATACATGGTCTTGACCGGCGACTTGGCCTGGCATTCCGCGGCGCGGAACGACGAAAAATCATGCTCGCCCAGCAGGCACCGGGAAGCCTCGCGCATGGCATCCACATCGAGCCGCTGGCCCGGCGGCAGCATCAGATACCCGGCGCGCCCATGCGCGAGTGGCACGCGGTGGGGTCCGGTGTAGAGCGCGTAGTAGTACATGCGCTCGAATGCGAGAAAGCGAGCGTGAAAGTCCCCACTGACCGGAAGCGCCCACTGCAGCGCAATCGAAGGCGGCAGGAAGGCATTGACGCCACGCACCCACGAGAACCTTTCACGGTTCAGCGTGGTATCGAGATGGATCACCTGGCCCAGCGCATGCACGCCGGCATCGGTGCGGCCCGCCACGGTGGTCAGCAGGCGCACGCCGGCGAAGCGCTCGATGGCGTCCTCGAGGTGGTCCTGCACGGTATTGCGATGGGGCTGCGACTGCCAGCCGGAAAAGGCGGCACCGTCGTAGTGGAGGCCGATGGCGATGCGGTTCATGGCGCGGAAGACTGGCCCGCCAACCGAGGGGGCCGACAAAAACAAATGCGCCGGAAGGGACGCTTCCGGCGCATCGCTTCGGGCCGCGGCAAGCATGCCGCCTGCCCGGACCGTCGATGATAACTCAGGCGACCTCGAGCAGCAGCGAGCGCGCCTCGGCTTGCAGGTCGTCCTGCGACTGCTCCACGACTTCCTGCAGCAGCTCGCGCGCGCCTTCCTTATCACCGATTTCGATGTAGGCGCGGGCAAGGTCGAGCTTGATCTGCATATCGCGCCCGCCATCCATGCCGTCCGTCGACAGCGTGCTCGGCGAGACGCCCGGCGTGGTGTCGGCGCCGCTGTCGCTCATGCCGATGGCGGCGAGATCGATCGGTTCGGGCAGCTTGCCGTCACGGATCATGGTCGGGGACGGCAGCGGCGTCGCGGCCTCGGCCTCGCTGCGCGCTTCGGCCGTGGATCCGGCATTGAGGTCGAGCGAGATGCCCGACATGTCGAAATCCAGTCCGCGCGAGCGCGTCGGCGTGTCCAGGCGCGGCACGTCCGCCAGCGCGTCGTCACCGGTAACCGGCAGCGTCAGGTCCAGGCCGTCGTCGAATTTCGCAGCCGGATCAAGCGACTCCTCCGCGTGAATGGCGGTATCGCCAAACACCAGTGCGGCCGATTCCGGCGCCACGATCGGGTCGCCGGCCGCCGGTGCCGGGAAGGCATCGAGCGGCAGGGCCAGGTCCGCCAGCGAGGCTTCGCGCGGCGCCGCGGCAGGGTTCAGCGACGGATCCTGCGTGCGCCACTGATCGCCCGGCGCGGTGGCCGTTTCGGGACCACCACTGGTATCCGGCGTCACCGACAGGAACAACGCATTGCCCGCATCGAGTTCGCGCCCCATTTCCGCGGCCTTGAGCCATTCCGCGCCTTGTCCACCGGTCTGGGCGAACATCTCTTCTGCAATCACGCGGAAACCTTCCACATCCTGACGATTACTGTAAATCTCCAGGAGCTTGAGCCTGATCGGCTGCTGCTCCGGATTCTTCTCGAGCGCTTCGCGCAGGATCTCTTCGGCCTGCACATCGCGCCCGTAGGCGATATAGACTTCTGCTTCGGCGATCGGGTCGACCTCGCTGGCTTCCGGCATGTTGTTGCCGATACGGAAATCCGCACCGAACACGCTGTGCTGCGAGGTGTCCACGCTCTGGCCACCGGCGGCGCCGAACAGCGAATTGGCGCCGGCCATCACGGTGCTTTCCTGCGACAGGACGCTGTCACCGAAGGCGCCGCTATCGGCCGTCTTCTGCTGCTGGCGGCGGCGATAGATTGCATAGCCGCCCAGCAGCGCGACCAGCAGGCCGCCGCCCGGCAACAGCATCGGGTTGGCCAGCAGGCCGTCGAGGAACGACGGCTCCGGAGCGGGCTGCGCCTGCACCACGACCGGCGGACGCTTGACGGCCGGGGCAGCGGCCTGCGCAGCGCTGGCCGCCGCGGCCGGCGCCGAGGCGGCTGCCGTTGCAGTGGCCGCCGCCGCAGCCGGAGCAGCCGCCGCACTGGCGGTCGCCTGTGCCGCGGTTGCGGCCGGCGTGGCTGGCGTGGTTTCGGCCGGCGCATCCGCCTTCGGCGGCTCGGCTGCGACCACGTTCGGCGCCTTGGCTTCCGTCTTCGCGGCCTTGTCCGCTGCCTTCTCGGCCTTGTCCTTGTCGGCCAATGCTGCCTGGTTGGCCTGGCTCAGCTTGGCGATCTCGCTGTTCTTCAGCTCGATCAGCTTCTGCATGTCGCCGACGTTCTTTTCGAGCTGTGCCAGACGGCTCTCGGCTTCCTTCAACTGCCGCTCGCGCGCGACGCTGGCTTCGGCCTGCGCCGTGGCACTGGCCGCGCCCGCGCGCTCGGCCTTGCTCAGCTTGAGTTCGTTCTGCGGGCCTGCGGCCGGCACGGCCTGGTCCTGCACGCGCGCGGTGACGTTGCCAGACTGCTGGCGACCGCTGTCCGGCTCGACCGACTTGGCGGCGGCGGCACCCGCCAGGCGGCTCCGGTAGGCGTCAAAGCCTTGCGTACGTGCAACCACCTCGCGGCGGGCCGCCTTGGGCGCCACCGACTGTGCCTGCTGGCGCGAAGGCACCTGCAGCACGGTGCCGGATTTCAGGCGGTTGATGTTGCCGCCGATAAAGGCATTCGGATTGTTTCGGTAGAGCGCGACAAGCATCTGGTCCAGCGACACGCCCTCCTGATCCATCAGGGCATCGCCGGCAATCGACGACAGCGTGTCGCCGCGCTTGACCGTGTACGCACCACCTGCCGCCGCGTCGGTGCCGGCCTGTGCTGGCTGGGCGCGGTGCGTGGCAGCTTGCCTCGCGGGCTTGGCCGCCGGGACCGGAGCCGGAGCAGCCGGTTGCGTGCCCTGCGCGATGGCGGGCTGCGGCGGTGCCGACACCGGTGCGGCGGCCGGCGACGCGTCCGGCGTAGCGGCCTGCACGACCGTCGCGGGCGAGAAACTCTGGTTGGAAGGCTTGGCCCCGGCGGGGTCAAGCAGGAATGTATAGGCCCGCGACACCTTGCCGCTGGACCAGCTCATGTCGACCAGGATGTCGACGAATGGCTCGCTGATCGGCTGGCTGGACCGGACCTTGGCCACGTAGCTGCCATTGGCGCGGCGCTCGATGTCAAGCCGCAGGCTGCTCACTGCCGGCACGTAGGTGAGCCCCGCGCTGGCATATGCCGCCGGAGGGGCCAGCTTGATGCTGAGCCCTGCTGCCTCTTCTGCACTCACCCCGCTGATGTCGATCTCGGCCTGCAGCGGCTGACCCAGATTCGACTGTACCCGCAATTGCCCGAACCCCGCGGCATAGGCAGCCGGCTGCGCAAGCAGCAGGCCGATAGCCGTAACGGCCAGCGTTGACCAGCGCTGACGGACGGTTGGCGCATCTTTCCGGCGATGTTGGCTCACACTCACCTTGTGCTCCGTTATGGTTTTAGTAGCGATAGAAACCCGACCCCAAAGCATTCGCTCCGGCTAGCGGGCATTCTTGTGCGCCCGTCGCCAGATTGCGCGCAGCGCCGACACGAAGGCCGGCACGCAGGCGCATGCCGACGTATTGTGACCCATCCCCCGGGGAAATAGGCGTGCAGATGTAACAACGCCGCGCAGGGGCGCGGCGTCACAGGCTGATCCGGGGTTTCTGTTGCCTGGCCGCAACGATAGCCGCCAGGCCCCGAAAGGTCGATTCCGGAGGATCAGGACTCGATCAAAATGCGCAGCATACGGCGCAGCGGTTCGGCCGCGCCCCACAGCAGCTGGTCGCCAACGGTGAAGGCGGACAGGTACTCGCCACCCATCTGCATCTTGCGCAGGCGGCCGACCGGAATGGTCAGCGTGCCGGTCACGGCAGCGGGGGTCAGGTCCGTCATGCTGGCTTCACGCGTGTTCGGCACCACCTTGGCCCACTGGTTGGCCTCGGCAAGCATGCTTTCGATCTCGTCCAGCGGCACATCCTTGCGCAGCTTGATGGTCAGCGCCTGCGAATGGCAGCGCATGGCGCCGATGCGCACGCACAGCCCGTCCACGGCGATCGGCGTAGCGCCGGTCGCGCCCAGGAAGCCTTCGCCACGGCCCAGGATCTTGTTGGTCTCGGCGCCGCCCTTCCATTCTTCCTTCGACTGGCCGTTGCCCAGGTCCTTGTCGATCCAGGGAATCAGGTTGCCGGCCAGCGGCACGCCGAACTGCTTGGTTTCCTCGGCGGACAGGCCGTGCTGCGTCGCCAGAATCTGGCGGTCGATTTCCAGAATGGCTGACGCCGGGTTGTCCAGCAGCGGCTTGACCGAAGCGTTGAGCGTGCCGAACTGCGTCAGCAGCTCGCGCATGTGCTGCGCGCCGCCGCCCGAGGCTGCCTGGTAGGTCATCGAGGTCATCCACTCGACCATGTCGGCCTGGAACAGGCCACCCAGGCCGATCAGCATGCAGCTGACCGTGCAGTTGCCGCCGATGAAATTCTTCACGCCCTTCGACAGCGCATCCTTGATCACACCCTGGTTCACCGGATCCAGCACGATGATGGCATCGTCCTTCATGCGCAGCGACGAAGCCGCGTCGATCCAGTAGCCCTTCCAGCCAGCCGCGCGCAGCTTCGGGAAGACTTCATTGGTGTAGTCGCCGCCCTGGGCGGTCAGCACCACGTCGCACTTCTTCAGTGCCTCGATGTCGTTGGCATCCTTGAGCGTGGTTTCGTTCTTGGCCATGGCGGGCGCCTTGCCGCCGGCATTGGACGTGCTGAAGAAGACGGGCTCGATATGGTCGAAATCACGCTCTTCCTGCATGCGCTGCATCAGGACGCTGCCGACCATTCCCCGCCAACCGACGAGACCTACAATCATGATTTACCTCGGATGTGATTTTTACTTCCCCGCCATTTTCCTCGCCCGGCGTGGCTGCGCGGGGAAGACGGGCAGGCACGACGAACGGATCTAGGCGATCGCAGTTTTAATAATAGTTTTAATCGTCGTTGCGGTCTGGCCGAGCGAAATCGTGCCGACCGGGCCGCGGGTAGCGGTCAGGGCAGCAACAGCAGTCAGGGTGGACTGGGAAAATCGGGCCATCCGCAGAGTCTACACGATTTTGCGGCGCCGCCGCAGCGTGGGAAATCAAGACAAATAAAAAGAAAAGGCGCTGCATTGCAGCGCCTTTCCCGGATTGTGACTTACAGAGCGGCCAGTACGGCTTCGCCCATTTCACGCGTGCCGACCTGCTTGCAGCCCGGCGTCAGGATGTCGCCGGTGCGATAGCCCTGGGCCAGCACCTTCTTGACGGCGTTCTCGATGCGATCGGCCTGATCGGCCTTGTTCAGCGAGTAGCGCAGCATCATCGCGGCCGACAGGATGGTTGCCAGCGGATTGGCCACGCCCTTGCCGGCGATGTCCGGCGCCGAGCCGTGCGACGGCTCGTACAAGCCCTTGTTGTTCGCATCGAGCGATGCCGACGGCAGCATGCCGATCGAACCGGTCAGCATGGCGGCCTCGTCCGACAGGATGTCGCCGAACATATTGCCGGTCACGATCACGTCGAAGCTCTTGGGCGCCTTGATCAGCTGCATGGCGGCGTTGTCGACATACATGTGCGACAGCTCGACGTCCGGATATTCCTTGCTGACGTCGATCACGATGTCCTTCCAGAACTGGAAGGTCTCGAGCACGTTGGCCTTGTCCACGCTGCACAGCTTCTTGCCGCGCTTGGCCGCGGCCTGGAACGCCACATGCGCGATGCGGCGGATTTCCGGCTCGCTGTAGCGCATGGTGTCGAAGCCTTCGCGCGCGCCCTTGAACAGGCCGTCCGGCGCCTCGCGCACACCGCGCGGCTGGCCGAAGTAGATGTCGCCGTTCAGTTCGCGCACGATCAGGATGTCGAGGCCCGCCACCAGTTCCGGTTTCAGGCTCGATGCGCCCGTCAATTCGGGGTAGCAGATGGCCGGGCGGAAGTTGGCGAACAGCTGCAGGTGCTTGCGCAGGCCCAGGATGGCCTGTTCCGGGCGCAGCGCGCGCTCCAGGCTGTCGTACTTCCAGTCGCCCACGGCGCCGAACAGGATCGCGTCGGCTTCCTTGGCCAGCTTCAGCGTGTTTTCCGGCAGCGGATGGCCTTCGGCCTCGTAGCCGGCGCCGCCCACCGGGGCGGTTTCCATCTCGAACTTCTCGTCGAGGGCGTTCAGGACCTTGACGGCCTCGGCAACGATTTCCGGACCGATGCCGTCACCCGGCAGGACTGCGATCTTCATGCTGTTTTCCTCGTTTGATTTTTGCTGCCGCGCTCAGCCGACCAGGCGGTTGTTCAGCCACGGCATTTTTGCCACGCGCTCGGCTTCATACGCCTTGATCTTCTCGGCATGACGCAGCGTCAGGCCGATGTCGTCGAAGCCGTTCAGCATGCAGTACTTGCGGAACGGGGCGATGTCGAAGCTGTAGGCATCGCCGCCCGGCGTGATCACGACCTGCTTGTCCAGGTCGATGGTCAGCTTGTAGCCGTTGAAGGCGTTGGTCTCGTTGATCAGGTGGTCGACCTGCAACTCGCTCAGCACCACCGGCAGCAGGCCGTTCTTGTAGCAGTTGTTGAAGAAGATATCGGCAAAGCTCGGCGCGATCACGGCGCGGAAGCCGTATTGCGTGAGCGCCCACGGCGCGTGCTCGCGCGAGCTGCCGCAGCCGAAGTTGCGGCGCGCCAGCAGGATCGACGCCCCCTGGTAGCGCGGCTGGTTCAGCACGAAGTCCGGGTTCAGCGGACGCTTGCTGTTGTCCATGCCCGGCTCGCCGACGTCCTTGTAGCGCCACTCGTCGAACAGGTTCGGGCCGAAGCCGGTGCGCTGGATCGACTTCAGGAACTGCTTCGGGATGATGGCGTCGGTGTCGACGTTTTCGCGGTCGAGCGGTGCCACGAGGCCGCTGTGTACGGTGAACTTTTCCATGTCTCTTTCCTTACTTCTTGGCCGCGCGCTCGAGCGAGCTGCCGGCGGCCTGCGTGTCCTTGCCCAGGCCGGCCATGGTATTGCAGCCGGCCAGCTGCAGCATGCCAAGGCATGCCAGCACTGCGATCAGGATCCGTTTCATCACGTCCTCAACCCAGCTTGCGGATATCGACGAAATGGCCTTCGATGGCGGCTGCCGCTGCCATCGCCGGGCTCACCAGGTGCGTGCGTCCACCCGCGCCCTGGCGGCCTTCGAAGTTGCGGTTCGACGTGGACGCGCAGCGCTCGCCCGGATCGAGGCGGTCGGCATTCATCGCCAGGCACATCGAGCAGCCCGGCTCGCGCCATTCGAAGCCCGCGGCCTTGAACACCTTGTCCAGCCCTTCGCGCTCGGCCTGTTCCTTGACCAGGCCCGAACCCGGCACCACCATCGCCAGCTTGACGTTGGAGGCGACCTTGCGGCCCAGCTTCTGCACGACCCACGCGGCGGCGCGCATGTCTTCGATGCGGCTGTTGGTGCAGGAGCCAATGAACACCTTGTCAACGTTGATGCTTTCCATCGGCACGTTGGGTTGCAGGTTCATGTACTCGAGCGCGCGCTCCATGGCGTTGCGCTTGGTCGGGTCCTTTTCCTTCTCGGGGTCCGGCACGCGGTCTTCGATGCTGACCACCATCTCGGGCGAGGTTCCCCAGGTCACCTGCGGGCGGATCTCTTCGGCACGCAGTTCGACCACCTGGTCGAACTTGGCGCCGGCGTCCGAGTGCAGCGTGCGCCAGTAGCCCACGGCCTGCTCCCACTCCACGCCCTGCGGGGCGTACGGGCGGCCCTTCACATATTCGAGCGTGACGTTGTCCACCGCCACCAGGCCCGCGCGCGCGCCGGCTTCGATGGCCATGTTGCAGACCGTCATGCGGCCTTCCATGGTCAGGTCGCGGATCGCCGACCCGGCGAATTCGATGGTGTAGCCGGTGCCGCCGGCCGTGCCGATCTTGCCGATGATCGCCAGCACGATGTCCTTGGCGGTGCAGCCGCGCGGCAGCTTGCCTTCCACGCTGACCAGCATGTTCTTCGCCTTCTTGCCCAGCAGCGTCTGCGTGGCCAGCACGTGCTCGACTTCCGACGTGCCGATGCCGTGCGCAAGCGCGCCGAAGGCGCCGTGCGTGGACGTATGCGAGTCGCCGCACACCACCGTCATGCCCGGCAGCGTGGCGCCCTGCTCCGGCCCGATCACGTGCACGATGCCCTGGCGATGATCGTTCATCTTGAACTGGGTAATGCCGAAGCTGTCGCAGTTCGCGTCCAGCGTATCGACCTGCAGCTTCGACACCGGATCGGCGATGCCCTGGGTGCGATCGGTCGTCGGCACGTTATGGTCCGACACCGCCAGGTTGGCGCTGATGCGCCATACCGGGCGCTCCGCCATCTTCAGGCCTTCGAACGCCTGCGGGCTGGTGACTTCATGCAGCAGGTGGCGGTCGATGTAGAGCAGCGTGGTGCCGTCTTCCTCGACGTGGACGGTGTGGTCATCCCAGAGTTTGTCGTAGAGCGTCTTGGCCATGATGCAGGGGGCGGCCGGCGTCCAGTTCCGGAGGAAATGGCGCGGTGCCGCGTAGTGGTTTGCAGGGATCTTTTCTTGTCCGCCCGCCTCGTTGCCGGAGGGCAGGACACCGTGACGACAACCGCGATAATGACGCCGGAAGCCGCCCGAAGCGAGCGCTTTTGCGATGCTTGACTTCTCAAGCGATTATGCCACGGGACCGGCGCCGGCCGGCCCCGGCACAGCATTGCGCTGCGCCGCGATTGGCGAAAGGGGGCTTTCGCGGATGGCGAAAGCACTTTTGCCCCCCTCGCTCCCGCATGGGAACGAGGGGGAGCAGGATCAGCCGCCCAGGTAGGCCGCCTTGATCCGGTCGTTGGCCAGCAAGTTCGCGCCGGTATCGGCCAGCACCACCTTGCCGGTTTCCAGCACGTAGCCGCGGTCGGCGACCTGCAGCGCCTTGTTGGCGTTTTGCTCCACCAGGAACACCGTGACGCCTTCCTGCCGGATGGTGCGGATGATGTCGAAGATCTGCGCGATGACCAGCGGCGCCAGGCCAAGCGTGGGCTCGTCCAGCAGCAGCAGGCGCGGCCGGCTCATCAGCGCGCGGCCGATCGCCAGCATCTGCTGCTCGCCGCCCGACATGGTGCCCGCGCGCTGGCCCGAGCGCTGGTTCAGCCGCGGGAACAGCTTGAACACGTGCTCGATGCCCGCCTCGATCTCGTCGCGCTTGGCGAAGAACGCACCCATCTTCAGGTTCTCGAGCACCGTCAGGCTCGGGAACACGCGCCGTCCTTCGGGCGAGATGGCCATGCCCATGCGCATGATTTCGTGCGTGGAGCGGCCGGTGATCTCCTGCCCCTCGAACAGCACGCGGCCGCTCGAGGCGCGCGGCGAGCCGCACACGGTCATCATCAGCGTCGTCTTGCCGGCGCCATTGCTGCCGATCAGGGTGACGATCTCCCCCTTGTTGACTTCGATCGATACGCCCGACAACGCCTCGACGGCGCCGTAGTGGGTATGGACCTGTTCCAGCTTCAGCATCAGTCCTCTCCCAGATAGGCCTTGATCACGCGCGGGTCGTTGCGCACTTCGTCGGGCTTGCCGATCACGATCGGCTTGCCGTGCTCCATCACCAGGATGCGGTCCGACACGCCCATCACCAGGCTCATGTCGTGCTCGATCAGCAGCACGGCAATGCCGAACTCCTTGCGCAACTGGTCGATGAGCTGCGACAGCTCGATCTTCTCCTGCGGGTTCAGGCCGGCAGCGGGCTCGTCGAGCATCAGCAGGCGCGGCTTGGTGATCATGCAGCGCGCGATCTCCAGCCGGCGCTGGTGGCCGTACGACAGCGTGCCCGCCTCGCGGTTGGCAACCTTGGTCAAGCCCATGCGATCCAGCCAGTCAGCGGCACGCTGCAGCGCCTCGCGCTCGGCGCGGCGGTAGGCCGGCGTGGCGAACAGCCCGCGCAGGAGGCCGGCCTGCACCTGGAGGTGCTGCGCGACGAGAAGGTTCTCCACCACCGTCAGGTTCTTGAACAGGCGGATGTTCTGGAACGTGCGCACCAGGCCGTGGCGCGCCACCATATGGCTCGGCAGGCCGGCGATGGCGTGGCCGTCCATGCTGACCTCGCCCGCCGTCGGCTTGTAGAAGCCGCCGACGCAGTTGAACACCGTGGTCTTGCCGGCACCGTTGGGGCCGATGATCGCGAAGACTTCGTCGCGCTTCACGTCGAACTCAATACCGTCCACCGCCAGCAGGCCGCCGAAGCGCATCTGCAGGCCGGAGACCTTCAGCAATTCTGCATTGGCACTCATCGCGGCAACTCCACGTGCGGACGGCTCGCGGGCAGCAGGCCCTGCGGACGCCACATCATCATCAGGACCATCACCAGGCCGAAAATCAGCATCCGGTACTCGGCAAAGCCGCGCGCCACTTCGGGCAGCACGGTCAGCAGGATCGCCGCCAGGATCACGCCCAGCTGCGAACCCATGCCGCCCAGCACCACTACGGCCAGCACCAGCGCCGATTCGATGAAGGTGAACGATTCCGGGTTGACCAGCCCCTGGCGCGCCGCGAAGAACGCGCCGCCGATGCCGGCAAAGGCCGCGCCCAGCGTGAACGCCGACAGCTTGATGCGGGTCGGGTTCAGGCCCAGCGAACGGCAGGCGATCTCGTCCTCGCGCAGCGCTTCCCACGCACGGCCCATCGGCATGCGGATCAGGCGGCTGGTGACGAACAGCGTAAAGCCCACCAGCAACAGCGCGATCAGGTACAGGAAGATCACCATGTGCTCGCCCTGGTAGTCCAGGCCGATCAGCTCATGGAACGTGCGTGCGCCCTCCACGCTGGCGCTGCGCGCCATCTCGAAGCCGAACACGGTCGGCTTCGGAATGCTGGAAATGCCGTCCGGGCCGCCGGTGTACTCGGTCAGGTTGCGTGCGAGCAGGCGGATGATCTCGCCGAAGCCCAGCGTCACGATGGCCAGGTAGTCACCGCGCAGACGCAGCACCGGGAAGCCGAGCAGGAAACCGAAGGTGGCCGACATCCCCGCCGCGATCGGCAGGCATTCCCAGAAGCTGAGTCCGAAGTACTGGTTCAGCATCGCGTAGGTGTAGCCACCGACGGCGTAGAAGCCCACGTAGCCCAGGTCCAGCAGGCCGGCGAAGCCGACCACGATGTTCAGGCCCAGGCCCAGGATCACGTAGATCAGCGCCAGCGTGGCCACGTCCACCGCGCCGCGCGAGCCGAAGAACGGCCACACCAGGCCGACGGCCAGCAGCACCCACACCGCCGCGCGCTGCTGACCCACGCCGAGCTGCGGCATGGCCGGCAGGCGCACGGCATTGCCGGCGCGCGTCAGCAGCGGCTTGAACAGCTGGAACAGGAAAACCGCCGCCACGGCGATCCACACCGGCCGCCAGTGCGGCTCGAGCACGACCTTGTAGCCGTCCAGCTTGAGCTGCAGGCCAAGTACGGGAATGGTCAGGATGGCCGTCATCACGGCGGCCATCACCGCATTCTTCAGGGACTGCCCGGCAGGCATGGCGATTGCGGCGGGCATTGCAGAAGTCCGGTTTGTCATGTCGCGTTCCCTCTCAGACCTTTTCCACGTCCGGCTTGCCGAGCAGGCCGGTCGGGCGGAACAGCAGCACCAGCACAAGCAGGCTGAATGCCACCACGTCCTTGTATTCGGCCGGCATGTAGCCGGAGGCGAAAGTCTCGGCCAGACCCAGCAGCACGCCGCCAAGCATCGCGCCCGGGATGCTGCCGATGCCGCCGAGCACCGCGGCGGTGAACGCCTTGATGCCGGCGATGAAGCCGATAAACGGATTGAGCTTGCCGATGGTCAGCCCGATCAGCACGCCGCCGACCGCGGCCAGCATGGCGCCGAGCACGAACGTGAACGAGATCACGCGGTTGGTGTCGATGCCGAGCAGGTTCGCCATGCGCATGTCTTCGGCGCACGCGCGGCAGGCGCGGCCCATGCGCGAATGGCCGATGAAGAGGGTCAGCGCGATCATCAGCACCAGCGTCACGCCGACGATCAGCAGGCGCGAATACGGTACGGTGACGACGAAGTCGCCGCCCATCTGGAACTCGATGGCGCCCGAGATCAGGATCGGCACGGACACGTCGCGTGCGCCCTGCCCGATCTGCACGTAGTTCTGCAGGAAGATCGACATGCCGATGGCCGAGATCAGCGGCACCAGCCGCGGCCCGCCGCGCAAGGGGCGATACGCCACGCGCTCGACCGCGAAGCCATAGCAGCCGGTGACCAGGACGGAAACCAGGAGCGCGGCGCCCAGCACGAGTGGCAAGGGATAGCCGGCCTGCACGCCGATGGCGGTCAGTGTGACCAGGCCCACATAGGCGCCGATCATGTAGATCTCGCCGTGGGCAAAGTTGATCATGCCGATGATGCCGTAGACCATCGTGTAGCCAATGGCGATCAGCGCATAGATCGCACCCAGTGTCAGGCCGTTGACCAGCTGCTGGGTGAACTGTGGAAGGAATTCGTTCATGGGGGAAGCCTCAGGAAATCGAAGCCCGATAGCGGAACATCCCGCCGCCCCTTGTGGGGGCGCGGGATGCCGGCGAAGGAAATGCCCGGATTAGTTGGCGGCGGTCTTGCTGGCGTCCTTGTGCCAGGTGTAGACCACGAACTTGAAGGACTTCAGGTCGCCCTTGTCGTCGTACTCGACCTTGCCGATCGGGGTCTGGAAGGCGTTCTTGTGCATGGTCGCCGCGACCTTGGTCGGATCGGTGCTCTTGGCGCCGGCGATGGCGTCGCCAATGATCTTGACGGCGGCGTAGGCCGGCATCTGGAACGGACCGTTGGCGTCACGCTTCTTGTCGGCGAAAGCCTTCACCAGGCCGGCGTTGGCCGGATCGGCCGAGAAGTCGGCCGGCAGCGTCACCAGCATGCCTTCGGAGGCCGGGCCGGCAATGGCGGTCACGTCCTTGTTGCCCACGCCTTCGGGACCCATGAAGGTGGCCTTCACGCCCTGCTCGCGCGCCTGGCGCATCAGCAGGCCCATTTCCGGGTGGTAGCCGCCGAAGTAGACGAAGTCCACGCCCTGCGACTTCAGCTTGGTGATGACGGCCGAGTAGTCCGAATCGCCGGCGTTGATGCCCTCGAACACGGCCACCGGAATCTTGGCGGCTTCCAGGTCCTTCTTCACCGAGGTGGCGATGCCTTGGCCGTACGACTGCTTGTCGTGCAGCACGGCAACCTTTTTCGGCTTGACCTTGGTGATGATGTACTGGGCGGCGGCAGGACCCTGCTGGTCGTCGCGGCCGATGGTGCGGAAGATGAACTTGCGCTTCTTGGCCTCGGTCAGCTGCGGCGCGGTGGCCGACGGCGTGACCATCACGATGCCCTCGTTCTCGTAGATGTCCGAAGCCGGAATGGTCGAGCCCGAGCACACATGGCCGATCACGTACTTGATGCCCTGGCTGACGATCTTGTTGGCCACGGCCACGGCCTGCTTCGGCTCGCAGGCGTCGTCCATCAGCACCGCTTCGAACTTGTTGCCGCCGGCGCCGCCAGCTGCGTTGATCTGTTCGATGGCGGTCAGCGCACCGGCCTTGACCATGTCGCCATACTGGGCAACCGAACCGCTCATCGGGCCGGCAATGGCAATCTTCACGGTTTCGGCGTTGGCGGCAGCGCCAAGGGTAGCCAGCACGGCGGCCAGAGAAATGGACGTAAGGCGGGAAAGCGTCATCAGGTGCTCCTCGATTGGTTTTGTGGTCATACGGGCAGAGACAGCATGACCTGCGCAATCGAACTACACACCGCGGACGACAGGGAAACCAGGTCCGAGACGCGGCAGACGGGTCCGGCAAGAAGACAGCAGATGCGGGGCCCGGCATGTGTCAGCCCCCGGAAGGATCAGGGGAGCATGGTTCGGAAAGACAACGTTTGATGCGTTCTCTATTGCGCAAGCGCTGTCGCCTGCCCCGCTTGCCGCATGGCGTGCCGGAGGGTAGTCCGGCTGCCATCGGCAGAGCAGCCCGCATTATAGGGTCAAATTCCCCGCCGGAAGCGAAAATCGCACAACAAATGCGGAACCTAGTTGGCAGACTGCGACACAATTCTCCACAAATTGCCCTTCTGACCACTTGGCGTGCAATTTTCTGCTCTCGCGTTCGCCGCATCGCACAAGACCCCGGGGCCAGAAAGACAAACGCCCCGGCGGGCCGGGGCGTTTGTGATTTGCTGCAGTGCGCCGCAGCGGGCAGTGGAAGGCTTAGCGCTTGTCCACGTCCGGCACGTTGCGCGTGGCGGCGCCGTTGAACAGCTGGCGCGGACGGCCGATCTTGTACTCCGGATCGGTGATCATTTCTTCCCACTGCGAGATCCAGCCCGGGGTGCGAGCCAGCGCGAAGATGCAGGTGAACAGCGACGTCGGGATGCCCAGCGCGCGCTGGACGATGCCCGAGTAGAAGTCGACGTTCGGGTACAGCTTGCGGCTGACGAAGTATTCGTCTTCCAGCGCGATCTTTTCCAGCTCCATGGCGAGCTTGAACAGCGGGTCGTTGTGCAGGCCCAGTTCGTTCAGCACTTCATGGCAGGTTTCGCGCATCAGCTTGGCGCGCGGATCGTAGTTCTTGTACACGCGGTGGCCAAAGCCCATCAGGCGCACGCCCGAGTTCTTGTCCTTGACCTGCTTGATGAACTCGCCGATGTTGTCGACGCTGCCGATTTCTTCCAGCATCTTCAGTGCGGCTTCGTTCGCACCGCCGTGGGCCGGACCCCACAGGCAGGCCACGCCGGCGGCGATGGCGGCGAACGGGTTCGTACCCGACGAGCCAGCCAGGCGCACGGTCGAGGTCGAAGCGTTCTGCTCGTGGTCGGCGTGCAGGATGAAGATGCGGTCCAGCGCGCGCTCGAGCACCGGGTTCACGGTGTACGGGGCGCACGGCGTGCCGAACAGCATGCGCAGGAAGTTGCCCGAGTAGGACAGGTCGTTCTGCGGGTAGATGTACGGCTGGCCGATGTTGTACTTGTACGCCATGGCGACCATGGTCGGCATCTTGGCGATCAGGCGGATGGCCGAGATCTCGCGCTGGTGCGGATCATCGATGTCCATCGCGTCGTGGTAGAACGCGCTCATGGCACCCACCAGGCCCGTCAGCACGGCCATCGGGTGGGCATCGCGGCGGAAACCGCGCATGAAGAACTGCAGCTGCTCGTGAACCATGGTGTGGTTCATGACGTGGCCAACGAATTCTTCCTTCTGCTTGGCGTTGGGCAGCTCGCCCTTCAGCAGCAGGTAGCAGGTTTCGAGGTGGTCGCACTTCTGCGCCAGCTGCTCGATCGGGTAGCCGCGGTACAGCAGCTCGCCCTTGTCGCCGTCGATGTAGGTGATCTTCGAATTGCACGAAGCCGTCGACATGAAACCGGGGTCGTAGGTGAACTTGCCGGTCTGGCCGTACAGCTTGCGAATGTCGATCACGTCCGGGCCCACGGTGCCCTGGTAAATCGGCAGCTCAACGCTGGGGGAACCATCGGAGAACGATAGCGTGGCTTTCACATCGGACGGCGTCATGTCGGATCCTTCAAATGCTGTGAATAATAATATTGACCAAATACTCAGACCGAACGCAGCAGGCCAATTATGCGCTGCATCGGGGGCGTGTCGAGTTCACCGTCGAGCTCCTTGCGGGCAAGGAGCAGGTCCATCAACTCGTTGTCGCTGAGATCGAACAGCGTGCTCAGCGAAGCCACATCCTCGTTGGACAGGCTCTCCTCGTAACGGTTGAAAAATCGCTCGACGATGATGTCGTTCTCCAGAAGGCCGCGGCGTGCACGCCAGCGCAGACGCGCGCGTTTGTGTGGATCGGCCTGGTGGGAGAAGTTGGTGGCGAGACTCTCGGTCATGGCTTCCTGCTTTCCGGCGCGCCCGCCTGATATTGCCGCTCAGGCCGACGCGCCGCTTACAACAACTGCTCTAAACTGCTCTTTACTGCGAACTCCGCCGGATCAGACTGCGCGGCGGACCATCAGCTCTTTGATCTTGCCGATGGCCTTGGTCGGGTTCAGACCCTTCGGGCACACGTCGACGCAGTTCATGATGCTGTGGCAGCGGAACAGGCGGTACGGGTCGTTCAGGTTGTCCAGACGCTCGCCGGTGGCTTGGTCGCGGCTGTCCGCGATGAAGCGGTAAGCCTGCAGCAGACCGGCCGGGCCGACGAACTTGTCCGGGTTCCACCAGAACGACGGGCACGACGTCGAGCAGCTCGCGCACAGGATGCACTCGTACAGGCCGTCCAGCTCGTCGCGCTGTTCGGGCGACTGCAGGCGCTCCTTCTCGGGCGGCGGCTCGTCGTTGATCAGGAACGGCTTGATCGAGTTGTACTGCTTGAAGAACTGCGTCATGTCGACGATCAGGTCGCGCACGACCGGCAGGCCGGGCAGCGGACGCAGCACGATGCGGTCCGGCAGCTCGCGCATATTGGTCAGGCACGCCAGGCCGTTCTTGCCGTTGATGTTCATCGCGTCCGAACCGCACACGCCTTCACGGCACGAGCGGCGGAACGAGATGGTCTCGTCCAGCTTCTTCAGCTTGACCAGCGCGTCCAGCAGCATGCGCTCGTGGCCGTCGAGCTCGACCTCGTAGGTCTGCATGCGAGGCGCCGCGTCCTTGTCCGGATCGTAGCGGTAGACTTCGAAAATACGCTTCATTTCTGTGGGTCCTGTTTTCTCTACGATGCGGTGCTCAGAAGGTACGGGCCTTCGGCGGAACGCTTTCCACCGTCAGCGGCTCCATCTTCACCGGCTTGTAGTCGAGGCGGTTGCCTTCGCTGTAGAACAGCGAATGCTTGAGCCAGTTCTGGTCGTCGCGGTTCGGGAAGTCGCTGTGCGCGTGGGCGCCGCGCGATTCCTTGCGGGCAGCCGCCGAGATCATGGTGGCCTTGGCCACTTCCACCAGGTTGGCCACTTCCAGGGCTTCCATCAGCGCGGTGTTGAAGACCTTGGACTTGTCCTTCAGGTGGATGTTGTTGGCGCGCTCCGACACTTCCAGGATGCGCTCCACGCCTTCGTCCATCAGCTTCTGCGTACGGAACACGCCGGCATGCGACTGCATGTTCTTGCGGATGTCATTGGCGACGTCCTGCGTGTACTCGCCCGACGTCGTGCCCTGCAGCTTGGCCAGGCGCGACATCGCGAGGTCAGCGGCGTCGGCCGGCAGCGGCTTGTGCTCCTTCTGCTTCAGGTTCTGCGCGATGATGTGGTTGCCAGCCGCACGGCCGAACACCACGAGGTCGAGCAGCGAGTTGGTGCCCAGGCGGTTGGCGCCGTGCACCGACACGCACGAGCATTCGCCGATCGCGTAGAAGCCATTGAGCACTTCGTTCGGGTTGCCGTTCTTCGGCACCACGACCTGGCCGTGGTAGTTCGTCGGAATGCCGCCCATCTGGTAGTGGATGGTCGGGACGACGGGGATCGGTTCCTTGATCGCGTCGACGTTGGCGAACTTCATGCCGATCTCGCGGATCGACGGCAGGCGCTTCATGATGGTCTCGGCACCGACGTGGGTCAGGTCGAGCAGCACGTAGTCGCCGTTCGGGCCGCAGCCGCGGCCTTCCTTGATTTCCTGGTCCATCGAGCGCGACACGAAGTCACGCGGCGCCAGATCCTTCAGCGTCGGGGCATAGCGCTCCATGAAGCGCTCGCCATCCTTGTTGCGCAGGATGCCGCCTTCGCCGCGCACGCCTTCGGTGATCAGCACGCCCGCGCCGGCCACGCCGGTCGGGTGGAACTGCCAGAACTCCATGTCTTCCAGCGGCACGCCTGCGCGCGCCGCCATGCCCAGGCCGTCACCGGTGTTGATGAAGGCGTTGGTGGAAGCCGCGTAGATACGGCCGGCACCGCCGGTCGCAAACAGCGTGGTCTTGGCTTCGAGGATGTAGACCTCGCCGGTTTCCATTTCCAGCGCGGTCACGCCCAGCACGTCGCCGTCCTGGTCGCGGATCAGGTCCAGCGCCATCCACTCGACGAAGAAGTGGGTCTTGGCGCGCACGTTGCGCTGGTACAGCGTGTGCAGCAGTGCGTGGCCGGTACGGTCCGCCGCGGCGCAGGCGCGCTGCACGGGCTTCTCGCCGTAGTTGGCGGTGTGGCCGCCGAACGGACGCTGGTAGATCGTGCCGTCCGCATTGCGGTCGAACGGCATGCCGAAGTGCTCGAGCTCGTACACGACCTTCGGGGCTTCACGGCACATGAACTCGATGGCGTCCTGGTCGCCCAGCCAGTCGGAGCCCTTGATGGTGTCGTAGAAGTGATAGTGCCAGTTGTCCTCGCTCATGTTGCCGAGCGAAGCACCGATGCCGCCCTGCGCCGCCACGGTGTGCGAACGGGTCGGGAACACCTTGGACAGCACGGCGACGTTCAGGCCGGCTTCCGCGAGCTGGAGGGATGCGCGCATCCCGGCGCCGCCAGCACCGACGATGACCACGTCAAAGCGGCGACGCGGCAATCCAGTCTTGACTGCGACCATTTATTACACCCTCCAGAGAATCTGAGCAGCGTAGCCCGCACAACCGACGAGCCACAGAATCGTTAGAACTTGCAGCACGAGGCGCAGCGCCATCGGCTTCACATAGTCCATCCAGATGTCGCGCACGCCGAACCAGGCGTGATACAGCAGCGACAGGATGGTCAGGAACGTGATGATCTTCATCCATTGATTGGAGAAGAGTCCTGCCCACGCTTCGTACGAAGCGCCGTTCGACAGCAGGAAGGCAATGGCCAGGACGATGGTGAAGACCACCATGATCACGGCCGTGACGCGTTGCGCGAGCCAGTCTTTCAGGCCGTAGTGCGCACCGACGACAAGACGCTTGGGACCGATATTATTGTTTGCCACCTTGATTCTCCTCAGAACAGGCCGAACAGCTTCAGGCCGAAAATCAGGGTAAGCAGCAGGCTGACAACCAGCACGCCGATGGCAGACTTGGCCGAAGCGGGCTTGGAGACGCCAACGTGCACGTCCAGCAGCAGGAAGCGGATACCAGCGCAGAAGTGATGCAGATAACCCCAGATCAGGGCCAGCACAACCAGCTTGACGAAGCCACCGGACAACAGCGCCGAGAACTTTGCGAAGCTCAGTTCGGAGGTAATGCTCTGCTCAAACAGGTACAGAACAAAGGGAAGAAGGAGGAACATCAAGGCACCGCTCACGCGATGCAGGATGGATACCTTGCCGGCCCAGGGCAACCGGTATTTCGCGATCTGCGAGACACCGATATTCCGGAACTCCGGCCTGGCTTGTTTGACGGCTTCAGCCATGCGAGACCCCAATTTGCGGTAAACAAAAAACGAAACTGCCATTGCCCTGCATGCAAAAGAATGCATTGGGGCAAATCCATGAGATTTTAGCGCCTTTGTTGCGCGCCGCACCAATAATTTTCAGCTATCAGGCCCGGACAGGCGGCGCCCGACAATCGCACACAGCAATGCGGGAAGTGCAAAAACCACCCGCGCCACGCAATAGCCGCAACCATCATGACGAATATCGCAATAATCATGGCGCCGGACCGGCCGGCAGCCGCGATATTCAACTCAGATCATTCTGGTAATAGTGGCGCGTGGTCACGTACAGCCCGCGCCTCACCTCGACCGGACGGTCGCCGTAGGTATACGACACGCGCTCGACCGACAGCAGCGGCGACCCGACCGGGACAGACAGCAAGGTAGCCGCCGTCTCGTCGGCGGCTACCGCACGGATTTTCTCAGAGGCCCGAATCATGCGGGTACCGAACTCGGCCTCGAACAATGCGTACATGGGGCCCTTCCACTCGGTCAGCTTCTCTGCCGTGAGCCCCTTGAAGTTGGCGCCGAGCAGCCAGATCTCGTCCAGCACGGTCGACTCGCCCGAAAATGTCAGCACACGGCGAATCTGCACGACGCTGTCGCCGGTACGGATATCGAGCAGCCGGGCAATTTCCGCGGGCGCGCGCAGCCGCTTGCACTCGAGCACCTGGCTGGCGCCATAATGCGGCTCCCCTTCGTCCGGCACCAGCCGCAGGAAGCGGAACTTGACCACGTCTTCGTGGTGGGTGGTGACGAAGGTACCCTTGCCCTGCCGGCGCGCGACCAGGTTGTCGGCGGCGAGCTCGTCGATGGCCTTGCGCACGGTGCCCTGGCTGACCTTGTAGCGCGATGCCAGCTCCATTTCGCTGGGAATCATGTCGCCTGGCTTCCACTCGCCCGATTGCAGGCTGCGCGTGATCAGGGCCTTGATCTGCTGGTAGAGCGGACTGAATGTAGGCGACGGCACGGCGTGGGCCGCGGCGAGCGCGGCCGGCTGTTGGGAGGGCGATGATGACGGCTGCGCCCCGGCGCCGGAACTGGAATTGGCGGCGCCAGAATCCTGCGCTCCGGGTGCGGAGGCGCCGGTCAGGGACGTAGGCAGGGAGGACATAGGCGGGATTTCACCACAAAACGGCAAAGCCCGTCCAGCCTGACGTTAAATGTCTTATGTCTTATATAAGACATATGAATTGACATCGAGAATGGCCCGGCCTACACTCGCGCTGGTCCACGCCGGCGGCACGCGTGACAGAACCAAGACAACCGTCCGATCTGGCTAACGCGCCCCGCTTCGCAGTAGACTTACGCTTCGTTGCCTTACCATGACCCGTTGTGGCTCTCCCTCACCGGCTCCGCCCCGTGGCCCTGCCACCTGGTTCCGGCGGACGGCTGCTCCCCGCTGTGGCGACAACCAGCACCTGGTGACGTGCCTCCCCCTACGCGGCGCGCCACCCACCGGTTTCCCCCATCTTTTCGTTTGGAGATTTACTCATGGCTAAAGCCCCAATGCGCGTCGCAGTGACCGGCGCCGCTGGCCAGATCGGCTACTCCCTGCTGTTCCGCATCGCCAATGGCGACATGCTGGGCAAAGACCAGCCGGTCATCCTCCAACTGCTCGACCTGCCCCAGGCCCAGGCGGCCGTCAAGGGCGTGGTGATGGAACTGGAAGACTGCGCCTTCCCGCTGCTGGCTGGCGTGGTGATCACCGATGACCCGAAGGTCGCCTTCAAGGACGCCGACGTTGCCCTGCTGGTGGGCGCCCGTCCCCGCAGCAAGGGCATGGAGCGCAAGGACCTGCTCGAAGCCAACGCCCAGATCTTCACGGTGCAGGGCAAGGCACTGGACGAAGTCGCCAGCCGCAATGTCAAGGTGCTGGTGGTCGGCAACCCGGCCAACACCAATGCCTACATCGCCATGAAGTCGGCCCCGAGCCTGCCGCGCGAGAACTTCACCGCCATGCTGCGCCTGGACCACAACCGTGCCCTGTCGCAGATCGCCGCCAAGACCGGCAAGCCGGTGGCATCGATCGAGAAGATGTTCGTGTGGGGCAACCACAGCCCGACCATGTACGCCGACTACCGCTACGCGACCGTCGACGGCAAGAGCGTCAAGGACATGATCAACGACCCGGTGTGGAACAACGACGTGTTCCTGCCGACCGTCGGCAAGCGCGGCGCCGCCATCATCGAAGCCCGTGGCCTGTCGTCGGCCGCTTCGGCTGCCAATGCCGCCATCGACCACGTGCATGACTGGGTGCTGGGCACCAACGGCAAGGTCGTCACCATGGGCATCCCGTCGAACGGCGAATACGGCATCCCGGCCGACACCATGTTCGGCTACCCCGTGACCTGCGCCAACGGCAAGTACGAAATCGTCAAGGGCCTGGAGATCGACGACTACAGCCGTGAAAAGATCAACATCACCCTGAACGAACTGGAAGAAGAAAAGGCCGGCGTGCAGCATCTGCTCGGCTGATCTTCGGATCCATTCCGCGAGGGAAACCGGAGCACCGCAACGATTCAAGAATCGGCGCGGGCTCCGGTTTTTTTTGTTGGGCCTCGACCTTTCCCGGCGGCCCCTTCCAACTCATTTTTGACCAGAATCCAAGTGCACCCTTCCGAGGTCTTGTTCCAGGGCGAAGCCATCCCCATCCAGTTGCCGGTGTGCGATCACTACGCGGGCAGCGAAAAGCTGATGCTCAAATCGCTGGCCCTGCAGCAAGAGCTTGGTCCCGTCTTCGATATCACCTTTGACTGCGAAGACGGCGCCGCCGTGGGGCTGGAGCGCGAGCACGCCGAACTGTGCGCCCGGCTCGTGAACAGCCCGCTCAATCGCCACAATCGCGTGGGTGTGCGCATCCATGATCCTGCCCATCCAAGCTGGAAGCAGGATGTCGATGTGCTCGTGCGCGCTGCCGGCGCGCGGCTGGCCTATGTGGTCGTGCCCAAGGTGACCGATGTCGTCGAAGTGGCTCGCGTGACCGATCACGTCAACCAGGCCGCGCGCGCGGCAGGCATTGCACGTCACATTCCGATCCATGTTCTGGTCGAGACGCACGCCGCGCTCGAACAGGCTTTCGAAATCGCCTCGCTGGTGCAGGTCGAATGCCTGAGCTTCGGCCTGATGGACTTCGTCTCGGCCCACCACGGCGCCATTCCCGGCGAAGCCATGCGTTCACCCCAGCAGTTCGAGCACCCGCTGATCCGCCGTGCCATGCTGGAGATTTCGGCCGCCTGCCATCGATACGGCAAGGTCCCTTCGCACAATGTCAGCACCGACGTGCAGGCCCCGCAGCGCGCGGGCGATGACGCGCTGCGCGCGCGCTCCGAGTTCGGCTACCTGCGCAAGTGGAGCATCCATCCGGGCCAGATTCAGCCGATCGTCGCCGCGTTCCGGCCTGGCATCGAGGAAATCGGCGCGGCCAGCCAGATCCTGCTGGCCGCCCACGAAAACAACTGGGCCCCGATCCGGCACGACGGGCAGTTGCATGACCGCGCCAGCTACCGCTACTACTGGTCGCTGCTGCAGCGCGCCCACGCCACGGGCACGCCACTGCCGGACAACGTGGCCGAGCTGTTCTTCGACTAGGCCGCGGCCCGCGTCCGCACAACATCCGTCAAATACCAAAACCCAAGGAGAACAGGATGTCCGCAACCAGGAACGAGACACCCGCGGAAACCCCGCCGCCGACCGGGCCGAAGCCCAAGAAATCCGTTGCCCTGTCGGGCGTGACCGCTGGTAACACCGCCCTGTGCACCGTTGGCCGTACCGGCAACGACCTGCACTACCGCGGCTATGACATCCTGGACGTGGCCGACGCCTGCGAGTTCGAGGAAATCGCCCACCTGCTGGTCCACGGCAAGCTGCCGAACAAGGCCGAACTGGCCGCGTACAAGACCAGGCTGAAGTCGCTGCGCGGCCTGCCCGCCAACGTCAAGGCCGCGCTGGAATGCGTGCCGGCCTCGGCCCACCCGATGGACGTGATGCGCACCGGCGTGTCGGTGCTGGGCACCGTGCTGCCGGAGAAGGACGACCACAACACCCCGGGCGCGCGCGACATCGCCGACCAGCTGATGGCCAGCCTGGGCTCGATGCTGCTGTACTGGTACCACTTCAGCCACAACGGCCGCCGCATCGAAGTCGAAACCGACGACGACTCCATCGGCGCCCACTTCCTGCACCTGCTGCACGGCAAGAAGCCGTCGGCCCAGTGGGAACGCGCGATGCACACCTCGATGAT
>NZ_JBYOJP010000011.1:0-233910 GCF_057798975.1 Cupriavidus sp. 21MJTG02-4 | reverse complement strand
GCCATGTCATGCCAATCCAGCCGCGCTGGCCAAGCGCTTCACTGAAGGATGCATCGGGGACCGCCCAGCCGTGGGAGGAGCTGCGAAACATGCCTTGGTCTTGCGCCTGTTGAAGGAACTCCCTTACTTCGCTGCGAAGCGTCGCTATGCTAGGGGCCGGGGGATTGACGGTGAACCTGATTGGTTGGGATGACAAGATGGTCTCCTTGAAAACTGCCGGGCTCGGAGCGCCGCGCGGTGTACACCCGATAATGGTTCAAGGTCGGCTTGGTCGGAAGTCGGAATTCACATATGTGAATCAGACATGCGGCACTGGATCGGCTGCCGTCACATTGGGCGGATATGAGCCGGCAGGGACGCATTGGTGGGAGCGTTGAGTCATAGAGTGCTACGGCTGTGCCGGCGTGGCGGCATTGCTCTAGAATTTGGGGACGGCGCCTGACAGGAACAAAGGCGCGGCGCCGCCGAAGGCATACCTAGCAGCCTCGGATTTGATGGAGGTCAGCATTGGGACCTACTGCGCTGGCCAAGGAAGTTCTGCAACCTTAAAAGTGTTCCTGACGCTCGAGTCAAACCTGGCCGCCGCGATCCATGCCCGCTCGCGAGCGGGCATGGACATAGCGTCCGCACGCCAGCGCTCAAGCCTGGCCACTGCCACACCCAATTCCCTTGAAACCACTTCCACCGCCGCACTCTCCGGGGGTAACAACCGTGCTACCGCCCGGTCCAAGATTCTGCCGCGGGGGGCCTGGGCCGGCGATCTCCGTGCTTCAACTTCGAATTTCTCCGCGCGGTCTCGTGGACAAGCGCATCAAGGCCATCGTGACCGCTAGCATGTATGACGTGCTTCGCGTGATGTCGAAAGGCTATTTCGACAAGATGAATCGAGAACAACGTACAAGTGCGTTGGAACAGATGAGCCAGCAGCGGTGGGCAGACGCCGAAAAGGGGGCTCCGGCGCCAGGGCCGCGTATCCTCCCCGAGACGCTGGAGGATGCCGCCAAGATTCCCGATCCGGTGCTTCGCTCCATCGTTGAAATGTACTTCGACTATTACCGGACGCCTCGCGGTTTCCATCCGCGTCCGCCGAACTCCAACGGCTCTTGGACGGCCACATACCGCGATGTCGTTTATGAATATGCCGATCATGACGTACATCAACATGCGCGTGCGGTGGCGTCTTCCGTGAGCGACCACCACGCTCGACCGCCGTTAGACAATCTTTCCTCAGGACCGCGGTGTAGCTCTACGGCGATGTCCTTCAGTCACCGGCAGTTCCTGGGCCGCGTACCTCCATTAGCAAATCTGAACGGTAGCTTCCTACGCTGAAGGCCGCTGTTTTTGACATAGCACCGACTATGTCAAATTGCATAGCGTTGCAACGATACGGAATAGGCAAAAAATGTGGGGCCTAGCGGGGGAGCTAGCGGCGCGTGGCCGGCCGCACATGCCAATCGCCCCTGGCGAGCCGAGCGCCTCAAACAACAATAGGATCGTCTGAGGAGTGCCCGCGACGCGGTGTCGCGCAAATCTTGCGAACAGTCTTTGCGGAAGGGACAGCTTCAACGATGACAGTCGTCGTGGGACCAGTGCTCGGCTTGATGTTCGGATCGCCTGCCGGAGTCAGACCTGACGCACGCGTCATGGCCACGGCTCGCTCGATACCGCGTCCGACCACGTCTTGAAAGCGTCTACTCACGATGTAGTGGATCAGTTTTGAAGCCATGGCGCCTTCCCTCTGTGATTAGTGAGTTCATCATAGCGGACCACGCATGCGGGCGCGCAAGAACAGCACGTGCGCCGAGCGCTGAGGTGCTGCAGGCGTTCTGGCAGAAGCTGCGCGGGCGCACGCGCGTCACCATCGACCATCCCGACTTGGCGGATGCGTTGAAGGACATTGCGGCCGGGGCCGGGCAGACCATTTGGCAGGCGGGCACGTGATGCGTTGCAAGCGATCTGCCCTCTTGCTCGGCGACAAGCTTAGCTTCCGCCAACTCGTGCGCTATGTCGTTCCATGGGGGCCTCGCCGGCGTATTTGACCATTTGACTCAAGGGGCAGATCGGTGCCTGCCGGCGCAGCGACTCAGGAACATCCGCGGGACGCATCTTCCAAGGCAGCAGGGCGTGGCCGGCCTCGGCCGCACACCGGCTCAGGAAGGCGGCGATCCGAAAGCCGCCTTCGTCGATATCGCCCCAGTGCAGCACTGGAGTGGAAACGGGGAGGTCGGAGAGCAGCGGAGGTACATTGCCCGCCAGGCAGGCGAGGGCATGCCAGCGGTGTAGAGGCACAGCACGTCGGAGTCACAGTGCTGGCGCGCCCATACATGGAACGTGGTCTGGTTCTCGATGGTCAGGACCTGGCTTGGCACGGACGCGAGACCCAGCACTGTGGACGGCGGCAGGGCGCCGTAGGGTCAGTCCAGCGGGAAGGCGCCACGCTGCCGGCGGACCACGATGTTGCCGGCCAGACGCGCTGGCTGCGGCTCGCGGTAAAGGCCGAGCTCCTGCAGCACCTCGGCTTCCGGGCGCGCATCGTCCTCGACGTTGCCTGCCAACAGCACATCGAGGCAAGGCACCAGAGACTCAATGCGCTTGCTGTCCTTGAACAGGCGTGCGCTGGCGTCCCGCACCGGCGTCTCCGTAGCGCCGAGCGCTACCTGGGCTCGGCAGTGGGCGATCACGTCACAGGCCATGGCCCAGTTGGCGGCCTCTGGGCCGGTATCGCGTACCTTTTTGAGCTTATCCCAGCTGGACAGGACGTCGTTCAAAACCGGGTGCTCGCCGAGGCGTGCGGCGGCCGGGATTCGCAAATATGTGACGCCTCACATACTTGCGAATCCCGGCCGGCCTTTGGGTATGAGATGTCGGTTATCTCGGCTACGGCCGCGGATCGATCTGCGGCCGTAGCCTTCGATCTTGCCGGCCCAGTTCGGACACGGTGCGTGCGATTGACGTTTAGGCGCCCTCGATCATGCGTATTACCGCGGCGGCGAGAGGTCCGTCACTATCGCCGAGCAGGTCTACCGCATCGAAGTGATGCCCGCCCCTTTGTTCTACGATCCCGACATTAAAGCCATTTGCCTCCAGCAAGGATTGATATTCTGCCTGTAGCCGGTGGTACTCAGCGGATTCGTCTCCGCCAACGGTGAGGAGCATCGGCAGCCTGACCTTGGGCAGATGCATGACGGGGCTGAAGGCCGCAACTTCGGCAGGCGTCAGTTGCACCACCTTATTCAGGTAGCAGAGCCGGATCGGCTCAAGGTCATACAGACCACTGATTGCGCAGCCGCCCTTGAGGACGTTCGATGGCACGCCAAGTCCGGCCCAGTCCGTGCCAGCGAGGATGGCCGTCAGATGGCCACCCGCCGAATGTCCGGATACAAAGATCCTGTTGGCGTCGAAATCGCCGAGGTCGCACGCGTTACGATACAGCCACGCAACGGCTTCGCGATTATCGCGAACGATCTCTGTCATACCGACGTCTGGTGCCAGTCGGTAATTGACCACCGCGACATTGATATCGCGTTTCAGGTAAGGCGCGGCGATGTAGCTGAAGTCGGATTTATCCAGAGACTGCCAGTAGCCGCCGTGGATGAAGACCAGCAGCGGACGGCCTTTGGTCGCTGCGGGAAAGAAGTCGAGCGTCTGCTTTTGTTGCGACCCGTATGCAAGTCCCTGCTTGACACGGTGCGCGCCGCGAAACGCTTCACTGACCTTGGTCCATCGATGGAAGATGTCCTGGAAGCCGGGAATTCCGGCCCGGACGTTGTACTGCTGGTCCAGTTCATCCTGATTGAAGTTTCGGTACACTGACATTAAATTCACTCCAGACTGTGGAACCGCTCCTGCGATTTCACCTTTGACGTTACGAAGCGCGCTAGCGCCTGACAAAGATACGTTTCCGTGTGACGCCCCGCGCGCCAGGAGATGCCAAGCACTATCGCGGAGACGCCATGTTTGGAAAGAGTGAGAATCGGGATGACTACCAGGCCATTCACCAGCCTGTCGGCGGCATGGCAAGGAAGCTCGCGAACGGCTTCTACATCGACACGCATTCCCATCCCCGAGGGCAACTCATCTATGCCTACGTTGGCGCGATTTCCGTGTCGACGGACTATGGCTGCTGGGTAGTGCCTCCGCAGCGCGCTGTCTGGGTGCCATGCAACGTCAGCCATGCCATGCAGGCCTGCGGCGACGTCGAGATGCGTACCATCTACATTCGCGAAGATGCCATTCCGAAGGAATTGCAGACGTGTTGCGTCGTCGCTGTACCACCGCTGCTGCGGGAGCTGATATCCGAAGTCGTGCGCATGCCGGTGGCATACGACGAGGGCCGCGACAACCTCGTCGTCAAGCTGCTGCTGCAGGAACTGAGGCCTTTGTCGATCGTGCCCCTTCATCTGCCCATGCCCACGGACCAGCGGCTGGCAAAGATCTGCGAGCGCATCCTCGAGGACCCTGCCGATGAGACATCGGTGCAGGAGTGGAGTCAGTCCATCGGCGCTAGCGAGCGCACCATCATCAGGCTCTTTCCCGAAGAGACCGGGCTCACCTACAGCCGCTGGAAGCAGCAGGCGAGGTTGATGGCAGCCGTCCGGCTGCTGGCGGAGGGATGTCACGTCACGGACATCGCGTTGCAACTGGGTTATGAGAGTCCCAGTGCGTTCAGTGCGATGTTCCGTCGCGCACTCGGCATGTCGCCGACCGAGTACTTCCGGGAATCGCCAGGCGGATGAATCGCGCCGGCTGTTGAAGAACTTGGCATCTGCGCGACAACAACTGGCGTCGCTGCACCGGCCCTCGATTCCACCATCGGGCACAGTCAAGGGACTGACGTCATGCGCGCCTGGCGCGTGACGTCAGCTCTCTTCCCTATCGTGGAGTTATCAGCATGTCAGTTCTTGAGCGCATTCAGGCGGCGGGAATCATCCTGCCCGTCACGGAAGTCCCAAAGGCCCTGTACGTTCCTTACACGATTCACAACGGCTTCCTGACGGTTTCAGGGCAGCTGCCGTTGGCGGGCGGCAAGCCACAGTATGTCGGCAAGGTTCCCGGCGACATCTCGCTGGAGCATGCCCAGGCAGCCGCACGGCTTTGCCTCGCCAATTTGCTGGGCTGGGTTGCAGCCGCTACCGATGGCGATTTCGAGAGGATCCAGGGAATCGTTCGTATCGGTGGCTATGTTGCCGTTGATGCAGGCTTCCATGACGCGCCACTGGTCATCAATGCCGCTTCCGGTTTGCTCAACGAAGTGTTCGGCGAGAAGGGGCGCCATGCCCGCGTGGCCATGGGCGTGGCCAGCCTGCCATTCAACGCGCCTGTCGAGATCGAAGCGACGTTCGTCCTGGGCGATTGACCATGCTCGCACCCAAAGAAACCGGGTATGCAGATGTGCTGATCGGGCTTCAGTACGGGGACGAAGGCAAGGCGCGCGTGGTCGACCTGCTCGCAGCCGACTATGATATCGTGGCGCGGTTCAATGGTGGCGTGAATGCGGGCCACACCATTGCCACTGCCACTGGCGAAGTGCGGCTGAGGCAAGTTCCCTCCGGCGTACTGCACGGGCATGTCGCGCTGTATGTCGGGTCCGGCTGTGTGATCAGCCTCGAACAACTGGCTGAAGAGATCGGGGTGCTCGCATCTCTTGGGGTCGATCTGTCTGGCCGTCTCAGCATCAGCGACCGGTGTCCCCTGGTACAGCCGGTTCACATTGCGCAGGACCGCCTTCATGGCCGCGAGATCGGCACCACCGGTAACGGCATTGGCCCATGCTATGCGGATCTCGCCGCGCGGGTTCGTGACGGGGAGCGATGTGCGTTCCAGTTGCGGGATCTGGCAAGCGATCCCGCCGGCGTCATCACGCTGCTGAACAGGGCTGCGCCGTGGCCAGGTCACGCCGAACGATCCGCTTCAGCGAAGCGCATGCATGCCGCGTGGGAAGTCATTCGCGAGTTCGTGTCGGACGATCCGCTGTGGCTGACGAATCGTGTCGAGCGTGGCGCCCGGGTCCTGTTCGAAGGCGCCCAGTCCGTCATGCTCGATGTATTGCATGGCCAGCAGCCATGGGTCACATCCAGCCACACGCTTCCCTCATATGCCTACGTGGGCGGCGATCTGCCCTGCAAGTTTCATCGCAAGACCGTCGGCGTGGCCAAGGCGATTGTGTCGCGCGTGGGCGATGGTCCTCTCCCTGGCGAATTCGGCGGCGAGCGATCGGAACGCTACTGTGCCGGTTCGGCGCGAGAGGGACTGGGCCGGGACGACGAGGCGGCAGGGATCGATGTACGCGCGCTGCTTGCCGCGGGCGATGAGTTTGACGTCGGCGTGGCGCTTCGCATCTGGTCCAACGAGTATGGCACCGGGACCGGAAGACCGCGCCGTATAGGCCGGCTGGACCTGGCCCAGCTCAGGCTGACGGTGAAGCAGTTTGGCGTCGACGAGGTCTTCCTCAACAAGTGCGATAGCCTCGCCGCCTTCTCATTCTCTCGCGACAGAACCATTCCCGTGATCGTCGGTCGTGAAGGGGAGGGCGATGCCGTCTGTCTCCATCTGCCGGCCTTCGACGCCGACGCGATACCGCAAGACACGAACATGCCATTTCCTCCCGAATTGCTCGCATTTCTCGCGCTCGTGGAAGACGCCATCACGGTGCCGCTGCGAGGTGCCGGAATTGGCCCACGGCGCGAACAGATGCTGATGATGAAACAACCCGACAAGGATTGAAGATGACCGGGACCATTCCTCCCTATCTCGATTGCGCCATGCGTCGCATGGACCTCGCCTGGACCGACTGGGCTGCGATTGAAGCGTTCCTGCGCGACGAACTAATATGCCGGGTCGCGGTTCATGACACGCCATATCCGTATGTCACGGCGCAGAGCTTCACTTTTACGGGTGATGCATTCCTGATCCACAGCTCCCGGTTCGGAAAGCTTGCGGCTGCGATCCGTGCCAACCCGAGCGTCACCATCGAAGTCGACCGTCCAATCGCACTGCTCAAGGCACCGAAGGGCCAGAACACGAGCCTCGAGTATTACAGCGTGATCGCGCGCTGTGAAGTGTTGCTGCGCGACACGACGGACGAGGTGCGCGCACACCAGTACCAGGCGCTCGACAAGTTCCGGCCCGAGAAGGATTACACGCCGATCGAGGACGGTGCCGCCAACCAGATCGTTGCCTATCGATGTGAGATTCGCGAGATGAGCGCCAAGAAGCGGATTCTTGCCGATGGCCAGTACTCGCCCCCGGGCCAGCCCAAGGCGCCGTATCTGCGATATCCGTTTGACGCCGGCGCAACGCTATCGGGGTTGCCCGCGGAAGCGTTCGACCCACATCGGTTTGGTCGCTGACGCCAGCCAAGCCGGCTGAGCTGGATCGTGTTCGGAGAGGTGCGCAAGCACCTCTTTTTTTCGTTCGCGGATCAGTTTGCTCTGATGGCATCTGCGAGACAGAGCTTGGCATTCCAGCGCGCGCCTCATCCCCCATCCCGCGCCAGAGTAGCGATTGGTATCGCGACATTGCGCTATCGAATGTAGCTGGCGCGCATACGCGCTGGCCCAAAAACGACTGGAGACAATATGAAGCTCACCCCTATCGAGCTGATGCGCGTGCGCACCGGCGACCGATTGGAAAGGTTGCCCGTGTGTGGCTATCACCGTTCACTGTTCGCAATCATCGCCCTGGCATTCTTCTTCGATAACCTCGACCTGGCCATGATGACCTACCTGCTCGGATCGATTCGTACCGAGTTCGGGTTGACTGCTGCCCAGGCCGGCATGCTCGGGAGTGCCAGCTTCGTTGGCATGGGGATCGGGGCGCTGAGCTCTGGCATCCTGGCCGACCGGTTCGGGCGCAAGCCGGTATTTCAGGTCAGCATGATCATCTGGGGTGTCGGCAGCTATCTGTGCTCGACGGCAGACACGCCACAGGCGCTTGCGGCCTATCGGCTTCTGCTTGGACTTGGCATGGGCATGGAACTGCCGCTGGCGCAGACGCTGATGTCGGAATTCATTCCGGCGCGCCAGCGCGGCAAGTACCTGGCCTTGATGGACGGGAACTGGCCCATAGCCTTCATCTGTGCGGGCCTGATGTCGTACTACGTGCTGAACGCCTATACCTGGCGAACCATGTTTCTGCTGGGCGCCATTCCGGCGCTGTTCTTGTTTGTCGTTCGCCGGTATGTACCCGAGTCGCCGCGCTGGCTTGAATCGAAGGGGCGGCACGACCAGGCATCGGCGATTGTCGAGCGCATAGAGCAGCGCGTCATGCGTGGATTGAAGCTGACTACCTTGCCGGAAATCGCACCATCACTTTCGAATGCGGAGCCGGAAGTGTCAGGCATTCGCGTGCTTTGGTCCTCCGAGTACCGGGGCCGGACTTTCACCGTATGGGGACTGTGGTTCTTTGCCCTGCTTGGCTTCTACGGCTTGAACACGTGGATCGGCGCGCTACTGCAGCAGTCCGGGATGGATGTCACCAAGTCCGTGCTTTATACCGTGTATATCTCCATTGGCGGCATTCCTGGCTTTCTATGCGCGGCATTCGCTGTCGAGCATTGGGGACGCAAACCGGCTTGCGTCGCGACGCTGGTGGGTGGTGCCTGCGCCGTGTTCTTCTATGGGAAGATCGCCGGCTCTTCCGCGGACACCGCGTTGCTGTTCTTGTCGGGCGGCCTAATGCAGTTCTTTATGTTCGGTATGTGGGCTGTGCTCTATACCTACACACCGGAACTCTATCCGACCCGTGCGCGGGCATCCGGATGTGGGCTCGCTTCGACGGTGGGCCGCTTCGGTTCGTTGCTGGGGCCTACGCTGGTTGGACTTGTACTGCCCATTGCTGGTCAAGCCGGCGTGTTCTGCCTGGGCGCGCTGTGCTTTCTTTCCGCGGCGGTGATCGTCGCAAAATTCGGCATCGAAACACGAGGGCGGGCGCTGGAGAGCATAGCGGAGTGACTTGTTCAGACCACATTGTCGACGCGTGGGAACGCACTGCGGCTATTGCAGTGATGAACGACGCGCACCAGGATTCTCAAATCGCTTCCCTGCGCTAGTCGGATAGCCCAGAAGCCGGTCTGGCAAGGTGCAGTGTCCCGCCCTGAACAGGCGGGACACAATCAAAAGCATCAACGCACCAGAAATCCCGCGCCTACCGGATCGTTGCGATCAATCAGCCAACGGGCTGTGCCCAGGATGCTGGCCGTGCCCTTGACGGTCGGGCGCACCGCACGCGTGCCATTCAGGCTTACCTCGCCGAGCAGGCAGCCTTCGAACGTGCCGCTGCCCAGCAACCCCTCGGAAAGGATGGGCTGGTTCATGCCAAGTTTGCCGCGCGCCTCGAACATCGCCATCATCGCGCTGGTGCCTGTGCCCCCAGGCGAACGGTCCAGTTGCCCAGCACTGAACACATGCACGTTCTTGTAGAAGGCACCTTCGATCGTTGGCTGGTGCCAGAAGGTCACGAAGTTGAGGTTGTTGATGTGCGCTTCTGTCGGATGCTGGATCCGCAGCTTTTCCTTGATCTGCTCGCGCACCAGGATGCCCAGGCGCGAGAGTTCGGTGCCGTTGTCCGGCGAGATGCGCAGCGCGCAGGGCGACAGGTCGACAATGCCGAAGTAGTTGCCGCCCCAGACCAAGTCTGCCTTGAGGTCACCGTAGCCCGGCAGGTGCACGGGGATGTCCTGCTCTGCGACGTAGGCGGGCACGTTTTCGAAGCGCGTCCACAGCACCTTGTCGCCGTCCGAGGCAACTTCAGACACCACAAGGCCAGCGGTAGTCTCGAAGCGGATGCGGGTGATGCCGCCCTCGCCGCGGCGCACGAGGCCCAGCGCCACCATGGCCATGCTTACGGCGATGGTGCCATGGCCACACATGTGCGAGTACTCTGTGCCGTCGATATAGATCAGGCCTGCGTCATACTCGGGGCTCGACGGCGGCGTGAGGAACACGCCAAACATGTCCTTGTGGCCGCGCGGCTCGCGCATCAGGGCCTTGCGCAGCCAGTCATAGTGCTCTTCCAGGAAGGCGCGTTTTTCCAGAATGGTGGATCCGGCCGGATAGGGGATGCCGCTGTGGACGATGCAAAGGGGTTCCCCTTCGGTATGGGTATAGATAACGTCGAATGCGTCCTGCTTGCGCATGGCTAAGGCTCCTTGCAGTGAGGTTATGCCGATTGGGAATTACTTTCGGTCAGACAGCATGTCCAGGCCGATGGTGAGGTCCAGGATGGTGATGGCGACAACGGCTACCACGATGGTCGCCCCCGACACGGCGGCGATGGTCGGATCGATGGTGTATTGCACATAGTTGAAGAGCTTCACCGGAATCGTGTTGAGGTCGGCGGTTGTGTTAAAAATCGACAGCTCGACGTTGATCCAGGAAGAGATGAAGGCGAAGATCGATCCCGTCACGATGCCAGCGCGGATCTGAGGCAGGGTGACGAGGAAGAACGTAGTCCACGCGTTGGCACCGAGGTCACCGGACGCCTCTTCTAGAGCCTTTTGCTCGGGCGTCATCAGTGCCAAGGTGGCACGCAGCACGAACGGTGCGACGATCACGGTATGGCCGATCAGCAACGAGGTGAAGCTGCGTGTCAGGCCGAAATAGCCGCCGAACTGCAATAAGGCTGCGCCGAGCACGATATGAGGGAGGACCAGCGGCGACATCAGCATCGATGTCAGGGCACGCTTGCCCGGAAAATTGTAGCGAGCGACAGCGAGCGCGGCGGGTACGGTCAGCACCAGCGCTGCGGCGGTCGCCGCCAGTGCCAATGCCGTACTGGTGGTGAAAGCGGCCACGTAGTCTGGCTCAGCCAGCATCTGGTGGTACCAGCGTAGCGTCAGGCCTTCTGGCGGGAAGGCAAGGAAAGCGGACGCGGTCAGGGAACTGCCCAGGATCACCACCAGAGGGAGTGCCAGGTAGCCAAGCACTGTCCAAGAGACAATGCGAATGAGTAGGGCGGCGATCATCGCGCAATCCCCCGGTGTTCGCCGACGCGGCCGGCCATGGCCACCATCGCCAGCGTGAAGACCAACAGTACGATGCTGAGCGCGCCGCCGTAGTGGATATCGAATACGGTGCTGTACTGCTGGAAAATCAGCATCGACAGCACCGAGATGCGGCCGCCCGACAGCAAGGCAGGCGTGACATAGGCGCTGACCGCCAGGGTGAACACCATGATCGCTCCTGCTACCACGCCTGGAAGGGTCAGCGGGAAGGTGACATGACGGAAAGTGGCAAGCGGGCTCGCGCCGAGGTCGGCCGAGGCCTGCTCGCAGGCCGGATCGACCCGTGCCAAAGCATTGCCAACGGCCAGCACCACGAACGGCAGCAGCACGTAGACCATGCCGACCAGGATGCCGGTCTCGGTACCGAGGAAGCGCACCGGTCGCTCGGCAAGTCCGGTCTCGATGAGCGCATGGTTGACCAGCCCGTTGCGACCCAGGAGGACCATCCACCCGAACGAGCGCACAATGTTGCTGGTAAACATTGGCACCACCAGCAGGATGACGCAGACGCGCCGCCACGCGGACCAGCGCACGATGCGAACCAGGTACCATGCGAGCGGGTAGCCCAGCAAGAGGCAGAACAGTGTGGTCAGGCAGGCGATGCGGAAGGTCACCAGGATGACGTCCCAGTGGTAGCGGTCCGCCAGCACGCGCACATAGCTGGACAACGTCACCGCAGACGGCTGGCCGCCGGTGACGCTGGCAATCAGCACGACCGCCAGCGGTGCGAGGAAGAACGCCAAAAAAAAGGCCAGCGGCGGCGCCAGCATCAGCGCCGGCGTGATCTGCAGCCGTTTCATGCCGCATCTCCGATGAGGTGCAGGTTGGCGGGGTCGAACGCGAGCCGGATCGGCTTGCCGCGCTCCAGCGCTGCATCGGGCAGCCCCATGGTCCGCGCTACCAGCGTCTGTCCGCCGACGTTGGCGTGCAGCAGCGTATGGCTGCCCAAGCTGATGACATCGACCAGCGTGCCATCCAGGCCCCCCGGCGCATCGGCGCGGGCCACACTCAGGTGTTCCGGGCGCAGCACCGCCAGCCCGCGCTCAGTGCCATTGACGGCGGTCACCGGCAGATGTGCATCCTGCATCGACAGGCGGATGGATCCCGCACCGGCGGCCTCCCACGGCAGGAGGTTGGCGTCTCCGATGAACTCAGCCACGAAACGGGTGGCAGGGGCGCGGTAAATCTCCGTGCCGGCGCCGCACTGCTCGATGCGGCCGGCATTCATCACCACGATGCGGTCTGCCATGGCCATGGCCTCCTCCTGGTCGTGCGTGACAAATACGAAGGCGATGCCGAGTTGCTGCTGCAGGTCTTTCAGTTCCAGCTGCATCCGCTTGCGCAACTTCATGTCCAGCGCCGAAAGCGGCTCGTCGAGCAGCAACAGGCGCGGCCGGTTGACGATGGCGCGTGCCAGCGCTACTCGCTGCTGCTGACCGCCTGACATCTCGCGCGGATAGCGCTCGCCCAGCGCGGTCAGGCCGACCATGTCAAGCGCTTCCAGGGCACGGCGCCTGGCCTCATCCCGACCAGCGCCCTGGCGCCGCGGCCCGTAGGCGACGTTCTCCAGCACGGTCATATGCGGGAACAGGGCATAGTTCTGGAACACCGTATTGAGCAGACGCTTGTTCGGCGGCAGCGCGGTGACATCCTGGCCATCGATGACGATGCGGCCACTGTCCGGCTGCAGGAACCCGGCGATCGCACGCAGCAGTGTGGTCTTGCCACAGCCGCTCGGCCCGAGCAACGCGATAAATTCAGCGTGGCCGATCTCCAACGAAACCCTGTCCAAGGCTTGGTATGCGCCAAATGCCTTGCACAGCGCGTCGACGGTCAAGAGGGCAGTCATCTTGGTCTCCTGCATTCAGCGCTTGCGGGCAACCCGGCGGTTCCATGCATCGGTGATTTCGGTGCGCCGGGCGTTGATCGTGCTCCAGTCGAACAGGGTCAGGCTGTCCACTGAGCCGTTAGCGCCCCACGGCAGCTTGCGCGCCACGTCCTTGGGCACCTGCACGCCTTGCACGGCCGGACCCAGGTACAAGCGGGTGGCGAGGCAGGCGGCGACCTCAGGCGTCAGCGCGGTATTGATGAATTTCTCCGCGGCGGCCTTGTTGCGCGCCCCCTTGACCAGGTGCAGCCGGGCATCAGTGGCCCATGCGCCTTCCTTAGGCACCACGAAGCCGATCGGGGCACCCTTGTCGATCAGGTCCCAGGCGCCCACATTGAAGTGCGCGCCGATTACCGCCTCGCCGCTCTGATAAGCATTGGTGGCCGCGCCCGAGCTGTCGAAGAAGAGTGCCGTGTCGAGCGCCGCAAGTTTCTGGAACACTGGCGCGAGATTGGCCGGGTCGGCGCCCCATACGCGGGCCATGAACATGACGAAGGGTACGCCCGAGGAATTGGCGGGCGAGGGTACCGTCACCGCTCCGGCATACTCGCGATTCCACAGGTCCTTCCAACTGGTCGGCGGCTGCTTGACCTCACGCGTGTTGTACGTCAGGCCCAGCGAGTAGTAGCCCGTGCCCACCGCATAGTTGGTCGATCCCTGGCGATAGAGCGCCTTGCTGATGACATTCTTCAGATTCGGAATGGCCGCGCCATCGAGGTTGTCGACCACGCCGGCTTGCAGCGCCAGCTCGCTGATGCCGCCATCCATCCAGGCCACATCAATGGTCGGCGCGGCCTTCTGCTGCTGCAGCTTGGCCAGCGTGGTCGTGGAGGTGCCGATCTCAGGCGTCACGGCGATACCGGTTGCCTTGGTGAAGGGCTCCGCCACGCAGCTGCGAAAGGCGTCTCCCCAGTTGCCGCCGTACATGGCAACGGTCAGCTTGCCGCTCTGCGAGTAGGCCGGAGTGGCGAAAGTGGCGGCCAGCAGTGCGGCGCCGACGAGGGTGGTGCGTGTCTCCAGTCCCATTTGCTGCTCCCCTTGAGGTGGAATTCTGTGGTCTCAGGCTGTGGAGGCATTGTGGGCGTAACGGGCATTCCGCCTCTTGCAAGTCGTCGACAAAAACTTGAATAATTGCGTCATGCTGATGACCTCTCCGGATACACCGAAGACTGGCGCGGGTAAACCCGAGCTGAGTGTCGGTTTCGTGCTGCTAAACCAGTTCACCCTTGCCGCCTTTGCAGGTCTGATCGATGTGCTGCGCCTGTCCGCCGACCACGGCGGGCGCAGCCGGCAGATCCACACTGCGTGGCGGGTGATGAGCATGGACGGGCGGCCGCGTACGTCGAGCGCGGGCTTTGCGATCGAGGTCGCGGGCGCATTGCCCGATGACCCGACCGGCTTTGACTACATCGCGGTGTGCGGCGGCAACGATTACCCCAACACCTACATGCCGCCGGCGCTGCGCGACTGGCTGCAGCAGACCGCCGCCAGTGGCGTGCGCATGCTCGGCATCTGCACCGGCACTTTTGCGCTGGCGCAGGCCGACATCATTGGTTCGCGCACGGTCTGCGTACACTGGAACGTGCTCGACGCTTTCCGGGCGCGCTTTCCGCAGGTACGCGCGGTGGTGGACCACCTGTTCGTGGACGAGGGCGACCTGATCACCTGCGCGGGTTCAACCGCTGCCATCGACCTCGGCCTGTACCTGGTGGCGCGGCATTGCGGGCGCGAAAAGGCGCAGCAGGCGGTGCGCCATATGATGCTGCAGGGAATGCGTCCGGCCAAGCTCCCGCAGGCTCATTTCTACGCCGACCTGACCCACATCCAGGATTCGCGCGTGCGCCAGGCCGCGCACTTCATCGAGCAGCGCATCGACAATCCTCCGTCGCTCGATGCCATCGCGCGCTATGTGGGGCTGGGGCGCCGCCAGCTCGAACGCGCTTTCCACGAGGCGCTGGCCATGTCGCCAATGAGCTTCCAGCGTGGGCTGCGGCTGGAGTACGGCAGTTGGTTGCTGCAGAACGGCCACAGCAACATCACGCAGATCGCGCTGGACTGCGGCTTCTCCGACGGCGCGCATTTCTCGCGCGATTTTCGCGCGCGCTTCGGCCTGACGCCGCGCGAATTCAAACGGCGCGGTGGCGCTTTGGGGGGGGCGTAAGGCCGTCTGGCGCCTGAGGTCGCGTGTTTTTCGCGCGGCCCGCGCGTGCGAATAGCGCCTCACTGGCCCGATGGCAAGCCTCGTAAATGCCCGTTGCAAAATCGAACAGAATGTCAGACGCCGCGCCGCTACAGTGATTACTCCCATGCCTGTAGGCTATTCCAGGAGGTAATCGCATGAAGCAACATCTGGCGAAATCCCTATTGATGGCTGGCGCGATGTTCGCGTCCTACCCGCTATTCGCGCAGCAGGCCCAGTCCATTCAGCCGACCCAGCCGACGTCAGGGCCTATGCAATCCATCCAGCCGACTGCGCCTGCAGCCCAGCCGATGCAAGGCGCACAGGCAGTTCAGGCAGCACCGGCGCTAACCAGCCCGACAGCCGGCGGCAATACCTACGCACAGACGGCTGCACAGCCGAACCAGTCGGGCATAGTTCCCGCACCGATCGATCCGACTGTGGCCCGCGGCCCGGGCCAGGGCATCGATCCGGCCAACATGAGCCTAGCGCCCGATGCGCTCGGCACCCGCCTTGGCCGGCGCAGCCCCTTCCTCGACGGGGCCTGAGCGGGTCACGTTACTCACGCCCGCACGCGGCGCCTGACCGGTGCCGACGCGCCTCCAGGGGTGATCGTATCTGGCGGATAGGAAGCCAAAATTTATATGGATCAATGGCTTGCACGAAACCCGGCCTCACAAAGTGCAAGCGGCCATGAAGCCTAGCTGCATGCGGTTCCCCAGCGAGCTACCGCCAGATTTCGCACCAAAAGTACGATGACCTCAAATAGAGATGAGCAAATCGTTGCGCACCGTCGCAGACCCACCCGGTCCCTTGGTGCGCATTCCCCTCGAGCGGCTGTCGATTAAAGCTTGGGAGCATCGAAGTAGTCGGCTCGGACCGCTGCCCCGATCAGGTTAACCATCAGCCGCCCTGCTGCAATGCAACTGATGTTGTTGACGTCCGTCGACGGCGTAATTTCGACGATATCCATGCCGACGACCCGTCCCTTCTTCACGAGACCGTGAATCAACTGGCGCATCTGCACGTATGTGATGCCACCCAAGGCGGGCCCGGCCACAGCAGGCATCACCGAAGGGTCGATTCCGTCGGCGTCGATCGTCAGGTAGTAGTTGCCATCATCGGGAATGTCATCCAGTACAGACTTCATGCCGTTCTCGTGAACGTCATAGGCCGTGTAGAGGTGCGCGCCATAGGCGACGGCCGCCTCGTACTCTTCCGGGCGGCCGCTGCCCTGGGCGCGCAGGCCGATCTGGAAGATCTCGTTGACGTGATCCATCTCGGAGGCGCGTCGAATCGGACTGGACAGGCCATCTCGCACTCCATTGACGTGGTCTCGCCAGTCCAGGTGAGCATCGATATGGATCAGTGTGATTGGGCCACGCCCCTCGTATGCGCGCAGAATCGGAATGGGAATCCCGTGGTCACCACCTAGCGTTATGGGAAGCGCCCCAGCATCGAGAATCTTTCGAACTGCCTGTTCTGCCCTTTGCGAGTGAGTACTCAGGTCCTGAGGATCAGCGGGAACGTTACCGCAGTCGACCACTTTGAGCGCGCGGTTGTCATAGATCGGCCCGCCGACGTCAAAATCGTAATGATTAAGATTTCGACAAATGCGATCGCTCATGGCACGCACAGCATCGGGTGCCTTGCTCTGGTCATTGCTGATGTGATCCGCAGAGTAGGCCTGGCCATACGGAATCCCCAGGATCGCGACGTGCGCATCGAGTTTATCCAGATCAGTGCAGATCGGCGACCACAGGAAGCTCTGATGCTTTTTCGACGGGGGGACTGTGAGAGGAAAGGACATGATTTTCTCCATACTGCAAGGGTGCCGGAATCGCGGGCGAACGGTGGCCAACCGCCGCACGCAACGGCAGACCACATAATGTCAACGGAAGAGGAGTATTCAGTGGATGCTGGAAAGGAACTGCCGCAGTTCGGGTGTCGATGGGAATGAGAAGAGTTGGTCAGGCGGTCCCATCTCATGTACCTTGCCCTGGTGCATAAAGATGACGCGGTCGCTCACCTTGCGCGCAAAGTTCATCTCGTGCGTCACCATGATCAGGGTCATGCCATCTTTTGCCAATCCCTCTACAACGGCAAGCACTTCGCCAACCAGTTCGGGATCCAGCGCGGACGTAATCTCATCGCACAACAGTACCGCGGGATTCATGGCCAGCGCCCGAGCGATGGCAACGCGTTGTTGCTGACCTCCAGACAATTGATCGGGGTAGTGGTCTGCGCGTTCGCCAAGGCCTACCCGCTCCAGAAGCCGTTTCGCATCGGCGCTCGACTGTTCCTTGGGCATTTGCCTGACCAGACGCGGCGCCAGCATCACGTTCTGCGCCGCCGTCAGATGCGGAAACAGGTTGAAGTTCTGGAAGACCATTCCAACGTGCTGGCGCAGTTCACGCATGGCTTTGTGGTCATCGTGCTTGAGGGGTCGGCCATCAACAGCGATCGCCCCTTGCTGAAAGACTTCCAGTCCATTGATGCATCGGAGCAGGGTGCTTTTCCCGGAACCGCTCTTGCCAATGATGCAGACGACTTCCTTGCGGGCGATGGAGAGATCAATTCCTTTGAGAACTTCGTTGGTACCAAAGCTTTTGCGAAGGGCCTTGATGCTGACAACGCCGTCGGCGGTCTGGTCTTGTGAGGCGGGCACGATCATTTCTTCGATCACGGCAGTGGCATGCATGTTGGTCATCCTTAGCGACGGAACCGGCGCTCCAGCGTGCGGCTGCAAGCCGACAGCGGGAAGCAGACTGCAAAGTAGAGGAGAGCGACACATCCGTAGACGGTAAAGGGCTGGAATGTCGCATTGGTAATCATTTGTCCGGCCCTTGTCATCTCCACGAATCCGATCACCGATGTGACGGCGGTCGCTTTGACAACCTGGACGAGGAAACCGACAGTCGGCGCAATACCGAGCCGGAGCGCTTGAGGCAAGATGACAAAGCGCATCTGTTCGCCGAACGAGAGCGCGAGACTCGCTCCAGCCTCCCATTGACCTTTGTCGATGGCCTTGACGCAGGCTCGCCAGATTTCGCTCAGATATGCGGCCGTATAGAAGATCAGGCAGACAGATGCGGCGAGCAGGGCTGTCGTCTCAAGGCCGATCAGCGCGAGGCCAAAGTAGGCAAGGAAGAGCTGCAGGAGCAGCGGCGTGCCTTGGAATACCTGAACGTAACCACCAACCAGGCGGCTGGCAAGCGTACCGCCGGTAAGGCGAAGGAGGACCAGGATGCCGGCGAGCAATCCGCCACCAAGAAAGGCTATCAACGACAGACCAACGGTCCAGCGCATTGCTAGCGCGAGGTTCCGTGCGATATCAACGAAGGAGAACTCGTACATGGCTTAGCGTCCAAAAATGAGCCGAAGGCCGAGCCAGTTCAGCGCCTGCCTGACGAACATGGCGAGAAGGAGATACATAAGGGCAGCAACGATGTAGACCTCGAAGTTTCGGAATGTGTTACTCGCTATCTGATTCGCACTGTAAGAAAGCTCATCCATCGAAATCTGGCTGCAGACGGCCGATCCCAGCATGATGATGATGATCTGCCCCACCAGTGCCGGCCATACTTTCTTCAGAGCCGGCGGCAACACGACCCGACTGAATATCTGCCAACGCGACAACGCCAGGCTCTGTCCCGCCTCTAGCTGACCTCGGGGCGTCGCCTCGATGCCGGACCTTGCGATCTCGCTGACATACGCCCCGAGATTGACGACGTTGGCCAGGAGGCTGGCGGTCAAGGCAGTAAGCTTGATCCCCAAGGGAGGGAGACCGAAGAAGATGAAGAACAATTGCACGATGAACGGCGTATTGCGGATCAGCTCAACGTAACCGCCCACCAGCCACTTTGCCCACGCCGGCCCTTTGGCTCTAGCCCAGCCGCAGCCAATGCCGAGCAGGGTTCCGAGCAGAGCTGAGACGGCCGTAATCAACAAGGTCATCCACAGGCCGTTCAACAACGTCGGCCACTGCTTTAGTACCGCACTAAAATCGAATTCCATCTTCAGACCTCGTTATCGCTCCCGAGAAGCAACGCCTGAACGTTGTTCATGGCAGGGAGCCCGGACAATTGATTGAGCAGTTGCTTCGCTGACTGGGGAGAGATCGACAGCGTTGCGCAGGACATGAACTTTTCGTGCAGTTGCTGCATCGAGAGCGGAAGCGATGCGGAGCCAATAGGCTTTGGCTGGAAGTGCTCGTAGATGCGCCCATTGCGGCAGGTGATCCGCACGCAGGCGCCCTCGGGTGCCAGCTCGAGGGTCTTGGCATCCCAACGTCGACTCGACTCCATGGTGACTTTTTTCATCAACGCAACGAGCCCCGGAGCGGTGCGAACGCTGCTGTCATCGAGAAGACGCAGTGTGATCTGTTCGTGCAACAAGCTGGCGGCTATGGCGTAGTCCATGCTGAATTGCGACGCCTGACGTGTCGCAGGTAGCACGTGCCGGAGATTCGCCACGACGATCGGCGGTACGTCGCACTCAATACACTGAATGTCCTCATGACGGATGCCATGCCTTGCAACGAGCGCTTGCGCAGCGTCGATCGCAGCATGCGACGAGAGGCAGACCGGCACCCGCTTGACATCAATACCGGGCGACGTCAACCGCCAGGCATCGCTCAGCCTGTCAAAGGCTGTCGACTGTACTTGGTTGCTGCCGAAGAGAGCCATCCCGCTTGGATGCTGCAGGATGTCGGCGGGGCCGGTGCAGCCGAGACGGGCAAGCATTGCAGCTTGTATACCCGCCTGAGCCGTCTTGCCCGCAAGCAGGGGCTTGGCGTCCGTGCCAAAGCATGCCTTGACTCCACCAGCCCCGGAGAGGGCGATGGCCATAGCGTTGAGCGTTCGGTTAGCGTCGAGATGGAGCGCCCGACTTGCCGCGGCGCATGCGCCGATCACGCCAAATACACCGCTGGTCCACCATCCCGCCTCATAGACGTTCGCGCCGAGGGCCATCGCAAGCGCATACTCGCACTCCGAGCCCACGATGAAGGCTGTCAGAAGTTCTCGTCCGGAGCAGCCGTTAGACTGAGCCATCGCAATGGCGGCAGAGGCGATCACGGCGGAGCCGTGGACGAAGCCCGCATAGCTGTTGTCATCAAAGTCCAGGGCATGGGCCGCCGTACCATTCGCGAAAGCGGCTGCATCCGGCGAAACACTTTCCGTGTGGCTCACAATCCGGGCATGTCCGGTGCGACTGCTTTCGACCGCGAGGTGCCGGGCGTGTTCTGCGACAGTGGTGGCCGCGCCGGCCAAAGCGACGCCAACCGTATCGATGAGGCAACGCTCGGCGACGTGCCAGACTTCGGCCGGGATGATTTCGGCGCTCACGGTGGCACACCAGTTTGCTAGTGCTGCCAGAGCCGAAGTGGGGGCTTGCGACATCACGAACCTTTCCTGATCTCGTTCATCCGGGCCTTTACTCGGGGAGTTGTCCAGCGGAGGCGCCCAGCCATTTCTTCGATAGCCCGTCGATGGTCCCGTCGGCCTTGGCTTGGCGGATGACGTCGTTGATCTTGGTGCGTAGCTCGGCTTCGTTCTTGCCCATCCCGATGTAGCAGGGAGCATTCGACAGGATTGCCTTCAGCTCGATATCGAGCGACGGATCTCGCTGCTTGATGGCGGCAACAACTGTCGTTCCAATGGCAACCATTTGAGTTTGGCCTGACCGGAACGCCGAAATTGAGCCATTGTTATCATCGAAGCGCTTGGGAACAGCTTTCGGTGCCAGCTCCTCAAGTTCCTTGTCCTGCATGGATCCTCGCGTGACGGCCACGGTCTTTCCGGCCATCTCCTCGAAGTTCTTGACCTGAAGGGCCTTCGCGCCGAATACCGCATCAAAGAAGGGGGCGTAAGCGATGCTGTAGTCGATCACCTTCTCGCGCTCTGCGGTTTTCCCCAGCGAAGAAATAGTCAGGTCGGCCTTCTTTGTCTGGATGTAGGCCACTCGATTGGGTGCCGTGACCGGCACCAACTCCAGCTTCACTGCGAGCTTGTCTGCAATATGCTTTGCCATGTCGATATCAAGCCCCTTTGGCTGCATGTCACCGCCGACGAAGCCATAAGGTGGGTAGTCGACCGGCACTGCCACGCGGATGGATTTCTGTTGCTGAATGCGCGCAAGCGCTTCACCGGCAACAGCATTCGAGGCGGGGAGCATTGCTATAGCGAGCGGAAGAATGACGAGCGGATTGAGCAGCTTCATGGTGATGTCTCCTGTAGGGGCAGGGCGTTGATGTTTGAGGATAGGGACGTCAACTGATGTCCCACCATTCCCCGAGACCGATTAGCTTTTGCTCGTTCTCAGTCACAGCCTTACGCGTGTCACCCTTGCTCTTGGCAGAAAGCAGCGCCACAAGAATCTCGCTGACTAGCAGAGCTGGAGTAGCTGTGTCGAAGAACGAGGGTGCTTCGTTTCTGACGATGATGGTTTCGCTAGCGAAGCGCGCGACCGGGGATGCTGGGCTATCCGTGATGGCAATGATCGCCACGCCCTGCTGATGTAGAAAATTGGCGAGTGTCACTGCGCGGCGGGCATATCTGGGCATGCTGCAGACTAGCGCGACATCGCCGACGCCCGCCTGGTTGATGATTGTCATCGCACCACTTTCACCCGCCCCTTCGACCAGCCGGACATTACGGGCAAAGTACGCTGCGACGTGAGCGAACTGAAAGGCAACGCTATAGGACGAGCGTACGCCGAGCGAGTAGATGTTTCGGGCAGCCGCGAGCCGTCGAGCGGACCGGACAATGGCGGCCAGATTTGCTTCCGAGCAAATTGACTGAATATGCGAGATGACGTTGTTCGCCATGTCCTGGACCAGTGCATGTTCGCCAATGCGACGGTTCAGTTCGATCAATCCTTCTACGCGTCCGCCGTACGCCGGACTTCTGGAGCGGACCGAGTCAATGAATACCTGCCGCATATCGTCAAAGCCGGCGAAGCCCAGACGCTTTGCAAGTCTCGTCATGGTGGACGGCGGAACGCCAGCCATCCGAGCCTGATCACGCATTGACATCACAGCCACTTCCTGAGGGCTTTCCATCACGAACTTGGCAGCCTGCCGCTCTTGCTTCGGCATGACGTCCAGCTGTTCCTTCAGGAGGGTGATGATCGTTGAGTATTCCACTTTCGTTGCGCGGTTCATGGTGTGAGTCGAGTGTAGTTCAGACGAGTCATTGATAGATGATAATGGGTCATTTGGGTCAATAATTCGTGTAAGGGTTTACCTGCTAAGCCTTTGATTTGCTGGGGGGGAACGCGCAAGGGCGCCGCGGGCTGGATCAAAATTGATCCAATGTGCCGTATAAGACCGATGGTCCATAGATCTTTGGTCCGCAGGAGCATTGCAGCGTCGAGGTTGTGCAGCGCTCAGTTGTGGACGGGGCCGTCGACGGTGAGCTCGTCGCGGTGCGGCACGCGACCGATGCAGTCGCTTATGGCACGAAGTGATCGGCCGACTTGCTTTGGTCGTTGCTGAAGGGTGGCGTGAGTGATCTACCGGGATGCTGGGAACACGGCAGAGGTGGGATAAAGGCGGAGAGGCTTGTGGAGATTGATCGGCTAGCGGTCTTCGATTGCGTGCTCGAAGAGATCAGCCTTGATAGGACCCAATGCAAAGATGTAGATGAGGCAACCGACGAGGGCGACGATAGATGCGGACACCAACCCTGGCGTGAATGAGCCGGTCCGGTCTTTGAGGTAGCCAATGACAACCGGGCTGGCAAGGCCCGCGAAGTTTGCGACGCAGTTCTGGAATCCGGCGATCGTACCCACGATCGAGCGCGACCCCCGAGGCGATACGTCGGCAGGTAGTGCAAGAATCGCGGAAGTCGCAGCGGAGACGCCGAAAAACGCGATCGACAGGAGCGCAAGGGCGAACCATGCCTGCGGAACGATGCCTGCCAGTCCAATCGTCGCGCTCAACGACATACCGACGACGATGCAGATCTTGCGTCCAAAGCTGAGACCATAGCGGGTTTCTGCAATCTTGTCGGAGGCCCAACCACCCACCCAGGAGCCTACTAGTCCAAGCAGGCCGGGCAGAATCCCGATGAAGCCTAGCTGCAGAAGCGAAAACCCGCGCTCTTTGACGAGGTATGTGGGATACCAGGTAATGAAGAAGTAGATCACGTAGCTCTGACATGCAAACCCAAGAGACATCGCCCAGATCGTCTTCGATCTCAGCAGCGATCGCCACTTGATGCGTACCGACGAGAGGTGCTCGTCCGATTCGCCGTGGTTGATATGCTCGACTTCGGCCTTGTTCACGAACCGACTCTGCGCCGGAAACTCGGTCGCAGTGAGCAACCATACCGCTGTCCAAAGGAATCCGATCAGACCTGTGACAATGAACGAGGCCTTCCATCCGAATCCGGCGATAATTGCCGTGCACAACGGAATCGCAATTAGCGTACCGCCCCGCGCACCACTGTCATAGATGCCGGTCGCCAGCCCTCGCTCGGTCGGTGGGAACCACCGTTCGACGAACTTGGTTGCCGCGGGGAACGCGCCAGCTTCCCCCACGCCGAGCATCAGACGGACACCGAGCAGCCCGGCACTGGACCGGACGAAGCTTGTTGCAATCGTGAACGTCGACCACCAGACTACCGCTGCCGCAAATACCACTCGGGCGCCCAGGCGGTCGACAAGTGCGCCGGCCGGGATTTGAAACGCGGCATAGGTCCAAAAGAAAGCTCCCAGGATAATTCCGGATTCTGCGCCAGAGAGATTCAGTTCCGCGTTCATATAGGGTAGAGCTACGGACAGGTTTGCCCGGTCCATGTAGTTCGTCACGATCGCAATGAATGCGAGGCCCACCATGAACCATCGGTAGCGTGTTGGCTTCGATGCGGCCATCTCTGTTGGCTGCGCTGCTGCCATTGCATCTCCTTTTGTCGCGTAGCCGTGCCTTGCAGGCGACGGGACGTCTGCCTAGTTGCTGCCAGCCACTCGCGCGCTTCGGCGCTGGGCGCGCGAATCTGTCGGAGGGATTACGGTGCGCGATTCATACCGCCCATTTGACTGGCTGAGCGGTCGTGGCGATGTGCCCCTGGGCTGCTCGCAAGGCGCCCCTCTCGCAGAATTTTGACATACCCCCCTTTGTCTATTCCCGATCGTGTGGCAACGAGCCGTCAGAAATAGGAGGGCCCGCCGCATGGACGCGCACGGGCTTTCGCCAGGGTCGCGCGCAGCGCCTGATCCAGCGTTCGGAGCGTCGGATGGCAACGCGGTGTTCGCCGATCTTGCATACGAGCGTGGCGGAGGGAAACGCTGCGACGATGGCCGTCCTCGTCGGACCAATGCTCGGCTGAATGGTCGGATCGCCGGCCGACGTCCATCCTGCCGCCCGCGTCAGGGCCACGGCCTGCTCCAACCGCGCGCGCCGGGTGTCGGCGTCCGGTTGCACTGACGGTCTCCGGGCGGGCACAACAGATCGTCGCGTTTAAGTGCCACCCCAAGTCTGGCTCAGGGCCGGTGTGCCAGGATACGCCGCGGCCAAAGGCGGGACTCGCTCCGGTCGCGAAAACACAACGCGGCGGCAGTGGGCTCCCGTGATACGGGAGCACTTGCCCTTGTAAGAGGACTTAAGCGCGTGCCCCCTCTTCGCGGAGTTTATGCCAGGAACGGCTGTATAGACTTGCTGTAACCATGCTGGATGCCAGACGAGAAAAAGCCACCACAGTCGGACTTCCTCACACAAGGTCCGCATTCCGTCGCGTACTCGTTCTTCCAGTCCGATATTGACCTGACGTAGGATGGCTCGATGTCACGATTCACGAGACACAGCGGATGGTTGTACACGGATGTCTTGAGGCCGTAGCTCCTCAATATCTTCACGGCCTTGCTTAGTTCCGATTTGTACTCGATAGGGTCGATCCAGAGCGCATCCAGATTCGCTCGAGTGAAGCCCGTCATCTCGAGAGCCATGAGAGCAACGTGGTCCACGAACAGTAGATTGCGCGCAATAAACTCAGCCAACTCCGGTAAGCCCTCGCAGGTTTGCTTGTGGAGCACCACACGAATCTCGACCTTCTGGTTCAGGCGCTTGAGATTCAGGATGCCGCGGACGGTTTCGTCGAATGCTCCCTTTGCCTGTACGACATAGTCATGGCGTGACGGATCCGCCGAGTAAACTGGGATGCCGACCATCATATCGGGATGGCCGATAGCAGCATACTTCGCGGCGAACTGGGAATCCGAAAAGGTTCGGCCGTTAGAAAGGATATGCAGCGAGGTGTGTGGCAGCCAGTTCTTGATATGGTAAAGCAAGCCAATGAACCCGTCGCCGTACAACGTTGGCTCGCCTCCGGTGATACCGAGATTGCGAGTCTCTCGGGGGATGAGGCGAACCGTTTCCTTCGCTTCTTCCAAGAGCCAGCTGTCATCTACGCGTTTTGGCGGCTGGGAGCACATCAAGCAATAGTTGTTGCACTGCTCCGTAAGCAAAAGGCTGTTGTGATTGGAACTTGCGCGATACAAGGATCGAACACGGCCATCGCCGCTTAGAGCGATGACATCGCCATCGTCCAGATACGCAAACTCGTCGCCTAACAGCGTGCACGGTGTTTTTTCGCTGAGATCTGCGGGGCGGCGATTGAACGCCAGATAGTGCGCAAATCCAGCCGGTACAGGCCCGGAGCCCTTGACCAGGAAAGCCTTGCCTCCGCGCAGCGGTGCGGGTAGCGTGCGATTTGTGCTCAGACTTAAAATCTGGCGCCGAGCGGTAGTTTTTTCCGTCCAGATGACGCGGCCTGAGAGAGTTAGCATCGGTTTACCCACCGCATGAAGATTTCCTTCGCGTCGGCATCTCGGCGCATGATGTCTAGCAAGTGTTTGGTTACGCCCATCATGCGTTTGCAAAACTCTGATTCTGGCTTTCGTCCCAGGACATCGCCGTACATTGCATGATGGAACACCGGCTCGGCTCCGCACCACGGCTCGAAGGCACAATCGCTACACATCGGCGCCGAACCCGTGAAAGAATCCTCTAGCGCATTGAGCAAAGCGTCGTTCGTAAAGATATGCTCGTAGGTGTTCTCGTGGACGTTGCCAAGCCGGAACGTTGTGTCGCCCATTTCTCGAAGCATCCTGCTCTCGTCCGACGCGTACACATCGCCATCGTAGTTGAACACTACCGCAGCGATACCTGCGCCTGCCGGATTCATCAAGTCGACGAAACCAGGATCATCCGACGTCAACATCTTCGTCAGAATGAGACTGGAGTAATACTCGGTGAATGGCAAACCGGCTTTGTTAAGTTCCAGAATGTAGTCCAAACCTTCCTTGTAGAACTGCAGCCAGCGTTCTGCGTTGTAGGCTTGGAAGCTCTTCGTCTTCAGAGCAAACCCATAGGGCGAGAGGTGCCGCAAAAAGATGCCGCTTAAGCCGTGCTTGATGTATTCGTCGATGATGTCGCGAACTCTGTTCAGGCTCGCTGGCGATGTTGTCATCAGCGCCGACACAGAGTCGTACCCGACAATATCCCTGGCTCGTTGAAGTCCTGCGACAAACCGTGCATGACTATCACGTCCTGGGCGCGGACGATTCTTATTGTGTAGATCTTCCGGACCATCAAGCGATGAAGACAGATAGATATGGTGGTCCCTGCAGTACTCCAAGATTTCGTCGGTAGCTAGTGCAAGGGTCGTCGTAATGACGAACTCCAGATCACGGTCTTCCGCTAGGCCACGTCGCTCGGCCTTCTCGACTACGTATCGAATTAGGTCGAAATTGAGCAAAGGTTCACCACCTTGGAACTCAATTTTGATGGCCGAGTTGGGCGACCGGAAGACAAGCTCCAGGGCCTTGTCTGCGGTCTCGCGCGTCATATCGAAGGCGCCTTTGTCCTCCGACTGACGTGATACTTGGCAGTACTGGCAACTGTGGTCGCAACGAAGCGAAACGACGAACAGGTGCAGGTTCGTAAAATTCGCGAGCTTGCTGAACTTCGTGCGCGTCTTGAGTGCGAGAAGTTCCAGGCTGGCTTCGTCGCCCTCTTCCCTAATAAAGTGCCGCGACCGTAGCGAAATATAGTCATCGTCGGTGGCCTTTAGACGATGGGCAAGCAGGTCGTCGAGCCTTGCGCGCGACAAGAAAGTGAACTCGCCGACTGCGTTCGTGAGAACTACTTCTTCGTCATTCAACGGCTCGAATCGAAACGGCAAGAGATGATACTTACCGGAGCTGTCGAGGTAACTCTCGAAGGGCTGAAACTTACTCATCCTTGGAGCCCGGTGCGCGAAAAGGCGTATGCCAGGATGAGATTTCGGGCAGGCTCCGTCTCTTCTTTGATTTGCAGGCGCAACTGCTGGTCAAGCAACTCTCTCTTAAAGTTGGCCACCATGTCGTCCAGCGTGGTGCTTCCCGCCTTCACTGGATCGATTTCGCAGACGAGCTTATCCCCGCTTTGAGATATCAGGATAGTAAGGCGATCAATGAACCGATAGGCTGCCTTCTGAACAGCCTCCAGTCGATAGATGGCGGGGTCCAGTTCCAGACGTAGTGTCATCGTAGGTTCAAAAAAATGGCTCCGATATGGAGCCGATACTGCAAATCAGTCTGCTGGACGATTAACGACCAGAGTAATGCGATGCGTGGGATGCGTGCGAAGCATGCGAGGCGTGGGAATGGTGGTAGGCCATCAACGTGCCTTCTTCGGCGTTGCGCTTCAGAACGAAGTTGAATGCATCACCGCTTTGAGTACGTACTGCGATTCGCTCCGTCGGCTTCGAATCCGACGGTGAGATCGAGTTCTGCCCCGTAGAATCATGAGTCGGAACTTGCATCGCCGGCGCGTTTTGCGCGGCGAATCCCGCTGCCACTGCTGCAAATGCTTTGAGGAATACCTTCATTTTGACCGTCCCCCCTGGTTGATATGTTTCCCCACAGCAACAAATGCGCGTTTGGTGCGCATTTCGCAGCCGTCCTAGAATCTTATCTGGCTTGTCCGGCGACGTTACAAATAGTTACTAGCAGGTTTCGCAAGTGTATACCGGGTGACCCCAAGTTGGTGCCTACTTTAGAGCACTCAACGACCCCTCTCTTGTAGGGGGCGAGCCCACCGTCGAGGATGAGGCTCATCCGACTTGCAGTTCGCGGACTGCGGAAGCCGAGCGAGATGCGGCGCGCGTGGAGAAGGCCGCCGCACGCGAGGACGTCGCGACGATTGCCGTCCAGCTCGCGCATCGGACTTGGCCGCCGAGCGGCAGGCCCGCCCCGCGACGCAGGCCCGGCTCGAGGCGGGGCGGACGGAGCTCAAGACGGGCAGGCGCCACATGGAAGCGTTGCGCACCCAATTCTCGACGGAGCTGGAGCCGGCCCGCGAGGCGGTGACGCAGGAACGCGCCGAAGCCAGCGAGCGGCGCAGCTTACGCGAGCTGGACGCAAGCGCACGGCCCGCAATAAGAGTGAGCGCATCGCCGAAGATATCGGCTCGCGACTCGTCTACTGGATCAAGGTGTCGGTAGACTAGGCAAGACCGAACATCTCGTGCTTGGCCCCAAATCGCCCTTGCTGCGTGCCACGCCAAGTCCTCGGCTCGTTGAAGATCAGCTTTCAGCGAAAACAACACTGACACAAGAACTGGAATTGGACGTCCGGCCGGAGGGCGATTCAGAGTGAGATCCGCCGCCCTTGCTTGAGATAGATGGAAAATCATCGCATCAACCGGAGGCTAGCTCCGATCCCACACGGCTTCGGCTTTCGTCGAGGCCTGGGCTGTCTTGTCATGAGTCAGCACGATCGCTCGTTTGACATAACGCCTGAACAAAGAAAAATTCTTTGTCGTGATGTCACAGGCGGAAGGTACCCGAGTGGGCGAGCAGGTTGGAACCGGCGTGAGCGGCAAGTCGACAACGCGGGTACGTGTTGTGTTTGAAGTGAAGAACTCCGGCGACGGCAAAGTCGTCACAGCCTTTCCTTTGTAACTTTGTAGTTTGTAGCGAGGTCGCACAGTCTCTCGCCCGCTTAGCTTGCAGCTGATGTCGCAAGATTTGAGGTACTTGTGGCGCATGCCCACGCCGAAGGTATCGCCGTGCTCGATTCCGGTGATCTTGTCGTAGCATTCGTCGAGTTACCGGCGACAGGGAGACGATGATTTATTCGCCAGCAGCGCAGCATAGTGCTTGCCCGGCCATATCTGATACTTGCCGGACGCGTTAGAGCGTGTACCTGTTTCTGCGTACGGTGGGACACGGTTCTTGTCACACCGAATGAATTGTTGGAGACTCGCCGCATCGGCAAATCAGCACGGACGCGCTGCTGTCCCCGGCGCTCCATAAGACCGCCCGACGCGCTGGGCGCGGACTTGCCCGGCAGGCACGCGTTATTGGTCCTCGAATAGCGCAGGAAACGGCGGCACTGCGCCAGCGATCCGCCCGGACTTGGAGCGTAAGCCGGATTCGACGGTCGGCATGTTCGTCCCGTTTCTCGCGGGGCCGATCACATACCCAGCGCAAGTGTGACCGCGCCGCTTGGCAGCGCCCACCGGCGTGCCGCTGCCGGGGCGGCAGACGCGGACGCTGAGGCCATCCCGCGCAGCCGCGTGGCCGCCAAGGGGAGGCTCGACACGGAATTCGACGTGCAGTACCACAACGTATCCGGGCGCGCACTTCGGCGCAGGCTGATGCAGCGTGCCTGCAGCGCATCGGATCGCGCGACGCGCGTTATCGCGCCGGGGAGCCCGCCTGGCAAGCTGCTCGCGTTGCGCAATGTTGAGTATGGACGGCTGGCATCTTCCATCCGGCGTTTTGGGCACACCGTACCAGCACCAGTTTGACGAAACGCAATAATTGGTGGATCCATCTACGCCCATGGGGCGTCAACTTATATAGTGCCTTGGACCTGCCGGCACACCGATTGGCCAGAAGCTGAACAGAACCCATGGCAGTGCGCCGCACAAGAAAAAGCACGAGACACAACGACCATGCCGGAGACAGGCGATGCTGAGTCCACACGAAATTGCGGCCTTGCTGGTTCTGAACGATGCGAACGCCCATGAGGCACTGGATCCCGCTGACGTCGACGCGCTCGTAGAGCGCCAACTGGTGCGTCTCGAACTGGCGGAACGTGAAATACGCGTGACGGGGAAAGGGCTCAAACTACTCGAGGCCATCGGCAGACATCATTGAACTCGCCGCCATTCTGGCCCCCAGCGACATCGGGGTCGCCAGCGCCTGTTATGCGCCGGCCACGCTCGACGGCAAGCGATCTCCGGGCGAATCCGCCGAACAGTTGCTGTGCAAGGCGGACTTGGGCCTGTATCAGGCAAAAGCGGCTGGCCGCAACACCATCATGCCACGCTACGCGCATAGCGAAGCGCTGATGCTCGGCGATCCGCTAACGAGGGCCTAGCAGCGGATGCTCGCGATTGTTCAAAGCCGTCCGGAAAGAGGATAGGGCGTAGCAGAATGGTGCAGCGCGGGTCCGTGCTGAAGGTGGCAAGATGGTGCACCCCATGTCCGCCCGTCGCCATGCCGCTGCCGGCAAGGATGATTTTCGGCGCGTGATCGCGCCGCAGCCTTCCGGATTCCCCCTACCCGTTGTGTATGTCTTTGTCGGGTTGCATGAGTCCGGTGCACTCTGGCACGATTTCGTCATGAAGGACGGCGCCCGACGCCGCATGTTGCAGGGGACGGGCATGCGATTGCCCGCTGGCCGGCTCACCGGTGCGCTGCTTGCGGTTTCCGCCGTGACGCTGGCGGGAGGTCTCGTTGCGCGCCAGATGCAAGACGAGACGCTGGCCGAGTGGATCTGGATAGCCGGGACATTGCCTAATGCGATGGCGTTGGTGATGTCCAGCGCGGGCGCAGCGATCGGTAGGCAATCTGGCATCGACGCGCTGTCGTTGCTATCCATCGTGGTCGCGCTGATCTTCGGAGAGTTTCTCGTGCCGGCTGTCGTATCGCTGATGCTGGCGACCGGTCGTGCCTTGCAGAACTACGCCCGATCTCGCGCCCGGCGGGAGATGACGGCGCAGCCTGAGCCACGCTCGCAGGTCGCCAATCGGCTCGAGGCGGTGCAATGGCGGCAGGTCGATGTCGCTGAAGTCCGTCCGGGAGGCCGTTTGATGGTCCGACACGTGGTCTTGCCCGTCGACGGCGCGCTGACGATGCCCGCGGAGTTGGACGAGTCGGCGCTGACTGGCGAGTCTGCCATGCGCCAGTGCGTCGCGGGCGAGTCAATCAAGAGCGGCGCCGTGAATACCGGGGTCGCGCTGGAAATGATGTCTGGCGCCACGGAGGCGGAAAGTACGTTTGCCGGCATCGTCCGCATGGTCGCCGCCGCGGCGGCACAGTGAGGTCCAAAACTGTTCAAAATATTGGACAGGCGGGTTCCAAACGAGCAAAAACGCCACATCTACCGTTCAGCACCACCCGAAATCCTTGATGAGCCGTAAAGCGCACATTTGATAATTGATTTTGTGCAGATGCGCCAGTTTATAATCGATTTCACGCAGTCGTAATCGTCAACCCCATCATGAGCCCGCCTCTTAATCGATCCGTCGCGGCGCTGACATACGGAGGAGCATGCCACAACCCTTCGACAACCCGATCGGCGCGGCTTGGCTCATCAGGCATTTCGATCTGCCGCAGATGGCGACACTGCCCGTGAGTAGCCGCATCGGCACCCGCCGCACGACCGAGGCGGAGGATGGTTTTCGTCTGGAGACCTACACCGAGCAGATGCGCCCCGACGAGACGCCGGCGGCGAACTTGCAGTTCCATCTGCGCCATGAGGTCCCGCAACTGGAATTCCTAGCAAGGCTCTTCGCGCGGGCGGGCGGAGAGTTTGTCCAGGAATGGGTCGCTCGAGAGCCTACCGGGCAATACGCCCGACGGGCCGCCTTCCTTTATGAATGGCTCACCGGTGCCGAACTCGAGGTTCCCCAACGCTTGGGCGGCAACTACGTCGACGCACTTGACGACGACAAGCAGGTGACGGCGTCGGCAAACGCGACTCAGAAGATTGCCCGCTGGCGCGTAAACGACAACATGCCTGGCACCCGCTACTTCTGCCCCACGCTCGTGAAGACTGATGCCTATCTGATTGCGGCGGCACGCGATGTCGCCGCTCTCTATACGGGCCTGACGGACGAGTTCGGCGAGGAGTTGCTCATGCGCGCCGCGGCCTGGATTACGTTGCGCGAGAGCAAGAGCAGCTTCGTCATTGAGGGCGAGGGCGATCGCACCACGCGCATCCAGCGCTTCGCTGATGTGATGGGTCGGCGTACAGGTGAGGGCGAGCTGCCGCTGACGGACGCGGCAACGGCCGAGCTGCAACGCGAGATTCTTGGCGAGATCACGACGGTCACGCGCTTTGGCTTTCGCCAATCGCCTGTGTTCGTGGGCGAGACCGTCCGCTTCAGCGAAGTCGTTCACTACGTCGCACCTGGTCAGGAAGATGTCGCCGACATGATGGAAGGGCTGCGGGTGTTCCTCGCGCGCACCGCCGGCCAGTCGCCGGTGATGCGTAGCGCGGTGGCCGCGTTTGGCTACGTCTACATCCACCCGATGGCGGATGGCAACGGACGGGTGCATCGATTCCTGATCAACGATGTGCTACGTCGAGACGGCGTCATCCCCGCGCCGGTGATCCTCCCGGTGTCAGCGGTCATCACGGATGACGCCGGCGAGCGCCGCGCATACGCTCGGGTGCTCGATGAGGTGTCTGCCCCGCTGATGCGACTCGTTCGCGACCACGTTAAGTTCGCATCCACGAGAACGCAATATCCGGACGGCATCTCGTCTAACCTGGAGTTCCACGGCGATGAGCTCGCTCGGCCGCTGTGGCGACATCTCGATCTGACTCCCCACGTCGTGTATCTCTCCAAGATCATCGAGCGCACGCTCACCGAACAGATGCGAGAGGAATCGAAATATCTGCGCAGCCACACGCAGGCGAGGCTAGCGCTCAAGGAAATCGTGGAGATGCCCGACGAGCAAGCCGACCGGGTGTTGCGCTCCATCGAGCAGAACAAGGGGAAGCTCAGCAACGTCCTGGCAAAGGAAATGCCTGTGCTTGAGCGCCCCGGCATCTGGGAAACGGTTGTCGAGACTGTCGAGGCAGCGTTGCGCAACGATGCGCCGGCGGACCCGCACGTGGTCGAGCGCTATCACCCGACCAAACCCCCGGGCAAGTAATGTGCGCGAGACCGGTCGACTTATGGACACGCCAAGTAGCGCTAACCCAGCGCACGCCAAAGGACATCGGTACAGAAAGGCGGATGAGGCCCCGTGGCTGCGTCGACAGGTCCTTGGCGGCGTGCTCAGCCTCTTCTGCGTGCCGGTAGATTTCGCCCGCTCTCTCGGCAATGTTGGGCAGGGATATTGCGAAGCTGGCCAGCCAGAGAAACGACGGGGGTTGACATTTGCAGTGCGCGTGGCCATGGTGCAGCCCGTGGGCATGCGCTCTGACGGTTCAGATGATTCGCACTAGTCCCCACTCGGCCAACCTAGATGCCGCGGCGCGAGCCAGACCGTCCCAGAACGACTCTCAACCGCCTTTCGGATTTCAGAGGCCGTAACGACCGCTTCCGGAAATACAGGCGCCGTTCGCCCGGCTTAATTGCCGGACGATTAATTGGGCAAAGGGGACACCGGCCTGAATTTGCAAGAGGTGCGGTAGCTGAGCAAGGATGGCACGCGGGAGCCTCTGCAAAGGCTGATGCTTAACGAGCATAACGGATTCCGAGACTGCGCGATCGAGTCACGAAGGCGGAGCCGCAGTGCCGCGCTGAATCAGTGAAATGGGCATCTCCGTACGACCCGGTTCCGTGCCGTCCTGCAGCCATCGCAATAAAGCCTCCGCAGTTTTCTTGCCCAACAAGCTACTTTCCAACGCTACGGTTGTGAGGCCCGGCGCGACTTCGGCCGAAATCGGCAAGTCATCGCAGCCAACGATCGAAAGCTGATCAGGCACTTTGACGTTTAGCGCTGTTGCCTCGAACAGACAACCGAGCGCTAGCACGTCATTGCCACAAAAGATCGCCGTTGGCCTGGTCGATGCGTCGCGAAGTATGTTTCGCAGTCCGATACGGCCACCTGCAAACGAGTAGGGCTGCTCGCAGGCCGCGCCGGGAACGATTTCGGCACGCAGAGCTCGCAAAGTATTGACGAAGCCTTCGGTGCGTAATCGTGCGCGATCGTTGTTCCGCGAGATACCGGAAATCATGCCGAAGTGCCGATGCCCAAGATCGAACAGGTATCTGGCCGCGAGCGCTCCGATTTCAAAGTTATCGAACCCGATGCAGGGACAGTCGTTCGACAACGCCCACGTGATGATAGTCCGCGTGCCCGATTGTCGTAGAACTGAGAGCGTTTCAGGAGCGTGGTCGGCGCCGACCAGAACCATTGCATCCACGGCGCGCTCTGACAATGCACGGACGACATCTATCTCGGTTTGAGAGTCGTAGTTGTGGGAGCCCAGGAGAAGTTGGTAGCCGTTCGCGGCCAACACACCCTGCATCCCCTGGATGGCATGCGAGAAGATGGCGTTGTCCAGAGTAGGCACAACCGCTGCGATCGTGCGGGACCGACCAGAAGCCAGCGTCCGTGCAGAAGCGTCGGGGACATATCCGAGTGCCTGAATGGCATGCCGCACCCGCGCCAAAGTATCTTCACGCACCAACGAAGGTGAGGAGAGTGTTCGCGACACAGTCGCCATGGAGACGCCGGCTAACCTCGCTACATCTTCAAGTTTCGTTTTAGGCACTTTCATTATTCCCGTCCAGTGCCTTATTGTCGCCGATCTGTAAGGAGGTGCTGTAGCAACTACAACGTGGGTGCGTACAACCCTCGGGAAAACCCCCTCTTGCGGTCCGCCGCGTACGAGTTATTCTTTACATGAAAGCGCTTTCATTCGAAACACAACCGAAATTGGTGGCTGTGTGTCAAAAAATGAAAGCGCTTACATTTCTATCGTACCCACACCTGAGGACTTGCAGAAATGATCTCGTATCTGAAAAAAGCGGAAAAGACGCCCCAGACCGAAACGGCGACAGCACAGAAGGTTGTGACGGAGATGCTTGCCGAGATCCAAGCGCGCGGTGAAGACGCCGTGCGTCAGTACGCCAAACAACTCGACGGCTGGAGTGGCGATGTTGTCCTTACGCCTGATCAGATCCGAGAGCAGACCAGGGACGTGTCGGCGGCCGTGCGCGCCGACATTGACTTCGCCATTCGGCAGGTCACCGATTTCGCACTGGCGCAGCGCGAATCCCTGAAAGAGTTCTCTGTGGAACTGCATCCGGGCGTCACTGCGGGACAACGGGTGCTGCCAGTCAATGTGGTTGGTTGCTACGCGCCGGCAGGGCGTTACGCGCACATCGCGTCAGCGTATATGGGCGTGGCTACTGCCAAGGCTGCGGGTGTCAAGACTGTAGTGGCGTGCTCGAGCCCGTTCCGCGGCCAAGGCATCCATCCGCACGTCCTTTACGCCTTCCAGGCTGCAGGCGCCGACGTCATCATGGCATTGGGCGGGGTGCAAGCGATCGCATCCATGGCTTATGGTCTCTTCACTGGTAAGCCGGCCGACGTGGTGGTTGGCCCAGGCAACAAATTCGTGGCAGAGGCCAAGCGGACCCTCTACGGCCAAGTCGGCATTGACGTGTTCGCCGGACCGTCGGAAGTCGCCGTCATCGCCGATGAGACCGCCGACCCGACTATCGTCGCCAGCGACCTCGTTGGGCAAGCCGAGCACGGCCATGAGTCGCCCGCCTGGCTGTTCACCACTTCGCGTGATCTGGCAGACCGTGTCATGGCGCTGGTGCCGGAACTGATCGCCAAGCTTCCCCCGACCGCCCGCGATGCCGCCACCGCCGCTTGGCGTGATTACGGCGAGGTAATCCTGTGTGACACCCGGGAAGAGGTGGCGGAGGTCTCTGACCGTTATGCCTCCGAGCATTTGGAAGTCCACACGGCGGATCTCGATTGGTGGCTGGCCAATCTGACCTGCTACGGCTCGCTCTTCCTCGGTGAGGAGACAACCGTGGCGTTCGGCGACAAAACCAGCGGGCCCAACCACGTGCTTCCGACCAAGGGCGCGGCGCGTTACTCCGGCGGCCTGTCCGTGCACAAGTTCATGAAGACGCTGACGTGGCAACAAATGACGCGTGAAGCGACCCGCCAGATTGGCCAGGTGACAGCTCGCATCTCGCGGCTCGAAGGCATGGAAGCACATGCCCGTACCGCGGATGACCGCATGGTGAAGTACTTTCCGAACGCGTCCTTCGAAATGGGCACGCCGGTGGAGGTATAACGATGACCGGACTCCAAAATGCCGGGAGGCTTGTGCCTGATCTTTCAGGAAGGCAGGCCCTCGTAACGGGCGGCAGTTCCGGCATCGGAGAGGCCATTGCCACTGCGATGGGCTTGGTCGGCGCGCGAGTGATTCTCGTGGCGAGGCGCCAGTCCCAGCTCGATGCCGCTGCATCCCGCCTCGACGCCATGGGAATCGCAGTCGATACCCACGTGTGTGATGTGTCCGATCTCGATGCCATTCCGGCTGCGGCGAATGCACTGCAACAGCAACATGGCACCATCGATATCCTCGTCAATGCGGCGGGAATGAATCTGCGTGAATCGTACTCAAGCGTCACGCCGTCTTCGTGGCGGCTCCAGCTCGACACCCATCTCGGTGCGCCATTTTTCCTCACGCAGGCGCTTGCACCCGCAATGCAGGCTCAGGGGTGGGGACGGGTCCTGAACATCGCTTCCCTGCAGTCGCACCGCGCCTTCGCTAACAGTGCGCCGTATGGTGCGGCAAAAGGTGGCATCGTCCAGCTCACACGAGCTATCGCCGAAGAGTGGTCTCGTCACGGGGTCACTTGCAACGCAATTGGTCCGGGATTCTTCCCGACAGCGCTGACCGGTCCCGTGTTTGCGGATGCCGGTCTCACGGAGTATCACGCCAGCCGTACTTGTATTGGGCGCAATGGCGAACTCGAGGATCTGCACGGGTTGGTCGCTTTCCTAGCCAGCGATATGGCAGCGTACATCACTGGCCAGACCTTCATGGTTGACGGAGGCTATACAGCTCGGTAAGCAACGCGGCAACCCACAAGGGCAGCGCGCGCAACACCGCCGCTGTCCGTACCGAAAATAGCGCCTCTGATGCGCAACCACGGGACAAGACCGAATTAGGAGGCAAGCATGACGAAGCAGGCAACGGTGGTGCAGTCCGCCCAGGACGCGGCGCGAAAATTACGCCAGGTTGTTGCGTCGAGCACGATTGGCGCGATGGTTGAGTGGTACGACTTTTTCCTTTACGGGGTGGTAGCTGGGCTCGTGTTCAACAAGCTGTATTTTCCTTCAACGGATCCCGTGGTCGGCACACTGCTGGCCTATGCAACCTTCGCCGCAGGCTTTGTGGCCCGGCCGCTTGGGGGGGTGATTTTCGGACACTTCGGCGATACCCTGGGTCGCAAGCGCATGCTGGTACTGACGCTGATGATCATGGGCGTGGCGACTACTGCCATCGGCCTGATTCCCACCTATGAGCAAATTGGTGTCTGGGCGCCGATCCTACTGTTGGTATGTCGGGTAGCGCAGGGGATTGGCCTCGGTGGCGAGTGGGGCGGGGCGGTGTTGATGAGCTTCGAGAGCGCTCCAAGCCATCGTCGTGGATTTTTTGCGAGTCTGCCGCAGACAGGTATGTCTCTTGGGCTGGTACTAGCGAGCGGCGTCATCGCCATCCTGTCTCTCTTGTTGTCCGACAAGGACTTCCTGGCATGGGGCTGGCGCATTGCCTTCATGCTGAGTGCGGTGATGGTCTTGATCGGTTCGTACATGCGTTCGCATGTGGAGGAATCCCCGGAGTTCGCGGCCGCGCAGCATGATCGCAAGGAGGCGACCGGACTTCCATTCTTCGCCATGCTTCGACAGTATCCGGCCGTGGTGCTTGCCTGCATGGGGGCGCGCTTTATCGATGGGGTCTTCTTCAATGTGTTCGGCGTTTTCTCGCTGGCATACCTTACGCAGACGTTGAAGCTGTCCCGTGACCAGGCGTTGCTGGGCGTCCTGATCGGTGCTGGCGTGATGACGTTCTTCATTCCGCTATGGGGCGCCGTATCCGACCGTGTCGGACGGCCCATCGTCTACGGTACCGGCGCGCTGCTCGCAGGTCTTTCGGCCTTCCCGGCATTCTGGCTGATGCAGCATTCCGGTGGCAATGTGCTGCTGGTGTGGGCAGCGATCATCATTCCGTTCGGCATCTTCCACGCGGCGGTATTTGGCACGATGTCGTCGATGTTCTCGGAAGTGTTCGACCCTGGCGTTCGATATACCGGCATCTCCTTTGTCTACCAGTTCGCCGGCGTGTTTGCGGGAGGATTGACGCCGATCATCGCCACCTGGCTTAACGCCAAGGCAGGCGGGGAACCCTGGTATCTGTGCTCATACGTGCTGGCAGTCGGCATCATGAGCGCCGCCTGCACGATGTGGATTGCCTTTCGGTCGGCGCACGCCAACCGCGTAAGCCTGGAGCCTTCCAAGGTCCATGGCTAACGCGCGACTCCGCTTCATCACCTGCATTAACACCCGATTCAGGATAAGGTAAACCATGAAAGCAATCGTCTATACCCAACCGGACGCCGTCGCGGTACTGGACCGAGACATGCCGGACCTCGAGCCCGGTGAGATTCTGTTGCGCATCGATGCTAGTGGCATCTGCGGTTCGGATCTCCACGCCTACCATGGTCACGATCCCCGCCGCAAGCCCGGGCTGGTTCTCGGCCATGAGTTTGCGGGTACTGTCATCGCCTCTTCCGACGAAGCCCGCATGGCCGTCGGTCAGCGCGTCACAGCGAACCCACTTGTTACATGCGGTCACTGCGACTACTGCCTCCAGGGACGTGACAACCTCTGCGCCAATCGCGGCATGGTTGGCATGAACCGGCCCGGCGCACTGTCCGAATATCTCGCGATCCCGATTCGCTGCGCAATCCCGATCCCCGACACGCTACCGAGCGTCAGCGCAGCGCTGACCGAACCAGCAGCCACAGCGCTCCATGCTGTCAACCTCACGATGCGGGCGATGAGTCGGCCCTTGCCGGAGGCGAGTGTGCTGATCATCGGCGGCGGCGCGATAGGCATGCTGACCGCTGCCTTGGTGACCTCTTACGGCTGCAAACGTGTCTGCGTGGCTGAGACCAATGCCCTCCGACAGGCGTCGGTAAGCCGGCATCTTGGATGCGAGGTGATCGATCCAACTGTCAGTCTGCCTCCCGAATCCGCGTTCGACGTTGTCATCGATGCGGTTGGCGCCGCTCCAACCCGGAACCTTGCCATCGCCGCGACGCGACCCGGGGGAGTTGTCATGCATATCGGTTTGCAAGCATGGTCGAGCGAGATCGATATGCGCAAATTGACCCTTGCCGAGTTGACGCTGCTGGGGACTTACACCTACACGATGTCCGACATGCACGCTACTGTTCAGGCGCTAGAGCAAGGCAACTTTGGCTCGCTTGAATGGGTAGAAACCCGCTCCTTGGCAGATGGCCCGGCCGCCTTTGCTGATCTCGCCGCGGGGCGGGTGGCAGCGGGGAAAGTTGTATTGATTCCCGAGCTTGCCTAGGAAAGTCCCAACCCGTATCGACTTACGTAGAAGAAATTTTTTTGCCTTGCCACGTCATATATATGATCTAGGTGCCATGGATGAATTGGCTACCTAAGATGATTTCACCGATAAACTGCACGAAGGAGACAAAGATGATTCACGTAGTACTACATGACGCCAAGGACACCGTCGCGGTGGCCGTGGTCGAGGGGATTGAGCCGGGCACCACGCTGAACGCCTGGATCATGGACGAGGACAAGGTCATCACGGTTACCGCGCTCCAGCCGATTCCCATCGGCCACAAGGTCGCGCTGCGCGACATGGACGTGAACGAGACGGTCTACAAGTACGGCATCGACATTGGCAATGTTGTCGCGCCGATCAAGGCGGGTGAACACGCTCACGTTCACAACATCAAGACCAAGCGCTGGTAAGCCGCACCACCGCATCCCTCCGAATCCACCTTTTCATCAAAGCATCCGAGGACCACGTCATGTCCGTTATTGACCAAAACACCACTTTCTGGGGCTACCGCCGCGACAACGGTCGCGTGGGCGTTCGCAACCACGTCATCATCCTCCCGCTGGATGACCTGTCCAACGCCGCCGCCGAAGCCGTCGCTGTCGCCATCAAGGGCACGATGGCCATCCCTCATCCGTATGGGCGCCTGCAGTTCGGTCCGGACCTCGACCTGCACTTCCGTACCCTGATTGGCGCGGGCAGCAACCCGAACGTCGCGGCGGTAGTAGTAATCGGTATCGAAGACGGCTGGACGAAGAAGGTCGTTGATGGCATCGCCAAGACCGGCAAGCCGGTGGTCGGCTTTGGCATCGAGGGCCACGGCGACCATGAAACCATTATGCGGGCGTCGAAGGCAGCAAAGGAATTCGTGCAGTACGCCACTGCACTGCAACGCGTCGAGTGCCCGATCAGCGAACTGTGGGTGTCGACCAAGTGCGGTGAGTCGGACACCACTTCCGGCTGCGGTGCCAACCCGACGGTCGGCAATGCCTTCGATAAGCTCCATCCGCTTGGCACCACGCTGGTGTTCGGCGAGACCTCGGAGCTGACTGGTGGCGAGCATATCGTCGCTGCCCGTTGCGCTAACGATGACGTTCGCCATAAGTTCATGGAAATGTTCGAGCGCTACCAGGGCATGATTGACCGCTGGAAGACCTCAGACCTTTCCGAGTCGCAGCCGACCAAGGGAAATATCGCTGGAGGTCTCACCACGATTGAGGAGAAGGCGCTCGGCAACATCCAGAAGATTGGTAAGAAGTGCACCGTCGATGGTGTATTGGATAAGGCAGAAGAGCCGACCCATCCGGGCCTGTGGTTCATGGACTCATCCTCGGCTGCTGCCGAGATGGTCACGCTCTGCGCCGCCGCCGGCTATGTCGTCCACTTCTTCCCGACCGGCCAAGGCAATGTGATCGGCAACCCGATCGTCCCCGTCATCAAGCTGTGCGCCAACCCGCGTACAGTGCGTCTCATGAGCGAGCACATGGACGTGGACTGCTCGGGGCTGCTGCAACGCGAACAGACGCTGGACCAGACTGGCGACAAGCTGCTCGAATGCATGCTGGAGACTGTCAATGGTCGCTGGACCGCGGCTGAGGCGCTCGGCCATCGTGAGTTCGTGCTGACCCGCATCCACGAGTCCGCATAACGATACCGCGCTGCATCAGTGCAGACATGAACCCCTTCGCGGTGCAGGCGCTGACACCCGGCTTTGACTTACGGGACGAGCCGGGCTAAGTCGGCATGCGCAACACCTGGTCGAGGCTCTTAGTGGTGCCCCGGTGCTGATCTTCGTAGGGCACCCAGGTAGCTGCGGGGCTGCTGACTGCGCCGCAGCACTCACGATCAGATCGAGGTGGTCTTCTCCAATTTTCCAGAGTCGCTGGCATATGTGAAGTCAGGCAAGCTGCGCGCCCTGGCGTTGACCACGCGTATCCGCTGCTGCCTGACTTGCCAACCGTGACCGAGGTCGGCTATCCGGTGATTGTCGAAAACGGGACTGGTTTGCTGATGTCCGTTGGCTCGTCGCGCCCAATTGTCGACACGGTTGCCACCTCCGCTTCTCGCATGTTGGCATCTGAAAACCGTACGCAATCGCATTATCGCGGCGGACTTTACGCTGGTACGCCAGAACGGCCTGCCGTTCACCGAATACTTTAGCGCGGAAGTGATGCGGTGGGCAAAGCTCATGGAAGAGAAGCACATCACAGTTGAGTGACAGTAAGTCGCCGGTAATTAAGGAGCAAGAAAGCCGGTCTGTTGCAGAGGTTTAACGTAATCAAAACAGGAAAGTAACGTGCACATCGGCATCCCTCAAGAAACACGAGTCGGCGAGACTCGAGTCGCCGCCACTCCGGAGACGGTCAAGAAATACGTCGCTCAGGGCCATCAGGTCGTGGTGCAGGCGGGTGCCGGGGTACGGGCCAGCCAGCCGGATGCCGCCTATGAGGCCGCGGGCGCCCGCATCGGCAGCGCCGCCGAGGCGCTCGGGGCCGATCTGGTGCTGAAGGTGCGCGCGCCCGAAGCCGCGGAACTGGCCCAGATGAAGCCGGGCGCCGTGCTGGTGGGCATGCTCAATCCGTTCGATGTCGAGAACAAGGCGCGCATGTCGGCCGCCGGCATCACGGCCTTCGCGCTCGAAGCCGCGCCGCGCACCACGCGCGCGCAGAGCATGGACGTGCTCTCTTCGCAGGCCAATATCGCCGGCTACAAGGCCGTGCTGGTGGCCGCTCATTATTACCAGCGCTTCATGCCGATGCTGATGACCGCCGCCGGCACCGTCAAGGCGGCGCGGGTGCTGATCCTCGGCGCCGGCGTGGCTGGCCTGCAGGCCATCGCCACGGCCAAGCGCCTGGGCGCGGTGATCGAGGCCTCCGACGTGCGCCCGGCCGTTAAGGAGCAGATCGAATCGCTCGGCGGCAAGTTCCTGGACGTGCCATTCATTACCGACGAAGAGCGCGAAATCGCCCAGGGCGTAGGCGGGTATGCGCGCCCGATGCCGCCGGATTGGATGCGCCGCCAGGCGGAACTGGTGCACGAACGCGCGAAGCAGGCCGACATCATCATCACCACGGCGCTGATCCCCGGCCGCAAGGCACCTGTGCTGCTGCAGGAAACCACGGTGCAGCAGATGAAGCCGGGTTCGGTGGTGGTCGACCTGGCCGCCGCGCAAGGCGGCAACTGCCCGCTGACCGTGGCAGACGAAGTGGTCGAGCGCCATGGCGTGACCTTCGTCGGTCACACCAACCTCGCCAGCATGGTTGCTGCCGATGCCTCGGCGCTCTATGCGCGCAACGTGCTGGACTTCCTCAAGCTGGTCATCGACAAGGAAGGCCAGTTCACGCTCAACCCGGACGACGACATCGTCGCCGCCTGCCTGATGACACGGCGGGAAGAAGAGGCATTGGCCTGTTAAGGAGAGTTCGATGGAAATGGTGAACCACACGGTGATCAACCTGATCATCTTCGTGCTGGCGATCTACGTGGGCTACCACGTGATCTGGACCGTCACGCCCGCACTGCATACGCCGCTGATGGCCGTAACCAATGCGATCTCGGCCATCATTATTGTCGGCGCCATGCTGGCGGCCGGCCTGACCGAAGGCGGCGTGGGCCGCACCATGGGCACGCTGGCGGTGGCACTGGCCGCGGTCAATGTGTTCGGCGGCTTCCTGGTCACGCAGCGCATGCTGGAGATGTTCCGCAAGAAGGCGCCCAAGGTGAAGGCCGAAGGCAACGCGAAGGCCCCGCATGCGGGCGGCGAACTGGTGGAGATGCCGCGATGAATGCCCTGTCCATGAATATGGTGACGCTGTTCTACCTTGGTGCGTCGGTCTGCTTCATCCAGGCCTTGAAGGGCCTGTCGCATCCGGCTTCGGCCCGCAAGGGCAACGCCTTCGGCATGATCGGGATGGCGGTGGCGGCGCTCACCACGGTGGCGCTGATCGCCAAGCTCAAGAGCGAGTTCCTCGCGGCTGGCGCTGGCACGGGTGCGGGTTCGGGCCTAGCGCTGATTCTCGCGGGGTTGGTGGTCGGCGGCGGCATTGGCGCCTATGTGGCGAAGAAGGTCGAGATGACCAAGATGCCCGAGCTGGTGGCCGCCATGCACTCGCTAATCGGCATGGCCGCGGTGTGCATCGCGGTGGCAGCCGTGGCGGAGCCAGCGGCCTTTGGCATCGCGGCGGCGGGCTCGCATGAAATCCCGACGGGCAACCGCATCGAGCTGTTCATCGGCTGCTTCGTCGGCGCGATTACCTTCTCGGGTTCGGTGATCGCGTTCGGCAAGCTGGCCGGGCGCTACAAGTTCCGCCTGTTCCAGGGCGCACCGGTGGTGTTCCCGGGCCAGCACATGCTGAACCTGGCGCTGGCGGTCGCGATGGTCGGCTTCGGCATCGCGTTCTTCATGACGCAGGACTGGATGCCCTTCCTGGTGATGCTGGCCATCGCCTTCGTGCTCGGCGTGCTGATCATCATCCCGATCGGCGGCGCCGACATGCCGGTGGTGGTGTCGATGCTGAACTCGTATTCGGGCTGGGCGGCGGCGGGCATCGGCTTCTCGCTGAACAACCCCATGCTGATCATCGCCGGTTCGCTGGTGGGTTCCAGCGGTGCGATCCTCTCGTACATCATGTGCAAGGCGATGAACCGCTCGTTCTTCAACGTGATCCTGGGTGGCTTCGGCAGCGATGCGACGGCGGCCAGCGCGGGCGGCGCGCAGGCCCAGCGCAACGTGAAGTCGGGATCGGCCAATGACGCCTCGTTCCTGATGGGCAATGCCGAGACCGTGATCATCGTGCCGGGCTACGGCCTGGCCGTGGCGCGCGCCCAGCACGCACTGAAGGAACTGACCGAGAAGCTGACCGAGAAGGGTGTGACCGTGAAGTATGCGATCCACCCGGTGGCGGGACGCATGCCGGGCCACATGAACGTACTGCTGGCCGAGGCCGAGGTGCCGTACGACCAGGTCTTCGAGATGGAAGACATCAACAGCGAGTTCGGCCAGGCCGACGTGGTGCTGGTGCTCGGCGCCAACGATGTGGTGAATCCGTCGGCGAAGACCGACCCGAAGTCGCCGATCGCCGGCATGCCGATCCTGGAGGCCTACAAGGCCAAGACCATCATCGTCAACAAGCGCTCGATGGCCGCCGGTTATGCCGGCCTGGACAACGAACTGTTCTACCTGGACAAGACCATGATGGTGTTCGGCGACGCCAAGAAGGTGGTCGAGGATATGTTCAAGGCGGTGGATTGAATAGCTGGCGTTTCCGGGACCGGCGTTGCGCTTATCTGAGCATCTCCCCGGGCCCAGTTGGACGAGCGGCACCACTTGCCGATCTTGTGGAAGTGAGATAAGCCGTGTCGTCGAAGATTCATATGCGGCGGGTAAGGTGCAGTTCGATCGTGCGCTTCCGCATGTCGATTCTTCCCACTTGCGCCATCAGAGTCAAAGGGAGCCGCTTCCGGCTGCTAGACAACTCGGCGCACCTCAGGAGATCAACGAGAATGCATCCGGCCTTGCCCCATCGACTGCGGTCCCTACTCTTCGTTCCGGCTGATAGCGACAGATCGTGCTGCCCAAATGCCGCAGCGTTCAGGATGTGCATAGAATCTGCGATTTCCTTGCGGGCTCTTCTGGATGGCAAGTGGGAGACGGCCGTCATTGCCATGGCGACAGAATCATCGGAAGGCGTCTTGGGGCTTTCATCCTATCGAAACGCTCCGATGCGCCTCCAAGCACTTATGTGGGGCGTAGACGATCTGGCTGCAGACCTCGGCGCGTTCTCATCTCATGCTGGCAGTGAGTTGACTGCCCCGTTCTCAGTGGCGCGCACGATGTGTCTGCTTGCAGCCGCGCAAGCCGGCATTGATGCAATCGATGCCGTCAGCACGACCCTTGCCGACCCGTCGCATATTAGTCAAGAAGCAGCGCGAGCAAAGCGCGACGGATTCACTGCGAAGGCTGCAGCTCACCCCTCCCACATCCGCGCAATAAATGAGGCCTTTATGCCTCAGGAGGAAGAGGTCCGATGGGCGAGGGAAATTGTTAGTGCGTTCTCAAGCGTCGGTGCCTCAGGTGTGGCGAGGCTTGGAAACGCTATGGTCGACCGACCGCATTTACGACTAGCGCATCGAATCCTCTCCCACGTTGAGGGAGAAGACTGAGTTTCCGAATGGCCGGTTTCCGATGTAGATGCGCCGTTCGAATATCCGCTTGAAGCCGCGGGTGAGCGTCCGTAAATGGCCGGGTCCGGCCCGACGCCGAGCACAACCGAGCGCTCCCCCTGGACCGGTCCGCGTAGGGCAGAGTACGACCCATCTCCGTCTCTCGGTACATCGAAACGAACGTCCGAAGTTGGCGCGACTCCAGACGAATCCCTACATAGAGAACCATGTTGGTATTGGGAGACGCCGTCCTTGCGGCCGGCAAACTCAGCGATGGTTTGGCTGATTGCGTGTTTTCAGATTTGCTGCCGAGGCATCAGCCATTGTCGAGTCATGAATGCCTTATATTCGACGACTGGCTTGGCTTTTCAGTAGTCGCGACACCGCGCCGAAAATGTCTGAGGGAAGACAAGGCTTTGCAAAGACGGCGTCAAACAGGTGTGGATAACGGCGGCCGGATTCTGCCTGAGCAGCAGTCAATAGCACGACGGGAATATGAGCGGTGGTGGCGTTGGCTCGCAGCTCCCGCGCAAGTTCAAGCCCCGTCATTAAAGGCATCATAAAGTCCGTGATGATCAAGTCCGGATGAGTCTCTGCCACCAAACGCAGACCTGCTTCGCCATCGGCGGCGGTTCGCACTGAAAACCCTTCCGCCGAAAGCATGAGGGCCAGCGCATCGGCATTCATTGGCTCGTCGTCGATGACAACAATGGTGGCCATGGTTCGGAAATTCGCAAGACGTGTTAGCGGGGCATGACGGTATGACTGTTCCAACTCGGAGGCATGTGTCATGCAACTGTTGCTGAAAAGCGTTTGCACAGCCACGCAGCGGGAGCGCGGATGAGCGGCAACTGACGCCACAGTGTGGCAGCGTCCCAGAAGTCTTGATGGCTTGCAACAAGGCCGTCGTCATCAAAGGAAAGCTGGGTGCAGCCGGGTACGTCGAAGGGATGCCGGCGCACTTTCCCCGTGAACCTCCAGGCAACAAACGCTTCACGCCCGCTGCTCGCTCGTGCCTGGATCGAAAAACGTGGCGTCTTGACACTCTCGAACATATGCTCAAAGACCGCACGGATCGAGGCGACCCCGCAGACGTCATTAAATGGGTCGCAGAAGCGCGCATGCGGTGCGTAATAGTGTTCCAGATGCGCTAGCGAGGAAGGCGATAACGCCTCGTACCACGTCAACAATTGGGCGAGGGCATGGGGCGTCGGGGTATCTTGATCGGGCATGTCGGACGAAGCGTTCATGTTGCATGGGTTAATCGCTGCAGCAGGCCCAGGCTAAACCGGTAAGGCAGCAGACTGACGAGGCGAACCAGGCGCGTAAACCGTTGCGGGAATGCGATTTCGAATCTGCCTCGTTCCAACCCGTCGACAATCGCTTCGGCAGCGGCTTCTGGTGTCATGAGCGCGGGCATTCGGAAGGTGTTGCGTGCCGTCAGGCGCGATTTGACGAAGCCCGGGTTGATCAGATACACGCCGAGGCCGTGCGCATGGAGTTCCGCGTACAAGAGCTCTGCCAGGTTGATCAGGGCCGCCTTGGACGGTCCATATAGCGTGGCGTTGGGTAAGCCCACGTAGCCTGCGACGCTTGCGACGATGGCGATACCGCCCGAGCGCCGCAAACGCATCGTAGGCAGCACGGCGCTCAACCCGTAATACACGCCGCAAACATTGGTTTCCATCGTGTCGTGTGCTTCTCGCGCATTCAATTCCCAAGGGCTTAGGGGGCGGTAATCTGCCGCGCAGAAGACCACGAGGTCGACCCCTTGCCACGCTTCACACAGCGCGTCGTGAGTCGCTTTCCAATCTTGAGGCTGGCGTACATCCATGGTCAGCACGACGCCCTTGGGATGGCCCTCAACGACCGCCAGCAGTGCGCCAGCGCGACGCGCCGACACTGCGACCCATGCCCCTTTTGAAAGCAAATCCCTGGCGAGTGCCGCACCGATCCCGCTCGAGGCGCCGACCAGCCAGACGCGCTTGCCATGCCAGTCGCGCAAGCGGGGGTTAAGGTGCCAACCGAGGATCATGTTCGTGCTCCTACGGTGCCGGACGGCGAAAAACGAGCGTCACCTGTCCGACTTCGAAGCCGAACTTGGTGACACGGGCGCGATTGATCATCGTCTGCGGGTCGATAAGGACCATCATGTCGTCGAACTGGACGTCGTAGACCTTCCCTTCGACCGGAAGGTGCAAGGTATAGCGCCACCGGAGGACATTGCCAGCAGATTCTCCTCTCGCCGTGCCAACGATGTCCGGGGCTTCGCCACGCCAGGCGCCGTCGGGCCCGCGTTGGAGCGTCCAGGTACGTTCCTGTGTCGTGCCATCGCTGTAGCGAAACGCCTCGTGCAGGACGAATTGATCCTGAGACATGCGACCGTCGAGGGCCACATGGAATCGTTTGACGATTTCGCCACTGCGCTTCTGGAACATTCCCCAGGCTTCGGTCTTGCCTGCAAAGAACTGCGTCACGTCCAAAACGGGGCGCTCCTGTGCATACAGGCTGACATCTGGCGTAGTGCAGGCCGTGCCGAGAATCGTAGCGGCACCGAAGATCATCGCGGCGAGCGGCTTCATTGGCGTTCCTCTGTGACGGTTGTGGTGGACGAATTCGCGCGCAGTGCCATAAGGGCTCCGAACTTGAGCAGGCAGGGGAGGCCAGCGTAGGCAAGGGCGAGCGCCACCCCTGGCGCGCCGACGGCGGGTGCGCCCGGTTTATAGCCCAGCCAGGCCAGTCCCGGCAGCATCAGTGCCGACAGTGCCAGGCATAGCTTGCCGATAAGGGTCCAGATCCCCAGGTAGGCGCCGGACCCTTCCCGATTGGGAATGCACTGGGCCAGCAGGACCGTCGGTAATGCAAGATCGGCCCCGAGCGCAAATCCCGATCCGATGCATGCCACGAGGAACGGCACCAGGTCTCCCTGTCCGAGCGTCGCCGTCCAGACGAACGCGGCGATTGCCAGGCTCATTGCGGTGCTCCAGGCACGCTGGGGACCGACGCGCCTGGATATCCGAACCCATATTGGGAGCCCCAGGGCGGCAGCCAGGAAATACAGTCCAAGACTTGGCCCGACCCAGTGCATGGCACGCAGGCGGTCTTCGATAAAGAACACTGCCAGGGAGGCGGGTATGGCGACAGCTAGGCCGTTCAGAAAATACGGCCGCAAGATCCTGCGGAACGAGCGGTTGTCGCGCACGGCTCTCCATACAATCCGAATGGAAGGGTCTGCTCGCCCGCCCCCGGGGTTATGTAACGGCGGGCGTGATGCCTGCCAGGGCGGAGCAAAGCGGAGCGCCCACAGTGCTCCAATTAGCAGAACGGAGAAAAGCACAATGAACGGGGACATGGCATCCTGCGGCGCCGACGCTTCGCCTGCCAGTAGCCATGAGGGGCCCGCGCTGGCGATGAGGACGCCCACGAGGCCAGCGCCTTCCCGCCACGCTGCCGCCCTGGTCAACACGTCGCTATCGTTCCCTAGCTTGGCTCCCCACGCGAGGTACGCGATGTTCATGAAGCTGTGGGTGGCGTATACCACAACAACGGCTACGGTAAACCAGACGGCCAATGCCGTGCCTTCTGCCAACGGCATCCACAGGGCCGCAAAGGCGGCGGCAAGACATACGGCACTGATCCACAAGGTCGCTGGCAGCCGGCCACTGCGCGCCAGAGTATCTGCCCAGCGCCCGAAGAACGGGTCTTGTGCTGTATCGACAAGGCGGGCGAGAAACAAGATGAGGCCAGCCGTGGACAAAGGCATGCCAAGGCGAGAGGTGTAGTAGGCTGGGGCCTGCACGTATACCGGCAGCGCCACCATGGCGAGCGGGAGGCCAAGGGCACCATAGGCGAGGAGCTGCGTCGAGCGTATCGTCATCGTGCCAATCCAAGGAGCTTCTGGCGCAGTGCCGGATCCCGCGTCGAGGGCCCAAGCCAGATGGAAAAGAATGCACGGGCAAGCACCGGATCGGCGATTTGGCCGGTCTCGCGGTCGTTGGCGAAGAAGCGCGCGCCCAGCGTTGGCGCGTACACGCCGGTTAAGCGATCTCCCGCACGCACGTTGACCAATACACGTGAAAGCGCCTGTCGCCACTGTTCAACGGTGGATTCGGACAAGGCATTTCCGTAGATGCGCTGGATTTCCTCGATGCTGGTGTCCACCAGGCGTTGTGCACCAATGTCTCGCGCGTAGATGAGGCGCAACGCGAACGGCTCGTCGAGCACGCCCGCCGGGTCCCCGGGGCTGGGAGGGTGGCCTCTCCAAAGCTGCGCTTCATAGATGCGCATCCCCAACCAGCGGTATTCACCTTGCCCGACCATATGCGCTTGCGGCAGGGCGTCGCGCCACGAGTCGGCCGCAATACCGGGCAGAGTTGCCAGCGCAAGCGTCCAGGCTGCCAGGTGCCGTCCCATTGCTAGTCGCCGCGCGTGAGAAGGAATTGCACGACGTCGATGCGACCCGCATCGAATCCTGCCTCGCAGTAGCACAGATATAGCCGCCACATGCGTACGAATGCGTCGTCGAAGCCAAGTGTCAGGATTGCTCCGTTCTGGGCCTCGAAACGTTCGCGCCATCGCCGCAGCGTTTCGGCATAGTCCTTGCCGAAGGCCAATACCTGACGGCTTGAAAACCCCGCTCGGCTGGCGGCTTGTGCAAATCTCTCCGGGCTTGGGAGCATTCCGCCCGGAAAGATGTACTCGCGGATAAAGTCGCTGCCATACCGATACGCATCGAAGCGTGCATCGTCGATCGTGATCGATTGCACGACGGCTTGGCCGCCCGGGCGAAGCCTACGGCAGACCTGATCAAAGAAAACGGGCCAATAGGCCTGCCCCACCGCTTCAAACATCTCGATGGATACGACGGCGTCGTAATTGCCTTGCAGGTCGCGATAATCGCGCAACTCCACCCTGACACGGTCGGTCATGCCCGCCTGCTCAATGCGGATCTGTGCCTGCGCCAATTGAGCGGCGGAAATCGTGACGCCGTGCACATTCACGCCGCGTCTGGCCGCGTGCATGGCAAAGCCGCCCCAACCACACCCAATCTCAAGGACGTGCATCCCCGGCTTCAGCCCAAGCGTGTCGAAGATATGCGCGTACTTGGCTTCCTGTGCCTCTGCCAGGAGGCGCTCGTTGTGCCCGCCGAAGTACGCGGCGGAATAGCTCCACGTCTCGTCGAGCCACAGGGCATAGAAAGGATTGCCCAGATCGTAGTGCGCGTGGATATTGCGCCGGCTGCCGCGCCGTGTATTCCTGCGGAAAATCTGTCGCAGTTGATACCAGCGGCGGCCCAGCCATGCACCATCAATGGCGCCTGACAAGACCGATTCGTTCTCAAGGGCCAGGCGAAGCAGGGCAACCAGATCGGGCGTGTCGATCCAGCCGGCACGATAGGCCTCGGCAAAACCGATATCGCCGGCGCGAAGGATGGCCTCGCAGGCGCGCCAGTCTCGCAACGTCAGCCGAGCCCCCGGCGCTTCATGCGGATCGCCGTAAATCGCCTCCTCCCCGTCCGGCCGTAAGAGCACCAGATGGCCCACGGCCACGCGCTCGAGCGCGGCCAGGAACATCCGGGCAAATACGGACGTTCGTGACGGCAGCAGGGCCGGGATACAAGGTTGTAGCAGTGCACGTTGGTCAGGAGGGCGGGTCATATGAGCGGATATTGCCGGACAGAAATGGGTGTTAGCCGACGGGAGGTACCGAAGGCGGGTGCTTGCCATGAAAGGGAACCGACATCCGCCACAATCGAAACGCCTGCCAGTGAATGCGTACGATGACGGCGATTGCCGCCCAAGGCTGAGTTGCCAAGGCCATCAGCATGCGCGGCAGGGTGAGCGGGAACTTGCGACAGCCGATCGAGGTGCGAAGCAACAGGCCGCCGTCGTCGAAATAGTCAATGGCGGCATAGGCAGTGCTTTCCGTCTCGCGCACTTGAAACGCGTAGTGGCCCTGCATGGTGTTAAAGGGCGACACATGCAGGACCTTGCGGGTCGCGAGCACTGTGCGCGCATGGATCGCCCCGAGGTCCGGTGCCGTAACAAGGTAAGCGTGATGGTCGCCGAACGTGTTGTTCACTTCAGCGACAAACGCCCGCAGTTCGCCAGCCTTGTCGTAGCAATACCAAAAGCTCACGGGATTGAAGGCATACCCGAAGATGCGGGGTGTGGTCTGCAACCAGATCGGTCCGTCATCGGGCAGCCCCAGGGCTGCAAGACGTGGACGAATCCAATCGCTCAGGCTTGTGCCATCTCGTGGTCCGTAGTCGCGCGTTTGCAGGCTGAAAAGTCTCTGGCGGTCCACGCCGAACCACCACTGTTGCAAGGCCGTCAGCCCATCGATGTCGACGCGCAGGCAAAAGACGGGGTAAACAAAGCGGTTGCGCACCGGGCGCAGGCGGTCGTGCATGACGCGGCAGCGCAATAGCAATGCAGGGGGCTTCATAGCTTTGACCAGGTCGGCAAGGCGCCAAAATCGCGAGCCACTCTCAGAGCCGATTTCAAGCCGTCTTCGTGAAAGCCGTAGCCGGTCCAGGCGCCGGCGTACCAGGTCCGTCGTTTGCCTTGCAACGCGGGGAGTTGCCGCTGCGCTGCAATGGCAGCGAGGTCGAAGAGAGGATGCTCGTAGTGAAAGCGGCGCAACTCCGTGCCGGGAGCCGGGTCCCGGTAGGCGTTGAGCGTCACCACGACGGGCGAGCGAAACGGCAAAGGTTGCAACTGGTTAAGAAGGTAGCTCACGCACACTGCACGCTCGGCATCGCCATGGCGGCGACCGAGGTAGTTCCAGGCGGACCATACACGCGAGCGCCTGGGCAGCAGCGTTGCGTCGGTGTGCAAGATAGCGACATTCGGGGCGTAGCGCACACTGCCAAGCACTGCTCGTTCATCTGTTGTCGCATCCGCAAGCATCCTGAGGGTATCCGGGGCGTGCGATGCGAACACTATGGCATCAAAACGCGCAGAGCCTTCGTCGGTCATAACCGTCACGCCGGTTTCGTCCCGGCGTACCGCGCGCACGGCAACGCCCAGCCGGATGTCGTCGAGATGCGCGGCGATGCGTCTGACATATTCACGTGCACCGCCCGCGACCGTGCGCCACTGCGGGCGGTTGCGAACTTGCAGAAGCGCGTGATTCAAGCAAAAGCGCAGGAAGGTGGCCGCCGGGAAGCGCAGGACGTCGGTCGTCGCGCACGACCAGATGGCGGAGGCCATGGGCAGCAGGTAATGGTGACGGAAGGGCTGTCCATATTGGCCGGCCGTCAACAGGTCACCCACTGAACAGCCGCTGCGCTCGGCGAACGCGAGATGGTGTTGGGCAGCACCGTTAAATCGCACGATGTCGCGCAGCATGCCGAGAAACGTCGGTGAAAAGGCGTTGCGTCGTTGGGCAAAGACGGTGCTCAAATTCGTGCCAGCCCATTCAAGACGTCCCTCATCCAGTGAGACCGCGAAAGACATATCGCTCGCATGAGTCCGTACGCCAAGCGCCTCGAACATCCCTACCAGATTCGGGTATGTGCGTTCGTTGAATACGAGGAAGCCGGTGTCTACCGGACAAAGGTAGCCATCAAGGGACACGTCGACCGTGTTGGAATGGCCGCCAAGATAGTTACCCGCCTCAAAAAGCGTGACGGCGTGATCCCGTGCAAGCATCCAGGCGCTCGCCAACCCCGAGATCCCGGCCCCAACCACAGCAATTCGCAATCCCGTTTGAGTGACTGAAGAAGCGCTCATGACCACCTTCCTAGTTTTTTTGCATTTATTGATGCGCCGTCTAACCAGGGTGCTACCATATCCCTACTGTCTCGGAAAGAAGGTTACTGCATAGTAACGAAATTTACAAATGGGTATTCTGGGCAAGCTGAGCTTCAAGGACCAAACCTTCCGGTTGCGCGAGGACGCAATCCTGGATGCCACGACACGTATCCTGGCGGGGAAGGGGTTCGACTTGATGACGATGGACGACGTCGCGGGCGAGGTGGGAATTTCAAAGCCCATCCTCTACAAGCATTTCAAGTCAAAGGACGACCTCGTTGGGGCAGCAATGATTCGCTTGATCGACGGTGCGCTGGAATTTCTTGATGGATTGCCGCAAGAGCAAACTGCGGCGTTTCACTTGCGTGCGCTGCTGGCGTGGGCGTTGCGAGTCCGCCTGGAGGGCGGGTTGCCGTTCCTGCCTTCAACGAGCCCGAGCGTTCGCGATATGCTCACGCGCAATTTGCACTATGTGACGCGCGTGCTCAAGCTGAACGGGGTTCTGAAGGGGCTGGTGGGCGAAGCAAAGAAGGCAGGTGACTTGGACGCGGGGCTTCCTGATGACGTCATCCTTTTTTCCTATTACTCGCGTACTTGCGACCCGGCGGTCGACTACTTGCGCCTATATGGCAAGATGGACGACGAGCAAATCGTTTCCCATATGCTAGACGTGTGTTTTCATGGCATCGCCGCGCGTCAATAATCCGGGTCGTCTCGCTTTCCACTGTGCCCCAAGCCGTTGCTTCTGCTTCGGCGCTTGACCGCGTCGACGCCAGACGATTTGGGACGAGCGCCATTGGGCCAATCAAGAAAGCCGCACTAGGGTCGGCTCTTGTTCGAACAGCAGACGCTAGTCAAATATTGTCCAATGGCTGTGATAGCCGAACGCGGAAGTTCGCCGGTCGCCAGGCCCGCAGCAACCACGGACTCCCGCTTTCGACCCTTCTGAGCCGCTCAAGGCTTCCACAACTCGATGGCGGCTATCCGAGTCTAGCGGTCATCCGCCTCAACTATCGCTCCGGCGGTTGATCGGCCGACTCATCCCTACGTCTTCGATTTTTTTAGTTTGCGTGCTAATGCGACCGAACGAGACCTGGAGGCAGCGCTGGTCGATCATATTACTCGTTTTCCTTCTCGAGCTCGGGGCCGGCTTCGCCTATGGCGTGCCGACAGGTTTACCTCGAAGTTGGAGGCGATGACTTCTATCTTGATCTACTGTTCTATCACCTCAAGCTGCGCTGCTATATCGTCATTGAATTAAAAACGGGCGCCTTTAAACCTGAGTATGCTGATCAAATCAGTTTCTATCTGTCGGGCCGTTGACGCACAGATGAAAAGCGAGGCGGATCATCCGACCGTCATTGCTTAACTGAGGCTTGTCTACGATCCCGCAGGACCGCAGTTTTCGTTAATGTCTTGGGCTGCCCTCATCACAGGCTGGCTGGATTCCTCACTCAACATAACACCCGAACCGAATTTTTGCTGGTTGGTGGGAGAGTAAGTTTAAGGAAGAGACGGATGCCCATTGTCGCCGCCAGCTCCTCAGTCAGTCGTCGACGTCCAGGCACTCGAAATGGCTGAAAAGTCGAAATGCGCAGCGGCATAGATGGTATTTCACGCCCGGACCTCTTCTCCGTCCCTAGATGGCCCATTTGCCGTCGTTGACGCAGTGCGCGTCGGTGAAAGCTTCGTCATAGCCGTTCGCATGTCCAGCGGAAAGGGCAGATGAAGCGTGGCCCGGTAATGGTCGCTCGACACGGTGCGCGATTGTCTTTGGCAAGGCCATCAGCCCGGTACACACGCCGCAGTCCGACCCCGTTATGACGTAACGGAGGCGGTGTCAATACTGCCACGGCATAGCAATCGATTTGTGGCACTTTCGTGTAGTCTCGCCACCCATCACCTTGCAATCCGGTGCGATTCCCATGGCACGATACCTTCAATTTTTGGCCCGAGCCTGCTGCGTCGGCACCATCATTGTGATCGTCGCTATCGTGTCCCGGCAAGTCTACCTACGGAGCGCCGCGGAAGCCAGCACTGCCGATGAGGATGAGGAGCCTGCGGCTAAGAGGTTGATCCGCTGCGAGACGGTGCACAGCCGCCTTCACAACCGGCACATTTTCGCGGACTCGGCGGATGCCGACGAGCCACCACGGGCTCGTTGTCGAGAGTCTTGAAGCCGGTGCCTCAGCATTCCCCCACTGTCCTTCAATGCCCAGGAAAGCCGCGGCGGCCGGTGGATGGGCAGGGTCACTGAGGCGTGTTGCCCCGCTTCGTGAGCGCCGCCAGCACTCGTTCGTTCAAGCCTAACCGGTAGAGTGTTGCACCTACCTGGGTCAACAGGGCCCGTTCTTTCCCCGCAATCGCAGGATCGGCCAACAGCACCGCCAAGCCCGCAATCGCGTCGTCAACCTCCAATTCTGTCGTGTCATCCAGCGCAAGGCGCTCGAAGTCACGTATCACGTCATCCGGGTCCATCGTGGCTCCTTGTGGCTTCCTGCGCCAGTCTAGCCGACGAGGCGGCCGTCTGTGACGGTGCGCAGCGATTCGCTGAATCCGGGCGCACAGGGCGGACTTGGCGTCGACTTTGGAAGACTGGAAGCGGTGGGGTGCTTCGATCCGCCGCCTCGCTACCGCCAGCTGTAGTCAGCTATCGCAGTGCAGAACGCGGAGTTTTTCCGGGTCGGATAGCCGCCGGGATCGCCGCTTGTCGCTGCCCGCGCATTCCGGAGCACCTCCCTTGCGCTATCATCCGGCCCATCTGGTCCACAGCAAACGACAGGAGCGGCCCATCATGCGACACATCGGTCAGACAGTCTCGTTCACCCGTCCAGACGGCCAGTCGGTCAACGGCTACCTTGCCAAGCCGGATCTCACCGACGGCGCCCCGGCCATCATCGTTGTCCAGGAGTGGTGGGGGTTGAACAACCAGATTCGCGGCGTGGCCGACCGCCTTGGGCGTGCCGGCTACTACGCGCTGGTGCCTGACCTCTACCGCGGCGCTATAACGGTCAAGCAGGAGGAGGCCCACCACCTGATGTCCAATCTGAACTTCGGCGACGCCGTGGCGCAGGACATCCGCGGCGCCGTGCAGTACCTCGGCACCCTGAGCAGCCGCATCGGTATCACCGGCTTCTGCATGGGTGGTGCCCTGACGTTGCTGTCGCTGAACGCCATTCCCGAACTGAAGGCAGGTGTGCCGTTCTACGGCATGCCGCCGCTGGAAGCTATCGACCCCGCCAATATCAAGGCGCCGGTACTCGTCCACTCGGCCACGCAGGACGCGTTCTTTGCGGCCGAGGACTTCGACAAGCTCGAGGAGAAGCTGCGCGCCGGCGGCGTCGACGCGACCTTTCACCGTTACCTCGCGCACCATGCCTTTGCCAACGAGGAAGCCATCGGCGACGGCCGCATCGCCGGTACTCAGTACGACGCCGCTTGGGCGCAGGTCGCCTGGGACCGCACGCTGACGTTCTTCGCGCGCCACCTCTGGCGCTGATCATCGCCAGCCGGGAAGCATCCCGTCTGCGCCCACGCTGTCCTGAAGCTGGGATGATGGCAGCGACGGCAACGATGACATGAAAGATGAGCGGGCGGCGGCCATCCGCCGGATCCAGACCCAGATGGCCGCCTACGGGCTGACGCTGGAAGACCTGGATGCAGCGGCCACGTCCACCCCCACGAACACCGCCCGCATCACCGGCGCCGATGGTCTGCTACCGCAACGCGGAAGGGCTGACCTGGGGCGGGCAGGGCGAGATGCCATCGTGGCTCAAGCGTGCCGTCAATGCGGGGCAGAGCATCGAGTTTTTCCGCATCGGATAGCGATGTCTACAAGCCGGCGTAGACCATCTTTGTGAACTGGTCGCCGTTGAACACAAAATTTCCCCATTTCGCGTCGAACGTGGCCGTCGGCCTGGCCGCGATGACCTCGTCGAGTGACTTGCCTTGCTTTTTCAGGACCGCCACGTTGTTGCGTACCGTGACTAGCATGTCTCGAAATTCGACCAGCTGCGTGCGCGTGCCGATCGCACCGTGGCCGGGAATGACAATGGTGCGCGCGGTGGTACGCGCGACAGCCTTGTTGGCCCATTTAATTGCGCCGTCGATACTGCCGCCGTCCTCGTTGTCGATATACGGATAGAAGCCGTTCCAGAAGGTGTCGCCGAGCGCCAGTACGTCTGCGTCCTTGAAGTAGACCCATAGATCGCCATCGGTATGGCCATGGCCGAAATTTTCCACTTCGACTCGGGTGCCCCCGAAGTTGAAGATCTTCCCGTCCTTGACCAGCAGCGTTGGACGGGCCGCTTGGGGCACAGGATCGAATCTCCAGTTCCAGGCGTTCACATGCGTGGTTTCCGTCAGATGCCTGAAGGTATTCTCTTGCGCGACGATGGTGGCGCCCGCCGCGTGCATCCACGCATTGCCATCGGTGTGATCCCAGTGCCAATGCGTGTTCACGACAAACCTTGGCGGGGCCGGGCTGATCTTCATGAGCGCCGCCCGCAGTTTCTCCTGCGACTTGCCGATACCTGCGTCAACTAGGAACATTCCTTCCTTGGCCGACAGCACCGTGATATTGCCACCGGATCCCATCAGCACGGTGATGTTTCCGCGCAAGGGTTGAACAACGAGATCGGCATCGGCGCGACGCAGATAGCGGGCCCCTGCACCGGTATGGAAGTAATCGTCTGGTGTGGCTTCGGGGCTGGCGAGCGACTGACTGCCACGATTGGCTGCAATCGCTGCGCACGGGAGCAGCGGGCTCGCCACGATAAGAGTAGATAGAAGAAGTCGCTTTAACATGAAGTCGTGTGTCTCATACGGGGACGCGAGCTGGATTGCCTGCATCAGCGATAAGTATGGCAATGGGGGGCGAGCGTCAGCGTCGCGACAGGGGGACGATTCAAGCCAAACTGCAATGCCTTCGTGCCAGCCTAAGCATTGGCGTCAACGTATTGGGAGGACCGGGTCAGTTGCCGGTGCAGAGAAGGTGGCGCGGTATTGCTGAGGAGACACGCCGAAGCGCCGCTTGAAGATCTGCCGCATATTGTGGGCATCGCCGAATCCGCATTCGTAGGCGATGCGCTTGAGCGGTGCCTTGCCTTTCTCAAGCATGGCACGCGCCGCATCGACTCGAGCGCTTTCGATGAAGGCGGCGGGTGTCATCCTGGCTTCCCGCGCAAAGACCCGCGCGAAGTTGCGCAAGCTCATCCTCGCAACGCCGGCGAGGACGCGAACGCTGAGCTCTTCCGACAAGTGCCCAAGCACGTATTCCTGCACCAGCGCGACCGGCGAAGTCGGCTCCGCACAGGGAGTGAGGTAGGGACTGAACTGCGATTGCCCACCCGCGCGCTGCCTGAACACGACGAGGCGTCGGGCAACGTTGAGTGCTACATCGTCACCATGGTCCTGCGCAACCAGGTACAGCGAGAGGTCAATGCCCGCCGTCACGCCTGCCGACGTATAAAGGTTGCCGTCACGTACGAAGATCCGGTCAGCCTCCACCCGTGCGTTCGGGCATAGGTTCGCAAGCTGCCCGGCATCGCTCCAGTGCGTGGTGACGGTGCGCCCGTCGAGCAGTCTTGCACGCGCGAGAGCGAAGGCGCCGTTACAGATGGACCCGTAACGCCGCGATACTGCGCAGATGCGCCGCAACCAGTCATAGACACCGGCATTCCATATGACCTTGGGAAAGTCTGGCCCGCCCGCTGTCAGAACCAGGTCGTAACTGCTTACCACGGGATCGACGTCGCCATACGCACGATGCGCTTTGAGCAGCAAGCCATTGGAGCAGGCGATCAACCCATCAACGCCTATGCCGATGACTTCAATCTCGTAGCGAGCGTCCTCTGGGACGAAGCGGTTCGCCTCGGCAAACACGTCCATCGGACCGCCGACGTCCAGTGCCTGCACGCCGGGGAAAACGAGGAGGGCAACAGTTCGGGTCACGGGCGCAGATGCAAAAGGCGGCGGACGAGGGCTTTTTTGAATCTCGAACGATATCGGAAAGCCTCGGTTCGAGCCATGGCAGCTCCTCTGCCATAGCCGGAATTGAACGCATTTTGGCCCGAAATCTCCCCTGACATCGCGGCCACTAGAGACTGGCACGAAAGGCACGCTGATTGGCACTCCCAAGCTGTCTGTCTGCGCTGCCTGGAACGACGAACGCGGGAACAATCACTGCTCAAGGCCGAAGCGGTTTCGGCCTTCTCACAGGAGAGCATTGAATGAGCGCAGTTCCCGCATCCCCCGCCGAGCGCGTCGGCCCGGCCTTTACTGTCGATGGCATGCTGCTGGCGCGCAACAAGACCCGCCAGGCAATCGCCCGGATCGCGGAACGCGTTACTCCGGGCATGGTCGAGGAAGACGCCGTCGCGATGGCCAAGGGCGTCATGCTTGACGCAGGCCTTGTCCTTAGCTGGCATCCCACTCGTGTCCGTTTCGGCCGCAACACCATCAAGCCAATGAAGCTGGCTTCGGAGCCCGGTGTGATCCTGCAGGAGAACGACATCTTCTTCATTGACATCGCGCCTCGCGTGGATGCCTGGGAAGGCGACGGCGGGGCGTCATTCGTGGTGGGGCAGCATACGGAGTACGAACGTTGTGCACGCGATGCCGAGGTACTGTTCCACGAGGTACGCAGTGTCTGGAAGCGTGAACGTCTGACCGGACAGGAGCTGTACGCCGAAGCGGACCGTATGGCGAAGTCGATGGGCTGGGAACTCAACTTCGAACTGCCGGGTCACCGTGTGTCGGACTTTCCCCACGCCACGATCCACGCCGGCTCGCTGGCGGATTTCGAAGACAGCCCGGCGGCAATGCGCTGGATTCTCGAGATCCACCTGCGCGATCCGAGGAAACGATTCGGCGCGTTCTTCGAGGACATGCTGCTGGAAGACGCGGACTACCGATAACTCGGCTCTGCGCTGGTCACAACGCGAAGTGCGGTGGCAGGATCCATCACAAAATGCTGTGCCGTATCCCCTCTGGGATATCGTCCAAACCACCGCGACCCGAAACCACCGTACTTTGGCCGGATTCGTTCGCCCTCTGCACGAGAGACGCGTTCCATACCGCCTACACTGCCGTGTGAGGGCCCGTACCTGCATACAGGGATGCGACGGGCCAATCAGCGTGTCGCTGGACCGTCTTGAGAAGGACGTTATAGCGCACTTTCTTTAGGTTCCTGGACTGGCACCATTAAATGTTCGCGCTACTTTCCGTGACGTACTTTCTGCTGGCGCTACTGTTCGGCGGGTACACAACATACTTCCTTGTCACACTGATTCCGGAACGCGTGCTTGAGCAAGCAAGCCGGAGCGGAAGATTTGCCGATCTGTATGACGGACCCGCAGGGCAAGCCAGCCCGGCCCCGGGTGACAGCAAGACGGCCAGTGCGGCCTTGTAGAGGTGCCGTGGTTTGAGATCACCTGAAGTGCAGGCCCGTACATGAAAACCGCAGCCATATTGGTATTCCCGGGGGTTCAGGGGCTGGATGTCTCAGGGCCGCTCGATGTCTTTGCGGAAGCGAATCGCTTTCTTTCTGCAGACGATCAGTACAGCTTTGAAATCCTGGGCACGGAGAGCGGCCGCGTACGTTGCTCGAATGGCCTGGAAATCCATGCCAATCGCTTGTTTTCGGACTCGGATGGCGCCTACGACTTGTTGCTCATAGCAGGAGGTCCTACGTTGCCTGAACAGCGCTTTGCGCCGTCCTTGTATGCCTGGTTGCGGACGGCCTCCGCAAATTCAGCATGTGTTTGCACCATCTGTAATGGCACCTTTCTTTTGGCCAGAGCTGGCGTGCTTGATGGCAAGCATGTCACGACGCACTGGAACGACGCGGCCAGTCTCGCAGGGGAATGTCCGTCCGCCGTGGTAAATGCGGACAGACTATATATCCAGGACGGTAATCTGGTCACGTCTGCCGGAGTCACCGCCGGCATTGACATGAGCCTCTATCTGCTCGCGCGAGACCATGGCCGGGAAGTCGCCGTCAACGTGGCCAAGCAGTTGTTGCTCTTTACCCATCGCGCGGGCGGACAGTCCCAGTTCAGTTCCTACCTCAATATCTCGGTAGAGCCGAATTCACTGGTCTCGCAGGTACAGCAGTATGTATTTGCCAATCTGGCTGCTGATCTTTCCCTCAACGTTCTGGCGGACGTCGTGAGAATGAGCGTCCGCCACTTCACGCGAATCTTCATGCGCGAGTCCAACCTCAGCGTCATGGATTTCGTCGAGGCCGTGCGGATAGATGCGGCAAGAGGCCTGCTTGAAACCTCATCGAAGCCCATCAAGACCATCGCGTACCAGTGCGGATTCTGCAGCGCGCACCGTATGCGTTCGGTATTTCGGCGGCGCCTGGGGATTTCACCCCAGGACTATCGCGCACATTTTCTTGATCCGTCTTCAGCGACCCGGACGCGCAGTCAGCGCAAGGTGCGGCCTGATGAGCGCCTGCACGAGACGACCATAACCGCGTGACTCGAGATTGTCAGCAGTGCAATTCCTGGCGATTAAGGACTCTCCAGGATGGGGAACCATTTCGCATTCAATCAGGCGATATCAGAAAGGAGACAACGGTGGACGAAAAACGAACTGGGTGTTCTATCGATTTGCTAAAGGTCGCGGACGATGCAAAGTTCAGCGCTTTCCATGCACTGGTACTGGCGTGGTGCGGGCTGATCATTATCTTCGATGGTTATGACCTCGCTGTTGCGGGGATAGCGCTGCCATCCATCATGCGCGATCTGCATATCAACGCCACCGGCGCCGGCATGATGGTCAGTTCAGCACTGTTTGGGGCGATGTGCGGCGCGGTGTTGCTCGGTACCCTTGCTGACCGTATCGGGCGACGTCGTGCAATCGCGCTGTGCGTCTCGCTCTTCAGTCTGTTTACAGCGATAGCCGGCATGGCCACAACTCCGGTGGCCTTTGGCATTGCGCGATTTATTGCCGGACTCGGCATCGGTGGCGTGATGCCCGCGGTAGTGGCACAGATGACGGAATACTCGCCGCGCAAGTTGAAGACCACGCTGGTTACGGTGATGTTCAGTGGCTACTCTGTCGGAGGCATGATCGCCGCCCTGCTCGGCAAGGGTCTCATCGAGAGCTACGGATGGCAGGCGGTCTTCTACGCAGCGGCAGCGCCTGTACTGGTCGTTCCCTGGGTCTTGAAGTATGTTCCGGAGTCGATCGCTTACCTGGTCAAGCACGATCACCGGCAGGAGTTGAGCCGCATCTGTACAAAGCTCGATAGTACCTACGTGTTCCGCCACGATGATCAATTCGTTATTGGCGCGAACCGCGATGGCGAGGCTTCGCTGCGCACCCTGTTCAGCGATGGAAGGGCCCTCAGTACATGCATGTTCTGGATTGTGTTCTTCATGTGCTTGTTCATGGTCTACGCCTTGAGTTCCTGGCTGGCGAAGCTCATGGCCAACGCGGGCTATAGCCTGGGATCGGCGTTGACGTTCGTTCTCATCCTGAATATTGGTGGCATGCTTGGCGCAATTGGTGGTGGCATGCTTGCGGACCGCATGAAGATTCGCAGTGTGCTCATCTTCATGTTCGCATTGGCCGGTGTTTCCATCACGCTGCTGGGATTCAGGTCATCAACGCCGGTGCTGTATTTCCTCCTGTGCGTAGCGGGTGCATCGACAATTGGCACGCAGATTGTCGTCTACGCTTATGCGGGACAGTACTATCCGTTGTCGGTTCGTTCGACTGGCATCGGTGTCGGTTCCGGCGTGGGACGGACGGGCGCCATCTCGGCGCCCGTCGTCCTGGGCGCCGTGGTCGGGATGCAACTCCCGCTCCATCAAAACTTCCTGCTTATGGCGATTCCAGCTGCTATCGCAATGGTTGCAGTCGCATTAATTGACCGACGGCAGAACTCGATGACGGTCACTGCCACGCGCCCGCAGGAAGGTAGTGTTCAGCCTTGCAACGCGCGTTGACCTGACACGCTTCCAAACTTGGCTCGAACACCATGCCGCGCCGCCAGCTGGCTGCTTGCCAATGCCAACAACGGCTGCCTGTCACCAGAGGAAACCGGAAGGAAAGGATGTCAGCGAATCAAACTGAAAGCAGCAAACGCGCGATCGACGTTGCCAGGGATCTCTGGCGCTGGTCCGGCGCAGAAATAGGCAACGCGGTTCGCCGTGGCGACATTTCGGCTGTAGAGGTCGTGGAGAGCGTTTACGCGCGTGCTGACGCGGTGAATCCCGTGATCAACAGCATCGTCCATATGGACAGGGAACGTGCGCTGGCCGAAGCCGGAGCGCTGGACCGCCGGCGCAGTGCGGGCGAGCCGTTGGGGCCGCTTGCCGGAGTGCCTGTCTCGATCAAGCTGAACGTCGATGTCGCCGGCGAGGCGACGAGCAATGGCAATCCGCTATGGCTCGATCGGATTGCCTGCGAAGACAGTGGCGTTGTATCCAATCTGCGCCGCGCGGGGGCGGTAATCATAGGGCGCACGAACACGCCACCACACTCTTTCCGCTGGTTCACCGAGAATCCGGTTTATGGACGCACGCGCAATCCCTGGTCGGCCGCGGTGACATCAGGTGGCTCGAGCGGTGGCGCCGGCGCAGCCGTCGCGAGTGGTATGGGTCCGATCGCTCACGGCACTGATATAGCGGGGTCAATCCGATATCCGGCATATGTCAATGGTGTTGTGGGCTTGCGGGCAACGACTGGTCGCATTCCCTCATTCCAGGCCACGGCGCCACGACGCTACTTCGGACTTCAGGCGATGTCTGCGCAGGGTCCGCTCACGCGTACTATTTCGGACGCAAGGCTGGCTCTGGAAGCGATGGCGCGTGATGGGGGCATTGATCCGACCTGGGTCGATGCGCGCCTCAGATACGACGATGACGAACTGCCAATCCATGTGGCTCTCGTAGACGAGATAGATGGCATCCATGTCGATCGAGAAATCCAACAAGCACTACTCTCGGCCGCCGCCGTGCTGGCCAGCGCGGGTTACACGGTTGAGCGGGTTCCTTTGCCAGACCTTAAGCAAGGGATGGAGCTATGGGAAAGCATCGTCATGTCGGAATGCAGGCTCGGCATGCTTGACGCCGTGGACGCAATTGGCGACGCGGTCATCAGTACGCCGGTGCATAACATGGCAGCCTGTGCGCCAGACTTGAACCTGTCCGGCTATGCCGAAGCGATTGCCTCTCGCGATGAAATGCGACGCAAGTGGAATATCCTGTTCCGGCGCTACCCGCTGGTCCTGATGCCTACGTCGTGCCGCTTGCCTTTGCGCTGGGACGCCGACCAAGGGTCGGTCGATGAAATGCGTGCTTTGCTCAACGTGCAGAGTCCGCTGATGGCAGTGGCAGTGTGCGGATTGCCAGGTCTGCACGTTCCGACGGGACTGGCTGGGGGGTTGCCCGTTGGGGTACAGCTCGTTGCGCCGGCATTCCGTGAAATGCGACTGTTGCATGCGGGCGCTATCATCGAGGCAGCGCACGGAACACTGATCCAGCAGCTCTGGGACCAGCGCCCGGGTTTTCCTGGCTAGGTTGGCGGATCCGACCGGAATTGCCTGCGGTAGGCCGACGGCGAGATGAGCAGGGCGGCGCGGAAATGTTGACGCAGCGACAAGCCTGTTCCAAAGCCCGTTTCCTGGGCGATGAATTCAATCGAGGCGTCGCCGCTTTCAAGCAAATGCTGCGCACGTGCCAGCCGCTGGTGCAATATCCACTGCTTGAACGACGTGCCGGTGGTCTGACGAAAATGGCGGGTAAAGTTGCGTCGGCTCATCGCGGCGCGATCCGCGAGCGATTCGATGGTATGGGCTTGCTCCAGATGGTGCGTCACCCAGTCGAGAACCTGGGAGAGCCGGTCGTCGCTGTGGGTGACCGGTAATGGCCGCTCGATAAACTGCGCCTGCCCTCCCTGCCGATGTGGGGCGATCAATAGCCGTTTGGCGCGACGATTGGCAACCTCTGCGCCAGAAATCTGGCGCAACAGATGCAAGCAGCAATCTATGCCTGCAGCGACGCCCGCGGAGGTGAGGACATCGCCCTCGTCGACATACAGCACATCCGGATCCACTCTGACCTTCGGATATCGTTCCGACAGTGTGCCGGCACATTCCCAGTGAGTTGTCGCGGTTTTGCTATCCAGCAGGCCGGCCTGGGCCAGCGGAAATGCCCCCAGGCATAAGCCCACCACCCTCGCACCGCGACGATGCGCACGACGCAGCGCCTCGAGCAAGTCCGACGGGGCCTGACGGCAGTCGTCATGCCAGGACGGCATGATCACGAGATCGGCGGAGTCCACGGCGGCAAGGTCGCACGCAGTGTCGATGGCAAAGCCGGCGGTAGTGCGTAGCGGCACCGCGTCCGCTGCGCAAACCATCACCTCGAAAGCCGATACCCCGGGGTCACTGAGATTGCCGCCAAATATCAGGCATGGCACCGACAAGTGAAAAGGCGTTATGCCGTCGAAGGCAATCACAGCAACTCTCAGGCGTCGAGGTGTAGAGGCTGTTTTCCGCATGGCCCGATTATATCGAAGCTGGGCCTCCGGAATACTGTTCGCTCACGGGCGATGCGCACAGAATTCGGGCCATGGGAAGCGGCGCCGTTGCCGGAACCTTCCCGGTAATGCAAAGGATACCCATGAATTGTTCGACGCACTTGCAGATCGCCGTTGCCGCGGCGTCCGCCATCCTGCTAGGTGGCTGCGCAGACATCGTTGCCACTGATTCCGTCGCCAACATGACGCCGCCCGCAGACGCGTCGGTGGTCCGATTCAGTCAGATTCGCAACGCCACGATCAAGGTCGAGTATGCCGGGGCCACCTTCCTCATCGACCCGATGCTCGCCAGGAAAGGCGCATACCCGGGATTCGAGGGTACCTACAACAGCCAGCTCAGAAATCCGTTGGTTGACCTACCGATACCGCTGGAGGAAGTCATCAAGGCTGACGCGGTCATCGTCACCCACGCACAGCACTACGATCACTGGGATGAAGCCGCCAGGCGCAGCCTCCCCAAGGACATTCCGATCTTTACGCAGAGCGACGAAGATGCTGAAAGCCTCCGCAAGGACGGCTTTGAGAACGTGCGCGTGCTTACCACCAACGTCGACTTTCATGGGACACGCTTGAGCAAGACTGGTGGTCAGCACGGCAGTGACGCGATGGTCGAAGGTCGGGGAAAGCGCCTGGGAAAATCTTCGGGCATCGTATTCGAGCGGCCAGGATACAAGACGGTGTACGTGGCGGGCGACACGGTTTGGAACCGATATGTGGAGGAGGCACTCTCGCAATACCGGCCAGACGTCGCGATCCTGAACGCGTGCTTTGGACGCCTGGTCGGTTATGACGGCGCTTTCATCATGGGCAAGGAAGATCTCTATCGCGTCTACCAGGCGGCGCCCGGAACCACAGTGATTGCCAGCCATATGGAGGCGCTTGCCCATTGCACTCAGTCCCGCCAGGAACTGCGCGACTACATCGCCGAGAAGGGAATGAATTCGCGGCGCGTGCTGGTGCCGGAGGACGGCCAGTCGTACAGCTTCTAGCTCGCGGCCGATTCAAGCTTACCGAACCACGTAAAAGGTCAATCAAATGGATCGTCGACTGCTCATGCTTGCCTTAGGCATGTTCGCCATGGGGACGGACAACTTCGTTGTCGCAGGCATTCTTCCTGGCGTCGCTGAATCACTGCACACCACCGTCAGCCTGGCCGGCCAGATGGTCACCGTCTATGCCCTCTCCTATGCGATCCTGGCTCCGGTGATGGCCGCTGTCGCAGGGCGGTGGCCCAGGAAGCTGTTGCTGGTCTCCGCGCTCGGCATCTTTGTTGTCGGCAACGTCATCACGGCGCTCGCAACGGATCTGAATACGGTTCTGTTCAGCCGCGCACTGGCCGGCCTTGGCGCGGCGATGTTTTCTCCCACCGCATTGGGAGTTGCCACCCTGCTTGCGGATCCTGACAGAAGAGGGCGCGCGCTTGCCACCGTAACCGCCGGTCTTGCCGGCGCAACGGCGCTCGGCGCCCCGATCGGCACGTTCATCGGTGGATTCGGTAGCTGGAGAAGCACGCTCTGGTTCGTCGCGCTCCTTGGGCTGATCGCGATGGTCGGGGTAGGGGCCATGCTGCGTTCGGTTCCACAACCTGCACGCATCACGCTGCGCGAGCGGCTGGCGCCCATGCGCGATATTCGCGTTGCGCTCACTCTGCTCACATCGCTGTTCGCCTTTGGCGGGTTCCTGATGGTTTATACCTATGCCGGACTGGTGCTGGCGCCGGTCACCGGCGGCGACGAACGCGTGCTCGCTGGCGTGCTTCTCGTCTGGGGCTGCGCCGCGACAGTCGGGAACATGTTTGCCGGCCGTCTCGTCGATCGTTTCGAAGGCCGCAAGATCATCAACGCGGGGCTTTGCGTGGGCATCCTGAATTTCTGTGCGCTGCCGTGGACTTCCGCACATATGGCCACCTCCGTGGCCGCCCTGATTGTCTGGGGGCTGGTCGGATGGGGATTGATCGTGCCGCAACAACACCGGCTGGTGAAGATCGCGCCGCAGGTGGCTCCGTTGCTGCTCGCCCTGAACAATACGGCCACCTACGGCGGACTTGCCTGCTCGGGCGTTCTCGGCGGCATTGTGCTTCTTTTCGTCGACAGGCAGTACCTCAGTCTCGTCGGAGCGGGCCTGGTTGCAGTCGCTTTGGCTTGTGCCGAGGCCGCGCATCTGTGCACTGAGCGAACGCTCAGGCGGGACTACACAACGGCCGACCCGCAGGCGGAAGCGCTGTAAATCGCCTGTCGAAGCGGACCAAGCCCATTTGAAATGAACGCTCGATGGCCAAACGCGCTCGAGTCGATGCTGGCTGACTCCTCACTTGATCGGATGCAAGCCACGCCCCCGCACCAGCAGGCCTCAGACCGCATCAAGTGGGCGATCTCGACGGGGAGAAGTGCTGTTCGTGAACGCTTTCACCAGCCGTTTCAGCAACTCTCACACGCCGGCACGGGTACGCTTTGGCCAGGACGCGATTCCCGGTGCGGGCGACCCGCTGCGTTATCTGATCAGCCCGATATGGCGGCTCGTCATCCTGGTGTCGAGCTGCCTGCCGAATCGAGGCAGCGCATGACAAATCGTGAAACTAACGCCAGCGTCAGTCGCCGGGCTGCTTCAGGCAATATTGCTCGAGGGCGGCGTTGTTCCCTCGCGTATTTTGAGGACGACAAGAACCGAACGATCAGAATGCCGCTTTGCCCACCGACGCGCCACCGTCGACGAACAAGGTGTGTCCAGTGATGAAGCCCGCATCCTCGGACAAAAGAAACGCCACGGCCGCAGCTAATTCCTCAGGCTTGCCGAATCGCTTCATCGGCACCAGCGACAAAAAGCGCTGCTCCGCTTCGCTGCCGACGGGCGTGTTTTGCCGGAACAGTGCGGTCTCGGTAGGCCCGGGCGCAACAGCATTGACGGTAATGCCGGTCTGCGCAAGCTCCAGCGCCCAAGTGCGCGTAAAGCTCATCATCGCGGCTTTTGCCGCAGCATAGGCTGTGCGGTTGGCGACGCCAAGCACGACGAGACTCGAGAGATTGACGATTCGTCCCCACCCTCGGTCCCGCATGCCGGGTAGCAAGGCTTGCACGGTCTGTACGGCCGAGGTGAGATTGTGGCGGAAGGACGCTTCGAGATCGTCAAGATCAACCGCTTCGACGCCGGCCAGACGGACGAACCCCGCATTGTTGATGATGCCATCAAAGGTATAACGGTCGACCAGCCCCTCGAGCGTTCGTGTCGTCGCATCGCGATCGGTCAGATCGACGGAAACCAGTGTGCCGGGGAAACTCGGGTCGTGCCCGCGCGCAAGACCGATGACCTGATGTCCGTCCGCGGCGAGCCGGTGTGACAACGCGCGCCCGATGCCCTTGCTGGCGCCCGTGACCAAAAATGTACGTCTGAGCATTGCGAAAATCCGATAGATGTAGGAGTGAGCCGTTGGGGTCCGCTAAGGAAGTCAACCCCAGCTGGAAGTCAAGATGATGCTGCACACGTTCACGCGCTCGAAGCCCGGATCCTTGTGCGCCAGAAAATCGTCGTTGAACGTGCCGAATGTGGTGCCTGGGCGATGCTTCATGCCATCGTAGAAGGCATCGATCATCTTGCCGGCGAAATCGGCGCCGCGCGGATAGGCCGCGACCACCGCCGCGCGCTGTTCCTCGGTAAACGCATCGAAGCCCCGTCCCGCCACGTCCATTCCAGCTCCGGCTTGCACCAGCGCGATTTCACCGTGCATGTGCTCGGGAATGCCCGGCGTCGTATGGAGCGCCACAGCGGTCCACACCTTTGCGACGTCCGCCTCGTCGATATGATGGCTGCGCAGAAAATCGCGCGCGGCGTTGGCGCCGTCCACTTCGAAACGAAGTTGGCTTTCGCGATAGGCCGACGTCAAACCGATATCGTGGAACATGGCCGCAACGTAGAGCAGCTCCGGGTCGAACGCGACACTCTTTTGTTTTCCCAACAGCGCGCCCCAAAGGTAGACCCGTGTCGAGTGGTTAAACAGCAATTCGCTTTCGGTGTCGCGAATGAGCTGGGCTACCTTACGTGCCAGCTGGCTGTCTGGAATTACGACGTCGAACATTTGGTTCGTCGGTGCGGTTTTATCTTGCTTCATCGGGATACTCGAGCTGTAGAGAGCGTGCGTTTCCTGCGGCACGCTTGACTTCCCGACCGCCCCACGTGGGCGGCTAATTCCGCGCCCGGACTACTGGCGGTGGGTTACATCCAATAGATTACGCCGCCCATCAATCGTGAAACAGGACCAAGATCGAGAAATACCAATGTACTATCGCGTCCATGGCAACGATTTCTATTGGCCTCGATCGCGCCGGACGCATCTCGCTATCGGCGCAAATTTACGGCTCGATCCGAGATGCGATCGAGTCGGGCCACCTTGCCGCCGGCGCGCGGCTGCCCTCCTGGTCGGATTTGGCCGCCCAGCTCGGCGTGTCCCGGGGCACCGTTCGTGCCGCCTATGAACGTCTGATCGACGAGCAGTTCGCGATCGGCCAGGGCGCGGCCGGCACCCGGGTAGCCGCGCGGCCACTGCCAGCGACGACCGCATGGTCGCCGGAAGCGCCGCCCCTTCCGGAGCTGTTCTACGACTTCAGCACGGCGCCTTTGGCGTTTCAAATGGGTGTGCCCTCCCAGGACGCCTTTCCCTACAAGCTCTGGTCACGCATTCAGGCACGCGCGGCGCGCCGGGCGGCAGCGGCTCCTGTCGGATACCCCGATCCACGCGGCGAACCGGATTTGCGACAGGAGATCGCGGCGTATCTTGGCGTCTCACGCGGACTTCGATGCAGTCCCTCCCAGGTCTTCGTCACGGCAGGTTTCTCTGGCGCGCTCAATCTCGCGATTCGCGCCCTGCGCGTGGAAGGCAGACAAGCCTGGATGGAAGACCCCGGCTTTCCGCTCACGCGTACGGCGCTCGGGCTGGCCGGCATGACCGTGGCAGGGGTGCCGGTGGACGCGGACGGGCTCGATATCGAAGCAGGCATGCGGATCGCCCCCAAAGCCGCCCTCGCGGTGGTGACACCGGGCCAGCAAGCGCCGCTCGGGATGACGATGTCGCTCGCTCGACGGATTTCACTGCTCGGCTGGGCCAAACAACACGACGCCTGGATCGTCGAAGACGATTATCTCGGCGAGTTGCAGTTGAAAGGACGGGCCGCACCGGCGCTGGCCTCGCTCGATCAGGACGGACGAGTGCTGCACATCGGGACTTTCAGCAAGACGATCAGCCCGGCACTGCGCCTGGGATTTCTCGTTGTCCCGCCGGACATGGCACGCCGCTTCGGCGACGTCGCGGCGTGCCTTGCGCCCGCCCCGGCTGCATCCGTGCAGCACGCCGTGACCGAGTTCATGCACGACGGACACTTTCTTCGCCATCTGCGGCGTATGAAGCGTCTTTACACTGCCCGACAGGAAGCCCTCGTTCGTTGTCTGAAGGAACTGGCCTCGGAATCAATCAAAGTGCAGGCCGCCGCCGGCATGACCGTCGTCGCCGCGCTTCCCGAATCCGAAATGGATATTGATATCGCTTTGCGGGCACGAGCTCTCGGGCTGGCCCCAGTTCCTCTCTCACCCTGGTACACGAGCCATCCGGCGCAGCACGGGCTACTGCTTGGCGTAACGAATTTGAATGAAAGAACGCTGCCGGCCGACTGTTCCCGCCTGCTCGAACTCGTTCACGGGCGCCACTGACGGACCTCCGACACTACTCTGCCATCGCTTCTTGGTACATCGAAAATGTTCATTCCTGGTGCTTTTGCGTGCTACCCAAGTCGCACCACAATACACGAGCACAAAGGAGCCAGACATCCATGAACATTCAATCCATCGTAAGAGCCGCTAGCACGGTCATGGCCTTCGCCATCACCGTGCCGGCCGCAGCACATGGCGCGGCCGAAACCGTCACACCGAACTTTCAGCACGCCATTTCCAACATTCCGGGAAAGTCGTTGACCGCCGTCGTCGTCGATTACGCACCCGGTGCAGCGTCACCCGCGCACAGGCATGCGGGCTCGGCTTTCATCTATGCCTACGTCGTATCGGGCGACATCGAGTCACAGGTGGATGACGGTCCGAAGCACGTCTACCATGTCGGCGAGAGCTTCTTCGAGGAGCCGGGCGCCGTTCACCGGATAAGCCGCAACGCGAGCGAAACAAGGCCTGCAAAGTTGCTCGCCGTGTTCGTTGCGGACAGCAACGACAAAGCCCTGACCACCCCCATCAAGTAAACCGCAGCCTCAAGGAGTCACCTCATGAGCAAGCGCCTCGACTACACCCAGATTGCGCCTGCGGGCGTCAAAGCCCTTGGCGCCGTCTACGGCTACGTCATGCAGAGCGACCTGTCGCCGGTCCTCGTCGACCTAGTCTACCTGCGCATCTCGCAGATCAACAACTGCGCCTATTGCCTCGACATGCATACACGCGACCTGCTGAAAAAAGGCGTGAAGGTCGAAAAGCTTGCGCTCGTGCAGGCATGGAGGGAAGCGGGCCAGCTGTTCGACGACCGCGAGCGTGCAGCACTCGCGTGGGCCGAATCGGTCACGCTGGTGGCGCAGACCGGCGTGCCGGACGCGGCCTACGAGGCCGCCCGCGCCGTGTTCGATGAACGCGAACTGGTTGACCTGACCATCGCCATCAGCCTGATGAATACGTATAACCGTATGGCGATCAGCTTCCGCAACACGCCTCAGGCCGTGACAGAACAGTAAAACGCCTCGCGGGTTTATGCAGCGAGAAGCGTCCCGACTTCGGCATTAGCCGCGCGCAATTTTCCAATGGGATTCCCCAATCGCTATGGATAGGCACGGCGCGCGTGCATATCTTGGAGTTTTCCAGTCAGGGCGCCAAAAAGACGCGAGTAGAGTGATGCAAAGGCAGTTTTGACTCCGAGTCGCGAACGATATCCGCGGCGCCGATCAGCGTGCCTAGAATCGATGCCGCATCCCGGCGCCAAAGGTCTCGGCATGTGATTGACCGGTCACGCGGTCATAGAAGTACGCAGCATACAGATCGGTCCGCTTGGACAGGTTGTAGTCATAGGCAATGGCCGCTGTATGCCGGCCAATCGCGGCGGTATCATTGCGCGTATTGGCATAGGCATATGAAGCCAGGACGTTGCCGTCGCCCAACGGGACTGACGCGCCAAGCTGCCCATTGGCATGGCGGATATCGCCTTGCGCGCCATTGACGACCGTGCGAATGTACTGGGCTTGCCCAAATACCTTGGCGACGCCAAAGTCGTAGCTTAGCCCGAGTTGGGCGGCCGTCTGCTTGTCGAAGCCGGCCAATGCCGCGGGTGGAGCGGAGACATCTCCAGGGAGGATATTGAATTTGACCTGCTGGAATGCCGCCGTTGCCGCAAACGCCCCGCTGAAGTAGGTCACATTGCCGCCCCACTTGTTCTGTCCCGTGCTTCCAGACTGCTCGCCAAACGCATAGATTAGATTCACCGTCAGGCCGCCAAAGTTTGGCGACGAGTACACGACGGAGTTCGACCAACCCGAATCACCAATGATGCCGGGATCGAATACACGTCCGTCAGTGGTCGTCTTGTACGTTTGGAAGATCGAAGGGCCGAAATTGTAGGAGTCGACCAGCGGATTGAACAGGATGGTCGAAAGAAAGTACGGCGTTGTGTTTCGTCCCAGCCTGAACGTACCGTAGCCGGAGGATTGTAGTCCTACATAGGCACTGCGCGTCAGTAATCCATCGGTGTCGGATCGGCCGAAACGCCCCGTGTCGACGCGATAGAAGCCATTCAGGTCGAAGACCGCCTTCAGGCCGCTGCCAAGATCCTCGGATCCGCGCATGCCCCAATAGGAGGTCTGCATGCCGCCAGCCCCCAGGATTGCTGCACGGTCTCCGCCTGAGGCTCTCGTGGAGCCGACAAAGGCGTCAACCTGGCCATAGAGCGTGACGCTCGATTGCGCCAACGCAGGCTGAATCAGGCCTACCGCCAGCGCTGTGGCGGCAAGGGATCGGTTCAATTGATGCATAGTCTCCTCCTTCTTTTTCTAGGAACGCTGTTGAACTTGCTTAGAACGCGTGCGGTGATCAACCCGAAAACACGAAGCGTCGTGCAGCGAGTTGCGATCGATAGGCCGCCATGTCGACAATCGGGCGTCGTGCCACGCCGGCATCCATGGCTGCTTGGGCCACGGCAGGCGCGAGATGCGTAATGAGGCGGGGGTCGAATGGTTTCGGAATCAGGTACTCGGAGCCGAAATCAAACGATTGGCCGGGATAGGCGCCGGCAACCTCCTGGCCGGGCGCCTCCTCTGCCAACGCGGCCACGGCGTGCACGCATGCCATCTTCATCGATTCGGTGATCGTTGTTGCGCCGACATCGAGCGCACCACGGAAGATGAACGGGAAGCACAGTACGTTGTTCACCTGGTTGGGATAGTCCGAACGACCGGTCGCAATGACGCAATCGGAACGCACCTTGCGTGCTTCCTCCGGGCGAATCTCGGGTTCGGGATTGGCGAGTGCGAGAATCAACGGGCGCTCACGCATGCCACGCAGCATGCCGGGCTTGAGCACACCGGCACTTGAGCAACCCAGGAATACGTCGGCGTCCTCCAGCGCTTGGCCCAGCGTGCGCGCCAGGTAGGTCGCTCCATCCTGAGCGTAGCGGCGCTTGCTTGGATCGAGTGCTTCGCGCTCGGCCAGAATCACGCCGCGCGAATCCAGTACGGCGATATGCTCACGAGGCAGTCCAAGGTTAACCAGCAGGTCAAGGCACGCTACGGCCGCGGCACCGGCGCCGGAGCAAACCAGCTTCACGTTGTCGATGGCCTTTCCCACTACCTTGAGGCCATTCAGGATGGCTGCGGCAGCAATGATGGCGGTGCCATGCTGGTCATCGTGGAATACAGGAATGTGCATCCGTTCCCGCAGTGCTTGCTCGATGTAGAAGCACTCCGGTGCCTTGATGTCCTCCAGGTTGATACCACCGAACGTCGGCTCCATCATGGCGATGGTGTCGACGAGTTTGTCCGGATCCGTTTCAGACAGCTCCAGGTCGAACACATCGATGTCGGCGAATGCCTTGAACAGGCAAGCTTTCCCCTCCATCACCGGCTTGGCGGCAAGCGGACCGATATTGCCAAGCCCCAGCACTGCGGTGCCGTTGGTGATCACACCAACAAGATTGTTGCGCGCCGTATAGTGCCGCGCGTCCTGCGGATCGGCGTGGATGGCTTCGCACGCGATGGCGACACCGGGGGAGTAGGCCAGTGCGAGATCGGCCTGGTTGGCAAGTGGCTTAGTCGGCGTGATCGAAATCTTGCCGGGTGTCGAGGCGCGATGGTATTCGAGTGCGCGCTGCTTGAATGCTTCGTCCATGGATGGTTTCAGAAAATGCGGAAAAAAGGAGGCCACCGCCCGTCGTGAACGGGCGGGGCACCACGAATAACTCAGAGGATTGGCGCTACCCGGCGATGCCGCCGTTCGCGCTGGACCAGTGCGGCGGATCGCTCAGGAACGCGCGCAGCTCGGACAGTTCAACCTCTGGCACTTCGCCGGATTCGCTCAGGGCGTTCAGGATGTCTGACCAGGTGGCCAGGGCATGGACCCCCGGGTTCCACTGGGAAAGCGCGTCGGCTGTGGGGAAGGTTCCGTAGTCGAACAGGACCAGGATGTCCTGCACGGTCGCGCCCGCAGCGGACAGCGCCTCACAGAAGGCAGCCTTGGATCGTCCCGCTGCCATCATGTCGTCGACCAGCAGCACACGGTCACCGGGACGGATATCGCCCACGACCTGAGCCGCAGGACCCGTGCCGCGTGCTTCCTTGCGCACATATACCATCGGCAGGTTCAGCAACTCGGCAACCCAGGCGGCAAACGCGATGCCACTGGATTCCGCGCCTGCAATCACATCGATGCCGGTCAATCTATCCCTGTCACGTAGCAGCGCCAGACCTTGCTGGACCAATGCCCGACGCAGCGTCGGGTAGGAGATCAGACGGCGACAATCGATGTAGACAGGACTCGCCCACCCTGATGGGAGACGGAACGGTTCATCGCTACGAAAGCGAACGCAACCTGCATCTAGCAGCGCCTGGCTGATGGATGCCTGGAGAGTGAGATCGGTGCGGTTCTTGGACATGGCAATAGTCCCTTTATGGCTTGCAGTGAACGTCCGCACGGGGATGGGTGAGAGCCTCCGGACGCAGCGCTTCTTCCAGAGCCTCCGCCGTCATCAGGCCGCGGGCAAGTACCACTTCGCGAATCGTCCTGTTCTCCGCATAGGCCTGGGCAGCAACCGACGTCGCATTCTTGTAGCCGATCACAGGATTGAGTGCCGTCACCAGTGCGATGGACCGTTCGATGGTCTCGCGCAAGCGTTCCGGGTTGGCGGTGATGTCGCAGACGCATTTCTGCGCCAGCGTCAGGCAGCCATTGGTCAAGTGCCGGAAGCTGCGGAACAGGCTGGCGGCGATGACTGGCTCGAACGCATTGAGCTGCAACTGACCAGCTTCCGCGGCGAACGTGATGGTTGTGTCATTGCCAAACACTTCGAAGGCAATTTGGTTGACCACTTCCGGAATGACGGGATTGACCTTGCCCGGCATGATCGATGAGCCTGCCTGCATCGGGGGAAGGTTGATCTCGCCGAACCCGGCACGCGGGCCGCTGGACAAAAGACGCAGGTCGTTGCAGGTCTTGGAGAGCTTGACGGCGATCCGCTTGAGCACGCCAGAAATCTGGACGAACGCACCACAGTCCTGGGTGGCTTCCACCAGGTTGGGTGCCAGTGCGAGATCGAGACCTGTGATACGCCGCAGCGCGGCCAGTGCCTTCGCTGCATAGTCGGGGTGGGCCGTGATGCCCGTACCGATGGCTGTGGCACCGAGGTTGATTTCGCGAATAAGGGTTGAGGCCTCACGCAGCCGCTCCATGTCCTCTTCCAGCATTACGGCATAGGTGGAGAACTCTTGTCCGAGAGTCATCGGCACGGCATCCTGAAGCTGAGTGCGCCCCAATTTGTAGAGCCTCGAAAACTCGGCTGACTTCTTGTCGAAGGCGATGCGAAGGACATCCATCGCCTCCATGAGATGTTCGATGGCAAAGCACGTGGCGATGCGCAGCGCCGTCGGATACACGTCGTTCGTGCTTTGTGCCATGTTTACGTGCTCATTCGGGTGCAGGAAGGCGTAGTCTCCTTTGCCGAAACCCAAATGTTCGAGGGCACGATTGCAGATCACCTCGTTGGCGTTCATGTTCGTGGACGTACCTGCGCCGCCCTGAATCGTGTCAATGATGAACTGATCGTGGAGGCGGCCGTCGCGCACGTCGTGGCACGCGGCAATAATGGCGTCGCGCAATGCGAGTGGCAATAGGCCTAGTTCGGCGTTGGCCTCGGCGGCAGCCTGTTTGACGGACGCCAGCGCAATGATGAGATCCGGCCAAGAGGAAATGGGTGTGCCGGTAATCTGGAAGTTCTCCCAAGCACGCAGGGTGTGCACGCCATAGTAGGCGTCGGCAGGAACCTGGCGTTCGCCAAGCAGGTCGGCTTCGGTGCGATAGGTGGTAGTCACGGTGCAGTCCAATGAAAGAGCGCGTAAAGCTATGCGAGGGTCCAGGGCAGCGTTTCCCCAGCGAGGAACGTCTGGATTCGGCGTCCATCCGGCAGGTCGATGTTACCGGTGACGCGTGTCGGCGTCCGATGGAAGGTGACGCTTCCTTCGTTCAGCGGGACACCGTAGAAGCGCGCACCGTTCTCGCTGGCGAAGGCTTCGAAGCGGTGCAGGGCTTGTTCTTCTTCGAACACCGTCAGGTATGCCTGCAATGCGACAGAGGCACTGAAAATGCCGGCGCAACCGCATGCCGATTCCTTGGCGCTCGTGTCGTGCGGAGCGGAATCGGTGCCCAGGAAGAAGGCAGGCGATCCCGATGTGGCCGCACGCCGCAGTGCCAGTCTGTGCTGTTCGCGCTTGAGCACCGGTAGGCAGTAGAAGTGAGGGCGAATGCCGCCAGTGAACATCGCGTTGCGGTTGAACATCAGGTGCTGCGGCGTGATGGTGGCCGCCAGGCGGCCGCTTTCATCGCGCATGACGAAATCGGCCGCTTCCTCGGTCGTAATGTGCTCCAGCACGACTTTCAAACGTGGATAGAGGGTGAGGATCTGTGTCAGCGTCGTGCGCAGAAACGCCGCTTCCCGATCGAAGACGTCGATCGCCGGGTCCGTGGACTCGCCGTGGAGCAGCAGCGGCATGCCAATGTCTTGCATGGTCGCCAGGACGCTGGCAATCCGGTCGACCGATGTGACGCCATACTCGGAGTGCGTCGTGGCGCCAGCGGGATAGAGCTTGGCGGCAGCAAACGCTCCGCACTCGAATCCGGCACGGATTTCCCCGGGATCTGTGTCGTCGCAGAGATAGCACGTCATCATCGGCGTGAACGCCAAATCGCTGGGAAGTGCATCGCAAATCCGTTGCCGATAGGCCAAACCAGCCTTGATGGTCGTAACCGGCGGTTTCAGGTTCGGCATCACGATGGCCCGGCCGTACTGGCTGGCGGAAGCCGGTAGTACGGCACGCAACATATCGTCATCGCGCAGATGTAGATGCCAGTCGTCTGGACGACGAATCGTCAGCGTCTCAATGGTCATGACTTCCTCCCGCGCGGCATGGCTTCGAGCGCCTCGTACAGAACCTTCGTGCCGAGAATGAAGTCGTCCAGCTCCATGGCTTCGTCCGGATTGTGCGAGCCGTGTTCGTTGCGTACAAAAAGCATCGCAGTCGGGATGCCGGCATTGGCAAACAGCGACGCGTCGTGGCCTGCGCCGCTCGGGACCATTTCTACCGGCAGTTCCGCCTTGGCGCATGCGTTGCGCAGGAGATCCGAAAGCCCGGGATCCATCGTCGCAGGCGCGGATTCGATGCGGCGATCAAACTCGAAGTTCACGCCACGATCGCGGCTGATGGCCTTGCACTCGGTGCGGAACAGTTGGTAAAAGCCTTCGAGCATGTCCACGCTCTTGCTGCGGACTTCAAAACTAAAGTCCACCTTGCCGGGAATGCGCGAGATGGAATGTTCTGCAGGATCGGTGGAGACGATTCCGGTGGTAACGACCAAATCGCTACCGCGTTCCAGCAACACTTTCCAGTGCTCGTCGAGGCGGGTGATGAGGTCCGCTACCGCAAACATGGCATCTTTGCGCAGCCAGCGGGGAACAGCACCAGAATGTCCTGGTTCGCCAATACATGTCACTCGGTTGTGACGGACGTTGCCGCGAATCCCGGGCACCACGGCCAGTGGGAGCTTCCGCGCGACCATGACAGGGCCCTGTTCAATATGCAACTCCAAGTACGCTGCGGCCGAAGCCCTGTCGAAGAGTGGTTGCTGCGCTGCGATGGCGTCGACGTCGGCGCCCACCGCCGCCATGCATTCCGAGAGTGTTCGTCCGGAGCTACGGTGTTTTAGCGTGAGATCTTCCGGAGCCAGCTTACCCAGTGCTGCGCCAGAGCCCATATATGCCTTGCCGAACCAGGCGCTTTCCTCGCCGCGGAAAGCGATGACCCGAAGTGGCACACTACTGGAGACGGCCTGCTCTTTTCGCGCAATCTGGCATAGCAATCCGGCGATGATGCCGGCCAGTCCATCGAAGTTTCCGCCTTGCGGGACAGAATCCATGTGCGAACCTACCCATGCAGCCGGCGCGCTGGCGTCCTCGTCCGGCAGGGAGAAGACAAGGTTGGCGGCCTTGTCGTTCTGCACGCTGAGTCCGTGCTGGACGGCGACGCGACGCAGGTAGTCTGCCGCTGCGGATTCGCCCGCGCCGTAGCTGTCGCGCGTGACGCCGACACCGTCGAAGGACAATGCATGGATGTCCGCGAATAGCTGCTCGGCGAGTGGTTTGAGGTGGAGGATGTCCATTTCCTTATCTCGTTGCTCAACCGGATTGCTGGGCGAAGCGAAGCCAGCGGTCGCTAAGCTGGCGATCCAGAATTACCTGACCAGTGAGGTCGCGAATGGATTCAACGCCGGTTTGCGTGCAGAAGGCGTAAAGCCCATCGATGATCTTCTGCATCGCCGCCGGATCGCGGAATGAGGCGGTGCCGACCTGAATGGCAGAGGCGCCGGCCAACATGAACTCAATGGCGTCTTCAGCGTTTTGAATGCCACCGCAACCGATGATCGGGATGCGTACGGCGCGGTAGCATTGGTGCACCATGCGTAGCGCAATCGGCTTGATGGCCGGTCCCGAGACACCGCCCATGACGTTCCCAAGCTTGGGCTTGCGGGTACGGATATCGATCGCCATGCCCAGCACCGTGTTACCCATGACAATCGCATCGGCACCGGCTTCCTCGGCGGCCCTGGCCACCGCGGCGATGTTGCCGGCGTTAGGTGTGAGCTTTACCCAGAATGGATGCTTGGTACGACGGCGGATTGCGGACACGGCCTTGTAGGTCGTTTCCGGCAACATGGCGAAGGCCATGCCGTCCGCCTCCAGATTGGGGCATGAGATGTTCGCCTCTATTGCCGCGACCTCTGGCAGTGACATCTCTTCGCATGCCGCGCCAAACTCTTCCGCAGTGTCAGCAGAGATCGACACGATAACGGGAGTGTTGTACTGCGTGTAAGGCGGAAGTACTTCGTTCTTGTAGTAGTCCAGCCCCTTGCTCGGAATACCAATCGAATTGAGCATCCCGGTATAGGTTTCCGCCACGCGCGGCGTGGGGTTGCCGGCACGCGATTTTGGCGAAACGCTTTTGATGACCAGGGCGCCAAGCTTGTTCAGGTTCATGGCTTCGCGATACTCGATCGCAAAACAGCCGGATGCGGGCATTACGGGGTTGCGCAGCGTCAGGTCGCCAACCCGGACAGTCAAATTAGCCAAACTCCACCTCCCCAACCACTTCGCGAATCTTGAATACCGGGCCTTCGCGACACACGCGGAGGAACTGCTTGCCACCCTCGCAATCGAACAGGCGTACGCACGACAGGCACACACCCATACCGCAGGCCATGCGCTGCTCCATTGCGACCTCGCCTTGCACCTCGGGGTGGTCTTGCAGCACGCGCTGGAGCAGCATTAGCAGGCGGTGCGACCCGCAGGTATAAATGGCGTCGGGGGACTGCTCGGCGATGAGGCGGCGAATCAGGGCCTCCACGGACTCCACCGATGACGTGCCGTCGGTGTCCAAGACGCTATGCACCTCTGCTGTGGCGCCGCGCAAGAACTCCTTCTCCATCAGGTCGCCCGAGGTGCGTGCAGACATCACCGCGGTGATGCCCACGCCAGCTTCGGCAGCCTGATGGATCAGCGGAGCCATCGTGGCCAGACCTACGCCACGGGCCACGACGAGAATCCTTCGGAAGGATGGCTCGAACGTAAAGGTGTTGCCGAGCGGCCCAACAATGTCCATGTAACCATCGGTGGGAAGAGTGGCCATCGCCCTCGTGCCAACGCCAGTGACGTTGTATAGGAACTCGATTCGCCCGGATTCCGGGCCGGCGCCGTAGACGCTCATCGGCCGTAGCAGAAACGGTTGCTCCTCGGCAGTCGTTGGACAATTGAGCTGGTAGAACTGCCCGGGGCGCGTAATGTCGGCAATCGGGGCATCGGATTCGAGCCTGATGTACTTGTATCGCTGGTTGACCCAGTAGTGCTCAACAATTCGACAGCGATAGGAGGCTACGGTAGCCGCGGAATCCGCGCTACACACGGTGGCACACATGGTGGTAACTCCTGAGAAATGCGCTGCGCCGCACGGCGCAGCCTAAGGAATGTCCGGTAGGTTCCGGCGTTATTCGAGCTCGACGCCCTTGAGTTCAGGGATGAGGAAGATGGTGGCGATCATGTCCAGAACGTAAATGCTGGCAAGCAATGCGATCGCGAGTTGAAAGGAGTAGGTTGCCGCAATGGCGCCTACGACAATTGGTCCCAGCCCGCCGACTGCGCGTCCGATGTTGAACAGGACGTTTTGTGCGGTAGCGCGTGCCGCGGTGGGGTAGGCCTCGGAGATCAGTGCACCGTATCCACCGATCATGCCGTTGACGAACATTCCCATCACCGCGCCAGCCCACAGCATTGTCATGGGATCCGACAACTGGGCGTAAAACAGCACCATCGCCACTGCGCCTGCCTGGAAGATCAGGAACGTCGGCTTGCGGCCGATGCGGTCTGCGAGCTGGCCGAAGATGATGACGCCAATCATCATTCCGACGATCGTGACGGAGGTCCACATGGCCGATTTGGTCAGCGAGAAGCCCAGTGTCTTGGATAGATAGGTGGGCAGCCAGATCATGATGCCGTAATACCCGAAGTTCTGAACCGAACAAAGAACGACGATGCCAAGACTGATTCGCGTGGTCTTACCGTCAGCAACCAGCAACTTGAATGCATTGGGCTTTTTCTCCCTGCGGGTACTCCGGACAAACACTTCAGGCTCGTGCAGGCGATTACGGATGAACCATGCAACCAGTGCTGGGACGACACCAATCACGAACATGCCGCGCCAGCCGACAAGGGGCAGCAGCAATGGCGTCAGCAACGCAGCCATTAGCACGCCGGATTGCCAGCCCAGCGCGACATAGGATGAGACGCGGGCGCGCTTGCTGGCCGGCCACGCTTCGGCTGCGAGGGCCATGCCGATGCCGAACTCGCCGCCAAGGCCAATGCCGGCGATAGTGCGATAGACCAGCAGATCCCAGAACCCTTGTGCAAACGCGCACATGCCGGTGAACACGGCGAACAGGACAATGGTCCAGGTCAGCACGCGAACGCGTCCATAGCGGTCGCTGAGCGCGCCGAAGATGATTCCGCCCGCCACGGCACCGATCAGCGTCCAAGTGACCAGTGCTCCTGACTGGCTGGTGCTGAGCGCGAGCGCTGCGCCGATGGCCGGCAGCATGAAGCCCAGGATCAGAAGATCAAAGCCGTCCATGGCGTAGCCAATGGCCGATCCGGCCAAGGCCTTCCATGCGTACGGGGAAGTGGGGACCTCGGCCTCTGAAACTGACTGAGTGAGGGGCTGGCTTCGCATGCTGTCTCCATTTTTAGACTGTAAGAGCCTGAAAAACCACTGCATTGCGGTGCGCTTGGGATCCTGATGAGGATGAAGTGCTGATGCAGTGGAAGATCTTATTTTTTAGACTATGCCGGAACAATGCCGATTGCAAGCGATTTACGGCAATGTCGGGGTTTACGCCGAGGCGGGGCATGCGCAAGCATGATGCAGCTCGGTCGCATGCTACACTTTGGAAAATCCAATTAATGAGACGACGTTGCATCGGGAGGGATTGACTTCGAGGCGATTGGGGGCTTCGTGCCAACCGCCTTGCCGCGTTGGCTGCGCAGCAGCTATATGGGCTGAGCAGATTGAGAGGCGCACTCGGGATCTCGCGTTCGACTGAAAAAAATTGCGACACGCATCCTGGCTCTTTGGAGGCCGTCTCATTCCTGCTTACCTGCCCAAGCTACGATGGGTAGCTCGAGCAGGTGTTGAGAGATGAAATATCGACGAAGGCAATGCTAGGTGGCCGCAGTCAAGCTCGGCATGTTGACTCTGACAACACTAGCCTTGTCGCTGTAGAGCGACATCCGAATTGTCATGCCGCTTCAAATAGGTGGCATCGCGTCGAAGTACATGAACACAAGGTTCTGAATGCGTGAAGCGTAGCTCCATGATCAGGCTGGTCATATCGTCAACGTATGCGAGCAGCGTGCAGACGCTGCGTCGCACACCACAGCCATCAGCCTGCGGATCGTACCCTTTGACAGGTTCAGCCCGTGGCATTCGTGCAGCTTCTTGCATGCAGCGTAGATCCGAAATCCAAAGAACGTTCTCGGAAAAAGGCCTGAGCCGCGGCCTCCCGTTCAGCCGAACAGGCATTTGTCGCGGGGCGCCTACGCGTGCGAGACACTAGCCCGACGGGCCTTTCGGCCTGTAGTGCTCCAGCAACGGCCGAAGCTGCCAGTCCGTGATGGGCGATCGTTCGGCAGCCATGCTGCGCTGCAACTGACCTTCAATGCTGCCTGGGCTGTCTTGGCCCCATCAATTTCAATGACCTCGGATCTTAGGATCTAGTAATTGCTTGGCCACCTCCCTCACGTTCGACCGGGCAGGCTGAATATCATGGGGAGCGCCTCACACCTCACGCAGACGTTTCTGTTTTACTAGACCCGGACTCACTACGTTGCTTCTACACCCTCATCAAAACTCAGCTATCTTGGCCGGATCGAAGAAATATTGGGGAGGCATCAGTTGGATTTTGCCACGCAAGCTTCAAGGTCTTAGACTGCTCTGTTAAAAGAACTGGCGCCGTTCGTCGTAGTCGAGCACAATCCGGTTCATCGCATCCAGAAGGGCCTGAGTATTTCCTAGCGCCGGCTCAATTGTCTTCATATAGCCGAGCAACTGGATCTGGGCTGCGTTCGCGACTTCGGTCGTGATACCTTCGTCGTCATGCAAGATTACGTAGGAACGTGCGAAACCGTAGATTAGGAAATAGGCAGCAGCATTGCCGATATCGCTTTTCATCAGCTCTAGCGACTGTTGCTTTACCTTTAGGAAGGCGTCCGTTCCGGGGGCACTCTGTGCAAACTCGGCGGTGACGGTCTTGAAGTCCATATGTCTCTCTATTTCAAACGATCAAATCAAACCTGTTGCAGCATGCGCCGCAAAAGCCTGGCGCCATCGATTCCCTTAAAGGACCGCTGCCATAGTGCATCGACCATGCTGGTGTACAGCGAGACAGCCTCAGGCGCGGCGGTTACAGACGCAATGCCTCCGGATATATTGGGAAACTCCCCGAATCGAAACGGGCTGACCGCGACATAGGAGCCTGTCGGACGCTCGAAGATCTGGAACGTGGCGTTTGGCATGCTCTCGTTCACGATGCCGATTTGCATACCGGCCGGTTGCTGCTCGAGTAGCCCGGCAATGCGCTCCACTTCGGCTCGGGCAGCGAGCGAGCGTTCCATCCTTGTCGCCGGGGGCAAATCCATTCGGCCAATCAATCCAAAGTGCACGAACCGTTCGAGTTCCCGCAAACCAATAAGACTGACAATCGGTGTTGGCTGAGAAGCATAGGACGTTTTCCGCTCGCGCAGCAACTCCATGACGGCCTGGATACGGCTCTCATCGTTGTCTCCACCTTCCTGTAGCATCTGCTCGAGATACCTCTCATAGTTTGGTGAGGTGAGCAGGAATGAAATCGGTTCGAAGTGGGCCAGGATGCGCGTCGCGCCTTGCTCAAGCTGACGCATTCGCTCGATGTAGGCAATGGCCGACGGATAGTATTCAGTTCCCGCTCCGAGCAACGACTCCAGCGAAGTCCCCAGAATGGCGGCCAAGCGATCTAGCGTTTCGATCTTGACGATCTCGCCCTTCTCCATTCGATAGACGGCAGCGCGCGAAATGCCGAGAACGTCGGCAATCTGTTCGGCACGCAGTTGAGCGCCCAAGCGATAGGCCCGAAGCCGGGCACCGATCGCTTCGAAGTCGATCTCCCCGGGTGCCGTCGCGCAACGTGGCATAGATGTCTCATTAATTAGATTTTGTCACTATAGCATGCCACAGCCATGAGAGGGCTGTATTTGTACTGAAGCGCTAGGCGTAAACCCCGAAAAAATACAAACAGCTTGCTTTTGTGATGCGTCCCGCATAGTCTAAAAAAAGAGATTTGCGGCGGCGCTGGCCTGCAGGATCACTGACCCGGCTCGACGGCCAGCGCTGCTGTGTTTTTGCGCTTTTTCAGTCTAAAAATGGAGACAGCATGAGAAGTCAGCCACTCACCCAACCGGCGCAGGACGTCGAGTCACCACTTACTCCCCCCTATGCTTGGAAGGCCTTGGCGGGATCCGCCATTGGCTATGCCATGGACGGATTCGACCTGCTAATCCTGGGCTTCATGCTGCCGGTAATCAGTGCGGCCCTGGCACTGAACTCCAGCCAGTCGGGTGCGCTGGTGACGTGGACCTTGATTGGGGCAGTGGCCGGCGGCATCGTCTTCGGAGCCCTGAGTGACCGCTATGGGCGAGTACGGGTGCTGACCTGGACCATAGTTCTGTTCGCCGTGTTTACCGGAATGTGTGCGTTCGCTCAGGGGTTCTGGGACCTGCTAATTTATCGCACCATCGCGGGCATCGGCCTGGGCGGGGAGTTCGGCATCGGCATGGCCCTGGCGGCCGAAGCGTGGCCAGCCGCCAAGCGCGCACGCGTTTCATCCTATGTTGCCCTGGGCTGGCAGACGGGCGTGCTGATGGCCGCCTTACTGACGCCAGTGCTGCTGCCCGTGGTGGGCTGGCGCGGTATGTTTGTGGTCGGTGTGATTCCGGCCCTGGTTGCATGGTTCATCCGAAACCGCCTTCACGAGCCCGAAGTATTTGTGCGCAGCGCGCGCGCAGGGAACAAGCCCAACGCCTTTCGGCTGCTAGTGGCCGACGGCAGGACCGTGCGTACCAGCCTTGGCATCGTAATTCTCGCTTCAGTCCAGAACTTCGGCTACTACGGCATCATGATCTGGCTGCCCACCTACCTATCCAAAGTCCTGGACTTTTCGCTGACCAAGTCGGCAATGTGGACCTCGGTGACCATCGTCGGCATGATGATCGGCATCTTTGCCTTCGGCCAACTGGCAGATCGCATCGGCCGCAAACCGACGTTCCTGATCTTCCAGGGCGGATCCGTGGTGATGGTGCTCCTCTATGCCAGGCTGTCCGACCCCATGACGATGCTGTGGGCAGGCGCTGTGATGGGCATGTTCGTCAACGGCATGCTCGGCGGCTATGGTGCGCTGATCTCGGAAGCCTATCCGACGGCTGCCCGCGCTACCGCGCAGAATGTGCTCTTTAACATTGGGCGTGCGGTGGGCGGGCTCGGTCCCATCGTCGTAGGCGCCATAGCGGCTGCCTACTCGTTTCAAATCGCGATCGCGCTGCTCGCCGGCCTCTACGTCATTGAAATGATCGCCACCGTATTCCTGGTGCCTGAACTCAAGGGTATCGAACTGGAATGACGCCGGACTGAGCAAGGCAATCCCCGGACGTGCAACCTCAGCCGAGACCGCGGATGAATTCGGCGTGCAGACGATGAAATGTGACTTCCGGAAGCGGTCGCGATCGAAGCCAAATATGTCCTGCTCGAGACTATCTGCGAGGTGGTCTCGGCGATCCGCCGGAGCACCGAGCATCCGTTCTGGGTCAAGCTGACGCCGAGTGCTGGGATGCGACATTCTGATGCCCGTGCCCACATATGCGGTTAATACCGGCCGCGGTCGAGCGCAGCAGCGTCCGTCCCGGTTATAACGCCAGCGGAAGCTCCCGTCGGGCGTGCAGAAACAGGACTATTCCATGTCAGAAACAAACGTTAAGCCCATAGTCGTTGGAGTGCAGATCAGCAAGCACCACACATTCAGTAAGACCCCGAAGCAGGCCATCCGGCTCATCGAGAACTTTGGCGTCGAGGGCGACGCCCATGCGGGCACGACCGATCAGCATGCGTACCACGTTAAGCGCTTTGGCCAGCAGCCCAATCTCCGGCAGGTTCATCTGATCCAGACGGAACTGTTCGACGAGTTGGACCTGAAAGGGCATTTGGTCCGGCCGGGCGACCTCGGCGAGAATATCGCTACACGACATCTCGACTTGTTGGGCCTCCCGACCGGAACCCGCCTGCATCTGGGCAATGACGCTGTGATTGAACTGACGGGCCTACGCAATCCATGTGTGCAAATTGAGCAGTTCAAGCCGGGGTTGCTCCAGCACGTGGTGGAAGCTGAACCCAGTGGGCTGGTGAGGAAGGCAGGGGTCATGAGCATCGTGATCCGCGGCGGCGAGGTCCGCCCAGGTGACACAATCGAGGTCGAGTTGCCACCACCGCCTCATGCACCGCTCGTCTACCGCCCGCCGGTCCTCGATCTGCGCATCACGTCGATCCGCCGGGAAGCGGAAGGCATTCATTCAGTGGAATTGCGGGCCCTGGACAACGGCCACCTTCCGCCCTTCACTGCAGGAGCGCACATCGATCTCATGCTGGCGCCCGACCTGACGCGGAGCTACTCTCTGAGCAACGCTCCACATGAGCGGGATCGCTACATCGTCTCCGTCAACAAGGACCCGAACAGCCGGGGTGGTTCTCGGCACGTGCACGAACGATTGCGAGTCAGTGACCGGCTGCAGGTTAGTCCGCCGCGCAACCACTTCCAGCTCGACGAGACCGCTGAACACACGGTGCTAATCGCAGGCGGAATCGGCATCACGCCGCTAAAGGCGATGATCGCCAGACTCGAGCACCTCGGCCACAGTTGGAAGCTGTTCTACACCACGCGAAATCGCGCGGTGGCGGCGTTTCTCGACGAGCTTCAAGCAATCGAGGATATTAAGCCCGGGCGCATCCACTTTCATTTCAATGCTGAGGCCGGGGATAAAATATTTGATATCCCCGCAATCGTGAAGGGGGCACCTGCCATGGCGCATTTCTACTGCTGTGGTCCCCGACCGATGATCGAGGCGTTCCAAGCTGCGACCGCGTCGCTGCCGAAGGCGCAGGTTCATGTCGAGCACTTCGGAGGCAAGCCCTCGATGGCCGAAGGCGGGTTTAAGATCGTGTTGCAGCGCTCCCAGCGGACGCTAGAAGTGAACCGTGGAAGCACGATCCTCGATACCTTGTTGGCCGCACATGTCAGTGTTCCCTATTCGTGCAGGGAAGGCGTGTGTGGATCGTGCAAGGTTAGAGTCCTCGACGGCATCCCAGACCACCGCGACCTTGTGCTTAGCCCTGAGGAGCGGGCCCGAAATGACCAGATCATGGTGTGCTGTTCAGGCACGAAGACGTCGTCGCTGGTGCTGGATTTATAGTCTTAGGACGAAGCTGATGGCAGATGCGGGGTAGGCAGTTGCACTGGCCAAAAGCTCTAGAAGGCGAGAAATCAGGTCGCGCCCATGGTGTCTCGCAAATTTGCATAGTTGCCCTGTAGGCAGTTGCCGAGTCCCGCGGTGTGATAAATATGTTGCTCTTGCGGATTGAGCGGATCCTCCTGGGATTGGGCGTGTCGTTCGGCAGCAGAAGTCCGTTTTCAGATTGGAGCCGACAATCGAATGGCAGGGGAATTCCGTGGGCGAGCGGCCGCTCCTGGTCGACTGCCGCCGTTCGGTCCAGCAGGCTCCAACGTTCGCCCCGGAGGAAAGCGGTCATTCAGAGCTTCGTCGAGGCCTGGCACATCGTCCCCTCGGCCTGGGCTGCGGGGACTGCCGTCTTCACAGCCTCGACAAGAAGGCTGTAGTCTTTCGGGTGCCACAGAAATGCAAAGGAATCCGAGCTGTTATCAAGGGACGTGGCCGTTATGACTACGCCTTGCTTTTCGAGCTCGCAGCTTTCAAAGATGGCGGCAAACTCATCACGGACCACTAAAACTCTTTTACCGGGGAACGCCGCTTTTAGCTGTGTCACTTTCTCGGTCAATGCTTCATATACACCGCGGTGGTACATGGCTTTAGTGCGAACGCGAAGCGGTACGATTGCGTTCAACCTCGCTGCGGACTGATCATTGTAAAAAGTAAAACTACTCTACGTCCCAACTTAACCTTCGAATTGATCTAGCCCAAACGAAGTAGAGATGCGAGTGCCGCATGCTGCTCATCTAATCATAGCGGATAGCATTATGGGCCCAGGTAGCCCGTGCTGAGCGGCCTTCGAAAAGTTGCCGAGAGGGGTCAACTCACGACGTATTTATATTCGGGACAAAGTGCGGATACCCACACTTCTCGATTGCGGGGTGTTCGTATGCTTGATCGTGGGAACGCGGATCTCGCCCGCTTGACCATCAATCCCTTCTACGTGATCCTGTTCTACGCAAGGGCAGGCGCCTTCCCTCTCTTATGGAGCAGCCATGCGTCTAGCTGGATACGCGAGAAATCACTGGGGCGAGCGCCCCCCGGTGCGCCGGAGACCGCAGCGCAGACGCACGCCTCATGCGGGCGCGCGGGGGGTTCAACATCAACCAGTTGGTCGCCGAGTTCCGGGCGCTTCGCGCCAGCGTATTGCGCTTGTGGATCAACGAATTTCAGTTGGTCGCTGCGGATCTGGACGACATGGTGCGCTTCAACGAAGCCATTGATCAGGCAGTCGCGGAATCCGTGGATTTTTTCAATGCGGAGGTGGAGCAATCTCGCGATCTGTTGCTCGGCATGCTTGGACATGATTTGCGAAGTCCCCTCCAAACCATCCAGATGACTGCTACCTATCTGGCCGCACTGAACGCCGGGGAAAAGGTATCAGCAGCGGCAGTCCGACTGATTCGAAGCGATGTCAGCATGAATTCTCTCCGGGATGATCTGTGCGATTTCAACCGAACGAAGCTTGGCCTCGGTATCAACATCGCACCTACTGATGTCGACCTGGCTAAAGTGGTCGGCAATGCCGCGGACCAGTTGCGCGCAGCGAATCCGGCCCACCGCATCGATCTTGAGCTAAGCGGCAATTTGGTAGGTGCTGGGGACGGTTCGCGCCTGCAGCAACTGATTTCCAATCTGGTGCTCAATGCGATAGCGTACGGCGCGCCGGACAAGCCGGTCCGCGTTGTAGTAACCGGTTACGATGCGGAAGTTAGTCTCGAGGTTATCAACAGCGGCCCAGCCATTGACCCCTGACGCTGGATCGGATCTTCGACCCGCTGAGCAGAGGCCCAGATCAGGAAGACAACAACCCGCGCGGCCTCGGGCTCGGACTGTATATCGCGAGCGAGATTGCCAAAGCCCATCACGGATCGATCATCGCCCGGTCCGACCAGGAGGAGACCGCATTTGACGTGCGTCTACCGCGTCGCGCGGTAGCAGCAGCCTCAAGGAAGGTCTGAGTTCGCAAGCAACCTACTTCATCTGGCCGCAATGGCCGCTTGCGAGGCTGAGTTGACGTCGGAATGTCCTCGCGACGTGCTGGCGAGCGACGGCTCATGGCCGGGGACGGCCCGACGCCGAGCACAACGGAGCACTTTTCCTGGACCGTTCCGCGTAGGGCAGAAGTCGACCCACTACCGTCATTAGCCCCGCACCACTCGGGCGTCAGCTTCGACGGGCGTGGCGAAGTATGAGGGCAGGATGCCATCAGCGCCGGCATTCCAGATGTATGGCAACTTTCCTCCCGCTCTCACCTGGCGTCCCGCAAGCGCTATATAAAGACCAGTACACCTCCGATGACTAATAGGGTGACCATCATTCCAGCCCACAGCCCGTTCCGCCTGCCTGACCGACGCGCCGGCCGACATATCGCCCGTTCGGACCGATGAAGCTCTCCCAGACCGCCGCTGTAAAGCTTTTCCCAACGCATTTCCATCGCAAGCCTCCTTCTACAGCCAGATTTTTCAATCTGCAGGCTGTCTTTGCAATAGGGGATTGGCCGATAATGGGCTTCGATGTACGGGGCCAATTGGGGATCCGGCTGTCACACATCAGTCCTTGAAGATGCGAGCAAAAGAGGCATTACTGCGCATTCAGTAGCAAGCGTTGCACCTGTGTGGGCACGCAAAATCCAGACGTGTCATGGGGGTACTGTGTCGGCAACAAGGAGGTCCGGCGCAGTCCACAGCGGTCTACGTAACCTCGGGCGGACGCCTTTTGGCAGCGTGGAGCCTATTTTGGTTTTCAATGAACAAAGGGGAGCAGGGTGCGAACGGTTGCAGTTCTGGATTTCGAAACGACGGGATTGTCGCCAAGTCGAGGTGACCGAGCAACGGAAATTGCTGTGATCCTGCTGCGCGACGGTGAAATCGTCGACCGATTTCAAAGCTTGATGAACGCAGGAAGGCGTATCCCCTCGCAGGTTGTCAGCCTGACCGGGATTACCAATGACATGATTGCGGATGCCCCTGCTGCGTCCAAGATCATGGGTGAAGCGGCACGGTTTGTCGGCAGACATCCGGTGGTAGCCCACAATGCTGGTTTCGATCGAAGATTTTGGCGAGCCGAGCTTGGGCTACTGGACATCGCAGCCGATCAGCACTTCGCGTGCACGATGCTTACTTCCAGACGCATCTACCCGCAGGCTCGAAATCACAAGTTATCGACACTCGTCGATATGCTTCAACTGCCTACGACGGGGCGTGCACACCGAGCAATGGCCGACGCGGAAATGACCGGTCATTTGTGGAATCGCCTGCAACACGATATTGCTCAGACATATGGAGTGAGTCAGGTCGATTACGCACTCATCGCCCGTGTGCAGGCCACGAGCAGCGCTAAGGTCCCAACGCTCCTGCGCTCGTTAGGCCAGACCTAGTACGTACATCAATCATCATCCACCGTTTGCCGAATGGCCGCTATATCTGACCCGACAGATTACAAGAGCCGGGACGGCAGCGTGAAGTCCTTGCCCTCGGACTGGCGAGCGCTCCCTCTGCCTTCCGTAATGGCGGACCCTTTGATGATCCGAGAACTCCAGCGCAGTAACCATGGACCTTCTATCGGTCGTTCTCTTACTGCTCCTAGCCGTATTTTCGCTGAATTCAGTTGGCATACATCGATGGTTTCGGATTGAATTGTGCACCTATAATGTGAAGATGCAACCAGTTGTAGATGTAAGCTCGGATTGGCTTTAAACTCTCTTCTCTCAGACCTCGACTAGAAAGGAAACTCACATGGCATCCTATAAGGAACTCATGTCCCAGAAGCAGGCCCTCGAAGCCAAACTGGCAGAGGTCCGCGCGAATGAGGTAGCAGGCGTGATCGAGAAGATTCGGACCCTGATGGCGGAGTATGGCTTGGCGGTCGAAGATATCGCCAAGCGCCGTCGCGGCCGTCCCGCGGTTAACAGTGCAAGCAAGCCGAAGTCGGAACTGCCTCCAAAGTACCGCGACCCCAAGACCGGCAGGACCTGGTCCGGCCGTGGTCGTCAACCGGCTTGGCTCGGTAGGAACCCCAAGAGGTTCCTGATTGCAGAAGAAGCCTAAACCTTGACTTCTGCTCCCCGGAATAGAGTTCGCCCCTGTCCGCAAGGCAGGGGCTTTGTTTTTTGAGAGCAGTACCATGTCCTTTGAAGCGATTCACGCCGAAATCATGCTTGCTCGGCCATACCTGATTCCTCGCGAACGCACAGAGAAGGGGATTAGGAATGGGTATTCTTATTGGCTGCGGGTTCCGCCCAGCAAGGAACTGCGAGTCATCCGTCTTTCGCAAGAAGGTGGTAGCTACGAGCTTGTACGTTCGGCCAGCGAGCGCCAAAGACGAGAGAAGGTACGACAGCGTTTCTCTGGCTCTGTAGCCGAACTCTTGGCCATTATCGACGAGCAGGTTGAAATCATCCAAAAACAGTCGATCTAGTCACTTTTTGCTTTGGTAGCGACCAGGACATCCATCCTTGGCCTCTTCCAATTTCGGAACCCGTGCCAGAAGCCCTCCCTGCCAGCGTCAGCGTACCTGTTTCTGCGTACGACGGGCCGGGGCTCTCGCAACGCCGAATGGTCAACTGGTCGACTACAGTTCAGTCGCGAAGCCCCGCTTTCGCAGAAAGCTGGTGAGGCGGTGCAGCATGGAACCAACTGGCTGCGAAACTACTCTCAGCACGGCGGCTTTAGGCCAGTACGCATGTTCGCCAGCACCGGCGCCGTTTCCTGTCGTCCGTCCCCCTTGGTCGGCCGGATGAATCCGGGTGCGAATGTCGGTACTATTGGTCCCAGCCCTTCTTTCATCAAACGGCAGCAATGCGCGTTGGACGCCCCATACCTGCACCAGTACAGCACGTCTGCGAATATTGCGGCAACGTTGCCCGGCTTGCCCAGGCGGGCGACTCCGCGTATCCCTACCTTGAGGATCACGGACCGGTTTGGATCTGTGTGCCATGCGAGGCCTGGATCGGCGTCCGTCCTCGCAGCCGTCAGCACACACCGCTCGGTCGACTTGCGAATGCAGAACTGCGCGACGCGAAGAAGCGCTTGCATGATGCGCTAGAGCCCCTGGTAGCCGCAAAGATGCGCCGTCATGGCGTGAACCCATTCGAGGCGCGCGGCAAGGCGATCAAGTGGCTGGCGAGCGAGCTTAGTTTCAATTTGTCGACACCAAGTATTCATGCATTGAGCCATGAACAGTGCGAACAGGCGATCCGTTACGTAGCCGACTTTCAGGGGGCACGCCAGCGATTGAGCGATCAGGCGTCGTCAGCGAGTCGTAAGAAGGATCCTGCGTCAGGAGAGAACTGATGTGCTATTCCGCCCAAATCCAGGCCAGCTATCGCAGGTACGTGCGAGAGTTCGGTGCACACATCAGCCTGGAGCGCTTTGTGGATCTTTTCTGGGAAAAGCGACGCGATGGCGGCTGGTCGAAGCTGCCCAAGGCCATGCTAGCGGCATTCGAGGCGCCGACCAACGACGGGGAGCGTGTCATTGCGGACCTGATCGCCTCGGCCGAGCGAGAGCAGGCCGGCCTCTTTGAGGCAGAGCTGTTCCAGCAGAAGACGCGTCTGACGGCTGCCGAGCGCACGCTGGCCACCAAGCGGACGAAGAAGGCGGAGAACGACCAGCGCATCGCCACGGACAAGATTGCAAGGGCGCAGCGCAACCTGGCTGATCTGCAGCGCACCGAATTACTCCCTCGCGATTCGCGGATATTTCCGGGTTACTACGCGCCCGTGCTCGTCGTTGAGGATGGCCAGCTCACCGTCATTCCGATGCGCTATCAGTGCCGACTGCCTGGCTGGACTGCGGCGATGGAACGACAGAAGCCCGGCACCTACAATGCGCGCCGCGACAGTCTCAAGAAGGCCTGGCGCCAGCTTTATGGCTACAAGCACGGCATCGTGATCGTCAATGCCTTCTACGAAAACGTCGCTCGCCACCGGCTGGAGCATCGTGAGCTCGCGCCGGGCGAGGTCGAGGAGAACGTGGTGCTGGAATTCCGCCCGGAGCCGCAGCAGGACATGCTGGTAGCATGCCTGTGGTCCTTGACAAAGGGGGAGGAGGGCGAAGCTGACCTCTACTCGTTCGCCGCAATCACCGATGAGCCACCACCAGAAGTGAGCGCAGCCGGTCACGACCGTTGCATCGTGCCGATCCGCCGCGAGAACGTCGACGCGTGGTTGCACCCAGATCCGAAGAACCTGCCGGCACTCGATGCCATTCTGGAAGAACGCAGCAGGCCCTATTACGAGCATCGACTGGCCGCGTGACTACGGTGGCCTCCCATGGCCCACGATACTTGGCCGGATTCAAACTGCTTCAGCGCGGGGAATGCATCACTTCAACGAAATTAGGCGCTATCGAAGTGCGCATTGGTGCATATTTATGATCGGTTACTTTATCCGTTTGATGGCACCCGTTAGTACCTGCTTAGTCGTCCAGTACCCGTCCCATGGGTCAACCAGCTGGAAACTGAGGTGCTCGCGGGCATCCCGAATGGTCCACTGGTCGCCGCTTTTCAACTTGAAAAGCTCGTCCCATGCAACGGGCATGGAGACGCCAAGCCCGGGTCTTGCGCGAGCGGAAAAAGCGGCTGCAGTCGTCTGCGAGAAGCCGTTACGTAAGTAGTCGACGAAGATTCGCCCTTTGCGATTGGCCGCCCCCGAGCGGGAAGTGAAGCGTTGTGGCAACGTGGCGGCAAGATGTTGGACGGCTGCGCGGGAAAACGCTTTCACCTCATCGTAAGATCGACGTGGTGCTAATGGCACGACGACATGAAGACCCTTCCCGCCACTGGTCTTGAGCCATGATTGCAGGCCAAGTTCATCCAGCAGCGTGCGCACCAGGACAGCTGCTTCGAGCATGGTTTCCCACCTCACACCTTCCCCGGGATCCAGGTCAAAGATGACGCGGTCGGGACGGTTAATGCTGCCAACGGTGGAATTCCAGGTGTGGAACTCGACCACATTCATTTGGGCAGCCGCGACAATCGCTTCAGGCGAATCGGCTGTGAGCAGCGCCGCATGGCCTGGCCAGAGGGAAGCGGGCTGTTCGGTCAGGCCTGGCATTGCTGTTTCTGCATGCTTTTGGAAAAACCTCGTGGCGTCGATCCCGTCGGGTGCGCGCACCAGGGATAGCGGCCTATCCTGAAGGTGGGGAAGCATGAGTTCTGCCACGCTCTCGTAGTAGCGGACCAGTTCGACCTTTGTGATGCCTTCAGACTTGTCGATGACACGATCGGGGTTGGTGACCTTGATGGCGCTGACGCCGTGGGGCGTCACAGACGTTTGGACCGCCTCCCGCCGGATCGACTTGGCGGGATGGTCGACGCGCAGGCCTTTGAAGGAGGCATGGCGCACATGTCCCTCGGGTGTCCACTCGGAAAACTCAACCTCTGCAACGAGCGTCGGCCTTACCCACCGCTTCGTGGCTTCCCGACTTCCGCCCCATCGACGGCTGGAACGCGCCTCCGTGGAAAAGGGGCTTTGCTCGATCTCGATGGCGGGCAAGCGCTTCTTCAGTTCCGCGGCGGTCGCACTGTCCCAGCCGGTACCGACCCCGCCGGCATAGCGAAGTTCTCCCTGCTCATACACGCCAAGATAGAGCTTGCCGACTTCAGCGGTAGCCCCTGTGCGGTCGGAAAAGCCGCCAATCACAAACTCCTGCCGCAGCTTGCATTTGGCCTTGAGCCAGGTCTGGGATCCCGCCGAAACATAAGCGGCGTCTGCCCGCTTGAACATCAAGCCTTCCAAGCCTAGTTTGCACGCAGCCTGGAAAATCTGTGCCGGTGGCGCATCGAAGGCCTCGCTGAAGCGCACGCGCTCGGAATGACTCGCCACAAGGCCTTCCAGCTTTGCCCGCCTCTGCAGCAACGGAACATTGCGTAAGTCCCGACCTTCCCAGAAAGGAAGATCGAATGCGAAGAAGACGATCGCGTCGTTGCGATGCCGGTCAATGGCATTCTGCAGTGCATTGAAATCGGGCACGCCATCGCGCAACACGACGATCTCACCATCGAGCCAGCCTTCCGAAATGTCCAGCTTTTCGAGCTCGGTGGCGAGGGACTTCAGCTTACTCGTCCAGTCATGACCATTCCGAGTGAAGAGGGTCACCTTGGCATCTTCAATTCTTGCCAGCATGCGATAGCCGTCGAACTTGGTTTCGATGATCCAGCCCGAGCCATCGGGGAGTGTGGGCGACAATGTGGCCAGTTGCGGGGCCAGCTTTACCGGTAAAGGCGCAAGCGGACCATCCTCGATCGTCTCAGAGGAATCTGTGTGAGACGTGGTCAACGACGGCTGGGTCACCGCACCCAGCGGTTTCGCTATGACGCTGTCCGGAAAGGCTGCCAACACGTCGAACTCGGCAAGGGATCGTGCCCAGGCGTCTCGCTTCTTGAACAGAATCCACTGTTCCGACTTGTCACCTGATTTGGCGATACGCAACAGCTCCCAACGGCCCGCTAGCTTCTCGCCGTAAAGGTCGAACAGCAGCTTGCCCGCTGCCATCCCCTCACGCGGATCGCCGACAGGCTCCCAGGTCCCACGGTCCCAGACGATCACGGAGCCGGCCCCATACTGTTTAGCCGGAATCTCACCCTCAAAGCTGGCGTAGTCGAGCGGATGATCCTCCGTATGGACGGCGATGCGCTTTTCATTGGGATCGTAACTGGGTCCCTTTGGCACGGCCCAGCTCAGCAGGACGCCATCGAGCTCGAGCCGGAAATCATAGTGCAGTCGTCGCGCCCAGTGTTTCTGAATGACGAAAGAGAGCTTCGGGGGAGCGTCGTGCTTTCACTTGGCACGTCCCGATGGCTCAGGCGTGATCGCGAAATTTCGCTTGGCGTTGTAACGCTCAAGAGACCCTTTCCGGGATGTCATGGCACGATGGACTTTGGGATTGATTGCCGGTGATACCTGGCGGAGTGCAAGGCGACTCGTCATGATTTCCGCCTGCGCTCGTCACGATGCCAGCTGCAATGAGACCCATCGCGCTGCGCGGGACGCCAGTGATCTCTGGACCGTCGCAGAGGGTGTACAAGTCCATCAGGCTTGCTTCCGCGTCTTTTTGGCCGGTGTTACTGCCGCCTCAGTATTGGCACGCTTCGAACCGCGTCTCACCGGTGGCTTCGCTTCCTTGACGGACGATTTGCCCGCAGCGGCCCCTTTGGGTACGCCAATGCTCATGCGCAGGGCCTCCATCAGGTCGATGACTTCGGCGCCGGTTGCCGCGCCGCCTGTTTCCGGAGCAATCGTGATCGCTTGACCAGCAATCTTCTTGTCAATCTGCGCCAGGATTCGCTGCTTCTCCTCGTCGGTGTACTCCGCCGGGTCGTACCCATCCACCGTCCCTTGTTCGATCAGTTGCTCCGCCAACGACAGTTCGGCCTTTGAAACATTGACGGGTTCGATATGCAGTTCCGCCATGGAGCGGACCTCATCAGCGTACAGAAGCTGCTGCAAAACAAGACCGTCGTCGCCGACACGTATCTGGACCATGTATTGCTTACCCCTCCAAGCCCACTTCGCGAGGGCGCATTTTCCCGAGGCGCGCAGGGCTTCGACCAGCAGACTGTATGGCTTTCCGCCGCGTTTGTCGGGACCCAGGTAATAAGCCTTCTCATAGTAGATTGGATCGATGGCGGCTAGCGGCATGAACGCGATGATATCGATGGTTTGCTGGGTCGCCTCCTCAAGCGCCTTGAGTTCGCTCGGCTCGAAGATGACATACCTGTCTTTCTCGAACTCATAACCCTTCACCATGTCGGCACGGTCAACGACAACGCCTTCCCGCTGGCAGATGTACTGCTGTCTAAGGCGTGAGCCGCAGCCCTTATGGAGAAGGTTAAAGCTGATTGCCGCCTTGCTTTCCGTAGCGGAAAAGACCTTGACTGGTATGGACACGAGCCCAAAACTGATCGACAACGAGGCGATAGAGCGCGCGGCCATCTGGCACTCCTGATCCGGGTGGATACCGGCCTGTAAGCGGTTTGCTAGAGGACTGGCCGGCGCCGATAAGGCCTCAGCCAGAAAGCACTTCGAGAATCGCGAGCTTGTTCTAACCCTTGACGTCTCGAGGGTCATGACCAAAAGAGTTGCGCTCTCGTATCTGGCCATCCCGACCATGGATGAGCAACTCAACCTTTTTTCGCTTGGCGCGTTCTGTCCCGGCGGAAATGGCAGCTTCCTGGGTGGGATACAGGGAACGCTCGCCGCCGCCGGCGGCTTCGACGGCCCAGCCGTCATCGGCGGGGACGACATGAATGTTTGCGGTGGCCATGATGACCTCCTGCGAACTGGTATAGGCTTAGTCTGCTGTCCGCTCAGTGGCTGAACTATCAGTTGGTGTCCTACAAACGAGTTGTACGGCCCCGTTGTCATAACAATTCCGCCGTCGCTTCCGGCCACGATGGCCCGAACATGCGGTATTCGGCACGTGGCAAAAGGGGACGAGCAGCTCAACGCGCTTGGCTGGTACTCTCCTCGGCCGTTCGTCAGGTGGCCACCTGCTTTGTCTAAGGTCTCCACGCCAAAACTGCAACGCTTACCTGAAGCGTGCCATCTGTTCAGAGTGGCATGCCTGTTCGTTGTCTCGATGTTTCCGTTGAGAAAACTTGGGGCGCGGGCGAATAAACGATGGTGGGTGTCTATTACGAGTTCGTTGGTCGTAGACAAGAGTCGACTCGCGGCCTGCGCACGTGGTGTTGGCTAGCTACTAGAAAAAACGTGATACGGTGGGTGCGTCAGCAGAAATTGCGGCTGGCGGTGTCAAGGCGACCAAGCATCGGAGACAGATCCACGATGCGCTGCGCGATCAGATGGCGGACTTCGCCTTCGCATTGCCACTGTCCATAGATGCCGGCCATCCTCGCGGTGAGGACCTCTTTGCGAAAGCGTTCGAAGACGCCAGGCCACACGATCACGTTCACAACGCCGGTCTCATCCTCCAATGTCATAAAGATGACGCCATTTGAGGTGCTCGGGCGCTGCCGCACCGTCACAATGCCGGCCGCACGGGCGGTCTGCCGCGGCTGGTATTGCGCAAGCTCCGAGGCTGGCACAAAACGCCGCTCGGTCAGTATTGGGCGCAGCAAGGCGAGCGGGTGGCGCCGAAGCGTCAGACCCATCGCCCGGTAGTCCCCGACGATCTCCTCGCCCTCGGTCGCCTGCGCCAGTTCCGCCGGCTCTTCGACGAGTTCGGCGGCCCGCAGCATGTCCTTGTCGGGCACCGCCGCAGCGGCCAGCCAAAGGGCCTGCCGGCGCCCGCCGGTCATCGCTGCCAGGGCATTGCCTGCGGCGAGCGCTTGCAGGTCGTTCCGATCGAGCCCCGCTCGCCGGGCCAGCTCCGCAGTGCTGGCGAACGGCCGAATCGCGTGGGCCTCCTCGATGCGGTGTGCTGCCTCTCGCCGCATGCCGCGCAGCAGGGACAGGCCGAGTCGCACGGCAGGCCGCGCGCCGTCACCGAGAGAATGTTCGAGCGCGGAATCCCAGCCACTTACCGACACATCAGCGGGCAGCACGATGACGCCGTGGCGCTTCGCATCCTGCACCAGCTGCGAGGGCGTGTAGAAGCCCATGGGCTGGCTGTTCAGCATCGCGCAAAGGAAGGCCTCGGGCTCATGGCATTTCAGCCAGGCGCTGGCGTAGACGAGCAGGGCGAAGCTGGCCGCGTGGCTCTCGGGGAATCCGTATTCGCCGAATCCCTGGATCTGGCGGAAGATGCTTTCGGCGAACTCGCGGTCGTAGCCGCGCTCGAGCATGCCCGAGACGATCCGATCATAGTATTTATCGATACCTCCCTTGCGCTTCCACGCAGCCATGGCGCGCCGCAACTGGTCGGCCTCGCCGGCCGAAAAGCCGGCGGCCAGCATGGCCACCTGCATCACCTGCTCCTGGAAGATCGGCACGCCCAGCGTGCGCGACAGCGCCTTTTCCATCGCGGCACTGGGGTAGGTGACGGGCTCGAAGCCCTGCCGTCGGCGCAGGTAGGGGTGCACCATGCCACCCTGGACGGGTCCCGGCCGGACGATGGCGACCTCGATGACCAGATCGTAGAACGTTCGCGGCTTCAGGCGTGGCAGCATCGACATCTGGGCGCGCGATTCGATCTGGAACACCCCCACGGTATCGGCCTGGCAGATCATGTCGTAGGTCGCCGGGTCTTCCGCGGGAATGTCCTGCAGCTCGAAGGCTTCGCCGCGCTGGTCGGCGACGAGGTCCAGTGCGCGTCGCACGGCGGACAACATGCCGAGCGCCAGCACGTCCACCTTGAGGAGACCCAAGGCGTCCAGATCATCCTTGTCCCACTGGATCACGCTGCGGTCCACCATCGCGGCATTCTCAATGGGCACGAGTCGTGACAGCTTGTCGCGCGCGAGTACGAATCCGCCTGTGTGCTGGGACAGGTGGCGCGGAAAACCGAGCAACGCGACGGCCATGTTCGCCCATCGTTGGGAAAGCTCGGCTTCGGCGTCGACGCCGCTTTCCGCGAAGCGCTTGAGCAGGTCCGCCTTGCCATCGAACCAGTGATGCGACTTGGCCACGAGGTCCACGATGGCCGGGTCCACGCCGAGAGCTTTGCCGGTATCGCGCAAGGCGCTGCGCGGACGGTAAGTCGTCACCGCGGCCGCGAGCGCTGCCCGATCTCGCCCGTACTTGCGGTAAAGGTACTGGATGACCTCTTCGCGTCGCTGGTGCTCGAAGTCGACGTCAATGTCGGGGGGCTCGCCGCGCTCCTTGGAAATGAACCGCTCGAACAGGAGGTTGCCGCGCGCGGGGTCCACTTCCGTGATGCCCAGGCAGTAGCAGACCGCGGAATTGGCCGCCGAACCACGGCCCTGGCATAGGATACCGTTGGAGCGTGCGAAGCGGACAATGTCATAGACGGTCAGGAAGTACCGCTCATAGTCCATGTCCCGGACGAGCGCCAGTTCGTGCTCGAGCTGCTGTTGCACGACCAGAGGGATGCCGGCGGGGAAGCGGCGGTGCGCACCGGCGTAAGTCTCGGCGCGCAGATAGTCCGCGGGTGCGGTGCCGTCCGGCACCACTTCGTCGGGGTATTCATACCGCAACTCGTCCAACGAAAACTGGCAGAGGTTGGCGATGTGGATGGATTCGGTGAGGTAGCGGTGCGGGTAGATGTTCGCCAGACGCAGGCGCGAACGCAGGTGCTGCTCGGCATTGGGTGCCAGGTCGTAGCCGCACTCTGGAACAGGACGGCCTACTCGGATCGCCGTCAGCACGTCGTGCATTGGCTTGCGCGAGCGCACGTGCATGGTGACGCAGCCGGTGGCCACGAGGCGCAGATGGTGGCGCGCGGCGGCCGCCTCGACCGTCCCGCGGTGAATTTCGTCCATCGGGCGGTACAGCAGGTTCAGGCCCATCCAGGCCCGACCCGCGAAAGTGGTGCTTACCCATGACGCTTGCGTGTCGAGCTTGTCGGCTGGCACGCCGTAATCCGGCGTGAAGACGACCAGGCAATCGGGCAACCCCTTGAGGTGCTGGTAGGGCGCCTCCGGTGCCGCAAGGTCGCGTGGGGTCAGGACATACGAGCCTTTGGCGGCGCGCATGCGGGCCAGCGTAATGAGCTCGCATAGATTGCCATAGCCTTCCCGGTTTCTGACAAGGGCCAGAAAGGACAGGGCAGGGGAGCCATCGGCATTCTGCAAGCGAAACGACGCCCCCACGACCAGGCGCATGCCTGCCTTCTTCGCCTCGGTGTGCGCGCGCACAATCCCGGCCAGCGAGCATTCGTCCGTGATCGCGAGCGCGTGGTAGCCCAGCTGTGCCGCGCGCTCGGCCAGCTCTTCAGGGCGGGATGCCCCCGTGAGAAAGGAGAAGTTGGACAGGCAATGCAGTTCCGCATAGTCGGGCAGGCCTGCTGCGAGGATCTCACTCATGGTGGTTACCCGAAGAGGCCGTGTAGGTACCACCGAGATTCATCCCCTTCGCGGCTACCCATACGTTCCTGGAAAATCCAGTAGCAGGTGTGGTCCTTGCCTTCCGCGACGAAGTAGTCGCGCGTGACCAGTTGCCCACCCCACCAGCCGGCTTCGATGCGCTCGGGTGGCGAGACGATATGCAGCGGCGAGCCGTAGAACGGCCGGTGGTCCCGCTCGATGAGCGGAACCGGCTGGCCCAGGAGCCAGGTCGGCCGCGGTAGGGCTGGGGGCAAGGAGATGCGGGCTGGCTTTTCCGTAGCCGGCTGCCAGTCGTTGGCGACCTCGGGGCGGTAATCTGCCCGCATGCAGGGCTGGCAAACCTTGTCGGCGCCGAGGCGAGCGCTGAGCAGCTCAAGCAGCCGAGCGTGATCGGCGGGTGTCCCGCCAGGTTCCGGAAAGAGGGAATCCGTGGGCGGCGCCACCGGCTCCGTGTCGATCGCAGACACGGCCACGGCGATCATTGGCGCTTCAACGGCAACGAGGGCGAGCCGCACCTTGAGGATACGGACTAGATGTTCCTCATGCCAGTTGGGCTCCGCGAGCGCGATCTCTATGGTCGTCGGGGGGATGGCCGCGCGGCCGCGCTCATGGCGCAGTTCCACTCGGAATCGCTTGATGGCGAGATGCCGGGCAGTCAGCCAGCCGACCATCTGCACTAGCAGGCCGCGGACATACGCCAGTGTCTGTTCAGCATTCTCGATGCGGTCAGGCAGGTCCACCGCCGCATCGAATGCTGGCGGCGCTTCGGCCCACTCGAAGATTTCCGGCGCCTCCCCGTAGGCGCGATCCAATGCATCCAGGAAGTCGGCGCCACAGCGACGCTGCAGACCGGCGCGAGGCAGGCGGCGCAGATCCTCCAACGTGCGGCAGCCGAGCCCATCGAACCAGTCGGCAAACTTACGCGCTGCGGGTAGGGTAAGAATCGGCAGGTGGGCCAGCCGGCGTTGCAACGATGCCATGGTCAAAGCGGTACCACCACCCCAGCGCGCCAGCAGCCACGCGCCTTGCGCCGTCGGGGCGCTGCCGACCATCGCGCTGAAGCCCATCGCCTCGACCGTATCGATGATCCGTCGGCGGAGCTTGCGCGGCCCACCGAAGAGCCTCAGCGTGGTGCTAACGTCGATCAGGATCGCGGCTTCTTCTGCTGCGGCCACATTCGGCGAGAACTGCAGCGTCGCCATGGTGATTCTTGCCAGTGCGTCGTCTTCCTTGGCGCCATCGCGGTCGAACAGGATAGTGGCCGGCGCGATGGTTTGCACGCCGCCGCGGCGCATGCCCAGCTTGACGCCTGCGGCCAGTGCCAGGGGCGTAGCAAGATGGACCCGTTCCTTGTCGAGGACGGCAACGGCCAGTTCAGTGGTGGACCAGCTCGGCCGGAAGACTTCGAGGGGGAGCGACGGCAGGCGTAGGCAGATCCACAGGCGCAGCATGGCGGTACAACAGAATAGGGGAGGGTTCCAGCGCAACGAGCAGAGGGGTCTCTTGCTGCGGCCCGCGACGCTTCACAAAGTTGACGGTCACGCCGCCGGCGGCCGGCTCGAGGGCCAGGCGCAACGGTGACGGCGAGGCATCCCGCGCGCACGCTACGGGGCGCACCACGAAGAAGAGCGTGTCCGAAGTCTGCGCCGCCAGTTGCAGGCGTCGTAGCGCATCATTTCGAAGGTGGGATTGCCAGAGGACCAAAACACCGCAAGTGCCGGCCCGCAAGGTTTGCTCGGCCGCCCACAAGACATCGGCAGTCCGCTGCGCATCAATCCAAAGTAATCGCTCCGGCGGAATTCCCCAGTTCGCCAACGATAGGGCTTGTGGGGCATGCGGGGGAGCCAGGAGCGCGATCGGACGCGCGGAGCGAGCCACAAATGCGGGGCGGAGCAGTCGGAGTTCGCCAATGCCGGGTTGCTGCAGCAATAGCTCCGTCTGGCTGCCGACTGGCCACCCCCCGCCCGGCAGTTCCTTATCCAGTGCGGCGGAGCCGGTCGAGACGGTGCGCGCGTTGCCCCGGGCAAGCTGGGCAGCAACCCAAAGTGACGGATGGATGGTTTCAGGGGCGACGGTGAGCATGGCGTGTCCTGTCACCAGAGTACTGTATATTTGTACAGTTGTCATCTAGGCGAGACGCCTCATCCGAGAAAGCCTGTAAGGCTCACCCGATGCCGAAGCCAGATCTACTTTCACGCTTGAAAGCGAAAACGACCTCCGGAAATTCGCGGAGTTTCTGCGAACGAATATTGATTATTCGTTATGAGTAACGAATAATAAGCCTCTCCCCACGGAGGGCGAATATGCGTGACGTAACGGATAAGTGGGCTGGCGAGTTGGAGATGGGCGAGGTCAAGCGTGGCCGCGGTCGTCCGCGCAAGGCTGACGCCATGACGAATGCCGAACGTCAGGCCGCTTACCGCGCGCGCCGCCGTGCTGAACGTGTGCGAGCGATGGTTCGCGCAGTGGGCGATCCTGAGGCTCTGCAGGACGTGGCGAAGCGCGAAGACAACGTGGCTAAATTGCGCGCAGAACTGGACGCTACCAAGTCCACGTTGGACAAGGCGCTTGCCGAGAACCAGAGGCTTCAAAAGCAGCTTGCCCTGGCTTCTGCCGAGTGTATAAGGACTTCGGATGAGCGCGACACGCTGCGCGCCGAACTGGTCGCCGTGAAGAAGGGCGCCCATAAAGTCGTATCGGGTAACGGAAATCCAGTGTCGTTTGACGATATGTGCGAGTTATTGACGCGGGTGAGGAGGGCACGGACATGGCATCACCGCGTTGCAATCACCTGTGAGGACGATGGCGTCTGGTCGCGTGCCATCGTCCGCACGATAGCAGTAAGTGAGGATCAGATGGAGCAGGTACGTTATGCCATCGTGGGCGAGCCGAAGACATAGCCGAGTGGCGAGCCTCACAGACGCCCGCGTGCAGACCCTCCTGCATCCTCCTTCAATGCAAGCCAGCCTTTGGCTTAGTCAGCGATGGCAACCGAGTTGAAATTGCTGATCGCGAATCGCCCTGTGGTTTTGTTTAAGGCGGTCCATCTCTTGCCACGCGTTGATTTGGCGCATGGCGATTTCGGTAGAGCGAAGCTGCGCATCGAGCGACTGGCAAACGCTGCGCTGGTGATTGGCAGCTGCATATTCCTGTTGCTGTTGCTGTGCCATCTGCACCTGGTATTGACGGCCATCAGCGGCTCGCTGAGCCAGAAATTGTTGTTCTTGCTGCCGCACGATCGCTGACTTTTCTATTGTGGACACCGATCCGCCCGATCCGGAGGTGATGTCCGTGTATCCGGCCGGACAGTACTGATCTTGGGTGTACAAGATTTCCCCGCGGTTGCGGCACTTGGCCGCCTGCGCGTTTGCTGTGAGGGCGAGGACGGCGATGAGTACGATGCAACGCATTTGTGGCGCAGCTCCTTGTGAGTGATGCAACAATAACATGATGACATCGAGCGCATGTCACGCACGCAGCGCTTGCGAACTGCGGCGCGCACGCCAAAGCAATTCCGAGCTGCCATCCCTCGCTCTTTGTTATCTCAGTCTGATAAGATATGACACGTGACCCGAGCCTGGACAATCTGCTCGCGCTGGATGGCGAGAGTTTCACCGTTGACGCCGACGGGGCATGTTGGGTCAAGTTCGAAGCGAAGACCTGTGCGGTGGCACCTGAGCGACCGCATGGCATCCGATATTCGCTGACCTTGCATGACGCGGCTGGCCTGCGCTTGCTTGGCTTTGATAATGCCCATTCCATCTTCGAGGGCAACGGCCCTGGGGCACGCACGCGAATTGAGTACGACCACAAACACGCCGGCGAGCGCGTGCGGTTTTACGACTACCAGGATGCGGGCACGCTTGTCGCGGATTTTTGGGTGGAAGTCGACAAGATCCTCCAGCAAAGGAGTAGCGGATCATGAGCAGATTGAAAATCGGCATCGCCTCACTTGAGGACTACAAGGCGCGTACGATCGCCATCGCGCGGGGCCAATATAGGCCCGGTCCGGACGAGCCCAAGGTCTGGTTCCAATCGCTCGAAGTGCTGGCCAAAGTGCTGTCGCCCGCCAACCGCGAACTCCTGACGCTCATCAGCCAGACGCACCCTGAGTCGCTCGACGAGTTGGCTGAGAAAACCGGGCGCGCGATTTCGAACCTGTCGCGTACGCTACGCACCATGGAACGCTACAAGCTGGTGCGACTCGAGCCAGGACCGCGCCGCCGCTTGGCGCCGCGGGTGGACTATGACGGCGTGGAGCTCGATCTGGATTTTGATGTCACCCTGGGTCGCAGCATGCCGTCGTCGTCCGGCGACCTGCTGCCGGCATAGCCGAACGGCGCGACGCTGGTATTGCGCCTGAGAGAAGACGGCTTTCCCATGACAGAAAATTTGAGCTTGCCGTGGCCCACACAGGCGAAAAACGCCTCGTGCATGGGATGCGCCGTAGATTTAACATAAGGCACATTATGTGATTAATACGGCACATAGACGCCACTCTAGGCCAAGGCGCTCCGTGCAACCAGATCGGCGCCGACGCAAGGCAGGTTGCTTTACGGTCCCGGCTTGGCTAACACATATGTGTGTTAGCCAAACCGGTGCAGCACCCAGGCAATATTCGAGTCACCCCATGACCAACGAATGCGAGGCCGAAATCCGCGCGGCTTATGCCTCCCGCCTGCTGGAACTGCAGCGCATCGGGCGCGCCAGTGACGGGCGGCCCGTCCTGCCGGATCCCGAAACGGTCCGCCAGCTGGAGTTTCTGGCCAGCACGCGGTGCGGAGCGGCGGTCGCGGCGGCCATCAAACGTGCCAAGCGGCGCCTGGTCTTCGGCCATCTTGCGGGCGCCGACCTGGATATCACGCCCACGGTAGCGCTGCACTGCACCCAGCGTCTCCTGGGGCGCGGCATCGACGGGCGCGCGGCGCACGCCGCGTTTGCCACGGCCGGCCGCACGGCAGCCGACAAGAGCCCGGTAACAACCCACGAGCTGGCCGGGCTGGAGGCGCAGGCGCGCGAGCAGTTGGGCGAGCTAGTGACGTGGATTGGGGAGGTCAAGCGGACGATTGCGTGGGAGTGGCAAACCTCGCCAGAGCTGGCGGCAATCTTCGCGGACTGGGCGGCGCAGCGCGTGGAACAGCGGAGGCGGCGCGCCCGGAGGCGAGAAAAGATGCGCTCAGCCGGGATTGATTGAAGCACGCCGCCCCATCGGGGCGGGGCCAGACGGAGCCCCCTTGTTGAGGCGCACCAACTTCCATCGGACTGAACAGGGCCCCAGGTAAGATTCATTGACATACGAATCTTGCCGATATGCTGTCCGAGGACCCTCTCGCTTCGAAAATGATGAGATCAGCTTTTCTCGCGGTTGCCACTGCGCTGTTCTGTATCGCCCCCTCGCCGACCTATGCATTTCAGCGTGCTTATGTGATTGGGTGGCAAGCAACCCAGCCGACCCAGTTCATGGTGTCCGGCATTCTCCAGCCACCCGCAGATGGAACGGGTGTCCCAAAGCTATTCCACGGGGTATTTGCCGCGTCTTCAGAAGACGAGGCACTCGCTCAATTCGTGCATGCGGCCGCCCGCGTGTATCCGGGCTTTGGCGTGACCAATACGCTGGCCACGCGCGTGCCACCCTCGGCGAAATGTGAGATCAATATTTAGGTCGACGCAGCAGATCAGGGGCTTAGGCGATGCCGCAATGCCGTGCTAACCTCGTGCCCCGACAAGTGAAGGGAATTCCAAATGAATGCTGGCGAAGGACTAAGGCGACTGTCTCTAGTTTTCAAGTGGGCTGGCTGGCTGTGGTTGGCGGTTGCCTTGCTGATAGGCGCAGGTTATGCATTTGTCGGCGAAGAGCGACCCGCCACCGATGCCGAGAAAATCGCGCTATACGAGCGGGTGGCAGGCAAAACCATAGCGGCCGGAGTCAAAGAGTTTGAGGCAATCCACCCGCGCCAACAGTTTGCGCCGGACGACCATTTCAGCCGCTATTTGTACGGCGACGGCCGCGCGACGCCGGCCGATGTCTTGCAGGAGCACTTCAAAGGCAGGGAGCCCACGACCCGAAAACGAGAATGGTTTCTGGTGATTCTCGCTGTAGGGGCGGGGCTTGCCGGCTTCGCTGTGCTCTGGCCCGTCGGATGGGTGCTTTCCGGGTTCGCAGGTGCGAAGCGCGAGGGCTAATCACGCGAATACGATGGACATGCGTTTGGCAGTGCCAAAAGTGCGGACTGCCGGGCGAGGTTAGTCGTCAAGCTAATTCCGGTTCCCGGTCCCGCAAAAGCGCTCGTAGTCCGGCTAATTCCTGTTTCCTACAGTTGGGTTGCCGCACCCGCCGACACGTTCGCTACGTGGGTGACACTGACCGCGCGGTGCGAGGTCAGTATCGGGCCAATGCGGCGAGCCAGCCTTGACTTAGCTGGAAGACTGGTAGGGTGAAAGCATCCACGCGAAGAAACGCCCATGCTTTCGAACCCTACGCAACTCCCGCTTTTTCCAACGGCGCCCGACCGTGCGAATCGCTCCAGTGCGCCAGCCCTCTTGCTCCTCGCCTGCTCCGGCACGAAGCTCGACCGGCCGGCACCTGCGATCGATCTCTACCGCGGCGTCATGTATGAGTCGTACCGCGCCCACGTGCGCGACAACGCCGCACCGACTGTCCTGATCCTCTCCGCTCGGCATGGCTTTCTCAGCCCCCACACCGAAATTGCCCCTTACGACGAACGGATGACGCCGGAGCGCGCCGACCAGATACTCGCCGACCTGCCAACCTATCTGCGTGCGACGGCGTGGCCAGCCCGCGTTGGCAAGGTGATGCTGGCTGGCGGTAAGGAATACCGGCGCGTCATGCGCGCGGCCCTGGCCCGCCGGTATCAGGAGATGCCGACCATGCGGGAAACGACCGGCGGGATCGGCCTGCAGCGCTCCCAGCTCGGCGCCTTCCTCGATGGGCTTGCACCGGCTTTCAGCGACCAGATTGGCCAGCATGCCAACGGTACACCGGTCTATCGCCGCTATGACTGGATCGAGGCCGGCGCCATGACCATTCTGCGGTACCGTGCCGTGCCCGGTCGCCCTGCCCTCACGGCGCGTGTGCTGACGGTCTTCGAGGGTCCGAGCGGGCCAACTGCTGATGTCGAGGTCGAGGAGCTGGTCCGCGGCCGCACGAGAACCGGCCCTCGCTGGGTCAGCGTCGCGGATCTCCATCCCATGGAGGCGTCTTGAGAGACTTCTATCCTGCGCTGTTCGGCGAGGCGAAAGACCTGTGCGAAGCCAGTCCCGATACGCCTCAGGCGCTGCTGGCACTGACCTACGCCGGCTACCGGGCCTGGGCCAAGGCCGGCAATTTGAGTTTTCCGGACGAGAAGCACTACGCCCTGCTCCAGGAAATTCTGCGTTACTGCGCTGCGGAATGCTTGCTGGCGTGTTGCTACTCGCAGGAATACCGCTTGCAGGAAATTGCCGACATGCTGGACGCGGCCTATCCCCGCTACGCTCGAACCCGTGCGCGGCTGTCTGCTCGTCGAAATCGCCATGGCCGCCCGCGCTTTTGACCCCCTCCCCTGCAGGCTATATCCGCCTCAACGAGGCGGCAGGGGTGTGGGGAGAGGCAAATTCAGTATATAACAGCGGCTATGGATACCCTCTGGCTCACGAATCCCACTCTGGCTTACAGAGACTGGCAAGCGCGTGAGGCGGCCGGCGCGGATCGCCGCCCGTTCTCAGCGCGTTCGATCGTCCAGCACCAGGCCATGTTCGAGCATTTCCGCCGGCATTTGATGGCGAGGGGAACGTCCATCGTCGCGTTTGGCGCCGACGATATCGAGGCGTTCTGGCTGAGCACGGGGGCCCGCTCCTATTCCCAAGCCACGCGCATGCGGTATGTCAAACTGCTGGACCGGCTATGCCGGCACCTGGTCTTCGCCGGCGTACGCCGGGACAACCCGGCTGCCGCTCTTCTCGCCGCCGAGGGGTGGCCAGACATCGAACCCACACCGCAGTATCTCGACGCCGACGCCGATGCGCGGCTGCAGACCTATCTGCAGTCCCCCGCCGAGGATCTGGCACAACTGCGCAGCCACGCCATTGTCGCCACCTTTCTGGCGACCGGCATCACCGCCGCGGAAGCACGTACCGCGCGCATCGTGGACCTGGTCCCGGACGCGCTCCCCGCTTACCTCTTCGTGCCGGCACACGGGCCGCGAGGCGCCCGCACGGTGCACCTGCCCGACTTCGCCGTGCCAGTACTACGCGCGTGGCTGGCGCGGCGCACGACGTTGCCCGTCGAGGGCGATCGACTATTCACGCTCACCTCGGACGGACGCCCCATCACAGACATGAGCTTCGGCCGCATCGTGTCCGCGGTGCTCGAAGCGATTGGCGGGGCGGACGCGGAGATGAGCCCGCGCACGCTGCGCAACACCTTCGCGCGGCGGAAGCTACTGGCCGGGCGCTCGCGCGAGGACGTCAGCCAGTTGCTGGGCCTGTCCAGCCACCGCACATGCGACCGCATCGCAGCCACGATCCCGGCCGACAAGTCGTTGTAGCCGCGCACCATTCGATTGCCCGGTGATATCCCGGCCTTGCACAGGCGCCCCGCTTTGCTATGCTTCGCCGGTGCGCTGCAAGTCAAATCCGGCTCGCAGGCGCGCATTTCCATCCAGACCTACGACTATGGCCACGAAAGCAAAACCCGTAGCAAAGACTGCAACGAAGACCGCAGCGAAGAAAGCCGCTCCGGCCAAGAAGGCTGCCGCCCCGGCTAAGAAGGCAGCCGCTGCTGCCCCGGTCGCCAAGCCGATCAAGGACACCTTCAACAAGTCCAGCCTGCTGACTCACCTGATCGAGCAGACCCAGCTGGAAAAGAAGACCGTTCAGACGGTGCTCGCCCATCTGGAGAACACCATCGTCAGCGCCATTCACAAGAAGGGCGCCGGCGAATTCACCCTGCCGGGCCTGTTCAAAGTGCAGGCCATCCAGGTGCCTGCCACGAAGAAGCGCTTCGGCAAGAACCCGTTTACCGGCCAAGACCAGTGGTTTGCCGCCAAGCCGGCCAGCGTGAAGGTGAAGGTGCGTCCCCTGAAGAAGCTCAAGGACGCCGCGCTGTAATCGATTCGCGACCGACAGCTGCAAAAGGAAAAGCCCCGGAATCTCACGATTCCGGGGCTTTTCTGCATGTTGACGGTCATCAGAACAGCGAATGCTGCGGCGTCGCGACCTGCTGCCACGCCGCCTGTCCAGCCGGCGGCAAGGCTTCGAAGGGCAGCGCCCGCTCGCGCAAGGCCCCGACGTCATACTCAAGGGTCAGCCCGAGGCGGTCCTTGTACGCGGTGCGCCGCGCGATCTCGTCGTGCTCGGCGCGCTGTCCGTGCGACAGCGTGAGGCAGCCGTACTGCGCGTACCAGCGGTAGCCGTAGACGACCTGGCCAGGCGCCACGCCGGCATCGTGGGTCTCCAACAAGCGGTCCAGTTCGAACTCGGAAATCAGCAGCGCAGCTTCCGCGTCCACGGAAAACTGCTGATCGGTCGGTAACGACCAGATCGCGCGGCCGCTCGCCGTGAGCTGGATCTCCGGCCCACAGGCCGAATCCGCCGTGAAGCTCTCGAGGTAGGGATCGCGCAGGCCGGTCCACTCCGCGGCGGCAGAGGTATCGTCCCACTCCTCCCCGACATGTAGGAAGCGCGCCTGCGGCATGGCGGTCTGCGCAACCGGTGGCACGTCCGGGATGTCATACCGGATACCGCGCGTGCGGATATCACGCCAATCAGCCCACGCTGCGAACGGCAGAGCCAGACCATTCAGCGACTGGAGCGCGTCGACGGCTACCAGCATGTCCAGCGGCAGGAGTTCGAACTTTGGACGTTCCCCGGCTCTTTCAGCACGACACTGCTCGTCGTAGTCCAATTGCAGCATGTACCGCACCAGTTCCCGCACCATCGCTGGATGGTAGGTGTCCGGCTGGACCTTGATGAATCCGCCGCGGATGGTTCGACCCACCCAGTGGCGACGGCCCCAGTCGAAGCGGGTGTTGCGGATGAAGCGGTTCAGGCGTTGCAGGCCTGCGGCGTAGGCATAGCGCTCGTCGTAGTCGACCATGTTGGCCAGGCTTTTGTCTTCGGCCATCTGGCAGACGTGGCATCCCAGTCGTGCGCCACATTTCCCTTGGCGTCGTGAGCCGCCTCCTCCGGACAGAATCGCGTCCGCAACGACTGCGCAGGACGTGCCCACCGCGTGCGCGTAGATGCGACGCATGTCCTCGAAATCGGAATAGCCGGGGCGCATGCCGTTGCCGTAGAGCGCGATACCCTCCCAGATGTCGTCGTCCTGCCAGTGGCAGACCGGGCTGAGCACCAGGTCGCCGTCTTGATTGCGCGCGGGCCGCGTTGCTGACTCGCCTCGCTGCCGCATAGCAATGTTGCGTCGGGTGCTTTCCGAGTACCTCGTGCCGAGCAGCGTGACGGGTTCGGCGTGCCCTTGCTGGGACAGCGAGCGAAAAAGTCCGCGCCGGAAGGCACGTTGCGGGAGTATTTTCAGGTCGGTGCTGCAGTCACCGTGCGTACCGGGGAAGCTTGGCAGCGCCCGGCCCGACAGGATCTTCACCTGAAAAGTCGCGGCCATCGCGGGTTGGACGATGCCGGTCTGCACCTTGATACCGTGCCGCTTGCCGAATGCACGCATGCGGCTCAGCTCGGCGCGGTAATGTTCCGTCACCTCGGGTGACTCCACCAGCGTATCGCCGGTGGTGACTACCACCAGCGGGTTCCCGCCGGCGGCGCGGTGAAGCACAGCCGCGTGCAGCGCAAGTGCTGCCACGATGCTGCTGTCCTTGCCGCCGCTGTAGGCGACAACCAGAGGATGCCCGGCTTCGAGCAGTTGGCGGATGGCCAGGATGACCCGGTCCCCCAGGTCCTCGATCGGATCGAGTGCCCCAACGGGAAAGAGAGAAATGGCTTGCATGGTGCCCCTTCAATTCGGACAGGGCACCCCCACAGGGGCGTGCCCCCATGGTTGGATAGGAAGAATGATTGGCTACAGGTCTGCGAGGTATGCGATGCAGCTGCAGTCCTCGCGGGAGCCGGCGATTCGTTGCCCTTCCGGGCACGCCGAGAAATCCGGCACGTTGGCTTCGATCTCCCCGGCCAACTGGCGAAGCCGGCGGGCGGCCTCTGCGGGGCCGGCAGAGCCTTGGAATGCCGGGGCATTCAGGCAAATGCTGACGATCACGTCCATCGATCGCTCCCGCGTCACGCACCAGCAAGCTGCGGATGCAGCTTGCGGAGCGCGGTCTGGTTGGTGTCGATGTAGGTCCGCATGCCGTCCATCACCACGGCAAGGTGATGGTCGAAGCATGCAGCTTCGGCCGCGATCTCGACCTCCTTGGCTGACTGGAAGGCAGCCAGGACCTTTTCCCGGTCCACGTCCGCACCCATCCAGCCGAAGACTTTGAAGAAGGTGTGCACCTTCTTGCCACGGGGCAACAGCTTGGCGGCCTTATCGGCCGGAATCATGATCTTTTTCATCGTTGAGGTTCTTGAAGCTTGCAGGCCAGCGCCTGCAGGCAATTTAAGAGAGAAGCAGCATCAAGCTGCCGTGAATGTCGCCACGGCACACACGCCGGAGCGCGGGTCAAGCCGCACGGATTGACCTGGCTCGAGCCTCGGAATGCGTGCCACGACCTCGTCAGCCAGCACACGCAAGAGCCCCGCAGCTTGCGCAGGCGCTTCCATGCCATCGAAGGATGCCTCCTCGATGGCGATCACCACCATTAGCCCCATTTGCGCTACTCCAGGTAATAGGCAAAAAAATGCCCTCCGAAGAGGGCGATGAACGAGATGGGCCGGCTTAAAGCCAGCCGGCGCGGACCAGCTTCATGAGGCTCCGGGTCTTGCGCAGACTGCGCACGCGTGCCGAGAGCCAGAGGATGCCGATTAAGGCAATCGCCAAGCCGCAGCCAAGCAGTTGCGATCGGGGAAGATCATCACCGGGTGCGGTAATGACGAGGTAAAGCGCGAGGAACAGCACCGCAACGATTGCGAGAACCGCTGCTCCGGACGTGCGAGATTGAATTTGCATGGCAAGGCTCCTGTGATGACGAAGCCTTGCCCATAGGGACAAGGCCCCTATGGGAAAAGAAACAAGCTGTGCTGGAGATCCAGCAAGGTCGATGCGTCAGAGACGCGAGAAGTGAAACGATTCTACCGCAGGCATGAGCCGAGTGATACCGCTCGCAGCCCCATCCGGGGAGGTCAATCCCCTTCGTCTTCAGCCATCCACGAAATCTCGCAGAGCACGTAGCGCGCAAACAGCGCTTGGAATGCTTCCTTCTGTGAACCGGAGAAGAACACCCCCGCCACGTCGCCAGCGCTCACCTTGAGGCCATCCTGCACGGCCAGGCACCCGGCGTTCAATGCATCTTCGACCAGCTTCTCGACCAACAGTGCATTCCGTTCCGCACTGGTGGATAACCACTGGCTCAACGCGTCCTGCACGCGGTTGGCCGCCTCGCAAAAGACATCACCCTCCGCGGAGCTGGTGCGCGGGAACAGGCGGTTCCACTCGCCATCGTCCTCGCAAAGTCCGCCGAATTCATTGGCATCCACGAAGTCGTGCAGCCTGGCGAAGTCCGTCACCGTCGGCGGAATCCGGCCGGTGGCGATTTCCTGCTGTATCTGCTGCTTGCCCAACTCGATCGCACGAGCGATCGCACCGTCTTGCTCTGCGGTCAGCTCGATAGATTGCGGAGTTGCCACCATGTCGATGTTGCTTCTCATCAAAATCTCCTTGTTCAAAAAGAAAAATGCCCGTGTCCCTTTCGGGACAACGGGCATGGATACAAAGGGTTGTTAGGAACTACTGGGCAGCCATGGCCGCCACATCAATGACCGCATCGGCTTCGTCGACCAGGTCTGGCGTATGAGTGATAAAAAACTCCCGCTCGTACCCGCTCTGGCGCAGCACCTCGCGCTTCATTCGCATGAAGGCTCGCTTGCGCTCGGGGTCCAACGGGCCATCGGCTTCGTCGGTGAACAGCGTCTGGAAGGCCTGCCCGGTGTCCTGCGCCCGGTAGAGCGCTATCCCGCGGGTCAGGCACTCGTTGATCCAGATCTTCTGTCCGCCTGACATCACCGAGAAGTCCTTCGTGGAATCGTTCTCCCCGTCGTTGACGGCGATCTCGAACCCTTCACGCTTCTCGCCATTGGCCAGCGTCGTCTGCGTCTGAATCGCGATTGTGAATCGCGGTCCGTAGCAAGCGAGCAGCAGGTCGTTGACGATGCGCGTGAGGGCCGGCCCCGCGTCATCGATGGACAACGCGATGACGCCGTCGTTGCCCAATCCCTTGGCGAGCAGCTTCCACTGCGCGATCTCGTCAGAGAGCCGATCGGCCTTGCCCTGAACTGCGGGCAGGCCGGCAACCATGGCGGTGACCCGTTCGAGTTCAGTCGACAAGGTGGCCTGCTGGCGAATCAGGACTTCAATTCGCCCATCAAGCGCCACCACGGCCTCCCGGCTCTGGCGGATACGAAGGTCCAGCGCGGCCAGCATGCCAGTCACGTCTTCGGTGGCCAGCCCGGACAGCTCGCGCTGCACGGTCGACATCTGCGCGTCGGCGTCCGCCACTTCCCGCGCGAAAATCGCCGCGGCAGCAACCTCTTCCGCACCAAGCCCCGTCAGGTCCCGCTCGGCCTGCGCTAGGCCCTCCCGGGCCACGTCCAGCATCGGCTTGCGAGCCGCCAGCGCGGTCAGGCGCTGCAACTCCTGCTGGTCACGTGCCAACTCCGCCTGCAGGGCAGACAAAGCCGTACGCTGCCCGGGCAGAGCCGCCAGCGCGTCGGCCAGCGGCTTCATCGCCAACTGCTTGGCCTGGTAGCTGGCCCGCAAATCCCGCACCGTGATGACCTGTTCGGCCAACTTGCCTTGGGCTTCGCGCGCCTGCGCCAGCAACGGGCAGGTGTTATGCATGGGATCGGCCCGGCATGGCACCGTGTCGATCACATCGGCCTGAGCCTTCAGCGAGCCGGCAAACTGCGCCGCCGACTTGCCGCGGGCTTCAAGCCCCTGCAACTCGGTGGAAAGCGCGGCATGCTGCGTCCGCTGCGCTTCCAACTGGCTCACTGCCTGCTGCAACGCGCCCAACTCACCTTGCTTCCGGCCAATGGCCATCTGCAAGGCATCGCGCTGCTCGGCGGCCGCGAGGATCGCCGGCCCTTCGGCCAGGGTCAGCTTGCGGCTGGCCACCAGCTGCTCAAGCTCCCGGCGCCGCGTTGCGGCACGAATGGCTGTTGCCCGGTGATCGGACTCCAACTGCCGCCGGCGTGCCCCCAGTTCGGTCTCCCGTTGCCTGAGTTCGCGCAGACGCGCTTCGGTCGCCGCGCTCGCGCTCTGCCTGGCAGCCAGCGTCGCGCGCTCCTGCAGGAGCTTTGCGCCGTTGGCTGTTTCCGCATCGCGCTCGCGTCGCGCCACCGTCAATGCCTCGTCGGTCTTGCCGATCTCCCGGCCAAGCTGCCCGGCCCGCTCACGCTGGGCGGACAGCCCCACCAACTCGCGCTGGAGGGTGTCCAGACTGCGCCCCAGCACCTTCGCCACGTCGCCGGCCTTCGCCGACAGGTCGCGCAGGTGATCGATCCCAAGCAGCTCAGCCAGCAGGCGCTTGATCTCGCTGGCCTGGTAGCTGGCGATCGGGCGACGGTTCTGGGCAGAAAACACACTGGTGAAGAACGCTTCGGGCGACCCCAACACCGCTTCGATACAGCGGTTGTAGGTATCGGCCTTGCCATCCGACAGCGTGCCGTCCGGCAACTGCAGCGGCACCCATTCGCCCGCGGCGCCCTTCTCAAACAGGTAGTACTCGGCCTTGCGGCTCTTGCCCGGATTCCGGAATGCGAACGCCGACCGGTACAGCTTGCCGGCGTGCTCCCATTCCAGATCCTTCTCGCCACGGGTGCCACAGAGGTGATCCCAGTAGGAGAAGCCGTCCGCGGTCATTTTCGAGGCATGGCTCGGCATGATCGGGTACGGGTGCAGGTTGTCCATCAGCGTCGTCTTGCCGGCCCCGTTAGGGCCGACCAGCGCGATCAGCCCGGGGGGCAAGTGCGTCAGGTCCAGCGTCACGCTGTCACGGCGCATGCCATCGCGCACGCCATGAAAACCCGAGAGGGTGAGTTTCAGTGGACGCATTCGGACACCTCCGCGCCAGTCATGGACGACAGGTAGTCGGACGGCAGCTCCATCACGTCGCCGTCGTAGAACGGCATGTCCGGAACGGCGGCTGGGGCGTCCTGCTCGGGCCGCCCGGCCAGCGCACGCTCCAGGGAGCGCACAGCGGCCGCGAATTGCTGGCGGGCCAGCGCAATCAAGTCGGGCCATGCCGTGCAGCCACACAGCGCCTTCAACTCCAGCGCGCTCCACTGACTGGCGTAGCCATGGGAGAACGACCAGAGCAGGTTCTGCATTTCGAGTGAGGGGGTGACCTCGTACCAGTGCTGGCCGTCGGCGGCGTGCACCGTGAGGACCAGCAGATGGTCGCGCTGGGCAATCACCGCGCCGCGCCCTGCCCCGAACGGCTGGAACAAGGTACTGCGGGTAAAGCCGTGTGCGTCCGCCAGGCGCGCGGCCAGGTCGGACGCGGCGATGGTGGTTTCAAAAGTATGGGCCCAGTCGGCGCCCGCAGGGTAAAAAATCATGATGCACTCCAGATAAGACGGAGTGCTGTCCCGGACGGGAAGCACCCGTCAGGGGTCAAAGGGATGAAACTACGGTCGATGCGTCCGGAGGACGCGGGGAAAACACCATTGGGCTGTCGGAACATGGCTTGCGGCCAGGTTCAAGGGTTAAGCGGTCACTTCCGCGAACAGGTCATCGGAAAGCCAGTCCATCGCTTGTGGCGATGTGCTGATCTCCTCCAGGAAGCGCTCGGCACGCGCGACAGGCACTGGCAGCTCTGCAGGCGCAACAGTGTCATCCGTTGGAGCCAACAGAACGTCAGGCGCGGCCGCTACGTCAACCACGATCGAGTCACCGGCGCCGTCCATCTGCTGCAGCACCAGGTCCGCGATGGCCTGCGGATCTGCATGCTCCAGCATCGACAGTCGATCCAGCAGCGGGACGGTGTCGACTTGCGTCAACTCGCCCCACCGGGTGATCTTCTCCGACAGGCTGGCGGCACGACTGATACCTTCCGCGCGACTACGCACGGCGGGCAAGACGCGGCCTTCCAGCTTCACTTCGGCAGCGCCCGCAAACAGCACGCCAATGGCGTCGCGATCGACCACCTGACGGTGCTCCTCGTCCACGACCCAACGGATGCGCACGAACTTGTCGGAAGCCTGCGCCGCCACGCGGGCCAGCTCCGACATGTCGGGCGGGCCATCGAAGTCGATGCACAGGGTCTCGCGGGCCGGCGTCACCACTGGGGTGGTTGTTGCGCGTCCCGGCGTGACGTGCCATTGCAGGTAGGTCTTGTCCCCGATCTCGCCATAGTGAAAGCGCCCGATCGAGCCCGGATACGCCACCAGCCGGCCCTCGCGGTCCCATTGCTGGGCGCGATGAATATGGCCGAGCATGAAGCCGTCGCATTCCGCATCGAACAGCGCCCCAATGGTGAACTCGTGATCGAATCCGGCCATCGGCACGCCGTGCTCAGTCTGGCAGCCGTTCACGGTGCCGTGCGAGATACCCACTGTGCGAATGCCCCGGGACCGCAAGGCCCGGTTCACCGTGCCGGCCGCATGCAGGTAGGTGGCCAGATGGTCCCCCACCGCGGTGGCGGCCTCGGTTGTCCCGACTGCGGCAGCGAGCATGGCCTTGTTGACCGTAGGGACGCAGGTGAAGACCACCTCCGGCACCCCGCTTGCGAGGAGCCCTTCGATTTCCGCTGGCGTGAACAGCGCGCCGGTGGACGGAACGAACGCCCCATCGCGCAGCGCCACCTGGTGAATCCGGTCGGCAATGTAGACCGGGTAGCGGCCGCCAACGAGACGAAACAGATCCAGCGTGCCGGGCGGCTCGTGTGAATAGGTTCCCTGGAGCATGACGACGGCCATGTGCTCAGAGAGCTGCTGGATACGTTCGGCCAGCACACGCAGTGCTGGAGTGTGTGCGTCCAGGCGATGGTCGGTCGAGTCGCCGGAGACGACGCCAACGCGACTGCCGGCGGCGATCGCATGTTGGACCGCGAAGCCAAAGCAGCGATCTGCCTCGGCGAGATGGCCGGGCGAGTAGTGCAGGTCAGAAAAATGAGCCAACAGCAGGCTCTCATTTGCGTCGAGCATGATGTGATTCTCCAAAGGGAAAGTTGCGCCGGCATGGCGCAGGCATGGAAAGGTGCGGCCGGTGTGGCCACAGGTGAAGGGGAAAGGGGAATTCCAAAGAGTGAACGACGCTATTGCGCCGTTCACCCTCGATGCCGTCAAACCGGCAAAGTCGCCTCGCGCACGCGGGCGCGGACTTGCTCGCGGAAGGCCATGGGGTTGGCCAGCGCCGTCTGCATCTCGCCGATCAGGCTGTCGATGTCCTTAGGCCGCTTGGTCCAGCCTTGCCCATACTCGATACGGGCAAAGGTCAGCAGGTCCATCTTCTCCTGCCCCGCTGCCATGCCGAGGCGGGCGGCAAGGTCGGCCAGCATGCTCTCGCGATCCTCGGGGTCGGATGCGCCAGCCATGGGCGGCGTGCCCGGTTCTCCTGCCGTGCGTTCCGATACCGCGGCGACTGCAACGGCGTCCGCGAACTCTCCGGCCGACGCCAACGGCACATCGTCCGTCGCTGCCAAACCGCCTTCGAGCAACGCAACCGCATGGTTTGCCCCCTCGATGGCGAGCTGGTCAGCACCATCCAGCAGCGCGCCCAGGTCGATCTCCGCATCTAGCATGGTGAGCATCTGTTCCTGCCGAATCGGCAGGCCATCCTCACCGATGCGGGTGATCTCGACGGCCTTCTTCGAGAGCCAGAACCGCATGCCGGCCAGGCGTCCACCGCGTGCCATTGCCACCGTCTGCATGGCGGCATACGCCTTTTGCAGGACGTAGATGGAGTTAGTGGGCAATTCGATCAGCCCAAGGCCGCGGACGTCCGGAATCGCAAAGAAGAAGCTCGCGCTGAGATTGCATTTGCGATCCTGGTACTGCGGACACTGATGCGGATCACATATGCCGTCGGGAATGGCATTGTCCTGGCGCAGGATGATGGTCCGCCCGCCGAACAGACGCTTTGCGCGTTGCGCGCGCTGATCGACTTCCGGCGCTGCGTACATCTTGCAGTATCGCTTGCCGTCCGGCCCATAGTCCGAAAAATACTGCAGGCCCCGTGAGCCCCACACCTTCAGCTGGTTGGGCATGTTGGCAAGCCAGTCGTCGAAGGCGAAAATCACCGGGAAACGCCACAGCTTGAGCCCGTCGCCGCGATCTTCCCCGTACTTCTGGAGAATCTCCTCGGCGGTGGCCGGGTTGGTGAAGTCCGAACCGCGGCAGGTGAACCACCCGGTGTTCTTGGGTACCAGCGCATTGCGAAGCTTGGTTTTGCGCTCGATTTCGTTGCCGATGGATTCGAACGACTCGCCAAGCGCCAGCATCGCGTCGTGGATCTTGACGGCCTCCGGGTTGGCCTTCGCCGCCTTGGTGAGCACCTTGATGCCCGGGCGGATCTTGCCAATGATCGGGGGCCTGGCCGGCCGTTCCTCTATGAGACTGCGGGGACTGCTGAAGTCGTTGTAGCCAATGGCTCGTTGCATGATGCGCTACTCCTTCGTTCAAGGAATTGAACGACGGCGACGCGGATAGACGCAGCATGCTCCCGAAGGCGCAGGGCTGTGTCGGCCCCGCGCTGGGTCGTTACTTGGGAAAGGAACGCCGCTCGCGCGGGTTCCGCTAGACCGGCCACGTGGGCCGCTTCGCACAAACTTCGCCACGCGTGCGGCATATCGACATAGTCGGGCCGCCTACGGGCAAGCGTGGCCGCAATCGCGGCGCGAATCTCGGAATTCTGGTCGATGGCAGACAGCATGATCAGCTCCTGTTCGAGGGTTCCTACAAACAAAAAAAGCCCGCTCCGGCGATGCGGAAGCGAGCTTGTTCGCAGGAAAACCCGTTGCCACGCCCCTTCCGGGGGCGTGGCAAACAGGGAGCCATGCGCCAACGCGCAGGCTCTATGTGAGGACGTAAAGTCGTCCTCGTGCAGCATGGTCACGCTGCACTACAACCCATTGAGAACCGAAGTTCTTCCGCAGGGATCACGGATCAGCCGACGACGGCCGTTCTGCCCAGGAGGGGCCAAGAGAGAGAGACCCACAGGGTCCCGAGCTCGAACGGTGTCCACAGCGCATGCGAGAAGCAGCACTGATGAAGGACGCGTTTTACGGATGATAGATGGGGAGCAAATGGCGAAAATGCTCATCACAAGAGAATGTCCACACCGGTAGCCAACCGGTCGGCGCATGCGCTAAGGCACGACTTGAAAATGCTATGGACTCGCGAGGGAGTCAGGTCGATGCGTCGGAGACGCGAGAAGTGAGATCATTATGCATCGATTGCGCGGCGTGTGAATCCCGGAAAGCTCACGAAAATCGTATAGCTTTTGCTGGGAACCATGTGCTTGTCTTGGCGGACAATTCCGAGCGAGAGAGAACCCGCCGAAAAGGATATGGCCAACCCCGACACAGATGGGAGCGTCCCCGGAGCAGAGGACGAACGCGAAGACGACGAATCGACCCGCCGCAAGGCGGCTGGCTTACGCCCTATCTTGCGGCTCGGCAGCGACCATCGCCTTGCCCGAATCCAGCCCGAGACCGATTCCCACGCCGTCGTCATCTATTGTTCAACATTCGTCCGTGACTTCGTGGCGCGAGACTATAATTTCTGCGCTTCCAAGTTCACTTTGTCCCGCGGCGGCAAGCTCAGGGCGCTGGACACAGCGTTCCGCGACGCAGAAGAAGGGTTCGCTAAGGCGATTGGCTGGCTGGAAAGTCGACCTAGCCTGGATATTCCTCTGCTTACGGACAAGCAAGCCGTCGAACTCAAGCATCCACTGTCGGGCCGCCTGGTACGTCTACTCAACCAGCACGACCGGATTTTTACCCTGTCGCTGTGTGCCATGACCGCGGGCGGCATCTCGCCGCAAGACCGCAACGCCGCCATCGAACACGCATCGCGGCGCATTTCACTGATTCACTCCATTTGTTTGCCTGACAACGATCAGTTCGCAGGGGAAGGCACCCGCCTCTCTGCACTCAATCGTTAGCCGCGCTACCCATCCCACCTCTGAAGGACGACAACATGGATTTGCGCGAAATCCAGCAACTGCACGCGCAGTTTGCCCGCCAGCCGATCACGATTGACTTGCCGGTTCGCAACGGTATCAGCGAACCGTTGGCACTCCCTTCGCCATCACAGGTCCGAACGGCAGCACGTCAGCAATGGACGGCGCTCGGGCAGCGAACGAGAGTGCTGGCGCTGGTATTTGGCATCATCGGCGCTGCCGCGGTTGGTGGCATCTTTGTCGCCAAGATGCAGCATCAATGGACAGGTGCTGCGGACGCCCGCCCGGCTACGGATGTCGCTGACACCAGTCAGCCTGCTGCCGCAACGGTCGCTCCGGTGCCCGCTCCGAGTCAAGTCCAGACCCAGGCGCACACAGCCTCCAGTGCGCCCGATGTCGCACTGCCCGCAGACGCCCTCGCGCCGGCATCGGCGAAGCCTCTGGCAAGACCTGAAGACCCACCACCTCCGCAATCTGTCGCCAATCGGCGAGCCACGGTCACTGGTGCTGAATCATCGGCTCGCGGTATCGCTCCCGCCGCAGCACCGCAACGTCACCCCACGTCGACGCCAGCAACGGGAAGCCCGACTAGTCCGCAGAAGGCGGCGGCACCTCACATGACTGAAGTGAAGATGTTCTGAGGGGAGATCATATGGAAAAACCTATTGCTATCAGCCTGCTCAACTATGGCATCTGCACGCACGGAGACGTGGTCGCAGACCACGGCATCTCCTGCGGCGGCCTGATTGAGGGCAACATGACGGTAACGCAAGGCCTGCTGCATGTGGCAGCTGGGGCCGTTATTCGGGGCCGCGCGGAAGGCGAGCACGTCTTGATCGAGGGCACCGTTGAAGGTGGTGTCGCTGCCCGCGCTTCGCTCGAGATCAACGGCCGGGTAAAGGGCGACATCATCTACGCCGGCTCGATCCGCCTGGGACCGAATGCGGTCCTCGAGGGGCGCGTCACTCGCACCGCTTTCCCGACGGCAGTGCCTCTGACGACGGAGACCAACACCGGTCCGGCCCCAACGCAACAACCCGAGGTCGCTGATCAGACCGCTTGATCTGGCAAATTCTCCGAATATGTCGGGCTTCCCGAGAGTCAGGTGGCGCGCGGTCTGGCCAGTCCAACACGTTGGACAGAGATTCGGAGAATGGCGACATAAATCTGTCGTGTTTTGACGGAAGCAACCCCCTCATCAAGGGTAGGCGACTGGCATGCCAGCCGCAGAGACCCACCTGCGTTCCTTCGTCCTTCGACCGTACCTCAGATAGTTTTTTTGGCAGATTTCTGCGTTAAGTCGTCCTATGGTGCAGCGCCCTCCCCCAACAAAAAGCCCCGGGACAAGCCCGGGGTTGGTTCAAACGATCACCTCCAGCGCCTCACCAAACGGCGGCGGAGCAATCCGATGGAGCGGCGTGGTCGAGGCCCACAGAGTGGGATACGCCGGCGGCGCAGACGGAAACTTCCCGTGCATGTCCGTCAGGTAGACCAGGAACGCCGGAGCAATTCCCTGTTCGTCCAGCCAGTCAAATGGCGCCACGAAACTCGTGCCGCCACCTCCCCGGATGGGGCCCAGCTCGATGGCCTCGCCCCGTTCAAAGCATTGCACCTGCGCGATGCGGGTGTCACAGTCCACCACGAACAATCGGCGCGGCTGCAGCGAAGCGAAGACCGCTTCGATTTCCGCCCCGAACTGCCGTTGCGTCTCGTCGAACACCGAACCGCTGGTGTCGCGCACGAAGACCGCATCTCCGACTGACTGATCATGCAAAGCCGGCAGGTACAGCCCCATGTGGGTGTACCGCCGGTTCGGCATCGCCCAGCTGTAGTCCGAGCGGGTCTGCTCAAAGGCAAAGCGGTGCAGCACCGCACGCCAGTCCACAGAAGCCCGTGTGGCTGACTCCACCATCGCACTCAACTCGCCGGGCAGCTTGCCACGCATCTGCGCGGCCTTCGCCGCCTGCATGGTCGCCACCTTCCACTCGTTGGCCAGCGTCTGCTGGTCTGCTTGCGGTTGCTGGCGAACTTCGCCGGGCGAAAACTCTGGCGTGCCCTGCGACGGATCGTCACCGGCCTTGCCATCTGCATTGCCGTCTTGGGCATCGGGCTTAGGCGGCGACCCGCTCTCACCCTGGCCGTTGCCGTCCTGCTGTGGCTGTGGCTGCGGCTGTTGCTGTTGCTGTGGCTGGTTCGATGCTTCCTGGCGCAGCATGGCATAGATCTCCTCCGCGGACTTGCCAAGGAAGCGCCCATCGATGAGCGTGCCGGCCGGCAACTGCAAGCCGGCATTGAGCACCAATGGATTGATCGCATAGTCACATGCCTCATTCCAACGGGCGGGATCGCGGACGCCACGGCGCCAGCAATGCCCGTTGGCCGGATGCAAGACCTCGTGCGCCAGACAGCCGCGCAGCTCAAGATCGCTCAGGGTGGCGACGTACGCTGGGTTGTACCCCAGCGAAACGCCATCCACCCAGAACGTCTTGCACGACGGATCCTCGACCAACTGCAACCGCATCAGCAACGCTCCGAAGAACGGTTGCGACAGGATGAGCTGGGAACGCTGCTTCGAGATTCGATCGCGCATGCTGGCCTCACGCAGTCAGCATTTCAAAGAGCTGCGAGGTCTGCGCCGGCGCCTCCGACATGACCGACGGCGGCGGACCGCCCATGAAGGCGGCCATCTGTGCCTCGATTTCCATCGCCTTCTCAGCCACCTGCTTGCGCAGGTCGGTCGAGTTACGCAGGTCCAGACCGCTATGCCGGGCCAGATGCTGCTGAGTCTCCTCCAGGATGCGCGTGAGCGCCGGGTCCCCGGAGAAATTCAGCTTCGGCAGCAGCGCACTCAACTCGCGCACCTTGTCGGCCACGTCCAATCGCACGTTCGTGGCCCCATACAGGCGGTTGGCGAAGTGCTGCACGGCTTCAAAGAGGCGCCCGACCAGGTCGTCGTTCGCCGTCTTCACCGCGCCGAGCACGCGCTGGTCCATGTCGGACCGCAGGCCTTCCAGCACGTTCGCCGGCAGCGCAATGTCGAATTGGCTCGCATCCGGAAACGGCAGGACCGCCAGGCGCATGCCGAACTTCTTGGCCAGCTCCGCCGGCGTTGGATAGTCCGCTTCGTCGAAGAGGCCATTCAACGCCGACCGCGCCTCTTCCTTCAGGCGCGGATAGTCCGCGAGAAACACCGCGGTTGCGGTATTGAACTCGTCCTGGAACTGGCGCTGGCGGTCGGCGACCTCCATGTAGATGTCGGTGGGCAGCAGCCGTACGCCCAGTTGGTCATAGTCCAGCGAGTGTGCATCGAAGTAGGCCCGCGCGCGGTTGGCAATTGCGCACACCTCCTTGTAGGACGTGGCGCCTTCGGTCAGCAGCTTCTTGTTGAAGCGGCCAATGTCCTTGGCGTCATGATTGGCTTCGACCTCCTCGGTGGCCCGGGTGTCGAACTTGCGCGCGCGCCACACCGACGTGTTGAAGGTGGCGAGCATGACGCGCTTGGTGATGTTGGTAATGTTCATGATGAGTCCTGGAAATCGGATGGATACGGCAGAAAAGGAAACGGCGAGCCACATGGCTCGCCGTCAGGGGATGAAGAAGAAAAAGGGGTTGGTTGCCTGGATCAGTTGCCGAGCAGCAGCTCGCCGAGCTTGCCGCCCTGCGCATTGATCCACGCCGGTGTGGCGCAGATGCGCGAGTCGCGGCGGGCTGCGTCCGTGGCCAGCATCACAGCGAACTCACCGAGATGGGCTTCGAACAGGCGATTGGCATACACCATCACGCGATCGAAGTTGTTCTCGTTGGCGACCGATGCCAGCGCCGAGCAGATGGCGAACTGCGCTGCCACGTTGTCCGGGATCCTGGCGGATTCCGGCGCGGCCAGCACCGAATCCACGCTGGGCAGCTCGCGATAGATCTGGCGGAAGGACTCAAACTCGAGCGCTGCGCCCTCGCCTACCGCGCCGGCCGTGACGATGATCTCCATGCCCGGCGGCACCAGCGGCAATTGACGCGCCACGTGCCCCCAGCCTCGCGGCGACGGCTCGTTCTCGACCTCCTTGCTCCGCTTTGAAGAGAGCAGCAAGTCGGGCCGGAAGCGCAGGAACGCGATCAGCACCGGCGGCACGCCGTTCGTGACGGCCCAGCGCGTCCAGTCCTCGAGCGTCGGTTCCAGCTCCACGATGGTGCTGAAGCGGGATTTCAACGGATCGAGGATGTTGGACACCGCCGCGTTGTCGCTGCGACGGTTGGTCGCCGCGACAAAGGTGACGTGGTCCGGCAGGACGTGTTCACCGATACGCCGTGCGAGCAGCAGCTGCATCTTGGCGGCCTGGACGGCCGGGGAGGCCTGTCCGAGGTCGTCGATAAACCAGACCATGGGGCGCGTGCTGTTGAGCGCCGTGGCCAGGTCCCCGAAAGGCAGGAACTTGGCGCCGGCACCGTCTGTTGCCGGAAACGGCAGGCCCTTGGAGTCGGTTGGATCCTCCACCACCGGGTGGGAAATCAGAAGGTCGTAGCCGGCGGCCTTGGCGGCACTGGCGACGATATCGCTCTTGCCGATGCCAGGGGCACCGGTAATGAGGACAGGCAGGCGTGCCGGAATGAAGGCTGCGAGAAGCGTTTGCAGCTGGAGCGGATTGACTTTCATGGGAATTCCTAAAGGGGATCCCACAAAGCCACCTTGCCCACAGGGAAGGTGTCCCTGTGGGAAGGTTCAATGAATGCGCCAGCAGTGCTGGCTTGGGTCGATGCGTCGCTAGACGCGGGTAAAACGCTGTTTGGACTGATCCGTATCAGTGCGAACAACGCTTCATCGACAAGACTACAGGCAACGCGGCACGAGCGGAATGCCGAAAGGCGAGAGATTGCGTATGGCTTATGAGGGAGAGAGGTCCCCCGGCGCAAGGCCGGGGGAAATTTGCAAGGAAGCTCACGCCGCCATCGCTAGCGCGGTGACCGGCTCGGACAGGCGGGCACGGGCATAGTCCAGCGTGCCATCCTTGGCCCGCAGGCGCCGGGCGGTGCGTGTCGCGGGCTGCTCAATGTAGTAGACCCGAGCGCTCCCACGCGGGAAGTGCCGAATCTGGCTGAAGCCTTCATCGATGCACAGATCCACGTACTCCCGGCCGTTCATCCGCTTGCCATTCAAGTTCCAGCGCGAGGCCTCCGCACGCTTGCGCGCACATTCGGCGTCTTGCTCCTGCAGGCGCTCAGATTTCGCGGCCAGGGCCTGAAGCTCCCACTGGTGCTGCTCCGACTCGGAAAAGCCGCACATCTCAAAGATGCGGCGACGGCGCGTTGTCGCGGGGACTCCCGTCAGCGCGACACCACACACCTCACGCAGGGCACGCTTGGACGACGTGTTGCGGTCGTTCGGCGTATCCAGGATCTGCAGCAGCATCGCGATGTCCCGCTGCAGCACGGCGAGCGCGAAGCGGTTGGGCCAGCTGAAGCTGGCATGGCCGCGTTCTACGGCGGCCATGGCCATTTCCGACTGGAAGCGCCGCTCACTGAGGTTGCCCTTGGTCCGCTCCGCTGCCACTCGCTCAACGTGCTTCGCATATCGCTTTGCACCGATCAAGGCGTGCAAACGTGCGGCCAGCGGCGACACCGGTTGGGCATCGTCTCCGGTCGGGGCCTTGCCCAACGGGGCGGAGAGCGGTGGGACCACTTGCGCGGCATACAGGGCATTGTCGACGTCGACATGGGTGCAGTCATCAGGCAGCAGCTTCACCAGGGCAATCAGGCGTGCAGCGTTGCGCGCCGTGATCGCCAGCTTGTCATGGCGCATCACCGAGCACAGCGCTTGCAGCTTGTTGGCGGACAGTGCACCCCGTAGCGCTGGTACCTCGATCAACGTTGGCAGCCAGTGCAGGTCGTGGCGCCCGGCATCCACGGCATCGCCGTCACGGAGGTAGGCGTTCAAGATGCAGTCCCGGACAGGTTCGCCGCGCTGCAGGGCATAGGCGACGTGGACCTCATGGCGGCAGTTCGTGCCAGCACCCTGCGAGTACTCCGGTCCGGTGGTCCCGTAGCCGAAGCGCCGATAGAACTCTTCATGCACGAAGCTGCTCGCGTTGAAGGGCTCTGCCACCGCAAACAGGTCGAGGTTCGCAGACTGGGGATTCCCAACCTGGTCCGGATCGACTGCCTCGTTGGTGAACACCGCCAACCGTCCAGCCGCAGCCACCGCTTGCCAGGAGGTGCGGCTCATTTCATGCGGACGCAGCACCTTACCGTCCGGCCGGACGATGTAGCTGTCTACCTCATCCAGGATAGAAGCCAGAATGGCCTTCGCTTCTCCGGCTGGCCGCACCGCGAATTGCCCCGACGGGAGTCGCAGCACAGGAATGGCGCCGCGCTCGACATGCCGCACAGCGATATCCTCAGCGCGCATGCCGGGCTTCGGGCCAGGCTCGAGGTTCAGAAGGGCCAACACGCCGGCGAGCGTCGTGCGGCTTTCGACCCGTTCCAGGCCGATCGAAATGACATACATGACTTGCTCCGTGAGCGAATGGAGCAAGCCCATCGGGGCATTGCCCCGTATGGGTTGAGAGGTAACGGCTGTGCGAGATCAGACTCGCGGGCGCAGGTAGGCGCTTGCCGAAGCATCCGCGGCGGCGTCCGCGCGGGCATCAGCAATCCAGTCGAGCAGCTCGGCGGACTGGATCCTCCAGACCGGGCCACGCGCGAAGCCCGTGGCGAGCGTGCGCACCGGCACGAACAGGTCTGTCTCGAGCAATGCCGCCAGGACGTCATCTGGAACATTCCACGCCGCTACGAACACCTCATCGTCCGCCAGCTGCTGGCCGGGAACATTGGAAGTGAGATCGACGTAGGACATGAAGTCGTCGGCGCAAATGAGGGACAGCGCCGGGCGATTGTTGCTTTGGTAGACATGAACCCGCAGATGCAGGCCTGCCGGGTAGCTGGGTACGCCAGCGCAAAGGATGCGGTCTTCCATGGGGGGACTCCTGAGTACAGGGGCGCCCCATCGGGGCGCGCCCCGCGTGGGTGGTAGATACAAAAAACGCATCCCGGGGGATGCGCAGAGCAGACGTCCAGGCGAACCCGGAAACCTGAGAGGATCGATGGCGGTCAGTCCTTGTGAACGCGACGGCCGTTGCGGTCGGCCCACAGGAAGTAGCCTGCCAGTGCCAAAGCCGCCAGCAAAATATAGGGACCAAACATCACTTTTCTCCTTTTGAAAGGATCGCGCCTACGCCGAATAGTACTACGGCAGTGGCTATCAGACTTGCGCTGTTGGCAACGGACGGCCAGGACCAACCCGGCTTGCTGGCGATATAACCACCAGCCGCTACCGCGGCGGCGGCCGAGAGCGTATGGAGATAGCGCCCGTACTGCAGGCGTTGGTCCTTAGTGGGCGCCTCCATGGCCATACGGGCTTCCTGCAGCCATCCTTGCCTTGCTGCCTTGGAACGGTCAACGCGATACTTTGCGCCATCCTCGCGAATGAGCGGATATTGGAAGCCATTCTCGAGCAACAAGAGGACATGCCGCTCCCCCAGCGCGGTGGAAGCGTCCACAAGACTGTCCACGCGCGCCGGCAGCATGACAAGCCCGGAACTTCGCTCGTAGTGCACCGAGCATGAGAACTCATCCCCGCTCGTCGACTTCAACAGGACTTTGGCGATCTGGGTCATCGCTGCCTCTTCAGCTGCGCCGGCCAGCCACCACGCGCAGCGTGGCGACGAGCGACGCATAGCCTTCCGGGGAGCCAATCGACTGCAGGCAGACAGCATTGTCGCGACCGCCTGTGTGGTCGTCGCGGCCGCGGCAGGTGCGAAAGCTCATGCTGGCGGCCGTCTGCTGCGGCGCGTGGGCAATCTGCACATACAGCGTGTCGGTGTGCAGCGCATAGAGGTCAGCCTGATGGCGACGATGGCGGCGTTCGCGGACGGTGAAGTCCCGCTGGCGCAGTCCAAGGTCGCTCGCCAGGCGGCGAATGACGCGCGAGGCATCGCGCTTGAGGGTGGCGCAAGCGGCGGCGTTGCCGGGCTGGTGCGGTCGGGAAAAGGATTTTGGGATTTTCATGGCAGTCTTTGGTAAATCGGGACAGCCATCCCCACGGGACAGTGTCCCGCAATGGGTGAAGGTCTGGGCAAGCCAGACAAGGGTTCGATGCGTCGAAGACGCGATCAAAGGGTGCTTGCCGAATCGGCGCTCGATTGAGCAAACGCCCTCCTCTGGCTGCGCAAACGCCCAGGGCGCCGCGCAAGCCAGCGAAGTGATCAGTCGAGGTCCAGCGCGCAATTGATGGCGCGCGCCGTCTGCCAGGCCTGTTCTCGATTGAACATCTTGGCCGAGACCAGTTTGCGTAGCGTAGTGCTACTGGAGGGCCCCTCTACGATCGTTGCGATGTGATCGACGTGGACACGCCAGCCTTCCGACATACCGCGCTCCACAGAGACTGCGAAGCGGTGGCGGGCATGCTCAGCTGGCCAGGGCGCGGTGGGTCGAAGACCATACTGGGCCTCATTGGCGTCAGCGAGGAAGTTTGTCGGGATGATCCACTCCGGCTCGAGTTCGATCGCACGTAGGGTGAGTGCGAGCAGGTCGGAAACTTCCTGAACGGTCTTGCCTTCGGTAGTGATCGGGGAAACGGTTTGCATAGTCGGCTCCAGAAAGGGGACGCCGCTCACGGAGGCGGCGCCCCGTGGGTGCAAAGGATGGTCCTGGACAAACCAGGCGCAGGTTTCGATGCGTCACATGACGCCATCAAAAGCGCTTGCCCAAGCGCGAACGCTGGGGCAAGCCCTCTCGGGCTTGCAAGGGATGGGAGAGCCGGCACGGCCCTCTAGTCATCGCGTCAGGCGGTAGTTGCTGCCCGACGAAACCAGGTAGAGCCGTTCGCCAGAGACGAACTGCTGCTCCGAGCCTTGCGTGACGACAAGCTGGCGGCCATTGTCCGTACGGACAATGACCTCCACGCCGTCGCGTTGCGACAGGTGTGTTGCGGCGAGCTGGCCGACGACGCCGGCCGCGGTACCCGAAAGGGCGCCGGCGATGTAACGACCATCGCCGCTGCCGATCACGCGGGCGCCAAGCACAGCACCAACCACCGTGCTGAGAATGGCAGGGACACCGGAGCTCGCGGAGAGCATCGAATCGCCAGCAATCACGACATTGCGCACGCGCAGCACGGTCACCTGCTCGACAGACCCGGTGCGCATGGCGTCGGATCCACGATAGGTGTTCGGCGAGGATTGCGCAGCACAGCCAGTGAACAGGCAAACGATGGCGACGAACAGGAAGAAACGCTTGAACATGATGGCCTCACATGCAAATGGGCCAACATGCCCACGGGCAGGAAGGCCCGTAGGGGGAAGAGAGAAGCTGTGCCAGCGATGCTGGCAAGGTCGATGCGTCTGGGACGCGAGAAGTGACAGTATCTTAGCAGGCCCAGTACAGCTTGTGTGCTGCTCTCAAACGTAACCGTCGATCCGAATGGAGCTAGGCGATACGGTAATCCGGACGGTCTTGCACCGCGCATTGGCCAGCGTATCCTTGAGCCCAGCGAGGGGCAGCCGCTCGCCGAAATCATCGCCACCGAAGCCGCGGCGAGCGTTCTCATAAAACGCCGCATCCTTGCTCGGATCGCACCCCTTAAAGTAGAAAAGGCATTGCTGCTCTGGTGTGGGGCCCGTGCTGTAGCCAACGTAGGCGCCATGATCCTTGGCGACGAAGAACGTATTGGAATTCGCAGCGTCGCAGAATGCGACAAGGCGCTCAACCTGAGAACGAACGAGGGTGATTTGAGGCATGGATTGCTCCTGAAAGGAAGGGGCACCGCCTGCGCCCTTACGGGGCACGCAATGCCCCTTCGGGTGGAAAATGGTCGGCGGCAAACGCCGCCGGGCGATGCGTTAGCGCTGACGAATCAGGACGAACCCGACCGCATAGGCTGCGACAGCGCCAGGCCAAAGGGAGAACTGATTCGCGATGAAGCCGGCGATGAGCGACAGCGAGCCGAAGTTAATCAGCACGCCGCCCCACTCTTCAACGCCCAGACGGGCGTAGTAGCGCGCACGTCCTGCGTCGTCCTGGTCCTTACTCAGAAGCCAGAGTCCGATGAACATGCCCGTCACGATGACGGCCGCCGCAAGCTGATACCAAAACAGCGTCTGGTCGACAAATTTCAGGATGGTTTGAGCGGGACGCACCGATGCCGGACCGCCTGTAATGACCGGCGCGAGCGCAGCCACACCGCCAAACGCGGTCCACAGAAGCAGGTTGGCGACAATGCGCGAGATGACTTGGGGAGTTTTTTCTTTGTTGTTCATGATGATTTTTAAGGAGAACAAGGGGTTGTGAGCGAGCGAACCGTTACGCTGCAGGCAATTGCCCGTTGGTGTCGGAACGTCCACAGGGTTAGCACGCGCGAACAGGCTCAAGCGAATCCGCCCAGAAGAGCAGAGCGGGGCCCTCTGCCGTGCGTGGTCGCACAGTGCCGACAAAGTCTTCGCGCCCGTAGAGGCTGACTCGCGTATTGTCGGTACCGTTGTGATGGAGATAGACGCCGCCGCGGTCGGAGGCGACGAGCTTGCCCTCCAGTGCCTGGAAGACGCGGTGAAAGTCATAGAGGTGGCGCGGGTCGTACTGCCCCGGCTCACCGCTACCCCGATGGGGTCCGATTGCACGACGATAGATGGGATAGCCGGCATCCGGGACGATGAACTCGCAAGGCGTGCCGGCGTGCACCAACTCGGCCCAGCCGGGCCGCTCGGTATCGAGGCGGAGTTCCAACGAGCCGAACTTGCCCCGCACTGCCCTCACGCTCTCAATGGCGCGGTGAGGCAGAATACAGCCGACGCAGACGGCGTCGCCAAGCTGATTGGCTTTCTCGGCCCGAAAGACGCCCATGCGTTTGCCGTCCATGGCAACCAGGCGAGTCTCGCGAGGCAAGGCCTCGACGTAGACACCATTGAGCCAGTAACGACAGTCTTCTTTGGGCGCAAGTAAGGCAATAGCCTTGAGCTGCCGCGGGTCAATCTGGATGATTTGTTTCACTTCTGTGCTCCGGGAAAGGATGGAGCACAGCCGCAGGGGACAGTGCCCCAGCGGGTGATAAACGCCTGACGAACTCAGGCCTCGAAAGGTCGATGCGTCGGTGACGCGAGAAGTAGCAGGGATCCTAGCACAGCCCCCGACTTCCCACTACCCTGCCACAGCGGAGGTTCCTGTTCCGCCCTTGGCGACGCGAGCCTTCAGCCGCGCCAGATATGCCACGATCTGGACATGTTGAGAGTCGCCGATACTCCCTAAGATCTCAACGGATAGCTCCTCGTTCGAACTCAAGGCACCTTTCGTTAGGTTGGCGGAACCAATCAGCGCTGTGTATCGCTCGTCATACTCGAAAAGGTAAAGCTTCGCGTGAAGGTAGAAATCTCGGACGAGAACGTGCGAGACATCGAGGGCTGCCAGTCTCTGCACCGCGCGCTGCTCAGTCTCCACCATCCGGTCGCCCTGATTTGAGTAGACCGTAATGATTGCGCCCGCGGCCACGGCAGCCTGCAGGTCCGGTTCCAGCGCAATCACCCCCTCTTCCTTTAGCCATCCCGAGACGATCACTACCCGGCGAACCCTCGCAAGTAGTTCGCGGACACGTACAAGGTGGTTCTTTCGCTTCGTCTCGTTGAAGATCAGCTCAACCATTCTAGATCCAGGCCGGCGAAGGCCACTCCCATTTTTGTGAAAGGTGCCAATGTAACGGATCAAAAAGAAAAACCCCGACAGTGTCGGGGGTGGTTGCATGCAATGTTGGGTCATGCGGCTTTCGTGCGCTTACGTGGCGACTTCGTTGGCAACTTGTAGCCGAAGCGCTCCCAGGCTGCCGGATCGACCGGCAGTGGGTTCGTCCGGCCAGCGGCCAGATTCACGAAGGCACCGCAGTATTGCAGCGTGCCCGTGCGAAAGAGCGTCCAGAGCAGGTTGTAAGCTTGCACGGCGATCGCCTGATTGATGACCAATGACTGCTTGCGCAGAGCATCGGCCATTGAGCAGGACGGCGCCGTATCAGCCTTGTCCCCTTTCGGGTTCAACAGCTCCGGAAACAGATCGCCCACGTGAGGCAGGCGCTCGGCGGCCTTGCCTCGGACCTGACCAAGAATGACCTGACCACTGTCCGATTCGTTGCCGCAGTCGAGGTAGTAGCCACCGGTGCCGCGTTGCATCGCGCCGAGGATCGCCTTGCGGGCGGCCCGCGTGTCGACACAGCCGATAACCATGTCGCACGTGAAGCGGTCCTTGCTGACAACCCGGCGTGTCTGCGCTTCCCAGCGGGTGCCCATCAGGTTATTCAACCGGTTCACCAGCAACGTAGCCTTGTACTGGCCTACGTCCACCGGATAGAACCCCTGGCGGCCCACGTTGGTTTCGCTCACCGTGTCGTCGTCATACACCGTGCAGTCAATGCCACCGGGATGGCCGAGCTCCAACATCGCATGATGCAGGCGGGCGAGATTCGGCAGCAAGGCGCTGCCGGTACCGCCGGCGCCGACAACCGCGACACTCCACGCCCGCTGTGTCATCGCAACGGGAATCTGATGGACGAGGCTCATGCGACCTCCCCGTAAGCTGCCGTTGCACGAAACCACGCGACCGGGATCGGCTTGACGTCTTCCATGATCCCCTTCGCGCACAGGCGCAATGCCAGTGATGGATACTGACGGCCACACTCTCCAACGACCAATGCGAATTTCACGTCGAAACGGTCGTCAGCATTGTCGGTCGAGGAGAAGCATGCTCGATGGCGCCCATGCGAATGGCAGTCCATCACCAGCACCTCCGCCTCTTCCAGCCGCGGCCGGTCATAGCGAAGGTGGCCAGGGCCATGCTCCAGGATTCGCACCGGAATGAGCCGAAACGCGCGGGTCTGGCTGCTCCAGACGATCCACGCGCCCGTCTCGTTCGGGTGGGCGTCGCGAGCCATGCGGGCAAACTGCCCAATCAACTCGAGCGGCACCTGACCGCAGTGAAGCTCAGTGGTCGGCTGGACAGCACCGTACGGGATGGGTGTCTCGAAGACGTAGGACGCCAGGCGACGTACCAGGCGTATCCACGGACGAGCGATTTCAAGGAAAATTCCGTTCTGGCCAATCAGGAGCCGTTCCCCGAACGTCTGCATCGGTTGCAGATCGCCGAAGCGCGGGACCATGACGGTCGGAAAGGACTGTTGCAGGGCAATATCAGCAGGATGCATGTTCATTTGTCGAGTTTGCCGGCGATGAAATCGGCCAGCGTAAGGTTCATGGGGATGAGGACGCTCTTGGGATAGACGGGGAACGTCCCCTCGAGCATGTCCTTCCAGAAGGCGTAAGCGCCGCGCTCGTAGTTCACGCGCTGGGCGCCCACGTTGGGGTGGGTGAATGCAGAGTTGAAGAAGCTCTCTTCCCACCCGGTGATGGAAGCCACGTCGATCTGCTTGGGCACGTGTGCGCTCCCGATGCAGATCTTTCCCTGATCCCAGGTGTTGAAGTACGGCGGCTCATGCAGGACCGTGGTCGGCACCGGGCGATCTTCGCCGTGCAGCGCGAAGACCCGGAAGCCCGCATGCGATGCCTGGAAGACCAGCGCCGGATGCGGAACCACAGCGTTGCGCTTGCCCAACTCCTTGCAATCAAAGAAGACGCGCCGTTTGCCCGCCGGACACCACCACGTCACCGCGGTAGGACTGATCGACAGAACGTTCGGCGTCAGGAACTCCCCTTTTGGCAAAGTTTCCTTGGCTACCTGCCGGACGGCGTGAATCAGCGCTTGCCGATTGAGTGGCGTGCCAGGACCCATCACCGGACGCCCGCCGCTGTCCTGTTGGATGACGTGGGCGGTTGCGTAGGAGAACTGCTCGGGTCGAGGTCCATAAAGCAAAATGGCCCCTTGCAGGGCCACATCGTGCGACCGCGAGGCGGTCAGAATTTCGGCCATGAGGCCTCCTATGAAGAAATGAGAGTGAGAACGCGATCAAGGGCACCGATGATCCGCAGCATCCCGTCCAAATCACGGAACTGCTGACGAATGGCATCGGGCTCCCCCGCCAGCGGAATGAAGCATTGGAAAAGAGTCGCATCACCCGAGTTGTTCAGGCAGTCATAGTGGTCGTCCAGGAGCTCGGTGACGTAGTCGCAATCACTGAACGCGATGATGGCGGCCGAGTAGGCTGGCTCAGCCCACTGCGACCCTTCAAGCGCCGACCGATCGCCCTGTCGAGCAACCAGCAGTTGCAGGTCGGCAAGCGCGCCGCACAGCTCGCCCACCCAACCGCTTTGCGAACGCGACAGTGTGCGCAGAACGCGGCGGCTTAGCGTGCGCAAGTGGGCCGATGCAGAGTTGGTATGGCAGAACCTCGGCAACGTATCGTCGGGTGCCAGTTCAGGGCGCACGACGGACGGCAGGTAGCGCTCAATATCGGAATCGTCTTCTCCGAAGCGCTCCTTCAAAAAGCTCCGGGCATCGTCGTCATTGGTGAGGGTGGAATCAAACTCCCAATGCCAACGAGCGAACAGGTCCAGCAACTCATCCGGCGTGCGGAGGTACAGCGACTTGCCGGCCGCGGCATTGATGATGCCCATTGCCGTGAAGAGCAATGACGGGTGCGCTGCACGCAATGCCTGCGCACGTTCCATGCCGATGACATAGACCTCGTCGCCGGGCAAGTCAATGCCCAGGTACAACGGACTATTCAGCTCTTCGTCCCACCCGAACTGGCTCACTTGATCAGCTACTGCCGATTGATCGACGAGCGACAGGCTGAACTGCAACCGCTGGCATTTCGGCATACGGGCACCGATCCACGCGAACATCGCTTGCGCGAAGGCATCGCCAGCGCTGGTCGGATTCGCGACATCCCGGGCGCGCAGCACGCCAGTCGCGAACTGCGCACGAACCAGGTCCGTGAAGTCCACTTCCTCTCGGTAGGCGAGAACCGCCTTGCCGGGGACCACTGCTGCGATGACCGGCAGCGTCAGAAAATCATGGGCAGGTCGACGTTGGGCAGCGGAATGCTGTCGCGATGACGACCATGCGGGTTGTCCTCCAACGTCTTCAAAAACAAACGACCGAGGATCGAACAGCATTGTTGAGTCTCCTCAGAATGAAAAAAAACCGCCCTTTCGGGCGGCTCCCTGTTTGAAAGGCTGAACTGTCCGGTGGACAGTGCCTTCATCAGATCAGACTTGCGCATAGGCGCCCTTCGCGCCGGCGGCGCGAACGAACGTGTAGTGCGCGACATCGCCCTTGTGCTCGGGGCCATCCACCGCGGCGGTGGTCAGCTCCGGGTACTGAGCGGAATACACATCGCGCACCTGCTCCGGGGAAAACGTCGGGCCCGGGTCCATCAGCGTCATGCCGTTGTAGGAGAACTCGCGCTTGAGCTTCTTGACTTCGATAGCCATTGCGATTCCCCTTAACCGAGCAGATCGGCCAGGTTGGTGCCGGCCGGTTCGGCGGACTCCACGGGCTCGGCTTTCGCCTCAGTGCCCGTGCTCGCACCACCTTCACCGCCCTCGCTATCTTCATCGTCAGCATCTGCCGATGACGAAGCGGACGTGGGCGAGGCCTTGACCAGCGCCTTCGTCGCCTTGACCGACAGCGTGGACTTCGCCGCATCCAGAATCGACTTAGTCGCCTCGGCCTGCTCGGCCAGAGACTGGCGAGCGTCGGCGACCGAGGAGACAGCATCAGCAAAGCCAGCATCGAGCTCCGCCGGCAATGCGGAAAGCGCCAGAGGCGTGGTGAGCGCACCGTCGGTCGGGTTCTTGATAACGGGCACTACGACAACAGACATTGTGTCGCCCTGCATGGTGAGGGTGAGCACGACCTTTTCGCTCGCACGAACGAGCGGAACAAGTTCCGAAAACATGGGAGATTCCTTGAGAAAAGAGAAAGAGAGGCGCACACGGCGCCTCAGGGAAGATGAATCAGAAGCAAAGGACCTTGGGCACCTTGCCGCTGTAGTCGAAGCCCTCCACGTTGAGAAGTGCCTCGATCAGTTCCGGTTTGGATTTGTTGAACACCTTGCCGAAGTTGTCACCAAGCGCAGCGCGCAAGCCGAGTTCGTCGGCAAGCACCTTCATCTCGGACTTCGTGAGCATCTCCAGGAAGTCCTTCGACTTCTGAAGATTCCAGTGCTGGCGCAGATCAAGCTTGTGGTACTGGCACAACGCTGTCAGGTCACTGACGTCGATCCCTTCGATTGCAGCGACAGTGAGCGCAATGGTCAGGTTCTGGCGCTTGCCGGCGTCCAGATCGTGGACTGCTGACAAGTTCTTCTTGAGATCCGTGGCCGATGATTTCTCGTCCACCAGCTTTTCGAAGATCTTTCCCATCGTCTCGCCTGCAATGTGCCGGGACAGTCCCGTCAGTGCCATCGCCAGCAGATAGGTGTTGGCGGTGTCAGCGCTGGCCGCCGCCTCGCGGCGCAAGGCCTTGCGCCACAGCGCGGTCCGGTAGGCTTTCACCTTCTCGGATTCGCTGATCCGCGTGATGGGCTTCTCCTCGGCCGTAGCCTTGGTGGTGCCCTTCGACGCAGCCTGTGTGCTCGCCGCAGCTTTCGCGGGCGCCTGTTTGGCCGCCTTGGAATCGCGCTCCGCCTTTAAACGTGCCGCCACCTTTTTGGTGTTGCACGCAGTATCGAAGCACTGGCCGCGATAGACCTTGCCGGTGCTGTCCGGCAAGGCGCTAACGGCTGCCCCGAAATTCTCGCAGGCGTGACAGGCTTTCGCCTGTTCCTCGCCAACGCCCGTCGGGCCGTCCACCACCAGTTGCACGCGCGTGTGGTTGTCCCCCGCGCGCACAATCCGGATCACCGGGTACTCATCCCTCAGGCCGTAGGCAACCGTTTCCAGTTGCTTGTCGGTCTTCTGGCTGTAGCACGTGCGGTTGGTGCAATTGCCGGTGGCAATGGCCTCGCCGAACATTTCCGTCTGCAACGACGAATTGTGCGGGCAGGCAGCGCAGTCGGCCTTGTCGAAGATAGCCGAGGCGAGACTGCACGCAGCGGCCTCGATGGTCTTCTTCAGTTCGGCAACCGACTTCTTCTCGGCGATGATGACCGGCAGGAGCTTGTCCTGCTTGTCCTTTGCCAAGGTGGCCAGGAGCTCAGCGTGACCAAGCTGGAGCGCGCGCGTGTTGAGCGCGTCGAGCACGGCTTCGCTGCAGTTCATGAGCGCCAGGCGCTTGTCCAGCGTCGAGCGGGACCAGCCGAGTACGCGGGCAGCTTCATCGCGATCGCCCTTGTAACGACCAACGATCCGGGCAGCCGCCAGAGCCTCCTCGGAAGGGGCCATGTCAGCGCGCTGGATATTGGCGATCAGTGCGATTTCGTCGGCTTCCTCGTCTGTCAAATGCTTGATGACAACGGGCATGTCGTAGTCAGGCCCGAGAGGTTGCGCGCCGCGGTAGCGCCGCTCGCCGTCGACGAGTTCAAACTCATCACCTTCGATGGGTCGAATGACGACAGGCTGGATGATCCCCACGGCGGCGATCGAGGCTTCCATTTCCGCCATTTCGGCGGCATCGAAGTACTTACGGGGATTGCGGCCAGGACGGATCTTGCCGAGCTTGACGGTAACTTGGGATTGCATTTGGGTTCTCCAGAACGGAAATGGGAACCCGTCGCCGCACCGGGAACAGGTTCCCGATGGGATAAGAAGGAAGGCAAGGCGGCCCGGCAATGCGGGAAGCCAAGTTATGGCAAAAAGCTGTGCACCGGGTGGTGCGAGGTCGATGCGTCAGAGACGCGGAAGTAGCCGCAAGAATAGCGCAATTGTGCTGACCGCGCCAGTTTCCGCCGGGCGCGCGCGAATGCAATAGACAAAAAAAGCCCTCCACACGGGAGGGCGAGTCTTACGGGGTCGGGTCAGTAGCGGGAGCGCCACTGAAGTCCATCATAACGTGTACTGGGTCGAATCCGTCCGGCGAAAGCTCACCAATTTGCTACCTCTTTCGCCGAATAGGCCCGCGTCCAGCGCGGTCCTTGCGCCGATGACCCACTGGCGGAACGCGTACTGCGATCCGCCAGCGTGGCCATCAGCCCATCGGCTGGCGTGGGCCAATCGGCCGCGACAGAAGCGTGGTGACGGCGCCGGCGACTTGCCAGCCGTCCAGCTCCGATTCATGGATGCCATGAACCAGTCGGTCCAGGCAGAGCACCTCGACGCCGTCCGCTTCAACGGTGCCAAGGATGGAAGCAACGGTGGTCCCACGGGTGCCGCGGCGCTTCACGGTCACCACGCCTTCGCCAACGGCGATGTTGCAGTCTTGAGCCTTCATGCGGCCTCCTTCAAAAGTTTGCGTTGATCCCAGGTCTTGCGGCCGTGCAGCACCGCAAGATCGTCTACGAAGCCGTCCAAGAGCGTATCCATGTGCAGGAATGCCTCGTCATCCAGTTCCGGGGTCGCCAAGTCCAAGCCCGCCTCCATGGCGTCTCGTTTGTGCGCAACCATCTGGTCCTGGTAGACGTCGATGCTTCCGGACAAATGGAAGTACACCACCTTCAACTGGCCCTTCCGGTTCCACCGCAGCGCGCGCCGCATCGCCTGGTACTCGATGCGCCACGTCCACGAACGGTCGTAGAAGAGCACATAGTCGGCATTGGGCAGGTTGTAGCCCGCCCGGCCGGACGCTTTCGTGCACAGGAGCCCGGTGGCGTTACCGCCCACGAATCGCTTGTCCTTGTCGGCCACGCGCTTCGCAATCGGAATCCCACCATGGAATGGCACGGTGTCGACGCCCTTCGCCTTCAGCTCCCGGGCGATGAGATTGATCACGCCTGGATTCTCCGCGAACAGAATCGCCTGCTTGCCTTCGGCCGCAATCGCTTCCATTCGCTCGATCACCGCACGTTGCTTGCTGGTGAGCTGCCCCAGTCCTCCGACGCCATCGACCCCATGCTGCGGGTAGTTGGCGGCGAAGTGCACGGCCCGGATGCGTGCCAGGATTGCAATGAGGTTGTTGGATTTTCCCTCGACCTTGCGCATGTCCCGGTACCACTCGGCAAACTCATCTGCCGTACGCAGGTAGAGCGACAGGTGCGCAGGATCCCATTCCGTCTCGACCACCTCGACTGCCGGTGGGTCAATCTGGATGTATCGAGCCGCGTCCGGTTCGCACACCAGTCGGCGCTTCACATGCGGCGCCAACATTTGCCGGTACCGCGGCAGGTTGCCGATCTTTGGCACTTCGCGCTTCGCCCCGTCCTGCAGGCTCTCCGCGAACTCCCACGTCACCCACTCCAGCACCACGAAGTCATTGCGGAAGCGGTCGATGCCGCGTTCGGCGTGCTGCACGGATGCCAGCCAGTTGGCTTCCAAGTAACCGCGCCGGTAGCCATAGGGCTGGGCCGCCGTGCCATCGCCGCCCGTGAAGGCGATCAACCCAAAGATGTCGCGCGGGTAGTTGGCAATGGGGCTGCCCGTCAGGATGTAGCGACGCCTGGCCGACAGCTGCCACAGTGCACGGCTCTGGTCACTGGCCGGGTTCGACAGCCGCTCGCCCTCGTCCGCCACCAGCAAGCCGATGCGACGGCGCAACCGGTGGGCATACGTGACGCGCCGAGACGCCTCACGGCATACCGGCATGCGCAAGCGCTCATAGGCGATCAGGTTGATTCGGCCGAGCGTACCGAGATCTTCCGGCGACTGAATGACGTGGACGTCGCCTGGCGGCAGGATCTGCGCCAGTTCGGCGCGCATCTCCGGCACCAGCCGGGCCTCGACCACGATCAGTCCATGCCGTACCCCGGACAGCAGGATCAACCCCGCGGCCAGTCGCGACTTGCCGCACCCCTGCTCCCACGCTGCCACCGCTCCGTTGGGCTTCAGCAGCAGCTCGACCAGGTCCTCCTGTTGGAATTCCCAGTCCAGCCACTTGTCGATCCCCATCGCACGCAGCCGCTTACGCAGCTGCTTTGCTTGGTCAGGGTACCGGCGCTGCAGGCCCTCGTGAACAACCTCCCATGCCTGGGCCGATTTCTCAACGGTGAAGCGCGTCATGAGTTCGTCCAGGGACATCGAATAGCGCTTGCCCGCGCACTCGTAGGCGTACATGCCATCGGGCAGCCGGTCGAAGCGCACTTCCTGGCTCGCCTTGATGACCGGGCTGCCCCACGAGGTGGGATCCACGACATGAGACTTTGTCGCTGCCCCTACCATTGTGTCGGCCTGACCTGCGCCCGTCGTCCATACGGCATGGCGCAGCGGCAACGCCTGACGCGCGCTGCGGCGCAGCCGTCGACGGAAGTGCTCGAGGAAGCCCGGCGCAAATTCCGGCTCGCCGCCCGCAGCCTTCACCAGTTTGACGAGCCGGTCGAGCGCACCGATTGGATCGTCCTGCGCCAGGTAGGCTTCGAGGTCCAGCCGTCCCGTACCCGCATAGCGAAAGCCACGCGGCAGGCGTTGGCCCTCCAGCGACACAATCCGACTCTCCAGGACCCGGTTGAGCACCATCGCCTCGGTGAATCCACACTCGAAGCCGAACACGATGCGCCGTCCGTCATGCGCGATGCGTACCCGTTTCTGCGAGGTGACCGGGCGCGTGATGGCGGGCCCTTCGTCGTCGAGCAACTGGTGGGCCAGTCGCGGCTCGCCATAGAGACGATCGTCGGCCTGCAGCGCCAGCGCGGGCAGCGGTTGGTTCAGATCCGACACGGATTGCCGCACGAAATCACTGGCACGCATCCGGAAGCGCGCGAACACCGCAATGGAGGTGCGCACCTCTGCCCCTTCCTCCCGGAACGCGCTCGTGGGCAGGTCAAATACGCCGACCACGCGCCTCGCGGCATCACTAAACGGCTCGCCGTGGGCGATTATCAGGTCGGCGAACTTGTCGACAAAGGTCGTCGGCAGCAGCGCGACCACGATCTGCGCCGCGTCGAGCGCCTGTGACAGCGCATATTCATGACTCAGGGCGCTCGTGTTGGCGCCGAAGCGGCCCCACGTCGTGCACTCATAGGGCTTCAGGTGTGGCGACTCGAGGTGGATCGAGAACGGCGGGTTGATGAGGGCAATATCGAAGCGCTTCGGGTGGATTTCCTCCATTCCAGCGAGCCGAAAGCTGCCATCAAAGCCGGCGGCTTCCACCGCCTGCTGGACCGCTTCGATCGTTGGGGCATGCACATCCACACCGTGGAGGCTGTACTTGGCCGGGTCCGCGAACTGCAGCAGGCGGCCAGACCCGACCGAGTTGTCGAGAATGGATACCTTGCGCTCGGGCAACCAGCCGGATACCACGCCCCACATCAGACGAGCGATCGCATCGGGGGTGAAGAACTGGGAAAGATGGCGCTGGCGCGCCGCGTGCAATTCGCCCATGTGGGCAATCTTCTCGGCCTGCGAACCGAGACTGGCAATGGCCCGCAAGGGCTCGTACCAATGGATCATGATGGGGTTCCAATAATAAAAAAGCCCCGTCGATGACGGGGCAGTTGAAGGGCAGCCGCAAGTGGCTATGAGGAAAGACGACAGGCTGGAATGCCTGCATGCTGGCTCACAAACTGCATGAGCCGGTCAGCGAGTGCAACGTCAAAGCGCAACTCCCAGTACTCGTTGTATGAACGACATCGAGCTCCGGGAAGGTCCTGCGCCGTTGCGCCAGGAACGGCTCGCCATAGTCGAACTGCCGGAGGCAGCCGGCTAAAGGCCATGCGCCCGCCTGCCTCGCGGCGATCACCAACGAGGCAACCACTGCGCCGACAGGCTCCAGCGACACCGGCGTCAAGCGCCGGAATGGCCGACCATCGGTGGCAGCCGGTTCGGACTCGGCAGCGAGACGCATGCGCGCCGTTCTCGCCGTACGACGGATCGATGAGGGATGGGTCAGATGCAGCGTTTCGACCAGCGTTGCTGCCGCTTGTCGGTAGGCCATGGCGACGCCCGTTGGCTCGTAGATCTCGCTCAGGAGATCCCAGAAGCGATCAAGGTCCGGGGTGATGCCCGCCCCGATCGCTTCCCAGATGTTCGGATAGCCCGCGACAGCGATGCGCGTCTCGTCAATCGCCAGCGGCATGTCCGGCACACCAAACTGAATGCTGGCGCGCTCGATCATGTTTGCCACAAGCCGTCGGCAAAACTTCTTCGTCTCGGCAGGCCCGTTCGACGGGGAGGCCCGGAGGAACTTCTGAATCAGCGCGTTGTACATCACTCACGCTCCCTCAGGGCTTCCTGGCCAAACTCACCGACAAACAGCATCAGCTCGTTGCCGACCTCGTGCGAGAACTTGAACTCCCACGCATCCTTGAAGAACACCACGTCCAGGCCCGGCATGCTCCATTTCTCCCTGTAGTCATACGTCAGGTCATAGAGGTTCACGCGGCTGAGATGCGCCTGGATTTGGGGGAAGCCAGCCTTGCCTGCGAAGGTCGCCAGACCGGAGAGACAGTCCGCGGTAAATTGCGTGCTGTAGTGACCGACCCGTCGGCTGCTGGATCTGATAACGGCTTCCGAATGTACCGTCTTGCGAAGGATGATCGCTGACGCCGTGCGCTTCACTTCGGACTTGCGGTTCAAACCGAATGTCCTGACGATGCGGCCGGCAGCCTGCCGGTATGCCATTTCTCGCCCGCCATCCCCTTGATACCTGGCTTGCAGGGACGACCACAAACGGTCGATATCGGGAATGCGCCCCTTGTTCAAGGCGTCTTCGATATCCAACCCAGCGATCTCGTGCTCGTCGTGATCCTTGATGTCGAGGCGGCTGCCGGGCGGGGCGAAATCGCGCCGGGCGCGATTTACGACGTTTCCGGCGAGGGTCCTGCACATTTTGCGGATTTCGTCCCGCGTCTTGTACTCGGTACGCAGCTCGACCGTCCGATAGTGCTCAGGGACGTCGCCCAGTACCTCGCGTTCGAATGCGGCAACGGACAGGTACGCCGCGCGCGCAGCCTTCTGAGCGGCAATGAAGCGCTCGATGATTTCGTTGTACATATGGTCTCTCCTGGAACTGGGAGACCACCCGCACGGGAGTCTCCCGCGGGGGTCAGATTGGGTCCAGATGGACGTTAATGGAGGCAGAGCGACGGCCCGCTAGGCATGGGCGCAAAGCCCATAGCCCACCAGCCCGCGACCGGATGGTCCGGGAAGTCTGGAATCTCGTTGCTACGAAACAATTGCGGCACGTCCATCAATTCAGCGGCCCCTGCCGCAACCATCTCACGCCACTGAGCCTGCATCCGCAGCCAGGTAAGTTCCGCGCGCGCGATGTGGTCCCAGGTCATCGGTAGCATCGACTCGTCGAACACCTCGGCGCCGGCGGCCGTCATCACGGCGACGACTTCGTGATAGCTGCCGAAGTCATGCGGAAAGCCTTGGCGGACGAACGACAGGATGGCAGGGTCCGGGTTGCCGAAGATACGCTGGAGCTGCCGGATATAGACAGCGCACTCCAAACGCGATTGGGCTTCGTAATCCGCCTGCCCGACCTGGGCACAGGACTCGTCACAAGGCACAGGACCAACTTCGGTGCTAATGGTCTTTTGGTAACGCATGGCATTTCCTTTGAAAGGCGGAGCCATGCCCCATTGGGAACAAGGCCCCAATGACCGGGAAGCGCCCCACCGGGATGCTTCCCGGCCGGGCAAAATGGAAGCCGCACGAACCAAAGTTTCGTGCGGGAATGGCGGTCAGTTCAGACCGTAACTAATGTTGCTGAGCAGAATCGACTCGCTCGCAGCGTGCAGCTTGAAGCCGGTGAGATTCCGGCCCAACCATGCTGCAGCGAGCTCGTTCGTGAGGCCTTCGTCCCTGAAGGTGTCGTCGCGATGGCGCTGCCACAGAAGGGCATGGTGCGCTTCGTGAGCAGCGGCCGCAATGCTGATCGCATCCGTTCCACCAAGATCAGGCAGTTCAATTTCCGGAGGGAATACCTTCGGTTCGGCGTACAACGCATACTGCCAAGGCTGAGGCTGCCCGTTGCCGAAGCACGGGAAGTCTCCGGCCTTGACGAGCGTTTGATCGAGGCTGCAAGCAGCTACCTCAAAAGCGAGATTCTCGTCACCGAGGATATCGCGCACAACATTGACAGCAGTCCAATCGGCTTGCATGGCGTACTCCCAAGAGAGTGCGCGAAATAGCCCTTCCCGTGCGGGAGGCTTTCCCGCGCGGGTGAAGTAAAGGTATGGCGGCCTTCAGGCCAAATCAGACAGCTGTGCGAACTTGGTGAGTACCCATGCGGAGGCTACGGCAAGGCCGATAGTCACGCATGAGACAAGCTGCATGGCGAGCAGGGAGAGATTCACCGTGGTGACAGTGAAGAAAAGTGCAACGAACAGAATGACAACCAACGCAGCGATGGCGATGGCAGTTTCACGAGCGTGAACGACAGGCATGATGGCTCCAGACGGAAGACGGAGCCATGCCCCATCGGGACAAAGCCCCAATGGGTGAAAAAAACATGTGCCGACGGATCGGCGGGTCGATGCGTCTGAGACGCGGAAGTAGCCCGCAGGATAGCGCAAAGCCAGCCCGCGATAAAGCCCCCTGCCCTACTTCAACGCGATTCCCGCCTTGCGCAGGCGGTTCACGACATTGCAGCGATGACGCGCGACCTCGGCGGGGTCCTGGACCGACGAGTAGTCGGGCATGCGCTCATTCCCCGGCCTGCCCCCGGGCTTCTCAAAGCCCCGTAGATCCAACCCGTGCTGTGCAGCGTGCAGTTGCGACAGTGCCCACGACAACTCGAACGTGGCTATGGCATCCCAACGAGCGGGAACGGCATCGGCGTCGAACCAAACCTCGCCCTGGTCGCCCAGAATCGCTGTAACCGTGTACTCACTGCCTTGCTCCGACGGGATGGCGCGCACCTCGAAGCGCAGCACTTCGGCGGGCGGGTGCCAGAAGACCCGATCCAGCAGACGCCGGAAGGTCAACGCATCAATGGTGGCCACTTCGCGGTAGAGCGGCTCGCCCGAGGCGATCTGGGTCCGCTCGTCGCGCGGCCGGTTACCGAGGTCGATTTCCTTCATGGGAGTTTTTTGTCGAAATATGCCGGCTATCCGGCGAAAGACGTGCGAAATCATACGCCTTTCGCCGGACGATTCGCCCCTCTTCGCACGCAAAATGGTGCTTGCGGCGATGGGTCCAGAGGCTGCCTTGACTTTGCGGGAAGGCCGATATGCTGGATTCATTACGTCATCATCCGATCCCTACCATGCGCTTCACCCGCTACGAACGCCACAATCCGATCGATTTCAACGCCCGCCGGCAAGCAGCCTTTGCGCGCAAGCAGGCCCGCGAGCGTGACCGCTACCCGCTGTTTTCCGATCACGTCGCCGCCGAGCAGCATTCCTTGGACGCGGAGTTGGCGCGCCGTACCGCGCGCGGGGATGTATTTGAGCAAAGCATGCGCGCCTTCAATGCAAAGTGCTGGCGCGACGCTCGCCGCATCTACTTCGCGCAGCCCGAGGATGTTCGGGCAGGCGCTTCTCGTCGGCCGGCAGCGTCTCCCGGCCATCGTCGGCCTCATGCTCAGACTGGCAGCGCTTCCTGTACCGGCATCGCGGCGGCGCGGGCCGCGCGTGCGGCAGCGTATCGGGCTTGGCAATCGGCGACGCGGCGCGCCTGGTTACCGCTTTCCACGTCTACCATCCAAGAGAAGTATGTGGAGGTAGTCGGGCCAACCCAGGTGGCCCACTTGGCGCGGATTACCCACGAACCATCAGAGCCCCGACGGCGCCTCGCCCGCATCGTCGGATACGCCAGCACGCCCCGACGACCTCGAAATCACCGCCGGCGGCATCCTTAAGCAACACGATTGCCTGCTTCGCTGGGCCAGCCACGACAGTTTCTGGCAGGAGCAGCCGTATGGCAGTCGCTTCTATTTCGGCGACGGCGCGCTGGACTATGTGCCGCGGGACGTGCTGCAGTCGCTGGCGGCTGACGCCGCGAGTGCCGAATACGGCCGGGGCTTGCTGCGCGAACAGATGCAAAGGTCAGTCGAAGCCATGCAAATCTGCGCGATCTTGCGCTCAGAGGTTGCCAGTTTGAAGGACGCCCGGAGTTTCCATCAGGCAGCATTGGCCCAAGCGAGGGCCGACCCTGCAAGCCATGATCGACATGCCCGTTGCATACGCAGCAGGCCGAGCGTATGCCGACGAGAAGGCACGCGAACGAGCCTACACGGGCGCGGCGGACGCTATTGCTGCGATCGATGCCGCTGAACATGAAGCCCCCATCGACGGCGGCGCTGCCAAAAAGGAAGCCCCTTGAGCCAGAACAGCAAGATTGAGTGGACCGACCACACGTTCAATCCATGGTCTGGATGCACAAAGGTGTCGCCTGGCTGCGATCACTGTTACGCCGAGGCCATGATGGATACGCGCCTGCATCAGGTTCAATGGGGCCCTGGTGCAGAGAGCCGCCGGACATCAGTTGCGAACTGGCGAAAGCCGCTGCAGTGGAACAAGGCGCATGCAGAATTCTTTGCCCAGCACGGACGCCGGCAGCGCGTGTTTTGCGCCAGCCTGGCAGACGTGTTCGATAAAGCCGTTGATCCCGGCTGGCGCCTCGACCTACTGCAACTGATCGCCGATACGCCCCAGTTGGATTGGCTTCTCCTGACCAAGCGTATCGGAAATGCGCATGCCATGCTGGACTCGGCGCTCGCCGAACTCTCGCACGGCCTGACGCGCTGAGCATGCGTGCCTTGGCCGAATGTCTGGCTGGGCGCCACCATTTGCAACCAGACTGAAGCCGACCGCGACATACCGAAGCTGCTGGCCACGCCGGCCGCAGTGCGCTTCCTCAGCCTGGAACCTTTACTGGGCCCCGTGACTATCCGTCAGCACCTGATGGCCGGTGACCACCCAGGCCTCTGTGCCGCCTGTGGCAAAGGCCACGGTTTCACACGTTGTCCGAACTACGGACGCGTGGCAACGACACGCGAGAACTGCAACGGGTTCGTGCGGGCGGACTTCGCGATTGGCTGGGTGATCGTTGGCGGTGAGAGCGGTGCCAGCGCACGTCCAATGCATCCAGACTGGGCCAGAAGCCTGCGCGATCAGTGCGCGGCCGCAGGCGTGCCGTTCTTGTTCAAGCAGTGGGGGGAGTGGGCGCCAGGAGAAGCCAGCGGCGCGATTTCGTCAACGCAGGCCACGGACCAGGACGCCGACATTCCGTGCGTTATGCGGCGAGTTGGCAAGAAGGCCGCTGGCCGCCTCCTAGACGGTGTGGAGCATGACGTGTTCCCATCAACGACTGGCAAGGTCGACGGTGGCGCAGCTTGAACGTCGCCGCGGCATCGACACGACCACTAACTTGAACGTATTGGAAACTCTTCTTTTCATGCAACTTGACCAGCTCGATCCCGATTTCCCCTGCCCCTCAACGGTACTCGCCGTCCGTGGCGCCATTGCCCTTGGACTGCACCCAGGCCCGCGGATGGCTCGTGGCTTGCTGAATTCTGGAAGATCGGCGACACCGCCCGCGTCGCGGCCGAGGCGATGCACGAGGCGGCTCCGGGATTCCAGCAACTGGTAGGCGACGACACCGCCCACCTGCAGAATCACCTCAACGCACTTACCCGCGCTGCCGGCGCCATCGATGGCTTGTACCCGGCCCGGCTTGAGCCTGAGCCCACCCTTGCCGATAACGACACCAGGAGCACAACAGAATCAAGCAATCCCGGAACAATCCATGCAACAAGCGATTACTGAACTGCTCGCCATCAGCGAGCGGTATCTTGGCCTTCGGCCGCCCACCACCTAGCCTCGAATGGGCAGTCGGCTTTCGGAAGTTGGCATAATGCGCGCCTGACTCCCGCCAATCCGCCCGACAATGGCCGACGACCTTCTCAACTGCGCCCACTGCGACAGCCAGCCTCGATTCATTGCCAACCGCTTCGAGGCGGTCATGGTCTGCACCGGCTGCGGCATGTCCACCCCACCCCAATCCATCGACGACGGGTATGACCAAGCTCACGCCGTGCTCCGGGGTATCTGGAATACGCGCGTGAACCTGCGGCCGACCGCGCAACACGAGCTGTCAGGGATCGTCCGTAGGGAGCTATCCAGTTCCGACCTCGGCACAGTGCTCGCACTTATCGCTCGCAACGAAGACAATTGGGAAGAGCGCGGGCCGCTGTTTGCCGCCTTGGCGGAGAAGCTGTTGCAGCCTGAGCCATTCCTCCAGGACCTGGTGCCCGCCGAAACGCTGCTCCGGGACGCCGACCGCTATCGCAAACTGATGCGCCGCGCGAAGCTCGTCCAGATCGACGGTCGCCCCTGGGTTCACATCGAGCCTATCGACGCCTTGCCGGCAACGGTCTCAGAAGAGCTGGTTGGCGGCACGATCATTCTGGAAGAATTTCTCGCACGCGCCCTCGATTGCGCTCCCGAAAGCGGCCCGCCGATTTCTTTGTCTTCGGGGAAGAAGTCGGCCCCTTGACTTCCCGCTCGGCTTGGCAAGATAGGGGTATCGCCATTCCAGCTCCTAACGATGCGCAAACCTCTGTTCCTTGCCGCGGCCATCGCTGCAACCGCCATCAGTGCGGCTGTCACCAACACCGTTGGCAGCGCCGCCTACGCCAAAGGCCCGACCACGACCTGCCCACAGGTCTTCGGGACCAACGGCCAGCCGAGTCTAACGGCGTCGACCTATGCCAGCCGCACGCATTTCATTTGTTACCGCGGCTATGCCTTGCAGACGTCCGCAACCACCCGCACCGCTCTTTGGTCGGCCGAGAACCTGACTGCCCAAGCCGTACTGGCCGCCCGCTCTGTTCCCCGAGACAGTGAGTTCTACGAGGAGGCCGAGATTCCCGCCGCAGACCGGGCTCGCCTGTCGGACTATGGTCGCGGCACCGGGCTGGATCGTGGCCACCTTGCACCGTCAGGTGATTTCCCGGACCAGGCATCGCAAGCCGAGAGCTTCAGTCTTGCGAACGTCGTACCGCAGGCATCGACCAGCAATCGCCGACTGTGGAGCCACATCGAAACGTCGACCCGTCGCATGGTGCGGGAGTACGGTCAGGCCTTCGTGGTGACCGGCCCGGCATTCGATGCCCAGCAGGCGGCGCGGCTCAATGGCCGGATCTCGATCCCGACCTATCTGTGGAAGGCGGTCTATGTGCCCGGTGTCGGGGCCGCCGCCTACGTGGCCCGTAATGACGCGACGCCCTCGTATGCGGTCGTGAGCATCGCCGAACTGGCTGGCTTCGCTGGCGTTGATCCTTTTCCTCGCCTTGATAAGGCCTATCGGGATACGCCAATGACACTGCTTGCGCCGACGCCCCATCCGGGTGAAAAGACGGGTCGAAGGGTCAGTCTCGCCACACTCACGGCCACCGCCGTCGAACGGTCAGCATCGCGCGAGGCCCAGCCGCATCACTATGCCTTCCGACAGTCCTCCGCGATATCGTTCGTGCACGCCGTGTTCAATCCTCAGTAACCAGAAAGCAAAAATGGAACGCATCAAACAGATCATCCACACCCTGCGCACCGACCCACGGGCCCGCTTCCAAGTCGTGGGCGTTGTCGCCGCCGTCCTCTTCATCTGCTGGTGGGGCGCGACCGGGCATTTCGATAACGATCCCTGGCTTCCGAACTTCCTGCGCTGATCACTCGGCGAGCGCGTTCAACCGGTTGACCGCGCCGTCCAGCTTCGACCACCCTATTGATACGTGGTGACATCCAGTCCAGCAATGCCAATGTAACGTGCAGCCGGGCATTGCACCCTTTCCTGCGCTTGCCTCTGTGCTGGCGCATTCAACCGGTTGAACGCGCGGAAGTCCGGCGACCGGCCACCTTCAATGCCGGTCCGAAATATGCACGGAGCCGCGAAACGGCTGCCGCCATGCTCGCTGTTCACAGCAAAACACGGCGACACTCGATCCCTTGTCATCGCAAGCAGGCTCCTTTCAGTCTCTGTCCGTAACGCTGCCGGCGTTCCAACATCATTCACAATCTGGTCGAAGTCAGACTCCCCGAGCCAGGATGCCAGCGACACGCCAAGTTCAGCAAAATCCAGCTCCTGCCCTGGTTCGCTAAAACCGATAAAGAAGAAGACTTGCCCGGTCTGGCAGTTGTCTTCCCACTCCAGTCCCATCCCGGACAATTCCTCCACCAACTCCCCTCCAGGCCCCAATTGGATGGCGCAGTTCATCAGGTCGCTGAGGTAGTCCCCCGCAGCCTCGCCTCCCTTCCGTCGCAAATCCGGTACTTCTAGATAGGGATCTGCCGCCAGAAACGCCTCAACGCTCAGCACGTGTCCATCTGTCTCCCTTCGCCGCAAGTCGACCACAAGAATTCCCCACTCGGTCCGCAACCCTCGTCGGGCCCTTTGCACTTCTTCCAATTCGCCCAGCTCGGCCTGCCCCGGGTCGGCAGCGCTCGCACGCGCAACAGCAATGACATACTCAGGCAGGCTCACCAGGGGCCAGCTCTCCAACTCGTCCGGACCAATGCCACTCGCCAGAATGCCGCACACCTCGTCCGTTCCGTACACGCGATCTTCGTGCTGCTTAATGTCCTTCATTGATTACTCCCGTTTGGGTGGTCTGAAGCTTTGCCAAAATTCGGTACAGTGCTTGCCGCGTGATTCCAAGCGCGATAGCCGCCTTGGCTTTCACGCCGTCGGCGTCTCTCACCGCCTGAGCAGCCATCTCCGGCGTGACCGCCGGGCGGGACTCTGCAGCCTGAACCGAGTAGGTCGACAGATATGCGTTTGCCTTCGTCTGCCTGCTGTGCCCAGCCGCCGCGACAATCTTGCGCATCGCTTCCTCGTGCCGTTCGCGGTCAATCACCCTCCCGCCGCCCTTGATGGCCGCAGCCTGCCCAGCCATCCGCTCGTACATTTGGTGAAAGTACTGATGCCGCAGGCCATGCGCTGTCACGCCACACCCGTCCTTGGTGACACCGTGTTTTTCCAGAACAGCGTAGAAATGCCGCCGCCATTGGTTCAGGGTGTAGTGCCGCGGAATCAGCGTGTCATGAGTTGGGTTCGTCTGTCCCGCCAATTCGGCAACCTCGATTAACAGGTCGTATTGCCAGATGAACTCGATCGGGACCTTCCTTGGCCGACCACCTTTCGTTCCATCGACCGTGTGCAAATGTCCGGACGGCAACACGTCATGGACCGGTCGCAAACACCAGCTCTCCTTCGCCCTCAGGCCGAATCCAGCTTCCAACTTCAATTGCATCGCGACATGACGGTCCGTCCCGGCAATCTCCTCGATCTTCGCCAGCGCATCGATCCCGTTGCCTTCCCAGGATCGATCCTTTCGCGCGATGTAGCTTCGCTTGTAGTCAGCCGGACGCTCAACGTAGTCCTCGATTTTCCCGATCATGGCTGTCTTGCCCATCCACGCGGCGAGCGCGCGCAAGTGCGTCAGTCGCAGTTCCACCGACCCAACATCCAGCTTCTGTCCCTCCACCCAGGATTGCACCAGCCACTGGACATGCTTTTGCCTGAGGTTGTACGGCGTCGTCAGCGCGAAGCCACCCTTGCGCAGATCCACGAACATTTTCAGTAGCGCCTGTGCCCGTTGCCGCTGCGTTAGCTGGGACAGCGACCGGCCACTGACACGCGTTCCGCTTTGCGGCAAGTGCAGGTGCTCTAACGCCAACACTGCAAAAGCCGCCTTGAAGTTTTCGGGGAGGTTGTACGCGGCCAGTACCGCGCGGAGATTGATGCCCTTGCTCATCGTCGTTACTTCCAATCGGCGGCCAAATTCGCCAAGGCGAACGCTTCCGCCCCGCCCAACGGGCGAGCTTCCAAGCCAGGTGTTACTGCCGCCCCGAACGACACTAACCACGTGGCGCGCCGGACTACCACATCCAGCTAACCGGCCACCATGCCGGAGTCCACTTCTTCCTGTCCTTTAGCGATGCCAACCGATCAGCCCTGAGCATGGAAGCAATGCGTCGTGACTGTCCGCTACGCGAACACACAGGCCTTTGCCTCGTGTGCCGCTGCGCGGCCATCCACCCGGTGCATCGTTTCGATGCCGGCCCTCGCTCGCCAGGATTGTCGTCCTTGCGTTCGCGGCCTCCGCCGTGGTGGGTGATTCCTGATGCGCCGTTCTGGTACCGGTAGCGCCCCCCGGATCGTCATGCTCTCAGAAGCCTGCGTCAGCCACAGTCGTGGCTCGCAACCAGCTCCCCGCCCCGAAGCCAGATCATCTCCGCCGCGGTGTGTCGGGCTTCGTGATCCGTGCCCAGCCTCAGGCTGTAGGGACGTATCTCATTCGTTTGGCGACTCTTCGAACACTGTCCGGTGTCCGGCTACGGAATCGTCCACACTACGGTCCACTTTCACAAACAGACCGCAAATCGGCTTGGTATCGCGGTGTCCGGTGTCCTCACTATCCGACACTGTCCACTTGATTTAATTGAAAAAAAACCGGATCAATATCCGGCTCGTACATAGACGCGACTGACGACCCATTTTGGGCAGTGTCAGTGCTTGGGATGGCCGCCAAACTGGCGGCGAGGTCGATGCGTCGGGGACGCGAGAAGTGTGTCAAGGATAGCGAGCCACGCGTCGACGTGCAACCCCGGCTTGCCTCGAAACGTATCTCATATTCCCGAGCTTTCGATCCCTTGACATCGCATTTCCAACGGTAAAGTGGGTCATGACGATGTGCCACCAAGTAGGCCTTGGTGGCACATCGAAGGCCCACGTCCCACCAAGTGCCACATCGTGCCACGTGAACCAAGATGAAGCGGCCTTCAAAGTGCCACATGAAGGCATCAAGTGGCACTTCGACCGACTTGGGCCTTCCAATTCCGCCCCTGGCTCACGAACCGAGAAGCCCAAACTATCTGAGAGGAAGCCATGAAACAACACATTGAACATATCAAACACTCGACCATCGCCATCGACGTCGGCTACGGCAACACCAAGTCCGCCTGGGCTCTTGGTTCCGACATCACTATGAACATGTTTCCGTCGCTGGCCCCGCTGGCGGCGAACACCGCCCTGAACAATTTTGGTGGCGGCCTGTTCAAGTCCCGCAATGTTGTTACCGTCGAAGTGGACGGCGCACGTTATGAGGTCGGCCCGGACGTTTCGATCAGCGGCGCCCATGTGCACACAGGGCGGGCGTTGTCGGAGGACTTTGCGGCAACGCCAAACTATGCGGCGCTGCTCGGCGGCGCCCTGCATTACGCAGGTGCGCGTGAGGTGGATCGGCTGGTTCTCGGCTTACCGGTCCACAACACGCAGAAGTACGCCGAGCATCTGAAGGACCGCTTTTCCGGCAGCCACAACTTCGGTTGGGGGGAAATTCACATTGGCAGCGTACTGCCGCTGCCCCAACCGCTCGGGACCCTCATCAGCTACATTCAGCAGAGCGGCAAGAAGTACGACCCGGAGAATGCGTACCTCGTGATCGACATCGGCTACTTCACCACCGACTGGGTTGTCGCTCACGGGTACACCGTCGACGACACCCGCAGCGGCGGCGTTCTTGGCGGTGCGGCACATGTGTACCAACAGGTAGCGAGCCTGATCACCGCCGATCAAGTCCAGCCGATCGAAGGTATCGAGCGGATCGACAAGGCCATCCGCGAGTCCAAGCCCCTCGTGTACTTCGGGAAAGATCTCGATGTGGGTCCGTACCTGAAGGAAGCGATGGCGATCACCCAGCAATCGGTCAAGGAAATCCAGACACGGGTTGGCCGCCCCGATGACCTTAGGTCGATCATTCTGACGGGCGGTGGCGCGCAACTGTATGCACCGGCCATTCGCGCGGCCTTCCCCCAGAACGTCATCCACATGATCGATGTGCCCTGCTTTGCAAACGTGCGCGGCTTCTATACGATCGGCGCCGCAAGGCAAGCAACCCGCACCGCATAAGACAACACCATGGACAAGTTGCAGATAACCGTGACGCTGTCCGAGCCCGAGTTGCTTGCCTATTTGCGGCACTTCTCGGGTGCACGTGAGCGATCCTTCATGTTGCGAATGCTGGCTTTGCGCGGCCTCCAGTCGGGGAGTCCAGGTGGTTCTAATCTCCTTTGGCCCCCGATGGCGGGCACGCCAGTGCAAACCAGTCCTGAACCTGCGCCTCAGGTCGCCCCGCACCGACCACTTTACGAGCAGGTTTTGCCTGAGCCAGCCATGCCGGCACAGGACCCTGCACAGCCCCAGGCGCAGGCGCGGGGTCCGGTAACGACTCCGCCTTCCCCTCCCAACGTGATTACAAACGTGCAGGAGGCTACCGATCCTGGCACCCCAGACCTCTTGGCGGGCATTGATCTCGCCGCCCTTAACGACGCAATGGCGCGGTACTGAGCCCATCTGGACCCGACTTGACTTTGCGAGATAGCCGCTAAAGTAGAATCCATACCAACGAACAACAAAGGCAAACCACCATGTCGGTCGAATATGAAATCATCCGCTTTTTCAAGTTTCTGTTGACGTTCGGCATCGGCTTCGCGCTGTGGGAATGCGCCCTTCGACTGTGGTGGGCGGTTCGCACGAAGTGAGCCGCAGAAAGCAAAAAAGCCCGGCGAATTGCCGGGCTTTTTTGTTCATGGATGGTCGCCTAGTGGCGCGTCGGCCGTTGCCGGCCTGCGCAGTACGTAAAGGCAGAATCGAAGTCGGCTTCGGTATGCTGAAGCTGTGAGGATCCGTCGTCATTGCGACGGTAGACATGGTAAGTGTCGGCTTCGGACTGGCGCGCCGGGACTGTCCCCGATGGCACTTGACGCATGGCGCGGATTTGCAGACGACCGACGATCACGTTGAACCCTTTGAACGACATGGAAAGCTCCAAGAAGTGAGCTGCCGAAAGGGTTCTCCCGTGCGGGCAGAACCCGCAGGGCAGATAGAGAAGAGGATGCCGCCCCGAAGTGCGGCGCTTGCAACGACCGGCTACGCGCAGACAGCCTGCTTGCCGGCAATGTCCTGCAACCGGCTGGCGGTCAGCCATTGGTCACAAAAATCCGTGCTACGCACCATGGGTCGGTGTACGTGAACGGTAAGACCTTCACCGCGAACCCGCTTGGCCAGGGCCAGCGCATCCGCCATTCCGGGCGATTTGCCCGTCTTCGGATCAACCTCATCGAAGTCGGCGAAGATATGCAACGTGTGGATGCCCAATCCTTCGGGCACCACAAAGCGGCTGAGCAGCACCCGGTTGAGGCAGGGCCACGTCGGCACGCCAAAGAGCATGTAGGCGGCGTAGGCATTTTCCAGCCCTTCGGCCACACCCAGTACGCCATCGCGCGGAGGCATGAGCCGCACTGCGCCGCCAGCCAGCGGATGCGCCGTCACATCATTGCGCTTGGCCGGCAGAACTTCTCCGTCAGCCGTCACAATCAAAGCCTTCGCCGGCTTGGCCGGATCCAGTGCGGTCCTGTGCACCGTCGCCATCCGACCGTCTGGTAGCGTGAACTGCGCGACGATCGTCGGGTAGCGTCCGTAGACGACACCCTCATGGCGATAGTCCATCGCGGCAAGCCGCAACGCGGTAGGACGCGGGGCAACTAGCCCTGGTACTCGAGCGGCGAGATATCGCATGGCAGCGTCGCCCGGCGCCAGCGCCGAGGCACGGGACCAGACCCGCTCGATGCGCTTTGCCTTGGCCTCGTCCGACATTGCGGGCTTTGGCTGGGCAAGGCGCAAGGCCCGGGGCGCCAGGCACACCGGCTTGCCACCCTCGATCTCGCTAGCCAACGCAGCAAACGACAAGCCTGTGAACCGGCAGATGAGCTGGAGCCCATCGCCGGCCATCGGACTGCCGTCGTTGCAATGCCGGCAGACCCAGTCACCGCGGCCACGTTTGTTGTCATAAGTGAAGCGATCCTTGCCACCACAAACCGGGCACGCCGAGGGGCGCCCGGATAGGGACGACTCAGGGATGCCGTACTTGAGCAGTACGGACAACCACTGGGCCGGACTCCAGTTCAAGTTCATTTGCACTCCTGTTCGGAATGATGGTTGGTCGATGCCTGAGACAGGCGGGGAAACGCTTGCTCAAAGGACACCCCGGCCGAGCCAGGGGGTCTTTTCAACAATCGCGAGAACGTTGGGGGAACTGCCCGGAATCGGGCGGAAGGAGATGGTTGCCTAGTGCCGCCGGCGAAAGCCGACGGCAACTAGGAAATTGCAACGGGGGGAAATGGGAGGATGCCTGAGATGATCAGCGAATTGCGGATCAGGTTAGCGACCTACCTTGGCTAGAACGGGATGTCATCATCCATGTCCTCAAAGCCATTCGACGGCGCCGATTGCTGACGCGCCGACGTACCCCGCCCCTGTTGGCCACCTTGCTGGGCCTGCTGCTGGCGGGAAGGTTGCTGGCCGTAGCCATCGCCATCATTTGCGCCGCCCTGTCGACCGCCCAGCATCTGCATCTGGTCGGCAACAATCTCGGTGCTGTACTTGTCCTGGCCGGACTGGTCCTGCCATTTTCGAGTACGAATCCTGCCCTCGATATACACCGAGGACCCCTTCTTCAGGTACTGGCCCGCGATCTCGGCAAGCTTTCCGAACATCGAGATACGGTGCCATTCGGTGGCTTCCTTCATCTCGCCGGATTGCTTGTCCTTGTAGCGATCGGCGGTAGCAAGGCGAAGGTTGGCGACAGCATCACCACTCGGCATGTAGCGGACTTCAGGGTCCGCGCCCAGGTTGCCGACGAGGATGACTTTGTTGACTGATGCCATATGGAGATTTCCTTTCAAATTAATGTGAACGCGTGATCGACCACAGCCACTTATCCCACAGGACGGGTTGACCGTTATCGTCCAGCTTTGGCTTTCCAGACCTCTGGTGGAACGCCTGGACCTTAACCTTTTCCAGCCGCCGCACTTCCACCCAGTCGCCAAGTTGGCACCCGGATTCGGAGATAGCGTCTTTGAGGCCCTCGCCCTGCAGCGTCTCGGAGCCTGTCGCTGTCTCTAGCTTCAGGGCAAACGATTGGTAGGTCCGGCCGATGCGCTTGCGATCAGGGAACTCGGCTTCGCCCCAGAACGTGATTTTGCCGCGATGCGCAGATCCGCTCGACGCGCGGCGCGCGGGAGCGCTGACCGTCGCAGGTACGGCATCTAGGACATCACTGGAGGGCTTACGCGATAGGATGCTTGCGCCGTTGTTGCTAGTCGCCGCAATGCTCGCTGCCGGGGTCGCATTTGCGCGAATCGCTCCAGCGATGACATCAGCCAATTTTGCACCCGGATATTCTCCAGCCATGCACCAGTACGGGACCGGGTCTGGCAAGAGCTTCTGACCAAAGCGGGTCGCTGTCGGTCGGGGCTCGAAGGCTGCCACGAAGTGAACGATGCGCCCGCCTTCGTCGCGAAAGAGATTCGGGACGCCGCTGATCTCGATGTGGGCTTCGTTGCTCGACCCCGTGCCAACGATTGGCGAATGGACGGGCTCTTGTGTGACTGTGCTCGGCTGGAGAGCATCCTGGAGTGCGCCAAGCAGTCTCTGAAGAAATGCCATGACAACTCCTAGAGCAGAGACCCGCAACGCATCCCGCGGACTTCGGCCAGGTCGCGCCTGAGACGGGAGTTGTTGAGAATGATGTCTTGCAGGACCTCGGGACTCACGCCGGTTACGGCGCAGACATAGGCATAGGGCAACGCCCCGTCCCAATAGCCAAAGATCCAGCCCAGCGTCATGTCATAGTCTTCCTTCTCGACGGCCCTTCCTTCCATGCGAGCACGGAGCATATCGGCGCAATCGGCCAGGGACTCGGGAAGATTGTCGCCGCGACGGCTATCGCAGGCGAGGCTGATCAGCGCGTCAACCATTTGTTCACGTACGCCGTCGCTCCAGTGAATTGGATCGGGCAACGGGTCGCGCTTTGGCGGGATGATTTTGACAGGTGCCGCGTCCCCGAAGAAATCGAGTTGCCAGGCGGCGGGTTTCATTTCCATAGGGTTCTCCGAATGGGAACCCTATTGCCCACCTGCCGGTGGGAACAAGGTTCCCACGACAGGTGGATAGAGCCGCCCTCTAGAACGAGGGCGGATCAGGTCAGGCGCTGCGACAAGCAGCTTCCTGGCGCTTCAACGGAACGACGACAGGGGACTTCGCATACGCACGAGCTTGAGGCGCTTGCGAATCGCTCTGGTCAACAGGTGCAGCTTGCGGCTTGGGCATCGTAACGTCTCGGGGCGTCGGCACGATGTGCGAGCGACCGAAGACATTGTGATAGACCCAAGATACCCCGACGATTGCGAGAAACAACGCGCAAACCGCTGATTGTGTTGCCACATAGATCGCCATCAGCGAAAAGAACAGGCGGATAGGCGAGCGCAGCAGATTGGACAAGGATTCCATGGTTTTCTCTCTTGAAAACTGAAACTAGGATTTCCCGACAGAAATGTCGGGCGATTATTCGATGCTCAGAAGAGCAAGGAATCCTTGAAGCGGCAACGCGCTTGCCGAATGCACACGGCATCGGGCAAGGACGCTGCTCAGGGATTCGCAAACTGAAGGGAAGTCATGGGACGAAGCAAGCGTGGCGCTTTGCCCTGTCATGTCGATGCGCCTGGGACGCGTGTGTTCATAGAACGGTAATCCATCTTTGGCCCATCGAATCCCCGGAAAGCTCACCAAAACTATGCGTCTTTCCGGGAAAGTCAGTCCAACCTGTTGGACTGAGCACAAAAACTGACGCTCAGACGTGGGCGCTGGGCCTACTGCGCAATCTGTGCGCCACCGATTGGCAGCGAGTCCGGGGGTAATCAGAAGTTCCGGAAAGCTAGCAGTATTCGGCCCCCGCTTTGCTTAATTGTGAATACGTAAACTGCCAAACAGCCGCTCCCCGACACCCCCCCACTATAGGGGTAAACACCTACACCCCTTCCGAATTTTGCCGATAGTCCGAGCACGAGCGGCGAAAGCTATGCCCCATTCGTCGTCTTTCCAGACCATTGCCCCGGAAAGACGCGCATAAGCTCGACATGTTCCCTGCCCAAGTGGGAACGCACCGGGTTCCGACTCGCCCTTCGGCCCGCCCGTCGCGCCCTTGACAAGCTGACGGTGCATGTACGGTTGGAACAACCGGCTTCGCCGGCGACAAGACCACGAAAAAGAAAAATCTATGGATCAATCTAACAACCTTCCATCCATCCTCTCGGACGACCCACTTGAGGACAAGGGGGCTCAGCTTGTGCAGCTCGCGCGCGCAGTCCTCACCGACCGCTTCGACTCCGCCGAGGTTGGACGCATTGTCCAAGCCAGCCGAGAAATCTTGCTGAGCCAAGAGCGCATTCAGACGGAACAGCTTGCTGTCGGAGCAAGACTTGCTCAGATCCACTCGACAATGCTCAGCAATTTCGAGGCCTCTTCGGATAACCGGCGACTCGCCCGCAGGCATGCAGCCGCCCTCCTGTTGGATTACTGCAAGCAAGTCCTGAGCCTGGGAAGGTCGTCCATGTACGTTCACATGCAGACGTACAGACGCTTCCTGGATAACAACAGGGCGGTCAACCTCTTCACCTTTGGAGAATTGGCCATGCTGGTCCGTGAAAAGGTGTCAGACGATGACCTACTGGTAATCATGGAGGCAAAGGAGAAGAACAATGAACTGACCCGTGACGACGTCCGCAAGCTGATGCTCAAGACCCGCCAGTCCGACGAACAATTATTGGAAGCGTCGGCAAAACTCGAAGGCGTGAGGGAAGAGCTCGCCCACGCGGTCACCCACCAACGGGACATGGAGTTCGAGATCAAGCACCTCCGTGCGCAAGCCCACCAGGCTTCCACTGAACGTGACACACATCGCGCGGCGCTTTCGGACGCGCAAGTCGACCTCGCCAGAAGTAACAATGCTGTGAGCAAGCTTCAGATCGCTATTGACGATTTGACTCACGAGCGCGACCGCCTCCTTGATCAAGCCGTCAATGCCAAGTCTCGGATCGAAACGAAAGAAGTCGTCCGCGAAGTGCCACCTGAAGGTTACATCTCCGTTGAAGCGGCCATCGAAGCCGTCAATCAGCGGCTGGCCGCCGCTAAGCAGGAACTCCAAGACACTTTGCACCGGCTGGAGACCGCCAGTGCGGCAGAGTCTAACGACGCGGATACTCGCGCGCTGCTGGCCGACCTCCAGGAACACTTCGAAGTCATGGCAACGAAATTTTCTCAGACTCAACTGCGAGTCTTAATGAACCAAGATTCCGCCCGGTTCCGCCCTCTACTTGAAACGATGGCGGCCGTCGTCTCTCGCTATCACGGGGAGTTGGTCGCGGCACTCAACCATACAAAGTAACCCCACCTGCCAAGTGAGGATTTCTAAACTCAAACATTTAAAAAAAATAAATACTGCACGAGGAAACTGTAATGAAGCTTGATATCTTGCGCGGCGATTTCGACAAGCTTGGACTGTCGAAACTGTCAGCCGAACGCGTTCGCTCAACCAACTATCACCTCACCGATTATATGGAGGAGGCTTTGATCCGGCACGCCACGCTTGCTCAGACGTTTGGCATCCGAAAGGAAGAGATCGCTGCGCTGCGCAAGAACGAGGCTGGCTTTCGCAAGCTGATGGGCACGCCATTTATGACCGTGGTCCCATCGATTACATCGGCGGAGGACTGGAAGGCGCTGGTCGCCGGACGCACGACAACCTTGGCGGTAGACAAGGTGCAAATGCAAATGCCTGTCCTCGACAGTGTGGACAAGATCCTTCTCTATCACAACAACCGTGCCTACGTGTGGCTCATGGTTGAACTGCTGCATGCCAGCATTCTCGCCGCGCCTCTGCTCGGCATCAGCTTGGAGCTTGCTCACTACCTACGTGGATTGCCGCAGCATCAGCTCGACCTCGCAGTGAACCGAATACAGTTCCCCCTTTTCCGATGGCGCATCTCGGACCCGGTCTTCTTCATTGAACATTCGGCCGACCGCGTGTCGTACGATCTGTTGGGTCACTACTTCATGCGATTCTCCCAACTCCGTGTCGAGAAGCCGGAAGGCAAGCAAGGGTGGACACATCTTCGCCTCGAACGCTTGCAAACCGATGTCTATAGCATGATGCTCACCGCCATGGGATGCCGGGCCTCAAGCGTTGCATCGCTACTTTCCATCAACTCCGCGAAAGCCAGAAAGGTCTACCTCGAGTACCACGGTGAATCGTCTCCTTGCGGCCAAATGCCCAGCTCCGTCGCTTGGCATTTCGAATCCTCGAATGCGCGCGTGCAGTCCACAGTCTTTCTCTGGCTATACCGAATCTGCATCAGCCAAGACTCAAAAGTGCCCGAGGCTTTGATCGCCGCCTATAACGTTACGGCGCAGGCGTTCGCCTCGGACCTACGGCTTACTGCCGATCGCGCCAGCTATCTTGCACGCACGATGGCTGAGGAATCGGAAGTCTCACTCGCCGCGTGCAGGTCCTGCGGCACCGACTACCTGATCGCGAACAGCGGTGCGCGGATTGAGCTCAGCCGGTCCTACGCCTGCCCGGTGTGCTCCGGCACGCTTAGCGCGGCACCCTGGCGGCGTCGTCGGCGCAGCGGAGACACGCAGTAGGCAGCCAAGTCGGTCACAGAACTATTCCCAACGGAGGCGACGCGAGTAATCGCGCCGTCGTCAGGACCCTGTCGCATGCATATCGGACTCCTACCATTCCAGGCGCTTTGCATGGCCGTCACTGCGTATCTTGCCCACCGGCGCGGCAGGAGCGCAGTACTCTGGGGAGCGCTGGCGTATGTACTGACCGTGGCAACGCCTCTCCTACTTCTCTTTGTTTCCCGCCGAAAGCGGGTAACACTTAAGGAATATTTGGCCCAGTACCCCCACTGCCGGACCAAGCGCGGAATGGCTTGCGCCCATTGCAATTCGAGCAGCATCCGTCTCTGGCGCAACGCCGGATTGCTGTCGAATCGAGACCAGCACCTCTGCAACCATTGCGGATCGTACCTATACGATAGTTGAGACAACGAGGCGAGGACTCCGCAACGGCCGGCCCTACCCCTCGCAATGGGGGCTAAAATTCGCCTCCGATCTGCCGACTAGGAAGCCATGCAGCCGATCCTCGGCTGCGTTTTCGTCGGGCTGCTAGCGCGACTTGACTTCGCGCTGGCTTCGGTAAGCTGGAATCAAGTGGTTCGAGAGGCGATCCACAAGATTCCAGCAAAAAGGAAAACAAGATGAAAAACAGTACGACTCTTCTCAGCGTTTTTGCAACGGCAGCCGCCCTCTCCCTCGCCGCTTGCGGTGGCGGTGGCGACAGCGGTAGCTCCAACCCGCCTTCCACCGGAAATAGCAATACCAGCCAACCGGCCCCTCAAGCACCAACTTCCGTTGTTCCGGCGACGAGTGTCCCGGCGCCAACATATGCGGACAGCCGCCTGAGCGCCTTTAACGCACTGAACACGCTTCGTCAGAAGATGGGTGTCGGTCAGCTCAAGCAGGATCCACTCCTCGATGCTGCCGCCGAAAACCATCTTATCTACTCGAAAGCGAATAGCACCATTAGTCATACTGAGACGCCAGGGCTGCCGAGCTTCACTGGCGCGACACCGTATGATCAGGTTGTCGCCGCTGGCGGTAGCAAGAACCAATGGATCGGGCAAGTGCTGGGCAAGGCCGGATACGTTGATGGCGCGGAATGCGTTGCTGGCTTCCTTCATAGTGTCTATCACTTGCAGGGCGTAACCAGTAACCAAGAAGCGACCGGCATCGCATTTCACGACAATATTTGCGTTATCAATTTCTCAGTGTCGACCGGCGCCAATGGCGGCGGATATGGCTTGCCGCAGTATGGCGGCCAGCAGCTGCCGGCCGGTGCTTTCGCGTATTACCCGCTGGACAACGACTCCGTCCTCGGCTCTTTCACGCCAGCGGCCGAATCCCCCAACCCTGCGTCGGATCTTTCTACGGCGGGCACACCGATCATGTTCCGAGTGCCTGCGCCCGCGGCGTCGGACGTTTTGACGGTCACCAGCTTTACGCTGACAGGCCCTAATGGCGCGTCCGTGCCCGTGCGTGTATTGGTTCCTGCGGCAGCTAAGTCGGGTTCAACCGCAAGCGCCGTTGCCGATGCAAACTTGTTTGCAGGCGTTGTATTTATGTTGCCGACCCAGCCACTGTCCGCAGGGAATTACACGGCCACCTTTGCCGGGGCGCGAAACGGTGTGCCTATCACGAAGTCGTGGAGCTTCAACGCCTTTTGAGCCGGCCAGGAACTGCATGGAGAAATGCCCGCAACCGCGGGCATTTTTTTTACGATATGACTACTGGCACAAGGCAACCCGGAAGTAGACGTTGTCGATATTCACATACGTCGCCCCACGAATGAATCCCTGATTCGAGATGATCTTATCGATCAGCCAGTTCGGATCTACGTCGGGTAGGTCAGCGCCATGAAAACGTGTAGACCCGTACCAGTAGAGATAGGAGTCCCAAAACAGATTGTCGCTCGCGTCCCGATTCAACGCGAGCGCAAGAAATGACGTTGTTGCAGCAGGATCAGGGCAGGTCGGCGGCGGTGGCGGCGGTGGCGGCGGTGGCGGCGGAGGGGGCGGCGGGGAGTTAATCGCACAGTACGCAATACCAGTCCCCGGACGCCGGTCCCAATGAGTACCGGGCCAACAGTCGGCAACGGTCATAGCCGGCGCAGGAAGAGTTATTAGCTCCGCATTTGCCGTACTATTCCATGTTGCGCTCGCAACAAGAATTACCGCGACAAGCACCCTGAGAACATCCTTCATCACTTTTCCTTGTTCTTAATTTAGTATGAACAGCCGGTGGTGACCGTCCCGACAAGTTGTCCCCCGATCGCACCGATGTCATTACCGCTATACCAAGCAGATGGGGATATCGCACTAGCCTGGGCACCCCACTGCCATCCACCGTCATTCATTGCAAAGTAGGTGCCCTCAATCGGCGGCATGACGCTTCCAGTCACGTTCACCATCTGCTGCTTGGGGGTGTAAATGGCCCATGGCGCGCCGCCGGGACAGTTGTCCTTCACGAAAGCCATGCCATCGGTCACGTTGTCGATCTTTCGCGTTATGACGATGTTGCCGAGTGCGTTGCTCAGAGACACATAGCGATTTCCTTTGCAGACGTAGCCAACGTTGTTCCCGCTTGTTGCGAACTGACCATTGTTTTCACACCACATGCCATCTGACACATTCGCGACGGCAGTCCCAACGGGCTGCCAAATACCGGCGGAGCAGATCACAAGCCCAGTCCCAGTCGAACTTCTACGGACGGACGTATCCACCCCGCAAGCCGTGTTCGGTGTGCCCGTGCTGGTCAGGTAGGTGTCGCCGCCGCTTGTCAACGCAGTGTTTGCCGTCACCCGCCCAGCGCTGTTGAGATCGTTGCCTCCCATGTCTATGGAGGTTTGCATCTTGTTCAGCTCCGGGTGGCCAGGAACCTGCACCCGATACAGGTAACCGTTGTTGGCCTGCGCGCCGGTGAAGGCGAGCAACGATGCAAGCCGGCCACTACCGGGATTCGTAAAGTTGGCAAGCGGTACCTGCCACGCACCATATGCGCCGTACGCGTTGGTCGGCACCATCGTTGGATCACCGTTCTGGCCGGCGTATGGCACAAAGCCGCCCTGCGCGCCAGCTTGAGCGGCGATCTGCACGAGCTGACGAGTGTCGGTAATGGCGCGGCCGCCCTGCGAGGTAACAAGCGCCTGAAGATTGTTGGGCGTCGGCTGCAGCACCTGTAGTAGCCAGCTTTGCCCGAAGACATTGGTGGCCGAAAAGCCCGCCGGCAGATAGCCGCCATTCACAAGCACCGCTGGTGTGACTGAGACGGGCACGGTAGCTGTCGCCTGGATCACGAGAGTGGCGGCCTGGTCCTGCACGAACTGCAATGCAGCCTTGTCAAACACCAGCATCTGGCTGGCAGCGGCCGCGGTCTGCACATTCGTCACCCCGGCCTTTGCCCACGTCGCGAAGCCTGCAAGGCTTAGCATCGAGAGCATCAGCGCGATGAGATATCCAACGATCGATTCCATGCGTTACTCAGGTATTCAACTGGATCCAATGGACCAGCGCGCCGACTGGAATGCTCGCGGGCACGCTATACGCGGTGCCCGTCGAGATATTGACGGCCGTGCCCTGGCTGCGGACACGGAACCAGCCGAGACTTCCGCCTGTGCTGCCAAGCAGCGCCGCGCTGGCACCGGAGGACACGGGCACGTATCCGTACACATCCCGTCCACCTCCAGGTTTGGCTACAGCCATGCATCCTGCTCCGGCTGGCACGGTCATACCCGATGGCAGCACGGGCACTACACTGGCACCGACAAGCCCCGGCGTGGCGCCGGCGGTGGTCACGCACGCTGCGCCGTACGCCTGCGCCTGCTGGGCCGTCACCGTAGCCACGGAATCCATGCGGCCCGGCAACCCCGCTCCGGGCATAGCCTGCGCAAGCTGCCAACCCTGCGCCATGATTCCCGCGCAAAAAAGCACCGCTGCGATCGGTAACACTAGGTATCCCATGCTTGTCCCCTTAGGCCGTTGTGCCCGGCCGGATTCTCACTGGAAGGTGAGCGTAAATGTGGCGGTCGCGCTGCAGGCAGCACCAGCGGTTGCCTGATCGGGCAGCGTGGTCTGCGTAAAAGTCGTCGTACCGACCACCAACGTGACATAGTCCTTCAGGCTCAACGCGGCACTGACGCATTGCTTTGCAGTCTGCGCGTTGCCACCACCGAACGTGATGACGCCTTGCGAGCCGTTGTTGGCCGACGCGAGTGTGACGGTGTTACCCCACGTGTCAACCAGCGCCGTGCCGCGCACCATGTCCGTCGGGAACATCCCGCCAGTAATCAGGGCTGGCACATTCGCGGTCGTGAAGTTGGTGTAACCGTTATTGCCCTGGGAGAACCCGCCCCGTGCGTTCGTGATGATCTGCGTGATGTTCGTTGCAACCACGCTGGCTTTGTGATTCTGGAAGCCGTTATAGCTGGCGTACGCGATCCCAACCAGTGCAAGCAAGCCCAACACAGTAGCGACGACGCGCCCAAGAATTCCATCCATTTGACACTCCTATCAGGTTTGAGCACGTCGACGTTAGAGCTGCCCCATCGATGACGTGAGAATCGATGAGAGAGAGTTGGCTCCGAGCTGGAGCACAATAAAAGCGAGGAACATGAAGCCAGTAAAGATGGCGGACATCACCATCCCTTTCGCAAGCAGTTGCCGCTCAATGACCTCCGCGTGCTGTCGAACGGCGACAGTGATTTTTTCCGTGAAGTCATCGAAGCCGGCATAGGCGCCGATCTCGTCAATCAGATCCAGGGAGGGGAACGCGTTTCCGGCTTGCCGCATGGCCTCTGCCAGATCCAGCCCGTCAGCAAGACCCAGCCGAATCGGCCGCAAGCGCGATGCAAGCCACGGCGACGCTGTCGCAATCTGGCTCTCCAGCGCAGCGATATCTGGCACTCCGGCGCGCAACAGGGCAACGAACGACAGCAACCAGGTGAAGCCGGTGATTTCGCGGTACACCGTGAACGGGAAAATGTGCTTGTCGCAGTAGCGCCGGCCTGGACCGGTCCACCTGGCAAGCGCCCACCAGCTCCAGATTGCGTACCCGGCAAGCGTCCCGAACAGCAACGGCGCTGGCCAGCCCACGGCCAGTTCTCCCGACAAGTACATGGCGTAGGCCCAATCCGTCCAACGGTCGATCGGCAGAACGCCCAGAAACTGAGGAACGATGTAGCCACCGATGAGCAGCAGCACCGCGTACAGGGTCACCAGATACACCGCCGGCGCAAAGAAGCTGGCCTGGAGCTTCTGGCGCAGGCGGGCGGTCAGATCCCGCACTTCCAGTACGAGGCGCATGGCGTCCGGCAATTGACCGGCCTTCTCGCCGGCATCGAGGGCGCTGCGCTCGAGATCGCTGAGGCCCGGCCCCATTGCCGCCATCAGGGTCTTGCCATCCCGTACCTGACGTCCGACCTCGTTCGCCGCCTCGGCCGCGCGTTTGCGGCCCCGTCGGGCTTGCCGCTCGCGGAAGTCGTCGATAACCTGCGCCAGGGTCAGCCCGTTCTCCAATTGGCTCGAAGCCTGTTGGTACAGGCGTCGGCGCATTGCCCAAGCCATCTCGCTCATTGTTCCTCCCACATGGGAATGGCATCAACATTTCGCTCGGCGTCGATCGGACTTAGACGTCCGGCCAGCACAAGATCCATCGCATGGGCAATCATGGGCTTGTCAGACCCCTCACGCTTCCTATGCTCGCGCCGCGCAACCAATACGCCGTCCTTGATGCAGTCCTGCATCAGCGCTTCGCTAGCAACGACCACCTCGGCGACCGCCTGCTGGCCGACAATCGCTTCGCCGTGGCAATGGGAGCAACCCGCGCCACGCACCCGGACTTCCGACAAGTCGCCCCAGGACTGCAGTGCTCTCAGCATGTAGTCCGGAAGTGCCTGTGAGGCATGCTCAAGCGGCACCGAGCACTCCGGACAAAGCAGCGGCACGATGCGCTGGGCGATCAGCCCGATGATCTGGTTGTGGTTCGCGATCACCTCCATGGCGAGTCGAACGTGGTCCAGCATCATCAGCCGCGAGAACGTTTCAAACGGATCGGTCACGTGCAGGGTCGTCAGCACAAGGTGGCCAGTGGCCGCAGCCTGCAACGTTGCGATGGCCTCCTCGACACCGCGGATTTCGCCAAGCAACACCGCGTCCGGATCCATCCGCAGCGTCATGCGCAGCATTTCGGGGAACCGCTCACTTTCCGTCGTGAGTTGGACAGCCCAGTCCATCGGGTACTCGGTCGGATTCTCGATGGTGATGAGCCGCTTTTCCGGAAAGAGCCGCGCCTGGTGCCGCGTGCATTCGAACAGCGTCGTGGTCTTGCCGCTCCCGGTTGGCCCCGTCACCACAATTACCCCCATCGGCCGGCGCAGCAGTTGGGAAATCAGTTCGACCTGAAGCGGCGTGTATCCCATCTGCCCGAGCTTGAAGTCACCGCCCGGCGCCTTGGGAGTCCGCAGATCCAGTCTCTTTGCCGCATCGACCGCGTCCGCCTTCAGTGTCCCCTCGTGATGCTCGCGGTACTGCAGTCGAGCGACCAGAAAGCCGCCGCCGGCTTCAACGGGATATGCCGGCCCGCGGATGATCCGCACGCTCGACAGCCCTGTTCCGGGCAGCGCGTCTCCGGCAATCTGTGCATCCTGAACATCGAGCGGGTTGTATGTCGCTGCCTTTACCGTCGCCAGGCCCGTGTAGATTGCGCGGATCAGGCGCTCGCCCTCCTCGCGTCGCATCGACAGCGCCGACACCGTTCGCAAATCGCCCTTGATCCGTACCTGAATCTCGGTATGGTCATCGCGCACCAGGATGTGAATATCCGATGCGATCATGGCCGCGCAATCGGCGATCAATCGGCGCGCGAGCGTCAAGGTCTGCAGGTCGGTATCCAGCAGTTGCCCCGAGCCGCGTTGCTGCCGAAGCTCGGCGAGTTCCTGCGCCGAGACCTTTCGGATCTGCGGGGCAACGCCGCCGCGTCGCAACTTGGATTCCCACGTCAGGAGCCGCGGCGTGCCGAAATGCCGGGCGTCCACGTAAATCTCGCAGCCATGCACCGCCAGGACCTGTTGCACGTTCTCCTCGGACAGGCCGAACTCCCTTGCAACGTCCTCGACGTAGAGTCCGCTATCCGCCGCACGCTGACGAAGGGCGCCAGCCTGCTCGGCCGTCAGGTAGTTGAGGTTCAAGGCAACGCGATCAAAGGGCGCGGCGACGTTTCGCGGGTAGATGAGGTGGGGTTCAAGAACCTCCGGAGGCGGCGACAACACCAGAACATCCGCCTTGACGGATGGCTCTACCCTTGCCGCACCACTGCCGACGCGTCGCGACGCCTTGCCCTGGCCTCGCCAGAGTCGCGTGATCGTTCCCATCATCTTTCACTCCGTAGCGAGCTGCCGTTCCGCGTCGCGTAGAGCTTCGCGGTCCCTTTCCAGGTCTGGTTGGCGGCCTCATAGCTGATCTCGGTCAGCCGGACACCTGCCACGGCCTCAATTCCCTCGCCCGCTCCCAGCCACGGCGGCGCGCCGAAGCCGATATCAGCCGTCATCGCCAACCACGGGTCGACAGGTGTCTTTTCGTCCGTTGGCAGCAACGCGGGCGGCATCGTCAACTGCAAACTCACGCCATTCCTTTGGGCATAGGTCCACATCGCACGCTGCGCTTCGGCCGAAGAGCTGATCTCGCGCGAGGAAGGCAGGAATTCGGCCGGGACGCTTGCCGTCTCGGTGGCAAGGTTCCCATCTGCGGTTAGCACGCCTGGCGCGGTGTCCGCCACGCCGCCTTCTCGCTTCCACGTGGTCTCGATCGTCAGTGCCGTCGGCGTCGCCGGCTTGCAGCGCCAGCCGGCCAGCGTCCAACCGCCCTGTGCAAGGGGCTGCCGATCCCACGCACGGCGGCACGCCAGCATGATTTCCTTGGGCGCCGCAATCTCCACCCACGGCGCGGCTTGCTGGCGGGCTGCCTCGTTGGCGAGCCGCGCAGCCGCGATGGCACGCTGTTGCATCCGCTGGGCTTCACGCTCCGCCTCCTGCTGCTGGTCGTACCAGTACCAGCCGCCTCCGATTAGAGCCATCACGCCCGACACTGCAGCCATCGTGTAGGCTTGCGACTTCCAGCGACCAGTTAGCGCGTCACGCATGACGGAAACGCCCTTCGAGGCACGCGCCATCGTGGCGAGGTCGCGCAAGGTGCCTTCGATTTCGGTCCACTCGCCAAGGGCGCGATGCCGTTCGCGGATCGGATTGATCTCTTCCAGCGTGCCGACCCGATCGCCGCCGGCGATGACTGCGTGCCCCTGTCGCACCGCGACATACCAGTAGACATTGCCCCGGAGGTGGAACAGCCCCATCCAGGGCTGGCGATGCTGACCCGCGACAATCGCAGCCAGCGGCTTCAGGCGAGCCGGTTTGGTGCCCGCGATAGCCTCGCAGAATCCGGTCTGAACGGCGCCCTCCGTGCTTTCGTGCACGACGCACCAACGACCATTGCGGCCAAGGTCCAGCGCTCGCACGCGCAAGGCACTCTGGCTCGGCTGGGTTTCCTCATGCTGCCAGGACAGCCCGACAGCAAAGCCGCCCTTCAGCCCCGGAAATGACAGGACTTCGGCCATGGCTTACGGCCTCAGCGTGCGCACGCGCTTGCCATTGGCGAGTTTCACGCCGCCTTCGTCAATGGCCACGACCTTCCAGCCACCTTCCAGCGCATCACCCGGCTGGACGGGTACCATGCGCCCGTTGACATCGACAATCGCGTTGAAATTCCCATCAAACGCGCGCAGCGACACGACACGCAGCGCTTCCGATGAGAAGCCCTTCGCACGGTCGCCAGTGGCGCTGCCCACCGGCATCGGCGCGGCCAGCGAGATGGCGCCGACGCCCGGAGACGGCGCGCCGCCTGCAGCCGTCGCAGTCAGGGAGTCCTCGGCGCGCTTGACCTCCGCCTTGTACTTGGCGATCTCCGCTCGGGCCTTCCACAAGGCGATCTGAGCCTGCAGCGCTGCTAACTCCGGCGCATCGGTGTGGCGCGGTGCCTGAGCCGCATCGCCGGCAGATCCGCCACTGGTGGCCGAAGGCAGATTGGTCGCCCCGGATGTAGCGGGCGGCTGTGCCGCTGCAATGGAAGCCGGTTGTGCTGTCACCGGACCGGCTCCAGCCGCCGCGATCGCGGCGGCGGCCGGATTGGACATGGCCGACGCCGCGTTAGCCGGAAAGGCTGCTGCCTGGCACACGATGGCGGCGGCGGCCAGCGTCACCGGCGCCCAACGATGAATGAATGCGCGATTCTGCATGGGATTGTCTCTGTGTTACAGCAAGCGGGCCGAGATCATGATGGCGATGACCGTATCGCCCCTGGTGGCGCCAACACCACCGCCGAGCGCGGCCATCCACGGCTCGCCGATCCCATTGTTGGTTGTCGTCGCCTTCTGATTACGCAGGCCCGTGAGGACCAGCGATTCGCCGGGCTTCAGCGTGATCGACTGGGTGAACCGATTGGTGGGCATCGTGCGAAGCTGCACCGTGCTCTGATTCGCCTCGCCGCCGGACTTGAACGGCTGCAGCGGGAGGAGGTCCGACAGCGTCATGTCGAAGTTCATCAGAATCCGACCGTCGACCACCTTCGGCAGGAAGTTGCTGGTAAAGCCGTAGGTGACCGTGCCGGTCTGGATCGAACTGGTCGACCCCACGTTCGCGGCCAGCGTTGTCTGCGCCTGGGCGACGTAGTCCTGCAGCGTCGCGGTCTGCAGCGCCAGCACCTTGCCGTTCTGCGTCACGCCCGATCGCGACACCACTTGGGATACGTTGCCCAGCGTCGAAAGCGCCTGAACCACGGCCTTGCTGCCGGCAAACGGGCCACTCATGATCGTTGCGCCCAGCGTCGCAGGCGAAGCACTGCCCGAGACCGCCGGCGTGCTGGCCGAACTGAACGAGACGCCAGGCTGGCCGCTGGAGCTCTGGTAGGCGAGCGAGAGGTTCAGCCCATAGTTGTCCTCGCGCGTGACGCGGACTTCGTAGACCTGAACGTCGATGGCAACCTGCTTGCCATACATGGCTGCCAAGCTCTTCACGAACTGTTCGATGCGATCGCACTGCACGGGGTCGCCCGTGACCGTCAGCGTGCCGAGATTCTTGTCGACGACGACTTCAGCGCTCGCGCCTGCAACGGCTTTCGCGGTGGCCCGGAGGGTTTCCCAAGGCTTCATCTCGATGAACATGTTCATCGTCTGACCGGTCCGGCCGGCACTGCCACCAGCACCGCCGTTGCCGCCCGTTGCCCCTGCGCCGCCCGCCATGCCGGAGCCGCTGTCCGCCGTGGTGATCGATCCGTTCATGGACGACGAATCGGCAAGACTCGGCAACATGAACGTCCGGGTTTCCGTCTTAAAGAACGTCACCGTGCCGTCGTTGTAGCGTGACCAGACACCAAAATGCGCCTCGACCGCATCTAGAAAGCCCTTGAAGTTGCCTTCGTAGCGGAGAGTCAGAGGCAATGCCGCCGCGGCACCGGCGCCCACGCCAGGCACGGGTGCCCCGGCCAACGGGGCGGCCAGGTCCACGCGCTGCATGCCGCCAGTCGGGATCGGTCCGCCCGGCCGGGCAGAACCCGCCGCCAGCGCGGATGCCGCGCCGGGTACTGACCCGCCAGCCATCGACCCGACGGTCGATGGCTCCACGGTCGCGCGCACGCCTACGCTCTGCGCGATCCAGTTGGCGGCCTCATTCAACGAGCCAATGGTGCCCTTGAACACCACATGCTTGCCGTAAATGTCGGGCTGAGGCTTGCTGGCACGGATCTTCTCGCCGAGCAACCACGCGCCCTCATGAACTCGGAACACGGGGCGGCTGCGCGGCGCATCGGCGTAGCGTGCCTGCGCGTCGGCCGAGATGGCGCTCTGCACTTCCAGGGTCTGCATCACGCCGCAACCCGACAGCAAGGTGGCTGCCGCCACGGCGGCGGCGGTAAAGCGTTGGCTTTGCATATTCATTGCACCATTCCGTTCTGGCTGATGATCACTGTGCGGTTGCCGCGCCAGCTGTCGCCGACCACGTCGGCGCCATTGCTGGCGAGCTCCTCCACCACGCGCTGGACCGCGCCCTCAAAGTCGCTGCCATAGTCCTTGTCGCCCGGCACGATCCAGCCATCGGGGACATTCCAGGCCACCGTCCAACCAGCGCGGGCGGCCCACTTCTGAAGCTGCTGTTGCAGCGGCTCGCCTTTCACGAGACGGAAGACATCTCCAACGACCGGCGCGCCGGCTGGGGCGGCTGCAAGCGCGACCGTTGGGCCGGGGTTAGCGGCTGCCTGCACATTGACTTGACCCGACGCCGCGAGCGAGGGGTGATTGGCGGCCAGCAACGTAGTCTCGATGGCAGCCTTGCTGGCTCGTGCGGGCTGTAACGCCTGCCAGCCGTCAGTCGACAGCTGAGCGGCGTGTGCTGTCGGTGCGAGGACGACGCAGCTCATAAGCGACGCAGCGGCGATGGCAATGCGGATGGTTCGTGAGGAATGGCACATAGCGTTGCTTTCGAGTGAACGGTTGGAACTACCGCAAGGCGGCGCGTTGTAGCGCCTGCCACCGCGCATGAATCTGGTTGGCGTATCGCAGTTGCTTGTCGGGCGAGGACGCGTTGTAGGCACCGACTGCCTTCCACGTCGGGCCGAAGCGTTGGATGTTCTCGCGCAGAATCCACGCACCGACGTAGGCATTGACGCACCCATTGAAGAGGTGGTCACGCGTGAGGCCATATTGGGCCAGCCGCGGGAGGTGGATCGAGTTAATCTGCATGAGGCCAATATCCTCGGAGCCGTTTGTGTTCCGGTTGGTGACCCATGACCGCATGCCAGATTCCTGCATGGCGATGCTGCGCAGCAAGGGCGGGCTGATGCCGTGAAACACCGCGGCATCATCCAGGCAGTCAGCGTGAGCAGCATCGGCCAGCAGGACTAAAGCTATGAGGGACGCGATCGTGCCGAGCTTCACGACGCCACCTTCCCGGGCCGCTCCTTGAAGCGCACCTGCGGCACCCGGTCCACGTAGACCACGCTGCCGTCTGCGATGATGGTCAGGCGCGCGGCGATGCCGTTGAATTTGTAGTAGCGGTCCTTCTGTTCGCCGTTGCGCTGGTGGTCATCGCCGAAGACGGAGACGCTGACCAGAGACTTCGCGAAACTTAGATAGGTGGCCCCGTCCTTTTCAAAGATCATGTCCAGGCCAGCGCTGTTTTCGCGCGGGAACTCGTAGTCGATCTCGGGCGAGCGTGTAACCTCCACGGAATTTCCCTCCGCGGTCGCCGTGAACCGGTCCACCGTGGAGAACGACAAAACGCGCTGGGTTTCATCCCACTTCGTCCAAATCTTGCTATCAGACCCATCGCGCAGGACCAGGTCCTTGGGCTCGCGGTCGAACCGGATCTCGATGCTGCCCTGCTTGTTGTCGCGAATCGCTACCGCGCCAAACGCGGAGGCCAGAGTCGGTCCTTCTGGCAACGGGTTCGCAGCGACAGGTACCGACGCAAGCGTGGTGCCGGAGGATGCTGGAGCCGCCACAGATGCTTCGGCCGTTGCGGCCGCTGGGGCCCCTGCAGCGAGGCTGCCAGCGGCAGCTTGTAGCGCCCGGCCCGGCGCCGCGTCACTGGGCGCCTCGCCGGCTACCGCGAACCCCTTGGGCGGCGAGGCACGCAGGCCAATATTTCGGCGACCGAAGTCCACCTCCGCGTAGAGATTGCGCCGCTCCAGCAGCCGCGATAGGGCCTGGAGCCAGTTCTCGCCACCATGCAGTTCAAGCGAGACTTCATCGGTCAGCGGAATATCCTTCTGCGCCGTGCCAGACCAGCCGGCCGGTGCGATAGTTTTGACCGTTTGCGCGAGAGGCATGGACCAGCGTCCTGCACGAACCAGAGGCAACGTCGTATAGCTGCCAATCAACGCAATTCGCCCCGAGATGGCAGCACGGCTGCCAGACAAATCGGCGAACGAATTGGACTGCTCAGACGTGAACCCATTCGCGCGCTTCAGGCGGGCCACGACCGGCTGGCCGTTCACGCTGTAACGAACCACGTCTGGCACTCCGTCGATCACCCAGTACGGTCCATTCTGCTGCGCGCCGTCTGCCGATACCGCCTGCCCGGCCCGTGGCTGCACATACGTTGAGACCCCGTCATTGAAGATGAGCGCCGGACGATCGCTCGCCCGCGCCACCACTTGGTAGTCGAAATCGAGCGGATCGGTATCCGCTGCGACGGCAGCGCCGCTCGCCGCCAAGGCCAGCACGGAGATCAGTAGCGGCTTCATCATCGTTGCAATTGCTGGAAGTGATTCATGAATCGGCTGAAGTACGGTCCGCCACGTGCCGGGTCGGCGCTGTGGTACCAGGCCACCGCCTTCATCGCGGAGCCGCTGCGCTGCAGGTTGTCGACAAGAAGCGTCTCGGCGACACGAATATTGGTGGCGGGGCTCAGGGCGTCCCACGCCGAGGCGAACCGCTTGCCGTGGTAGCACCAGTTGATCTGCATGATTCCGACGTCAAAGTCACAGCGCTTGGCCGCGAGCAACTGCTCGATAGCCGCATGGGCGTCCTGGCGGGTAGCGAAGTACATGCCGCGCCCGGCCACGTTGAGCGTCCACGGCCACGGGCGACCGCGATAGGCCGACTCATTCATGGCGATACCGGCCAGAATCCGCGGGTCAACCTTGGCGCTCATCTGCGCGAAGGGCTCGGTCTTAGGCGCGCATGCCCATCCGCCGCGACGCTCGACCAGCGCAACCTGTGCGCCGTCGTCCAGCTGCTCCGGACGCAGCCAGCCGTCGCGGGCCAGCAGCGCCATTATCGGCAGTGACAGGCCATTAGCCTCGACAATGGGTTCGCCCCCCGGCGCCGTGCGCAGGCTCGCGCCGATCAGCCGCGCCGACCAGCCGAGGAACGGATTCAGCCCGCAGTAGAGGACCGGCTTGCCTGGAAGCGTGACGACGCTGGCGGTGGTGCCCTCACGCAGCACCAGTGCAGTCGGACTCACCATGGCCTCGATGGTCTGAGCAGCGGCGCCTGACGCGGCCAGAGCCAGGAGGGCAGTGACACCAAACTTAGTCACGGTACGGCTCCAGGACGATGTCGTGCCTGACCTGCACAAGCAGCTTCTGGCCCGGCTTGGTGGTAATCGTGGGGCGGATGTTCTGGTTCCGGTTCAGGATCGTCTGCGCCGTCTGAGCGGCCACCTGCCCGGCCGTGTTCCCGTAGGTGGTCAGTCCATTGGGGCCGACGGTTGTTGCCGTGTTGGAATCGTTAAAGTGCTGTTCCAGTACGCCGATGATCAACGCACCGGCGAAGATCTTGAAGAAGTGATTGTTGACGTCGCCACTGATGCCCGCGTGGCCATTCGGGTCGGCGCCGCCCATGCCGAGCAGCGGCGCCCATTTCCCATTCGGCAGCTGCATGCGGACAAAAGCGGCCAGGATGCGCTCCTGCCCGATGGCAATGTCACTGCTGTATGTGCCGACCAGCGTGGAGCCCGCCGGGATCGCCTTGCAGTTGCCACGGACCGTGTCGTACACGTCCTGCGATACGACCGCACGGAACTCCCCCGGCTTGTCGGAATTCAAACCGCCAACGAAGGTGGCGGGAATGATGAAGCCCTGGCTCACCGTGCAAGGCGCCAACGTTCCGGCGAACCCGGTGCGGGTAAAGCCCGTGGCCGCCGCGCCGCGCAAGAACTCCTTGTCGCTCGAGGTCGGGCCGGCCGGTGCTGCGCCTTGGGCTGCCGCCCCAATGCCGCCCATGCCGCCCGGGTAACCGGCGCCGCCCACGCCATCCATGTTCGCCACCGCAGCCTGCTGCTGCACGCGCATCATGGCCGGATCGACCACGCCAGTCAGGTCCGGCTGACGTTTGCCGGCATCCCGCCGCAACGCTTTGCCATCCGCCTTAAAAATGGGCGAGGTCATGACCGCATCCAGGTCGTTGGCTTTCGCCAAGTCGCCAACTGGGGCAGACGCGCCGGTCGACGACTGGACGAAATCTTTGGCAGTCATGACCGGTGCCTTGCCCGGCGCCTCGGGCTTGCCCGCCTCGGCAGCTTGCTTCTCGGCTTGCTTGCGGGCCTCTTCCTGCTGCTGGCGGATCAGTTGGTCCAGGCCGCCGTTGTCCGGGCTGCTGGTGCGTTCCTGCAGCTTCTTGGCCTTCTTTTCTTCGGCTTGCTTGGCCAGCTCCGACTCCATGCCGCTCTGGTAGTAGTAGCCAAGCGAGCCCACCAGCACGGCAGCCACCACGCCAAGCGAGATCACGATGTTGCGCGGCACCTTCCCTTTGGTCAGGCGTTCTTGCGCGTCGGAGACGTCCGTCACGGATTGCGGCTTCACGGTGCGCCTCGCTCAGAAGAGACCCAGGAAGCGACGCTTGCCGCGCTGCACGATCACTTCCGTGTCGCCTGAGCGCAGGGCAACCTCATTGGCCAGGCGTTGCAGCACGAGGAAGTCGCCACGCCGGATGAAGTTGGCCACGACGTAGTCGCTACCATCCTTCACCAGCGCAACCGGCCATTCGGTCGCCTTCGGCATGCGCATCCAGATCGATTTGCCGTCGTCAAAGACGGTCTCCGGCTTGAAGCTCGCGTCGCCCGACACGCCATAGTCGAAGTTCAGCTTGTCCGGCGACACGGCGACAGCATCGGGAGCCGCACCGCCGCTTCCACGTTCGCTCTCCTGGCCCTCCACGTCGTTGCGCGCCTTGGTCTTGGCGCCGAACGGCATCTGCACACGAAACCTCACCTTCTGGTAGAAGATCCCGCCCAGCGGCGAGGAGACCAGCGTGAACTCGTAGCTGCGCTTGTTCGTGTTGACGGACAGCGTATTCACCAGCCCCGCGGCGTGCGGCTTCACGTAGAGGTGATTCGCCCCGTCGGTATCGAAGCTCCAGCGAATGTTCTCGCCCCAGGCCGGGTCGCCAAGGATCTGTTCGTCGGCAGCAAACTCGATCGTCGTCACCTTCAGCGGCGCGGTCAGTACACGAAAGATCTGATCGGCGCTGTACGGAAATACGACCAGCCGAGAATCGCCGGGTAAGGCCACCGGTTCTGCCCCACCGTTGAACGGGTTCATCGGATTCATCGCGTCGGCCATGTCGCCGATGCCAAGGGTGGGCAGCGGCGGCGGCGCCTTGCGCGAGGGCTTCTGGGCAGAGAATCCCGGCCCGGCCGAAAGCGTCAAGCAGATGGCTAAGGTGAGGCCGGCAACGGTGAGCGTAGAGCGCAGGGACTTGGACATGGTCAGGCAGCGGACTTCTGGATGCTGAAGAAGACGGGGTAGATGCCGAACGGATTGGCAGTGAGGGCCGCGTCGCTCTTCGGAGGGTCGATCTGGTAACGGAAGGTCATCGCGTAGCGTTGCTTGTGCGGCTTCGATCCCTCCTCGCGGGTGGAAGTGACGAATTCCACGGCCACCGTGTTGTCGGGCAGCAAGGCAATATTGGTGACCTGAACCTCACGCACCAGAGTCGGGCTTTGGGCGATGGCTCGGAATGGCGCGTCCTCGGACAACCATTTTTCGAACTGCTCGCGCGCCGCGCCCACCATCTGCTTCTTCGCGCTATTGATGTTCTGGAAGATGCGGGAGTCTTCGATCTGCGCCGTGAGCACGGGTTCGATGGTGAACATGCGCGTGACCAGATCACGAAACGCGACCTGAATCTCCAGCGCCTTCGGCTGGTAGGCGTCCAACTCACGTGCGACCGGCTTGCCATTGGCATCGCCCGACACGCCGACCACCCGCACCACCGGCTCCGGCGGCTGGCGCGTCATCACCGCTGCTATGGCGACCAACGCTGCAACCAGCGCCGCCAGCTTCCAGTGATTGCGCTCCACCACGACACGCGCAGTCCGATCGAACAGGAACTGCGTGACATCGTCACCGGCGTACATGCCGGGAGCGGGCGAGAGATCCTTCTTGGCTTGATTGCTACGTGAGAACAGTGGCATGCGGCACCCCGTTTGGATGCCGCTAATTGGACCAGTGAATCGCGACCTAACGCGCCCCAAAAGCTATGCGATTTTTGACAGCTTTCTGCCGATGGGGATTTAGACCTGCCACAAAGGCAGCATTTCTCTCACTTGGGACACAAGACCAACTCATGCGCATCACTCGCTGCGCAACGCAATGCAGCAGCCTGATTCCCCGAAAGCTCACATTTTTCTGTCGCCTTTCCCAGAAACTCAGTCCAACCTGTTGGACTGATAAGCCCTGCCTGCGCTGACCACCAAGCCAATGACGAAGTCGGCTTACCCTCGAATGAGTAGGATCCACAGAACTCGCTCGCGCGCCGGCCATCCCTATCCGCAGAAAGCTCACCAAAATCGCATAGCTTTTGGCCGCACACGCGCACGCCGAACAAGAACAATAGCGGCATGTCCGAAACGACCGCACATTCCCCCCTCCAGTTCGACCAGCTCGAAGCGAGCGCGGTCGCGATGTTCTTCGAGGCGCTTGGTCCCATTAAGAGCTATGTCGAAGCGCCCGACATTGCGGAGGTCATGATCAATCATGCCGACAGCGTCTGGATCGAGCGGCACGGTGAACTCCAGCAACTGGATATCCGGCTCGATCCAGCGATGATCGAAGGCGCGATCCGCGCACTCGCCGCCTCAGTGCAGAAGTCCGCCGTACGCGGCACCGACCAGGGCATCATCAACGCCGGCTATCAGGGCATGCGGATTGCCGCTGTCATGCAGCCGACCGCCATCGACGGCAACGCCCTCAGCATCCGTCGCCATCGCGAGAAGAACCTGTCGCTCGCCGACTACGTCGAGATGGGCGCCTTCTCCTCGCGAGTGGCGCGCAGCACTGCCAACGACAAGCCCATCTTCAACGGGGCGCTGGAAGACGATGCGCTCAAGGACGCCCTCACCGAATTGGTCAGGCAGCGCAAGAACATTCTGGTCGCGGGCGGGACCTCGTCGGGCAAAACGACGCTGCTCAACGCGTTGGTGGCCGAGATTCCCCACAGCGAGCGCGTGCTCTCCATCGAAGACACGATGGAACTCAAGATGTCCGTGCCCAACAAGGTGCGCCTGCTCTCAAACACAGACACTCGCGTGACCACCCAGCAACTGGTGGCCCTATCCCTGCGCTTTCGCCCCGATCGCATCCTCGTGGGCGAAGTCCGTAGCGGCGAAGCCTACGACCTGCTGCAAGCGCTCAACACCGGCCACGACGGCGGCATGGCATCGCTGCACGCGAACAACGCCCGCTCTGCCTTGTCGCGCCTCGAAGGTATGGCGATGCTAGGCATCCCAGCCGGCTCCCGCTGGGAGCTCAATGATATGCGCAAGCTCATCGCCGAGTGCTTTCAATACGTCCTGCACATGCGCCGCACGGGCGAGATGCGGCACGTATCGGAAATCCTGGAGATCCAAGGCTTCGACCAAAACGACTATGTCGTCAAACGTGTTTTCTAACTAGGAGTGCAACAACCCATGTTCCGACCCAAATCGCTGCCCGGCCTACAAGCCAGAGCCAACCGCATCCGTTCGCAACAAGCAGCCCTTTTGCTAGGGGCCGCGCTGCTTTTGAGCGCGCAAAGCGCCTTTGCAGCCGACCTTGGGATGTTCAGCGGCCTCACAAACATGATCTGCGCAATCATGGCTTTGGTGAGCGGCCCGGTACTCTTCGTGATCGGCGTCGTCGTCATCATTCTTGGCGCAATCGGCATCGCCAATTCCGAATCGACCATCGTCAAGATTGTCATGACGGCAATTGTCGGCGTAGGCATTGCCGCGGCCGCGATCCCGATCGCCAAGAACATGGGCCTCACCGCGTACTGCTGATCATGCGCCAGCATACCGTCAGCCGCTCCCTCTCCCTGCCCCGCATGATGGGCGGCGCGGTTCGGGGCCTCGCCATCGCCAACGGCACCATTACAGCCTTGCTGTGCTACGCCACCTACTCGGGCGGCGTGGTCACCATGGGCGGGTTCTTCCTGCTCGGGCTGTGCGTGCACCTTTTCTTGCGCTGGCTTACCACCCGCGACCCATGGTGGAACCTCGTGCTGAACGCCTACAACCACTACGGCGACGTGTATATGCCGGTGCCGTGGCATGGCAAGTTCAGCCCCCGATTTCGCCGCCCGTACGGCTTCGATAGCGACCTGCCATGCTGAAGCATCGCCCCATGCAAGAGATCGCACCGTGGATGACACTCGTCACCCCAGATCTGGTGCTCAACAAGGATGGCTCGCTGCTTGCGACCTATGAGTTTCACGGCATCGATGCGGACAGCCCCAACAGCAACGACGGGTCGGGCGCGCGCGACCAGCTGGACCAGGCTTGCCGCAGCTTCGACAGTCGCATCACCGCATGGTGGCGTCTACGCCACCGCCGCACTCGCGAGTACATTGGCGGCACCTTTCCTGCCGCCTCCGACGCTCGGCTCGACGCGCTGAACCGCGAGAACATGGCGAGCGGCCGGTATTTCCACAACTCGCACTCGCTGGCACTGGCCTACACGCCCGAGAACGGGATCGACAAGATCTTCGAGCGCATGGCGTACCACATGACCGAGGGGGGGAAGAACGTGGCGGTCGCCGCCTTCGAGACGGCCAAAGACGTGCTGCTGGCGCGAAACGCCTTTGCCTTCGACCTGGAGCGGACCGAGGCCGACGCCAAACGCTTCGAGTCCATGCTCGACGCCTTCACCGGAGGCGCAACCAAGCTCGGACTCTCTCGCCTGTCGATGCAGGAAGGCCTGGCCGCATTGCACCAGACGGCCAACCCCACCGTGCCCCCTCGCCCGGTGCGCTTCCCCGTCACGCTGCTGGATACCCACCTGACGGAATCCGAAGTCACCTGTGGCGCGGACAAGCTCTACTTCGATTCGGCCCACGGCAAGCGCTACGCCGCCATCGTCGCCATCAAAGAATGGATGGGCTTTCAGGAGGCAGCGCTCGATGCGCTCACGCAGCTCGATGTCGAACTTGACGTCTGCATTCTCTATCGCTTCCTCGATACCCATAAGGCGACCGGCCACATTGAGAAGATTCGCCGCTTCTACAAGATGGCCAGCTTCAATCTCTGGTCAATCATCAAGCAGATGGCCGCCAAGGAAGAGGCGGAGAACGACGAGGGACGCAAGCAGCTGGCCGCGGAGGCAGGCGACGCGCTGCGCCGCCTGACCGCCGAAGGCCAGCAGCATGGCTTCGTCAATATCTCCGTGATCGTCTACGGCGACACCGAGGCGGAATGCGAGGATGCCGTGAGCGAGGTGGTGGGCACTATCACCAATGCCGGGTTCGCCCCGATTCGTGAGAAGGCCAATCTGCTGCCAGCCTGGAACAGCACCCTGCCCGGTCGTTGGGACAAGCAGCGCCGGCTCCAGTTCGTAGAGACTCCGGCGGTCTCCGACATTGCGCCCCTCCGCTCCGTGCGGCCCGGCCCAACCCGGAACAACTGGCTTTCCAACCTGTCGGGGCGGGAGACGCCCCCGCTGACCTGTTTGCCCACGCGCCACCGGACGTCCCAACGGGTGGACATGCACCAACCGGGCGGAAACGGTCACCTACTTGTGCTTGGCCCCATCGGCGCTGGCAAGTCCGTCTTCCTCAATTTCCTTGTCACGCAGGCCGGCCGCCAGGGCGCCCGCCGTATCCGCTTCGACAAGGACCGTTCGACCCGCATCCCGACCCTGCTGGCCGGCGGTAAATTCGTTGACGTTACCGGCCGCTTCCAGGCCGCTACCCAAACCAATCCGCTGTCCCTGCTCGGTGACGCCGCCAATCACGCCTACCTCGCCGACTGGCTGGCGCTTGCCATCGAGGACGAGGACTTCCGCTGCACGCCGCAACAGCGCACCGATCTCTACCAGGCTGTCCAGATTCTTTCGCGTTTCCCCCGTGAGCGTTGGACGCTCTCGAATCTGTGCACGCAGCTACACGCCACGCTGCGTGAGCGCCTGCAGATCTGGGTGAAGGGTGGGCAGTACGGTCACTTCTTCGATCACGTCGAGGACGCCTTCGAGGTCAGCGACGATCTCTCGATCGAGATGGGCGACCTGTTCTCGAACTTCCCGCGCGCCGCGGCCCTGTTTATGGACTATGCGTTCTACCGCATCAGCCAGTCGATGGGCACGCGCTACACCATCATCGAAGTGGAGGAAGCCGGGTTCTTCTTCACCAACCCCCGCTTCTACGCGCGGCTGGAAACCTGGATCGTCACGATCCGCAAGCTCAACGGCGCAATCTGGATGGCGACGCAGTCGCTGCAGCAGATTGCCCGCGTGGCCGACTTTGAGATTCTCAAGGACAACATCGCCAACATTATCTACCTGCCCAACAGTCAGGCTGTGACGAGCAAGGATCTCTACTGCGATGTGTTTGGGCTCACGCTGGATCAGACCAAGCTGATTGCCGAGGCCGTGCCGAACAGGGACTACTACTGGACCACCAGAAGCCAGAGTCGAATGCTTCAGACCGCGTTCAGCAAGGAGATGGTGGCCATGCTGCGCTCCGACGGCTACGCGCAGGAAGTGCTCGATCGCCACTACGCAAGCGGCCTGCCCGACTGGCAGGAGCGGTATGTGCGCGAAGTGCTGGCCCGCGGCTAGTGAACTCCCCTCCTCAATCAGGAACCCACCCATGAAAAAGGCTCTCTCCGCCGCGCTGGTCACGGCAACGCTCATGATGTCGCCGCTCGCCCACGCCAGCGGCTGGCCAGTATTCGATGCGGCCAACTTCATCAAGAACACGATGACCGCCGCCCAAGCGCTCAAGACCGAGATCTACGAGAACACGAACATCGTCTATCAGAGCAAGATGATGCTCAACCAGTTGCAACAGGCGGTCGGCCTCGATCCCATCGCGATGGCCACCCAGGCCAAGGGCATCCAAGAGGACATCACGCGTTACCAGGCTTATGGCAGCGCCGTCAAGGACCTCTATGGCAGCGTCACCCAGACCGCGGATTTCCTCTCCAACGTGCAGGGTCTGGTCGCGGCCTCAGGCAAGACCCCCGACCAATGGTTCCGAGACCAGCGCACCTTGCTTGCCACCGGCGACAAGACCGCCAAGCGCCTGTTCGATCTTGGTCAGGATGTGACAACCAACAACAAGAAGCTCGCCGAGCGCCGGCGAGACCTGCAGTCTGACCTGAACCTGAACACGACCGCCCAGGCCACGGCTCAGTTGACCAACCAGATGCTGGACGTGATGGCTGGCCAGAATGCCGACCTGCTGCAACTGATCGGCGCCAAAACGCAGGCGGACGCCGTCAAGGACCAGAAGACGAATGCCGAGCAAACCGAGCGCACGAACAACGCCGACCAGTTGCAGCGCGACCGAGATGCCCAGTTGCGCGAGCTGGAGTCGCGTGTGTTCCGGAAGTAAGGCCGACGGCGTGACCATGAAACAGATTCTTCGAGCACTGTTGGCGTGCCTGTTCGCCTGCTGGCTGATCACGCACGGCGCGTTCGCCCAAGCCGGTAACCCCGCTGCTCCTGCAACCAACAGTGCTGAAAAGGGCCTGAAGCAGGCCGTCGGACAGGCGACTAACATTACCAGTGGCCTGATCGCGTCGGCCCTCGGTTTGAGCCACAAGGTATCTCCCGAGGCCGACAAGCTGGCCTTCGCCCTGGCAGTTATCACCCTCACACTCGCGAGCTTCCGCTTCATGGGCGCCATGCACCCCGTCGGCGCATGGGTCGGCCTCATTGAGACGATCACGGTGGTGGGCATCTTCGCCGCCATCTATCTAGCCTATGACGGCTTCTCCCAGGGCCTGTATGAGTGGTTCAAAACCCTGGCCGCAGGCCTCAGCGGCAGCGACAAGCTGAGCGCCGCGACAACGCTGGCCGTGACCGCCGGCAAGCTCTGGGATTCCGTCTGGCGCGTCATCAAGTCCGGTGACCTTCTGCAAGGGATTGTCAGTGCCCTGTTGTTGTTCTTCGCATTCATCGTTGTGGCGCTGACTTCCTTCGTCTACGCCTTTTTTATGATTCTCGGTGAAATTCAAGTGGCTGTTGGCATCGTGCTCGGCCCCCTTGCTGTCGCACTCGCCCTCTCCGACTACACGCGTCGCTATTTCATGTCGTGGCTAGATTTCATGATTGGCGGATGCATGTACACCGTGATCGCGGCGGTTCTCTCCAATCTGATCGGAGGCACCATGGAACCGGACCTGGGCAAGGTCAATCAAATCGGGACCGATACCGTCGCGGCAGCGGCCTACGCGTTGGGGATGGCCATCATGCTGCTACTCGTCTCGCTTGAGATTCCGAAGTTTGCGGGAGCAGTGTTCGGTAGCGGATCTGGCGCAACCGGTGGCTCGGCCATGAGCGGCATCGCGCGCGGCGGGTGGAACATTGGCAAGAAAATGGCAGGCGGATGATGAACCAGCACCTTCCCCAGGACGCCGCCGCCCTGCTTGCCTCGCACGACAAGCGCATTGCCCTGATCCGGCAGTATGCCAACGAGGCCAACCCGGCCGATTTCGATGCCAGGTGGCTATCGGTCCTGCACGCCTGCGCCAACTGGTTCTCCACCATGCCATTGCAGCCCGCGCAGCACGCGGAACCGGGCGGCGCCTTCCGCGCCACGGTGGAGACGGCCTACTTTGCCATGCGTCTGTCGGGCGGGCAGAAGTTCGCCGCCGACCAACCATCGGAGCGTCGTCGCCGGCTGGAGCCGCAGTACCTGTACGCGCTCTTTCTGGCAGCGTGCTGCACGTGGCTGGATGAGCCCTGCCGACACTTTCATTTTGTACGCGAGGATACCGGCGAGCAGTGGATGCCCGCCGCGCACGGTGCGTTTCACCCATGGCTCGACGGGAACCCATACCGTGTCATCCGCCTCGAAGGGGCGCTGCCGGTGGAACGTATGCGCAGCGCTTTACTCGCGCGCTCGATCTTGGGCGCCGATGCCCTGTCATGGCTTGAGGGTCCCGTGCTGTCCGAACTGTTCGGTGCCATCAATCCCGCGCCGATGCCGAATGGCCTCGAAGCCCAGTTGCACAAGATCGTACGTCAGGCCGTCGCCGCCGTTCGGGACTATGAACAGAAGGCACGGCGCGCGGTGTTCGCTCCCGATACCACCGTGCCGCCCTCGGCCGACCAAATGGCGTCTGCCGTCACGCCCGCTTCGCCTGTAGCCAGTGCCACGGCCCTCGCGCCGGCCAGCGTCCATGAGCCGGTTCCTCCTGCACCTAGCGCGGCAGCGGCCGCAGCTGCATTGTTCCAGCCGCCAGCCGCCGATCCTGCTCCGCTCCCCGGCGCGACCAACGCTCCGGTGGCGCCAGCCGCCCCGGCATCCGAACCACTCCCGGCACCAAGCGCACCCGCGGCGCCCGCCATCGATGCGGCGTCTCTGGGGCGTACGCGCCGCGATGCACCGGACCCGTTCGCCGCGCTCCTTGGCGGCTCGCGCATGATGAGCGAATTCTTCCGCGCCCTTGCCCAGGACGTCACCGCCGGAAAGGTAAAAGTCCTGTGGGCCGAGAAGGGACTCGTTCTGCCCAAGAAGATGGTCGGCAATTACGGAATCGCCAGCGACACGCTGATCGAGAACTTGCGCAAGCTGTCCTTGCTGTACGCCCTGCAGGGGACGGATCTGATTCTGCACGAACGCATCGGCACGCTGATCCTGCCGCGCCCCAACACACCTGCCTGAGTCCATGACCAAGTACATCAACCACTTTCGCCCGATGTTCGAGGCGCGCGCCGCTGCCGGATGGGCCGGCAGTGTTCCTCTGATTGCTGCGTCCGGCATGCCCCACGCAGGGTACTTCGCCGCCGCATGCGGAGCGATGCTGCTTTGGCGAAGCACCCAGGTTTGGCGAGCACTGTCATTTCGCATGGCCATCTCGACCAAATGGCTCGCCAAGGTGAACATCGACCAACTGCTCTCTAAAAGCGCCAAGCTACGCAAGAGCGACGATGCCATGTATCTCGGAACGGGCTTCGAGTGGACGCAGAAGCATTGCCAGATCGCGCACGACATCCTGCGTATGCCATCCTCCGAAATCCCCGGCCTGCCGCGGTGGTTGCCACCAAAAGTCAGCAGTGCGATCGAGGCCCGTTTCGGCCCTGCCCAGAGCATCCGTGACCATACGCCACAAGGGCAGTCCTGGATCCACGGTATGGAGCCGAACAAGGCTCCGGTGCCCTTGCACTACAAGGCACTGGGCGGACATACTGCGGTCGGCGGGACCACCGGCGCGGGCAAAACTCGTACCTACGAGCTCATTGCAACGCAGGTGATCCACAACGCCGAGGACGTGATTATTATCATTGATCCAAAGAACGACCGGGACCTGAAGGACCGCGTAAAGCGCGAATGCGAGCGGACCGGACGCAAGTTCCTGTACTGGAAGCAGGCCGCGCCTTCTGAGTCAATTCGCCTGAATCCACTGGAGAACTGGTCGCAGCCTTCGGAGATCCCCAGTCGGATCGCGCAGCTGATGGAGGAAGGCCCGTTCCGGGATTTCGCGTTTCTCTTCATCGACCGGGCCGTCAAGGGTGAGCTGTACGTCGGCGACAAGCCCAACCTGCGCTCCATCCTCAATTACGCGCAGTCCGGCATCAACAACTTGCTGGAACGCTGCCTCAAGCGTTTCTTCCCCGAACACGGACTGGCCGACTGGGAGGAAGAGGTCAACGGCTTCATGCAGAAGCTCGGCCAGAAGAGCGGCGCAACGGTGCTCGACGGCATGGTGCAGCTCTACCTCCAGCGGTTCGCCAATGTCGGGCAAGGACACGAGTCGATCGATGGCCTAGTCTCGACCTTCACACACGACCGCGAGCACTACATGCGCATCATCGCATCGGCGCTGCCGCTGCTGCAGATGCTGGCGACCGGCGAGACCGGACTGATGCTCGCGCCCAAGGCCGATGACTTCGAGGACGACCGGGAAATCTGGGACATCGACAAGATCATCAAGCAGAAGGCGGTGTTGTGTGTGGGACTCGACTCCATGTCCAACAGCATCGTTGCCAAGGCTATCGCGTCGATGATCCTGTCCGACATCGCATCGGTCGCCGGCACCATCTACAACTTCTACGACAAGCCGCCGGGCGTGGTGCTCATCATCGACGAGGTGGCCGAGGCGATCAACGAGCAGGTGATCCAGATTCTCAACAAGGGGCGCGGCGCGGGCTTCAAGGCCTTCGTCGCCTTCCAGAGCCGGTCCGATCTGGAGGCCAAACTCGGAAACGCAGCAAAAATGCTGCAGGTTTTGGCGAACCTCAACAACCAGATCATCTTACGATTGGAAGACACCGACACGGCGCAGTGGTTCTCGGACAAGGTCGGCGAAACCGCCATCACCAATATCGTCCAGTCGAGCACGACGAGCACCGGCAGTGAGGCCCACGTGGGCGAGTTCAGTGGGTCGGTGTCGCGTTCCCGGCAGCTTGAGAAGGTTCCGCTGATTCCCGTGCGCCTGATTACGCAGTTGCCCAATCTCCAGTACTTCCTGCGGGTCTCCGGTGGCGCCGTCTACCAGGGTCGCATTCCCATCATCGAAGGATAAGTTCGCATGACCAGCCTGTTTCGCCAGATCGTCAAAGAGCACAAGCTCTCGGCCAAGCTGTCGCCCGTGTTCATTTGCTTCCCGGAGCTGGACGACGTCTGCACCCGTCTCGTCGACTTCATCGGCCTGAACTTCATCGTGCGCGACGAGCCGCTGGTGAAGGAAATGCTGGTAGATGCGCTGGCCGGCTACAAGGCCGAGCGCAAGGAGGGCTCCGGCAATATCGCCTTCATGCGCGGCCTATTCGGCCGTTCGCACGACTTGTATGCCAAGCGCTACGCCGCCTTCAAAGGCGAGAAATACGTGGTCTGGGCGCCGTTCCTGGAGCCGATCCCGCTGTTCGAGGCGCGCCAGGCGCCAGGCTATGTCTGCCGTATGGTCGATGAGCCCTGCCCTGAGCCAATCACACCGCGCAGCGCCGCCTTCCAGCTGGCCGCGCGCGTACTCAAGGGACCGACCTTCCGCCGCTATTTCGAGGAATACGATGCCTGTGGCCAACTCGCTCATCGCTAGGCTCGCCCGCGTGACGCGCGTCGAGGTGGACGACATGCGCGCCTGGGTTCGCTCAAGCGACCCGAATGCCGTGGTTCCGGAGATGTTCGCCAACGGTCGCCATGCGTTCGCCTTGGCACTGCTGAAAGTCGAGCAGTCGCGCCCTGTGCTGTTCTGGGGCGGCCTGTTCGCCTTGCTCGCGATTCCGTGTCTCGTGCTTCATTCCCTGCTGCGCTGATATGTCCAATAGTCGTTTCGTTTCCCACATGCGGCTGTGGCTGGTCGTCACGCCAGTATTGATGGCGACACTCGTGCCCCTCCTGCCCGACAGCGCAAGGTTCGAAGTTGACGCGGCCGAACAGGCGTCTGTCGAATCGGTCTTTGGGGAGGATCGGGCCGCTGCGCTTGCCGATCGCGCGAACCAGCGCTTTCGCGAATGGTTTGTCGACTCGGGCTTGATCCGACGCTCCTTTGCGGGTTCCACCAACCAGTCTGTGGTCGGCGACGGTGGCTCGGCCGGCTTTGCCGCGGGGTGGATGCAACGCTTCTGGATGGAGCTGTACCGCGCCGTGTATCGGGCCACGATTGCCGGCAACTGGGGATGGGGCGCGCTGATCTTTGCCGCCGTCATGCTCAACGACGGCGCGGTCCAGCGACGCATCCGGGCGGCTGCCGCCGGCGTTGCAAGCCCTGTTGGCTTCCACCTGGCCGCACACGGCCTCCTGGCTGCAATGGGCCTCAGTGCCGTGGCAATGCTCCTGCCGATCTCGCTGCCTGCATCGGTATGGACCCTTGCCGTCGCGGGCGTAGGGAGCCTGTCCTGGCGCCTCGCCGCCTCGTTTCACGTGAACCGATAGCCGTACTCACCTGCTCTACCGCACTTTCATACATTCAACGCGGATCGCCCATTTTGGGGGTCCTTTCAGGAGAAACCGCATGACCACCATCACCGACACCGCCGTTGTCACTCCGCAGGACGAAGCCCTGCACACCGCCGCGGCCGACACCCTGGCTCAGGCCAATGCCGCAATAGGCGCGGCTGCCTCCACTACTGATGGCGCTGACGATGGCTCGCTCGAGCGCGAGCTGCTGGAGATGGACGCCGCGGCCGACACGCTGCGTAAGGAAGGCCTGATCACTTCGGCGGAAGCCGAGGAAAAGAAGGCCGAGGTCGCCAATACGCGCAAGCGCTTTCGCGATCTGAAACCGGAAGACCGCGCTGCGATCATTCGTCGTCGCCGCGAGATCGGCAGCCAGATCTTGACGCGGCAACTGGCCGGCGCGGCCGTCGTGCCCGTCGCCATCAAGCTCAATCACACGCGTCTGCGCCCGCTGTTCGAACAGTGGTGGCCGTTCATGAACCGCATGAGCATCAACCTGCAACGCTTCGGCAGCAGCACGTTTGCGAAGGGTGAGCTGGCAACCCTGGAAGACTACTTCGAGCGCACGCTGTCCAGGCTGGAGGACTATGTCGACGAGCAGTTGCGCGTCGCCGAGGCACTGCGCACACAACGGGAGGCGGAGATGCGCGCGAAAAACGATATCGTGTTTGAGCCGACCGTCACCCTGCCCTCGTTGAACCTGACCGTGGAAGCATACTCGCGCTTCTCCATGCGGGTGCTGGGCCTCCTTGCAAAGTTCGACCGCGCCATGGACCAGTTCGACTTCATGGTGTGGAACGGCATTCGCGACCAGTCCGATATCAACGACGAAGTCGCGCGTTTCCTGCGCACCTTCCATCCGCTTGGCCTGCGCAGCTACATGACTCACCTGAAGCTGATGACGACGGTTCGCGGCGTCTGAGTGATGCCTGGCCGCCCTTCTTCGCGATGGGCGGCACACTTCTTCAATACCTATTGTTCCAACATGAGCCTTGTGAACGCTACCGTGGAATTCCAGACCGATCTCGCCTCCTTCGGGGAGGGCGTGGTCATTGCCCACGATGAAGAGGCCGGCACGCTCGTAATTCGCGACGACGAGGGAATCCACTGGCGCGGTGCCGAGGATCATATCGTGGTGATCCTCTCTCCCAACGAACAGGTGGCTCATGCTGGATGAACTGAATCCGGCGCAGCGCGAAGTGGTGGAACTGCGGCGGCATTGCGTCGCGGTGGCCTGCCCGGGCGCGGGGAAGACCAAGACCATCGCCACCAAAGCGGCAATGCTCCTCGGCGAGCCCGGCGCAACGGTTGGTGCGGTGACGTTCAGCAAGGATGCGGCGTTGGAGCTGCGCGAACGTATCCTGGCGCTGTCCGGCCCAGGCGCCAAGAAGCGGCTGCTTGCGGGTACCTTCCACTCGCTTGCGTACAAGCAGTTGGGTGGAGGGAGCGAGAGCGCACCAGACATTGCGACCGATGGCGACCGCACAGGCTTGCTCATCCAGGTCCTCTCCGACGCGGGACTGGATTGGAAGGTGGAGGACGCCATTGCCGCCATCGAGGCAATCAAGACCAATTTCGGCCAGGTACAGGCTGATACCCCTGAGGCGCTGTTGTACCAAAGCTACCAGGATGCGCTGGAACGAAATGGGAAGATCGACTTCCAGGACATGCTGCGTCTTGCGGTCGACGGCATGCAGCGCGGGACCATCGCGCCCTATCCGCTGACCTATCTGCTGGTCGACGAGTTTCAGGACACGGATCCTCTGCAGTATCAGTGGATTGCGTTGCACGCCCAGGCCGGGTCGATCGTGACCGTGGTCGGGGACGACGACCAGAGCATCTACGGCTTTCGCTCGGCGCTGGGCTTCCGCGGCATGGAATCGTTCATTCGACAGTTCGAAGCTCAGCCGGTGGTGTTGGGAAACAATTACCGCTGCCACGCGGAAATCCTTGGCGCGGCCGACAGGATCATCCGAAACAACCGCGACCGGATTCCCAAGGAGTTGGTCGCGCACAAGGGGCCAGGAGGCGAGGTGTTGTTCCAGCGGTACCCGGATGAATATGCCGAAGCCGTGGCGGCCATGGAATACCTCGGGCCGGCGCTGCGCGAAGGTCAGTCCACCGCGATACTCGCCCGGACGAACCGGATTCTCGATCCCGTAGAAGCCGTCTGCCGATCCCACGGCATCAAGTACTACCGTGCGTCCGGCAAGTCGATTCTGAGCCGGCCCGAGGCAGCGCTGATGTGCAACCTCCTGGAACTGGTGCAGAAGACCAAGACGGCCGGGGTCGACGCCCTACTCTCCTTTGCCGGGATCGGCACGCAAGAGCTCAAGCTCATCCACCGGAAGGGCCGCGCAAGTACGGACCAAAGGCAGAAGAAGGAGTTGCTCGAGATGGGCCTGTCAGAGAATTCCGCTGACCGGTACCGCGAGCTGATGAAGCGGCTCGCGGAATGGCGATCTCTCTGTGACCGGCAGTTCTACTCGCTGGTGCTCGAAGGGGTGCGAGAGTGGATGCTGAAACACACCGATGTGGATCAGGCCAAGCGCGCCATTACCACGACCTACGACGTTCTCACGCGGCTCAACGGACCATTCTCGGAGCGGCTGGATTTCTTACACCGCGACAACAACGAACCCGCACCGGACGCGCTCATTCTCACCACCATGCACAGTTCCAAGGGACTTGAATGGGATCGGGTATGGATCATCCGGGCCGAAGAAACGGTGGTGCCGGATGAAAAAAGCACCGAGTCTGAAGAGCGGCGGCTGTTCTATGTAGCGGTGACACGCGCTCGCGCACAGTTGCGGATCAGCACGGCAAAGAAGAATCCGACTTCACGCTTCGTCCTTGAGGCGCGGCTGGAATGATGCTCAAACTATCTGACCAGCGATGGTCTCCAGATTGTGGTAACGCCGCGAATGTGGCGCAGGCCTTCAGTCACGCAGCACTCGAATCGGCGTTTCACTAGCGACCTGATGACCTTTCAGACGATCGCGCAAACGCTGTGACTTCCTGCATGGTGGACTTCCGTCATTTCACGCCGCACGCTGTTCTATCGACGGCACACAACGACTTGGTCGGGGCTGACTGCTAACGGCGTGAACATGTGCCCCAGGATCTCACTTCAGATTTTCGCTCGTGCCCCTCGAATCGGGTTGCCCGTGAGCATCGCCCCAGAACGCCGCTCGTATTCGCGGTCATCAATCCACTGCGCTTATGCCGACGTCCTAGCAATCTTTGGAGGCAAGTCTTGATCCCATAAGTAGCTCTGAAAAAACAAAAGCCTGGAGTTGGCGCTCCAGGCTCTTGCTTGAAAAGAAGGCGTGTAAGCGAAGACTTAGCTTCAACAACCCTCTCGACCAGCGACGGCTCGAGTGTATGGAGCTCTCTCGTCGCTGTCAACGCTCGTTCCCACATGTTTGATTTGAGCGAAGATGTATTCAGGCTTCGAAGGGCACTCGTTCGCCCGAAAACAGTCGTCATGCGGCAGTGCGCCGCATTCTCTGGCCGCGTGCGACACAAATACTAGGCGACCCAAAGCTGCGAGGTGTGACGCCGACCGGCTACCCGAACGTATCCTTAGAGCGATTGCATTGGCTTATGAGTCCGAAGAGTTTCGGGCATTGCACATCACGACCCGGCAGGTACTGGCCACGCTAATACGCTTTGCACTGAACAAGTCGGACCCCACGGCACTCGCCTTCTTGAAGAAGGCGACGATTGCAGGGCACCTTGCGATCAGCGAGGCCACCGTCTATCGGGCGCTTGGCGCGCTTGAGCGGGCCGGCTTGATTGAGCGTGAACGTCAACAACGCACAAGAGCAAACCTCCGTGTGGTTGGGCGAATAGCGTTCACCGGAAGGTTGCTCCAACACATCGGGATGGCGAGTCAGCAATTTAGCGCCGCGATGCACCACGAGATTGCCCCAGTGGAGTCGGGGCTCTCCTCTGCATCTCTCGCACGAGTGAGCGGCGTAAACAACCCCAAGCAGTCTTCTACGAAGAAACATCCCGGGACGGGATCCTTTGTGCGAATCAACAATCAGGCAGTGCCATTCGATCTGGCGCCGCTCGTGCAAGATCAAGAGCTCAAAGCATCTGGACTGTTTCTACTCATGCGGCTTGCTCGGAACGGTGGCCACCGGCTCTCTGACATCGTGTCGGTGGCCGGCCATGCTCTGAGGCCACTCCGTGGGCGAGAGCTGTTCGCATACCTTAAGTCGCTGCTCGAAAGGCCCATCGACTTTGGTCATGTCGCCCGAGTGCAGAAGGCTCGAGAGGAAGAGGAGCGAGCGGCCACGGCTAGAGCGGCTCTGGAGCAGCAGCAGGTCGCTCAACTCGTGGAGAGGTACCGCGGCAAGCGGGTGTCAGCGCCGGGCGGGCGGATTTACGAGGTCGACTCGGCATCCATTGTGATCACCGAGACCAACGGACTTCGAAGTTCTTTGGGGCACGCTCGGGCGCACGCATGGCTCATTGAGATGGACAGGGTTGCAGCCAAGCTCTCCCCTGTCCGTGCCCAGCCGATGCCCGAGGCTCCCCGGCCATCCTCGGCGAAGGCGCGCGCGGCTATCGAACATCTCCGCCAGCTGGTACTCCGCAGACCAGTGCCTCAATTCGTTTGGAGCGCGTGATCGCCGGTACCCAGTTACGCGCTCCAACGCACCTGGATGCGCCCCGGCGCGCTTGAATGCAATGGTGGCAAGTGCGAGTCTGGCCTGGGTTGGGGGGGCCCTGCTCGGCCCCCCCGAGAGCGCTTCTGTCCCGTGCACGCGCGGCCCGACTATCAGTCGCATATCGCAGAGGACGGGGAATCCTTATGTTCGCTTTCCACCTGCCGCGCAGAAAGTATTTGCTGGCAACCAGCCCTTTCCGGGGTCGAACACTAATAGCATCGCCAGGGCCAATCACTATTAGCGGTTCGCCTACGTTAGAGGTCGATCACTAAGGTTGAGGCATCTCTATCGGGGTCAATCACTAAGGTGGGAGGCGCGCCTGTCGGGTTCGATCACTATGGCCGATAGGCGCCCTACCGGGTCGATCACTAAGGCGGGAGGCGAGCCAATCGGGCTCGATCACTATGGCGGGAGGCGAGCCAATCGGGCTCAATCACTATGGCGGGAGGCGAGCCAATCGGGCTCGATCACTATGGCGGGAGGCGAGCCAATCGGGCTCGATCACTATGGCGGGAGGCGAGCCAATCGGGCTCGATCACTATGGCGGGAGGCGAGCCAATCGGGCTCGATCACTATGGCGGGAGATGCCCCCATCAGGGTCAGTCATTAACCCTTGAGGCAGCCCATCAGGGTCAATCACTAGTAGTCGCCCGCCCCGTATTGCTTAATGGCGAACTCATTGGCAGGGTGGATCAGTATGACAGCGACTATCGCCCATCAGCAGAACCTGTAATCGCGAGAGCAAACCGTCTGCACATGTGCATATTGCAGCACTATGGCTTAGAGCCTCGGTCTGGGCTGCTGACACCAACGCTAGATGCGGGGTCAATCACTAAGGGTATCCACAGGCCGGAGCCAGCTTAAAGCACGGCGGCAAAGCGCCCATCAGGGTCGAAAACTAGTACCGATTCCCCCTATTCAGGGTCAATCACTAACCCTTACAGACTTCTAGTGGTCTTTTAAGCACTGTCGCAGTGGCACTTCCATTATCCCTGGAAGCCTGGGTATGCGAGTACTCACACCACTCATAGTGAATGACCCTGAATCAGGGGCGATCACTATGCCCTTTGCGAAGTCAAAGGCGATAGACGAGCGGGGTCAATAAGCTAAACCAGTGGACCCGTCGCCCAGGTGGTTGAAACTTACCGCTGGAGCGGGGTCAATCACTAGGTCTGCCAAGATGACAATCGGCCCGGAGCCGCTCTGCAACCGGACTCAGGGCCTTGTCGAACGGCCATCCACAGCCAGCGGCAGGGTCAATCACTAGCCCTCGCTCACCGCCAATCGACTTGAGGTTGTCATCGTAACGTTATGATTTTTAAATGGAAGTTTTGGATATGGCCGGATTGGATGCGATCCACCACCGTCATCGGTTCCGACCCAACAGCCGGGTCGATCACTAAGTCATGGCCCGAGTTATCCACACTTTATGAATATGGGCCGGTGTAACCGGCACCTCAATCGCCCGGAAAGCTATGCCGGGCTTAGTTTTCGGCCCGGCGCCGCTCGTGAACCCGGGAGCCTAGTGTTCGACCCCGCGTCCCCTTAGCGATCGGCCCCGGTCCCATTAGGTATCGGGCCCGAACACTATTAGTCGACGGGGCCTGTCACTATTAGTCTCAGCGTCAGAAAAAATCTTGTAACAAGTTGATTTTAATACGTTTTTTCTGTCCTTAGTCTTTTCTTAGTCTTTCCTTTAGTCAATACGAACCCGAACCAACGGATCCACGTGCCTCCTACCCATGTTTCCCATGGCCTACCTTCGGTAGGCTGACCCCGCGTCGTTGTCGTAAACCGACGCAAAAAACCGCTCGTATGCAAAAATCGGGGTCAATCACTAGGCATTCGGGGTCGATCACTAATAGATCAAGGCGCAGGTGCCTTGACGGACTCACCACGCCAACCATAATTGCCAGCAGCGTAAACATCCCGACACAAACATGGCCGGCACACCAACCACAAAGAAGGATCCGCTCGCAGCGATGCGCAGTGATGCCGGCACGCTCGACTTCGACCGGGTGCATCTAGTCCACCAGGAACAGCTTCCAATGTGGCCGGAGGATGATCGGGCCTTTCCGAACAGTATGGCGCGCTCAGCCATCTTCGCTGCAGTAACTGGCCCTCACCCACGAGAGTTCTACAAGCAACCCAAGGTTCTCGCTTCGCTGAGCAACTACGTTGTCACCTACCAAGGTGCTGAGTTACGCCAGGACGACCTGACGGTCTTTTCCACACTGCTCCACCTTGCGCGCCAGACGAAACTCGGCCATCCCGTACGCTTCACCGCCTACAGCATGCTCAAAGAGCTCGGCTGGTCGATCAACTCCGACGAATACGCGCACCTGCGAGAATGCTGTGAACGGCTGCAATTCACCTCCTTGAAGATCACCACGAACAAGGGCGCAGGCGGCTACGCCGGTTCCCTGATTGCAGAGTTTCACTGGAAAGACGATTCCGGCAACAAGTTAGACGAGTGGTACGTCGTTCTGGCGCCTACGATCGCGGCCATGTTCGGCCCCGAGACCTACACCCTCCAGTCATGGTCGGTACGTAAGAAAATCGGCGGTCGCTCGCCTCTCGCACAGTGGCTGCACTTCTTCCTCGGCTCGCATGACGAGCCGATACCCATTTCGGTTGGCAAGTATCACGAACTGAGCGGCAGCAAATCCAAGAACCTGGACGACTTCCGCCGCCGTCTCAAGGCAGCACTGCAGAAACTTATCGACGTGGGTTTCCTCAAGAGCTTCCGAATTGCTGAAGACCTGGTGCATGTAGAAAAGGATCCGAAGTACCGGTCAAAAGGCGGGCGACTGAAACTAGCTTGAAGCGTCGACTTCCCGAGGAACCTTTCCCGCTACGACAGCCTCTTCAGCGAGCAACGTCCAGCACCCGGATCGATGAGAATCGCTCCAGCCGGTTGGACCGCTTCCTTGTCTGGTGGCTTTCCTTGGAATCTAGGATCCGATCTTTCGTGCACTAACTAAATTGAGAAGGTTCGACGAGCCAGGTGATATCAGCCAAGCTCCGACGGCTCAAGCCCTACTTCGGTCGGAAGTCGTCCTCACGGGGACTGTGCTACCGCTCGAGAAAGTCAGTTTCATTAAAGAGGTCGGCCAATGACGCGACCCATGGCTCCAGTACTCCGCCCAAAATAGAATTCCATGCTTACGCTGGTGCAGACGTCGATACCCGGATGACTCCTCGCTTCGATAAGCTTCCTAAGTTTGGTCGATTCAAGTTAGCAGAACCGCGGGCACTTGCTTTCGCTCGCCACGTCGAATCAGAGCATCGCCGTTTTCGAATAGCCTTCAAGTACCACTTCAGTTTGTGTCTTCGCCAATCATCATTCTTCGCAAATAAAATTATTAATATTAAAAATGTTTTGGCGCAGATCGCCGAGACGATCACGGCTCCTCCCCAATTGATCTGTCGCGACCTCGCAGCAGCCACTTTCAAGCTTGAAAGTCCTTCTGACCGTCTGCCAGCGCACAACGAAGCGGGCTCTGGCATCGGCATTCAACGGAAGCGAGCGCCGCTTTCAAGTGTGAAAGCTCGCACTCTCGGTGTTCCCGCCGCCCGGCAGTAAACCTTCATGCCTGAAAGGCTTCACAGGGGTCCCCTTCCAGAATCCAGCTTTCATGCATGAAAGCCCAAACGCCGTAAGGTTTCCGACCGCACACAGGCCTGCACTTTCACGTATGAAAGTCGGTTGATGCCGAATCTCTCGGGGCAACCTGACTTTCACACGTGAAAGTTGTCCTCGCAATGTTGTACCAGATGCGCTGGCTGAGACTCGCCGCTGATGATCGCTAGCAGGCGGCTGCTTTCAAGCGCGAAAGTGGAGTTTGCAGATGTGGATCATGTCAGGGCGAGTTGTCCCAACTTTCACGCTTGAAAGTCGACCTACCTAACGAGGTGCGACGGCCAGCCGGTTGAATTTTCACGCGTGAAAGTTGGTTGCTGGAGATGCCGTGCAATGGTGTCACTTTCAAGCGTGAAAGTCGTTCGCATGATCTTCGGCCACAGACGAGCTGCAGTCGAAGATCAGCACATTCAAGCTGGAAAGTTGTCTCTAGCGGCGAGTGATTTCATGGGTGAAAACGAGCGTGGGAACCCTGGTGCCTCCTTATCGGGCGGCTGCGGCTTTCAAGCTTGAAAGCTTGAAGACCCGCTCCGATGCGGGGCAAAGAAGAATGACGCTTTGATTCCCTGTTTGGTCAGTTCTTAGGTGTGAGACCCAGAGGCACACAACACGTGGCCAACGTGCGCCTTTCACGCTTGAAAGTTGACGGACCGCAAGACGAAGCGCTTGGCGTTTGAAGGGAGGCGGGGTTCCAGATCTACACGTGCAACCCAAGTTCTCCTTGGAGATCGATTTGCGATCGCATGGAGGCTTTCAAGCATGAAAGTGTCTATCGCTCACATTACAACTGCGCCTGTGGTTACGGTGCAACGCGAGTAGGTTGTTTTCTTTGCTTTCATGCTTGAAAGCGCCTAATACGACCTGATGCCGACTACAGTAATGGATGGGTTCATATTTTCATAATTTTCAATATCTTTTGGGGAAATATATGTCCGCGAAGGTTGTTACGGTCTTCAATCAAAAGGGCGGCTGTGGGAAGACGATGGTCTCCATGCAGCTCGCGGCCAGCTTTGCGTTGCGCGGTCTCCGCACCTTGCTGATCGATATGGACAAGCAGGGCACCAGTACAATTTGGGCAGGGCAGGGCAGCGTTGACACGCCCTTTCCTGCTACCGTCATCAGCCTCGCCCCGCTCAGGGACAAGCTAATTGGAGAGGTTGCAAAGCATGCCGAGAACTATGACGTTGTCGTTATCGACTGTCCGCCGGCAATCGAGTCATCCATCCCGTGGGCAGCGCTCAATATCTCGGACCTGGCGTTGATTCCAGTTATTCCCTTGATGGACAACGTCTGGGCGAGCCGGGAAGCGAAGGAACTTGCGCGTCGTGCGCGCGAAGAGAACCCGGAGCTCCAGACCTATTGCATCCCCTCGATGTCCCGCCGTGGGAATGTTTTCAAAGCCTGCACGGAGATTCTTGCGGAAGACAAGGACATCCCGTTGCTGGACACGGGCCTTCAACAGCGAAACGCCTACGGCGAGTCCCAGATGTATGGTCTTAGTGTTCATGGACTGTCCGGATCTTCCGCTGCGACGAAGGAAGTCGAAGAACTCGCGAAGGTCGTGCTGTCTAAACTTGGCATCAACACGGCGAAGAAGCCGGCCAAGGCCAAGCCGGTTAAGCAGAAGGAGGCGGCATAATGGCTAAGAGTCGACTGGAACAAATGAGGGAGCAAGCAAACAAGGCCCTCAATGCGGCGCCGCCCCCTGACCGGTTTGCCCGGGCGCAAGCGCTGATGGAACGTCAGCCAACAGGTTTTTCCGAAAAGCAGCCCGAACCGGCAAATGTTAGCCAGCCTACTGCCGAAATTCTTCGCGGAGATTTCACCCACGAAGGCCCCCCAAGCATGCACCTGAAGCCGAGCCGGGCCGAGGGTGCTTCGTCAGGAGCCGCCCAGCTTGCCAATGAGCCGTTCTACGAGGAGACGGACGTTGGGCTGATCGACGAGAATCCGTTTAACGCCCGACGTCTATATCGTCCGGAGCGCGTGCATGAGCTCGCCGGGAGCATGCGGGCGGACGGCCAACTTGTTCCTGGTATCGCGACCATCCGCGATGGCCGCCGCGTCCTTGCCGGAGGCCACTACCGCTTCAAGGCACTAAAGGTGGCGGGCATTTCCCGCATGAAGCTGCTGATCCACCCGAGCCTGACGGACCAGCAGCTGTATCAGCTCTCCTACAAGGAAAATGCTGAGCGCGAAGCCCAGTCACCACTGGACAATGCACTTGCCTGGCGCGCGCTCATTGACGAGGGCATTTATCCGAATGAATCCGCTATCGCGGAGGTCACAGGCATGTCCCTGCCAAACGTCAACAAGACGCTGGCCATCCTAAAGCTCTCGGAGAGCGTTCTCGACACGGTGAAGGAACGGCCCGAGCCGTTCGCACTATCCACGCTGTACCAGCTGACCTTACTCGAACGCGCGGCTGGCGCGGCAGTAGCGGGAGTCATGGCAATCAAAGTGCGTGACGAGGTCGCCGTATGTCGGGATGTGGAGGAGGCGAGGGCTCGATACGAGAACAAGACTGTTCGCAAGCAAAAGGAGACTTCCCGTCAGCACCGCTTGGTGGGTTCCGATGGCTCGCCGCTCGGTGTTCTAAAGGACTGGGACTCCGGAAAGGTTTCATTCGAGATTACCTTGCCGGATGCTGCTCAGCGTCAGGCGCTCGTCGAAGAACTCAAGGCGAGGTTCGCGCCGCCAGCCGCTTCAGACGGCGCATAAGAAGCTAGTACTCGCCATGCCAGAAGGGGCGAACAGCAAATCGAAACGTGGGCCGCCACGGATCTGCGCTAAGTGCTTGAATTGCAACAAAAAGATCTTGGCGCAGTTTGACGCCGGTGAAAAATGGGCACCCAAATGTAATGTAAATTATTTTTGGCGGCTCAGAGTGAGGAGCGCTCATACATCTGGGCGTCGCGCTTGCTTCATGAGCTACTCTGATTGATAGCACGCAATAGTTGGAAGATGCCCAAGGTAGGAGCGCTCGGGAAAATTGTGTATGGCATAGTCACTGCTGACCAATTGCCTAGCGTGCCGGGGCCGACGGGGGGCGCGTGTCGCGCTCGGACCGCGGAGCCGGATACTGGTCATCGCCGGTCGCGATTGGCTGGCGGGGCGGAGGCGGTGTCGCCGCGGTATTTCGCGGGACCCCCTCGCAGCCTCCGAGGGCTAGCACCAACCCGATAAGAATCGTGGGACCAACCGACGCGGCGGCCAAGGCGTGGCAAGTGCGAAGCGCTTGGCGGCAGGGCATGGCGAGGCTCCTGGAATGTACTGTCTAAAGTTTAGGCCAGCCGTCTGGCGACGACGCCGGTGAGTTTGAGAAGACCGTACAGGGTAGTCGACTCGCTCGCGGCAGGATTCTCGATTGGTTCCACATCGCCATGCAGTTCAACGCAGCGCAGCGTTCCGTCTTCGGCAGCAAGTGTTGAGGGAAGCCGTTAAAAAGCCCGGGACGGTGTTTGCCAGGGCCAAGACACACGTCGTCGCCCAATCCACGGGACGTGCCGCTGAGCGAAATCCTGAAACTCCTCATTCAAGAGGGCAACCCGCACTTGCGCGACACTATGCGCTCCCGCAGGCGTCCACCGCATATGTTGCCCTTTGCACATGCGGCAACCAATGATTCGATTGATAGATGATTCGACAAAGCCGGTTGAGATTCGTAGGCCAACGCGCTGCCGGGTTCGATAGTCGATCAATGAATCAAGGTTACTGTTGAGATAGCAAACGAGATTAAGAAGCTTGTTGCGGGCTTGCTCGGCTTTGCAGCTCCATTTCGGTTCAATCTCCTTACGCAACTCAAGCAGACGAAACAAGGTTTCAGCGCGTTTCTGCCAACGTACCGACTGACCGGTCCAGACGTCACTGCGGAAGCGGACAAAAGTCTCCCAAAGCTCGAACTCTGATCCATCGGGTGTAAGGCGCCCATAGGCCAGAGGCGAGATAGCTTGATCGACGTGCCGCATCATTCGGCCAATATGAGCCCAGTCGAGTACCCATTCGGTATCGAACGGAAGGTTGTCAGCAACCCCGGCAAGATCGCGGGCGCCGTCAGTCACGACACAGATTTCATGAGGATCGTCGTATCCGCTGTCCTCCAAAAAATTGGTCATTTCTTCGTGCAGTCGTTTGATGCGCGGCATGGCGGACGCCCAGACCCGGGGTTGTTTGCCGCTCTGGCCTAATGCCGCAACGACGACGGCTATCGACGAAGAGCTTTTGTATGCTTCTGCGCGATTGTCCTTGCCGGCGCCCTTGTGATTGTTTCGTGCTCGCTTAACGTAGCTGTTGAGGAACGAGGTCCGTCCGAGCCATGCAAACCATGCGTAAGAGCAAGCACATCGCTGCAGGTTGCCAAAGCCCTTTGATTCGTAAGCGAAATTCGTCCTAAAGTACGCTGCACGGCAGTTACCAAAAAGCAACGTCAGCGCGTGGATGTTCAACATCCTTGAGAATGCGCCGAAATGACCCTAATGTAGGACGAGGAAAAATCCTCCGGGGCCTTCCATGAAAAAGGAGCCCGAAAATCGCGAACTGGCAGCGGCGCAAATCTTCCGCCCGCTTGGCCAGGCGCCCCTCACTCGCAAGCAGGCAGTTCTTGCAGGAAAGCTATTACGCTTGCACCCTTCTTCAGTGTACCGGTTGCGCCGACGTTTTCTAGAAGACCCGGTGACAGAGTCATTGCTGCCGTCCCCGTCTGGTCCACGTCGAGGGCAATACATGCTCTCGGATGAAGTCGAGGCAATCATTCAGGACGTCCTATCTGATTGGCTTCCGCGGCAGAAGCATCTGGCTCATCCCCATAATGAGATTTGCCGAGAGGTTCGCCTGCGGTGCGCCGCCGCAGGCGCAACACCGCCTTCCCGGCCTACGATATCCCGTCGGTGGGCCGACCACCGTGACAAAGAAAGCATGAAGCTTTCGGGCGCAGCGCCGGGCCACTTTGCGGCACGGCACCCTTTGGACATTGTGCAGATCGACCACACACTTGCCGACATCCTGCTGGTCGATGAGGTGTTTCGCCGCACGATCGGCAGACCATGGCTTACTTTGGCAATCGACGTCGCCACGCGGTCGGTCGTGGCAATCTACGTCGGTTTCGACCGCCCCAACGCGGCGACTGTCGCGCTGCTTCTTACGCGGATGGTCCTACCTAAGGCGCCCTGGTTGGCGAGCCGGGACATCACGGTAGACTGGCCGATGCATGGCGTGCCGAAGGCATTGCACCTCGACAACGCTGCCGAGTTCAAAAGTAAGGCACTGCGAGCGGGATGCAATCAGTACGGAATCGAGCTGATGTATCGCCCGCCTGGCCGACCGTACTTCGGGGGCCATATAGAGAGACTGAACCGTACCATCATGGAAAAGGTACATAGTCTGCCAGGCTCGACCGGGTCGTCGACGAAAGGACGAAAAGCTCGCAAGCCAGAGGCGGAGGCCGCATTAACCCTCCCAGAGTTCGAGCAATGGTTGATGTATGAAATCGGACAGACCTACCATCACAGTGCCCATCGAGGCCTTGGCGGCGCGACACCATACTCCGCGTGGTTGACGTTGTCTGAAGCATCGAAGCCCCGGCTACTCCCCGACTCGGCTGCCGAAGAACTTCGCTTCCTCATTCAGTTCCTGCCGATGAGCCGGCGCACCATCCAGGCTGACGGCTTGTCGCTGTTCTATTTGCACTATTGGCATCCGATCTTCACCGCCTGGCGGGCGGCCAATCGTCGCGTCGTGGTGCGATACCATCCAGAGGACCTATCGAGAATCTTCGTCAGTGCTGATGGCAAGGAATACATCGAGGCGAGCTTTGCCGACTTGCGTCGTGGCCGAATCTCCCTGTGGGAACAAAAGGCAGCACTCAAGCATCTCCGGTCGCAGGGGGAATCCCACGTCACGGAGTCTGCGATATTCAACGCAATAGCTGCGCAACGCCGCATCATAGAAGGGGCAACAACGAAGCGGCGGTCTGCAGACAGACGCGGAAGGGCAGGGGATTCACCTTTTCCGGCAAGGGGGAGAGCCAGTCAGCAGACGAAATCCCCCGATGCGTCATCGCCACCGCCGGATGTCGACTACAGCAAGCCGGCGCCAATTTATCATGTAGAGCAACTGTGAATTGGCAATGGGTGCTTCCTTGACACACCTTCTGCCGGATGTCCGGTCTTTAGCGAGGAGCGACGACAATGTTCGCATTCTCGCCTTGGCCCGCGATCGATGGATCGACTATCCCCGCGCAACTCAGGCGTTCGAGCTCCTGGACCGGTTGGTGAAGATCCCTCCGCGGCAGCGTATGCCGTGCGTTCTGCTGTATGGTGAATCGAACATCGGAAAGACCCAGGTCATCGCGAAATTCGAACGGCGCCATCCTCCGGAATACGACGAAGTAGCAGGCGTGGAGCGCCGAAAGGTTGTGTCTATGCAGATGCCACCCACGCCCGACCAGAACCGCTTCTACACATCGCTCCTGTTCGAGCTTGGAGCGCCGTTCAACGCATCAGCGAGGCTAACCGTGCTCGAGAATCTGAGTCGCGAGGTGCTACGGAAAGTTTCACCTCGCATGCTGGTGGTAGATGAAGTTCATCACCTCTTGTCGGGAAGTTATCGCGAGCAGCGCGCCTCACTGAACCTGCTCAAGTTCCTCGCCAACGATCTCCAGATGACGATTGTCCTTGTGGGGACGCACGATGCTGAGATCGCACTGCAAACCGATGCCCAAATGAGCAGTCGCTTTGCGCGCTTCGAGATGCCTCGATGGCAGGAATCGGAAGCCTTCCGGGGACTTCTGGGGGCATTCGAACGCATTCTTCCTTTGCGACGGCCGTCGAACCTGTCGAGGCGAGAAGTTGTCGCGGCGATTTTGGCGGCGAGCGGAGGTCTGACCGGTGAGGTCTCGCGGCTTTTGAATGCTGCCACCGAGCTGGCGATTCGCGATGGAAGGGAGATGATCGATGTCTCTCACATCGAACACGCCCGGAACAGCGTGCTTTAACCAGACGAGGCCGTGGCCAGTGGCCCCACGTCCCTTTGATGGGGAGGCGTTTGGGAGCTGGCTTGGACGACTCGCTGGCAAGTATTCCATGACGGTCGAGCAGCTTTGGATGCACGCCGATCTCGGTCCGATGCCAGCTTTAACACGGTGGAAATGGCTTCTGTTTCCGCCAGTGCCGCTCGAGAGCTTGGAGCGTCTCTCACAGCTAACCCACGTAAGAGTGGATCGCCTGACAGCCATGCAGACTCCAATCGGTTGGGTCTATGAACGACGTCACTTACAGTATTGCTATCCTTGTTTGATCCTGAATCCTGCCGACGTCTGTTCGCCATTCTGGAAACGCGAGTGGCTCGATCCGACCTTTTCAACGTGCGTGCAACATCCCGGCAAGCTCGAATCGACGACCTGGTACTGGCACTACCTTAAGCTCGACAACTTTAATCAGCTGCTTCGACGAGTCTACGCAACGCCCCACCGGGATATTGGTTGGCACTGAAAAGCTACAGTCGCATCAATGATGGGCGGAAAAAGCCACGCTCGCATGAAAGATTTGCGCGGCTCGCACGAAAGACTTTCTTCAACACCAAAATGTCGATGCCACCAAGTCCTGCCATTGTTTCTTCCACCGCGCGTGCGGCCTCGGCGATACTGGTCAGATCGGCGGATACCGGGACCACGTTCTTGGCAAATTCGCCGTGGCCTTCGGCCAGCTTGGCGCAGGCCTTCGCCAAGTTTTCGGCGCTGCGCGAAACGATGGCCACGCGCGCGCCCTCACGCAGAAAGCCGGCCGCGCAAGCGAGGCCGATGCCGCGGCTGCCACCGGTGATGAGCACCCGTTGATTGCGGAGTTCGAGATCCATGATGGTGTGTCTTGGCTGGTGGGGAGCGCGGGCGTCGTTCGATAAATGGCGAATCCCCATGTGTGGTGGGCCGGTTGCAACGCCGGTGACAGGGGGCATCATAGCGCGCGTGTTGGTGCCCACCACAGTTTCACGATGGTGAAATAACCCGTCGACCAGCTAATTTTTAGTGCCCCAAGCCGATCCGATGCCGCTCCTGCGTGGCTTCATGCCGCGCATCCTCTTCGCTGTGCAGGTAGCCGCTCGTCGTCGACAGCGAGCTGTGCCCGAAGTTGTCGCGCACAAAGCGCAGGTCGACCTGCTGGTCGGTCATGTGCGAGCCGGCGGTGTGCCGCAGCCAGTGCGCCGAGGCGCTGGCCAGCACCGCGGCCTGCGCTTCCCACTCGGGCCCGCGCGCCCGCAGGCGTTCCGCGGCCATGCCGAATACCTCTTTCAGGATCAGGTGCAGCGCCCCGCGTGACAGGGCCTTGTCGCGGCCCGTCTCGCGGCCGATGACCGGCAGCACCAGCGGGCGTGTCTCCCCGGGCTGCGGCGTCGCCGGCAGTCCGTTGGCGCGGCGGTAGCGCGCCAGTTCGGCGATCAGCTCGTCGGTGGCCGGTACCAGCCGGGTCTGGTTGCCTTTGCCGGTCACCTCCAGCCACCAGCGCTCGATGCCCTGGGCATCGCGCCGGCAGAAGAAAGCGCCCATGGTAGTGGCTGTCAATTCGGACGCACGCAAGCCACCCAGATAGAGCACGGTCAGTACCCACCGGCAGCGCGCCGCATGGAGGCGCTCGCGCTCGGTGACGGTTGGCATCGCCTCGACGGTCGTAGAGCTGGCCCCCGGCAACTCTTCTGACAAGAGCGGCAACGCTTGGCCGAGCTCAAGTCATGCTTCTCGGGGGCCTTCAGAAGATTTCAAAGAGGCCTGCCGCACCCATGCCACCGGCGATGCACATAGTCACGACGCCCCATTTGGCCTTGCGCCGGCGGCCCTCCAGCAGGATGTGCCCCGCCAGCCGGGCACCCGTCATGCCAAATGGGTGTCCGAGCGAAATGGCGCCACCGTTAACGTTCAGGCGCTCTGTCGGAATGCCGAGCTTCCGCTGGCAGTAGACGGCTTGGGAGGCGAAGGCCTCGTTAAGCTCCCAAAGGTCAATGTCCTCGACCTTGAGGCAAAAACGTTCCAACAGCTTTGGTACCGCGAAGACCGGGCCGATGCCCATCTCGTCGGGCTCACAGCCGGCCACGGCCAGCCCACGGAAGGCACCGAGCGCCTGCAGGCCCAGGCGTTCGGCTTCCTTCGCCTCCATCAGCACGCAAGCGCTGGCACCATCGGAAAGCTGCGAAGCATTACCGGCGGTGACGAATTTTCCCGTTCCCTTCACTGGTGCCAGCTTGGCCAGCGACTCGTACGTGGTGCCGGGACGGTTGCAGGTGTCATGGTCGACCGTCACCTCACGCAGGCTGACCTGACCGCTCTCCTTGTCGGTCTGAGGGGCCTGCCAATCAGCAGTAGCATCGCGGAGTCTGCGGTGAACCAAGTCGTGAGCCATCGCATGGCTAAGAAGCGACAGATGCGCTGGACGGACCAAGGAGCGCATTGCCTGGTGCAGGTCAGGGTCGCGGTTTTGAACCGAGAACTCTCACCCAACCGCATCTCGGCGCTCGAGCTTGCTGCCTCGCGTCACAGCCAATCCATTGGGCCAGCATCGTCGAACTGGCATCGCCCCCTGAACAGAATTAACCGTGACGCCCTCACCGCAAGGCAGGGTGCCTGACGAATTTCGCCTCCCCAACATTTGCACGCTCTCGTTCACGTCCTCCAACCGCTTCAGCCTCCAATGTCCTTCATCGAAAGGCGGCGAGGCGACAATTATCCTGACACGGAGGAGAAAGTAGTCAGAAGTGGTGCGTTATGCACGCGATTGGGGCGCGGCCATCCGTTAGCAGCGTAACGCTGTTTTGTTTGACAAGGTGGAAACGTACACATACTCTTGTCATACGTACAACAAATTGTCACAGGGGGCGTAAAAATGGGGTGGACCTCAAGGGGGCGGCATTCGTTTCAAGAACTCCCAACGCAAGAACGTCGTTTCAGCAGTCAAAGCCCTCGATATGAATGGCGACCTCACATCAATAAGACGATCTTTGAGTTCTGCGTCTGGCGTGATAGCGCTTGAGCGCTACTCGATACTTTCCCCAACCATTAAATGGCATAAGCCTTAAGGAGCCCACTATGAAACGACGTTCCCTTCTCCAGATTGCCTGCGCTGTAGCTGTGTGCAGCGCGGCCACCGCCTTGGCGCAGCCCGGCACTCGACCTTACCCGACAAGACCTATCCGTTGGATCGTGCCATTTGCCGCTGGAGGCGGTATGGACGTAATTGTGCGATTGCTCGCGAAGGAGTTGGAACCGGAACTCGGACAATCCATTGTTGTCGACAACAGGCCCGGTGCATCGACCATTGTGGGAGCCAAGGCCCTCATGGCCTCGCCACCGGACGGCTACACGTGGATGGCGGCCAACATGGACACCCTCGCCGCTAATCCCTATCTCTATAAGAACCTTCCATATGATGTAAACAAGGACTTTGAGTTCGCCGGACTCTACGTGCGTTATCCGATGATCCTTGTCTCAAACAAGAATTTCGGGCCGGAAGGTGCTGTGGCCCTACTTAGCAGTCTGCGCACAGCGAAGGAACTTAACTACGCCAGCTTTGGCGTGGGGACCATGTCACACCTCGGTATGGAGTTACTGTCTAAGCAGCTCGGCGTCTCAATGACACACGTCGCATACAAGGGATCAGCGCCTGCGCTACAGGGTCTCCTGTCGGGCGAGGTTTCGCTCATGCTGATGGATTTAACGACAGCTCTGCCCCAGGTCAAAGCAGGCTATATCAAGGCGTACGCTATGACAACGAAGGAGCGGAGCCCGATGTTGCCGGATCTGCCCACTCTACAGGAGGCAGGTGTCAAAGGTTTCGATCTCTATACCTGGGCAGGGGTCATCTTGCCGAAAGGCGTCGAACCGAGCATCCTCGGCCGCATTGCCACAGCCCTGCAGAAAGCCACAAACAAGCCAGAGTTCAAAAAACAGGTGCTGGAGCGCGGCGCTGAGCCATTAAGCGGTTCGCCTGTTCGTTTCAAGACCCTTGTCGACCAAGATGCCGCGCGACTTCGCCGCGTCATTGACGACAACAAGATCGTGCTTGATTGACCCTGCGCCAAGCAACCTGCCAGCGCGTTGCAAAGTGTGCCTTCCATCATGATCGAGCGCAAAGTGCGGACAAGCTGGCACCCGAAAAACGCGCAATTTCATCACGCGGACGATGTGAATTGAGGCTCCCCGAGATTCCGCCTTCCAGTAGGTCGTTCATCGATTCATTTACAGCACTTAGTTAATGGCCCAATCCGCACCTTCCATTCGCGACTCCGGATCCAAGCCGCACAGCGCCCACTGGGGCGTCTTCTTTGCCCGCTGGGCGGACGGCCAACTGATGGTGCAGCCGCACCCAGGCGATCCGGACCCCAATCTTTTGATCGGCAATTTTACCAATGCGCTGCGCCATCAGGTGCGCGTGACCACGCCGATGGTGCGGCGTGGTTGGCTAAAGGACGGTCCGGGCCCCGACGATCGGCGCGGAAACGATCCCTTCGTACCGATGGCATGGGACGAAGTGCTGGACCGGATCGCATCCGAACTGCAGCGCGTGACGGCGGCGCATGGGTCGGAGGCGGTACTTGGTGGCTCCTACGGCTGGTCGAGTGCGGGTCGATTCCATCACGCCCAAAGCCAGGTGCACCGATTCCTCAATATGGCTATCGGCGGCTACGTGCGCTCCGTCAACAGCTACAGCGCCGGTGCATCGGCCGTGATCCTGCCTCACATCCTCTGCAGTATGGAGGACGTAGCGCGGCGCAACGTGACGTGGGAGCAGATTGTCGAACACAGCGACGTGGTCCTGGCGTTTGGCGGTATGGCGCTGAAAAACTCGCAAGTGGCGAGCGGCGGGATCAGCCAGCACATCGAGCGGGATTCGATGCGCCGGGCCGCGAGGCGAGGCTGCCGCTTTGTATGCGTCAGTCCGCTGCGCACCGACATGCCCGCCGAGGCGCAGGCGGAGTGGCTTCCGGTCCGGCCCGGAACCGATACCGCACTGATGCTCGGACTGGTCTATGAACTGGTGCGGCGAGACCTGCACGATCAGCCGTTCCTTGCTCGCTTCTGCGAAGGCTGGGAAACGTTCGAGGCCTACCTGATGGGACACTGCGACGGCGCGCCAAAGACGGCGGCTTGGGCGGCAGACATCTGTGGCCTGTCCGAACAGGTCATCGTCGAGTTGGCGATTTCGTTGGCCGGCAAGCGCGTGCTGGTCGTGGTGGCTCATTCGCTGCAGCGCGCCGAATACGGCGAGCAGCCGGTCTGGATGGGTGCCGTGCTGGCCGCGGTACTCGGCCAGATTGGCGTACCAGGCGGTGGCTACAACTACGCGCTGGGGGCACTACGGCAAGCGGATGAACGCGGTGCCGGTGGCAGCATTGTCACAGGGTACCAATAGCGTCAAAGACCTCATTCCGGTCGCGCGCATCGCCGACATGCTGCTACATCCGGGCGAGCCGTTCGACTATAACGGTCAGCGTCGCAGCTATCCACATATCCGGCTGGCCTACTGGGCCGGCGGCAATCCGTTCCACCACCATCAGGACCTATACCGACTGCGTCAGGCGTTCCGGAGGCTCGACACCTTCATCGTTCACGAGATCGGCTGGACTGCCACCGCGCGACATGCCGATATTGTGCTGCCTTGCACAATGACGATGGAACGGGAAGATATCGGCGCCGCGCTAACCGACCCGTTGATGGTTGCCATGCACCGCATCGCCGAGCCCTACGGCTTGGCCCGCGACGACTACGATATTTTCACCGACCTCGCCGAGCGCCTCGGCAAACGAGAGGCATTCACCGAAGGCCGCACCAGCGTCGAGTGGCTGCGCCACCTTTACGAGCGCACGCGCAATGCCCTCGCCGAGAAAGCGCTAGAGGCGCCAGACTTTGACTGCTTCTGGGCGCGAGGTGAATTGACCTTGCCACAGCAAGCGGACGACGGCGGCATTCTGCGAGCGTTCCGCGATGACCCTGAGGGCCATCCGCTGCCCACGCCGAGCGGCAAGATCCAGATCAGTTCGTCCACGATCGGCGGATTCGGGTATGCCGACTGCCCGCAGCATCCAACGTGGCTGGCCCCGTCCGACGGCCCGAGCGCGGCACACCCGCTTACATTGATCTCGAGCCAGCCTGCCACGCGGTTGCACAGCCAGCTCGATTTCGGAGCACACAGCGTGAGCAGCAAGCGCAATGGCCGCGAGGTCTGCTGCCTCAATCCGGTCGATGCGGCCGCGCGTGGCATTGCAGAAGGGGACCTCGTGCGGCTATACAATGGGCGCGGTGCCTGCCTGGCGAGCGCGACATTGTCCGCTGACGTGATGCCTGGCATCGTTCAGTTGCCGACAGGGGCGTGGTTCGACCCAGCCACCGATGCCCAAAACCGCGAACTGTGCGCCCACGGCAATCCGAATGTGCTGACGCGCGACAAGGGCACGTCGTCACTGGCACAAGGCTGCACCGGACAACTGACTGCGGTGAACGTAGAGCGCTTTGACGAGACGCCGCCGCCAATGCGCGCATTCGACCCGCCTTCGAGTGACTCGTGAACCGCTCTATTAAACGCCTCGGTGCGAGCGAAAGCTTCCAACTGCCGATACACGTCCCGCGTGACCGACGGCATCTTCGATCCGAACCTGATTCCCAAGCACGCGCGGCGCTTCACCGGGTTCGATGACAAGATCATCACAAAGTATGCCCGGGACATGACGGTGGAGATCCAGACTTCCTCGCCGAGCGGTATCGCATTGAGGAGTTGCCGGAGTTCGTGAGTTCCGTGACCGATGCAGCGATGGGCACGCGCTGCGGGTCAAGATGAGCGAAGACGGCATAGACGGCGCGGTCCCAGGACGCTCACGACCGCGACTTTTGACCCCAGCCGCTCATGGTGGCTTTGCCACCCGCTCCTCCAAGCCGATGGCGATGGGCATAGCCCTAGCTCTAGTCGGCTTGCTGCGGCGACTAATATCCGATACACGGGGCCGATTCGGCTCTCCCACGTCAAATCGCCGATCCAGCACGTTCTCCTACAACCGGCAGAGCGGGCTTGCTTTCGGTCGTCGGCACGAACATACGCTTCCAGATCCCACGCATCCCGTTTCACGCATCAGCGTACGAGTCCGGCGACCAAGACGCACCCTTGTGCCAGCACTGCTATCCTGCACGCCGGCTGGCTCAGCCCACGTCGCTGGCGGCGAGCGTTGCTCTTGACATGTGTTTCCTACAGACCGATAAGCCTCCTGTTGCAAGGGGGCTACCACAAGGTAGCTGCAAAGAGGGCCAATGCTCCTTTTTAAGAAGGCATTTTCCTCGGGCGGCTGCCGATTCCAATTGCCAGAGATGCTGATGTTCCGCCACCGGCGGGTTACCGGGCAAAGCCCGCAGGCGCATTCCGCGTCGTAGTCCGTCACCCCGCGCCGAGCGGCCGACCCACCAAGCCCCATCAACCGGCAAACATCGCCGATCGATAGTTCTTGGTCTAGCCATCCTTAAACAACGGCACAAGGTCCTTGGACTATGCGACGTTGACGATCGGGCCTGAATAACGGCGATGAAGTGTACCGAAAACTGGTCACTTTCTATCGATCCAGACCGTTTGCGCATTCATGAACTCACGCACGCCGAAGTGCGAGAGTTCTCGGCCGTATCCACTCTTCTTGACGCCACCGATAGGTACCCTTGGATCTGATGCCGAGTAGCCGTTTACGAACACTCCGCCTGTTTCCATGCGCCGCGCAAACGCCTTGGCTCGCATCCGATCTGCGGTCCAAATGGCGCCGCTCAATCCGAACTCGCTTTCGTTGGCCAGGGAAATGGCATGTTCAGCGTCTTTCGCTACGGTGAGTGCAGCAACCGGACCAAATGTCTCCTGAGTGAAGGCAGTCATGCCGGGGCGTACCTCAAGGACTGTCGGTGCGAAAAAATGTCCCGGCCCGTCGAGTTTATGCCCTCCTGTGTGTAGTTTCGCTCCCTCGCTGAGCGATTGTCTGACTTGCATGTCAAGTTCCTCCCGCAGGTCTTCCCGAGCCATGGGACCTAGATAGGTGTCTTCTGCCTCGGGGTCGCCGATCTTTATTGCCGCCACAGCGGCATTGAACTGGCTGATAAAGGACTTTGCAATTGGCTCTTCAAGAATAATCCGCTTCGCTGCGATGCAGACTTGCCCTGCGTTTTGAAACCGGCTAGCAACCGCGGCTGCCACCGCAGCATCGATGTCGGCGTCGGCGAGGACAACGAATGGGTCCGATCCGCCGAGCTCTAGCACCGACTTCTTTAAGGCTGCACCCGCCAGTCCGGCAACTGCGCTCCCTGCTCGAACGCTTCCCGTAAGTGTCACGGCCGCTATTGCTGAATCCTGGATCGCACTACCGACCAGGTCGGGTGTGATGTTGATGACTGTAAATGCGCCACATGGCAGCCCAGCCTGCCGCCAGAGGCGCTCCAGAGCATAGGCGCAGCCCATTACGTTCGGTGCGTGTTTAAGGACATAGGTATTGCCACCAAGAAGGATAGGCACAGCTCCCCGCATGACCTGCCAAAACGGAAAGTTCCACGGCATTATCGCCAAGATCGGTCCAATCGGCAGATATGAGATGTAAGCTTGCTGGCCAATGGATGTTTCGTCGTCGTGCAAAAACTGCAGACCGTGTTCCGCATACCATTCGCAAAGCAATGCACACTTTTCGATCTCGGCACGAGCCTGCGAGATTGGTTTACCCATTTCCCGGCAAATAAGCAGAGAGAGGCTGCCTACCTCCGAACGTAAAGCCGATGCCATCCGGAGGAGAATAGCGACGCGCGCCTCCACCGTTGAAGCGGACCAGGACTGGTAGGCCGCTTGGGCGTCAGTCAGATGTTGCCGAAGCCGAGCGTCCGACTCATATGGATACTCGGCGATCGCTACTCCATTGGCTGGATTGCGGGAGATTGCTGCCAAACAATTCATGGTTATCACTCTGTTGCTTATAAATCGACTAACGGATAGTGCTGAATCCGTCGAAGATGGCTTTGTTGGGAAGCAGGGCACCTTGCGCGAGGATTTTGATGCTCCTTACTTGTTGTATCCCGCAAAGCCGCTTAAGTATAAAAAGTTCCCGCGGCTACGAATGAACCCGGTCGCCTTCCCAAATGGCGTCTAACTCTCTCGAGCACTGAGAGCGTTTCATCTACTCGCCGCATCGCAAGTATCGGCGGACATGAGAGCGGTTTTTGTCAAGACGGCGAGGTCGCGTGCTGCCACTGTGTCGTGAGAGTCTGGTGGCAGGCGTGGGCGGCCTCGTCGCCCTTGACCTTGAGATGAGCTATGAAGAACGACTCGTGTTCTTTCGTCGCCTGGAACTGATGCGGCGTCAGCACGGCCGAAAACACCGGAACCCCTGTATCAAGCTGCACGCGCATCAATCCGTCAATGACGGCGCTCGAAACGAAGTCATGACGATAGATGCCACCATCGACAACTAGCCCGGCTGCGACGATTGCGTCATAGCCGTGCGTTTCGATCAGCCGCTTAGCGGCGAGCGGAATTTCGAATACGCCCGGCACCTCAAAAAAGTCGAGTTGTGCACTTTTGTATCCGAGGGCCTGCATGCTAGAGCGAAACCCGTGCTTGCAGTTGTCGACTATCTCGCGGTGCCAGCAGGCCTGAATGAAGGCGATACGCCTGGGCCGAGGGAGGGCGGTTGATGGGTCAGTTGGGGCTGAAAACGTGTCCATGATTGTACGAAGGCAGTAAGGGTCTCATCAGAAGTGGTGGGTTATGCGCCCATTGGTAGCCGGGCGCTCCGTTGGCCTCGTAACGCTGTTTCGTTTGACAAGGACAGATCGTACACCTATGCTTGTTATACGTTCAACAAAACTTTTGCGCAAGCTGCTTTCCTCTTTTGGCTGATGTGCCTTGGCAGCAAGTGCGACAACGGAGAACTTTGATGGCTGTGCAACAAACAGTAACGGTGGAAATGCTGACCGCCTTTGCGGCGGCATGGAATGCTCACGACGCAGACACACTGATGCGCTTTATGACCGATGACTGCGTATTCGACGCCTCAGCGGGCCCCTATCCGTTCGGACAACGCTTTCAAGGGCGCAACGACGTTCGACATGCCTATGAAGCTATCTGGCGAACATTCCCCGATGCGCAATGGAACAACGCGAAGCACTTCGTCAATGGCGACCGAGGAGTGTCGTTTTGGACCTTCACTGGGACCAAGAAGGACGGAACGCGAGTTGAAGCAAATGGCTGCGATCTATTCCAATTTGAAGGAGGCCGAATTCGTGTCAAGGACTCCTATCGGAAGAACGTCGTTTCAGCATAAGTCGAAGCCCTCGATATGAATGACGACCTCGCCTATTGCTCAGCCGCTGAGCTGGTTCGTGCCTACGGCGCGAAGACCCTCTCGCCGGTCGAAGTAACGCGCCACCTCCTCAGACGAATCGAGGATTTGAATCCGCGTGTTAATGCGGTGTACTGGCTTGAACCGGAACCTGCGCTTGAAGCCGCTCAGGCGTCAGAGGCGCGCTGGATGCGCGGTGCCCCTCTGAGTGCGCTCGACGGAGTGCCTACCACAGTCAAGGATGCACTTCTTACCGAAGGTATGCCGAGCTATCGGGGCTCGGCGGTGACACAGGACGAAGGAGTTGTCGCAAGCTTCGACGCGCCAGCGGTAGCGCGCCTACGAGAAAGCGGCGTGGTACTGCTAGGCAAGAATGCGATGTGCGACTACGGAATTATCGCTGGCAGTGTGAGTTCCCGCTTTGGGGTGACGCGCAATCCGTGGAATTTGTCAAAGTCGGCGGGCGCGTCGAGTTCAGGCGCAGGCGCAGCTGTCGCGGCGGGCTTTCATCCCATAGCGCTTGGCACCGACATTGTCGGTTCGATCCGCATACCAGCTTCGTTTTGTGGACTGGTTGGCTTGAAGCCGTCGTATGGGCGGGTGCCATTCTATCCACCAGTCAGCCCGGCGCTCGCCGTCGGGCCGATGGCGCGAAACACCGAGGATGTCGCGTTGATGCTCGATTGTGTGGCGCGCCCTGATACTCGCGATTTCACAGCGTTGCCTCCGGCGAAGAGTCCATACTCGACGAGACTACACGAGCTTCCGAAAAGACCACGCGTAAGATTAATTCGCGAACTTGGATTCGGCTTGACGCCAGACGCGAACGTGATTGAGTGCGTTACCCAGGCGGCAAAGCGACTAGAACAGGCAGGCGTTTCGGTCGAAGAGGGTAGGGTTACCTTTCCATCGCAGCTGCTTGACGCAGCCGAAGACTTCTATCGGGCACGCTGCTTTTCGGAGTTGAACAAGGCCGATTCGGAGCGCCAGCAAAAGTCCCAACTGCTGTACCGCTGGACTCGGGCGACAAAGAGCCAGTCAGCGGAATCGGTGATGGACGCGATGCAAGCTCTGCTGACGTTGCGCGAGAAAGCGATGGAGCTAATTCACGGTTTTGATTTTGTGATTCTTCCAACGTTTCCTACCGGCCCATTTTCGGCCGAGCTTGCGGCACCGGACGAAACAAGGATTTTTGATCCGTGGTGCAACACATTCTTGTTCAATCTTACGGAGCAGCCCGCGATTTCTGTGCCGTGCGGAAGAACAGCGGATGGCTTGCCAGTCGGTATGCAAATTGTTGGACGTCGATATGACGATCTTGGTGTTTTGCAACTCGCGTGGTTACACGAACGAATTACAGGGCGTACCAGGACATGGCCGGCACTCTGAGATGGGGCCTTAGGAAGTAGCAGCAGGTGTGAAGGAGACTTAAGATGAGTAACGAGTACCAAGGGAAAAGCAGCATGCAAGACGAGTTCCGTGCATGCTTTCAGCGACACATGACTACTGTCACGATTGTGACATCGCAGCACAACGGCGTCAGGGCTGGGCTCGCAGCTACAGCAGTTTGTTCGCTTAGCGACTCGCCACCATCTATGCTGATCTCTATCAACCGTAACGCACGCGCATGTGAACTCATCAGGGCGAGTAAGGCGTTCTCGGTAAATATGCTTTCCGACGAACAGCTTGATGTCGCTAAAGTGTTCTCACGTTCGGCGAAAAGTGTGGAGGAAGCGGAACAGAAATTTCTTGATGGTGGCCATTGGCGCGAGTGTGATGACCTGCCATGGCTAGCCGACGCACTGGCAAACGTATCGTGCCGCGTGATCCAGGAAATCGACGTGGCGTCGCATACCGTCTTCATCGGAGAAGTAAGCGATCTCCGGCTCCTGTCCGACGGGAATCCATTGCTCTACGGCTTCCGCGAATTTCATTTAAAGGGAACGCCGTTGAGCAAGGAGATTGGAAAATCCATCGCACGATGAAAAGGCGTCGTAGATTCAAAGGCAATGTTATTACAAGAGACTATGGATACTAATCTCGGACCCGAGGGGCGCTTTGTGGCGTACCTCCAGCAGGGCAGATTCATGCTGCAACGCCATAGGCAGACGGGAAAGTGCTTGTTCTACCCGCGTGTGCTTCACGTCGAAGGTCACATCGATGACTTCGATTGGATTGAGGCGTCGGGAGACGGCGTGATCTATTCCTGCACTCGTGTATTTCGTCCGCCCGAGCGTGGAGGCAACTACATGATGGCGCTGATCGATCTCGCTGAAGGGCCGCGCATGCTGTCTCGCATCGTGGATGACGACGCGCAATGCGCGAAGATCGGTATGCGAGTCAAAGCGAGCATCATGCCGAATAACTGGTCTTCAGTGGACGCGGGAACGCCCGCCGTGGTTTTTCATGTTCTCGCTGAGAAGGAGAACGTGGCATGACTAAATCATTGCGAGGAAAAACAGCGATCGCGGGCGTTGGTACTTCGCGGCTCGGCAAAGTTCCCGGCTGGAACCCGATGGAATTGATGGCTGAGGCAACTTCCGCTGCGTTGAAAGATGCTGGACTCACCCTTAGCGATATCGACGGCGTATGTGCGAGCACACTGTATCACTTCCTGCCGTCACTTTCCGTTGCCGAGTATTTGGGCATTCGGCCAAAGTGGTCTAGCGCAGATTCGGTGGGAGGCTCGTCCTTCATGTCGCACGTTCTGCAAGCTGCATTAGCAATCGAAGCGGGGCTTTGCGAAACTGTGCTAATCGCGTATGGCAGCAACGCTCGGTCGAGCGGCGATCTCAATGGCTTGATCGAGACACCGCGTTTCGAAGCACTGTATGACCTGCCGGTACCCATGGCCGGTTACGCGATGGCGGCCGCCAGGCACATGTATCAGTACGGGACGACGCGTGAGCAGCTCGCAGAAGTCGCCGTGGCGGCACGACGCTGGGCACAGCGCAATCCCGAAGCGACGATGCGCGCCGAGTTATCGATTGAAACCGTGGTCAGTGCTCCAACACTGTGCGATCCTCTGAGCCGATATGATTGCTGTCTGGTGTCTGACGGCGGGGCCGCCCTGATTCTAACGTCGGCCGCGCGAGCTCGTGGTCTTCGGCAGAAACCGGCATACGTGCTTGGGATTGCCGGTGCTCACTGGCATCGCGAGATTTCGCAGATGCCAGACTTGACTGTGACCGCCGCAGCAGAAAGCGGTGCGCGAGCCTACGCTATGGCTGGCGTCACAGCGAGTGACATTGACGTAGTAGAGCTATACGACGCATTCACGATCAACACGCTGCTATTCCTCGAAGACCTTGGCTTCTGCAAAAAGGGCGAAGGGGGCGCGTTTGTCGCAAACGGACGTATCGGGCCAGGCGGCGAACTGCCGGTCAACACGAACGGTGGAGGATTGTCTTGTGTTCACCCCGGCATGTATGGGCTCTTCTGTCTGGTGGAGGCTGCGAGACAAATCCGCGGTGACGCGGATGGGCGCCAGATTAGTAATACAAATCTGGCTGTCGCGCACGGCAATGGTGGCACATTGTCGCATCAGTGCACGACAATTCTCGGCTCAGAAGCGACGCTATGAGAAAGAATATCGAAGTCAATCGATTGAAAAGGTAATGGGGCGATCCACTACACAAATGTTTAAACGGAGATCACAATGAAATTCACTTTGCTCGTCATTCCTTTCATGCGCCAGCGGGGCGAAACTGTTGCTCTGGCGGGCCGCGATCCGGCTCGCTTCCAGCAGATGATGGATAAGGTTCGGGATCAAATGGTATTTGCCGAGTCGCTCGGATACGACGGCTTCTGCATGACGGAACATCACATGCAGGTTGAGGGTGTGGAGGCGACAACCAATCCCCTCATGTGGAATCTGTACGTGGCTCAGCACACAAAGAAGATGCGAGTCGGTCAGCTTGGGATGAACCTCACGGCTATGAATCCCATCAAGGTCGCCGAAGACATTGCAATGCTTGATCAAATGACAGGGGGCCGCGCATTTGCCGGATTTTCCCGCGGCAACACCGCACGTTGGACGGCGACGATGGGCCAGCATCTGAATATCCTGTCGGCCGAATCGGATCGCTCGGAAGCCGACCAGCGCAACCGTCGTGCGCTGTATGAAAACTGGAAACTCGTGAAGTCGCTATGGACGGACGATCTTACTTCGTTTGACGGAGAGTTCTGGAAGGTGCCGAAGCCGGTACCCTGGGAGTTCAATCCGACCAAGGATTGGGGCGGTGACGCGGTCGACGAAAACGGCATTCTGCGTAAGGTCGGCATTACCCCCCGTCCGCTACAGACCCCACATCCTCCGGTATATGCCCCGTTCAGCTACTCCGTTGAGACCGCACGCTTTTGGGGAGCGGAAGGCGCGAAGATGGTCTCTTTCGTGCATCCGGACAAGGAAGAGTTCATGCCGATTGTGCTCGACGCATGCCTGAAGGCAGCGCACGAAGCAGGGCGGGACAGTAAGCCGAGCGACGTGCTGGCTATCGGCGGGCACCTGCTAATGGGGCGCAATGAGGCAGAGGAGCGCATGCTGCGCGAGGGCTTCGACGAACTGTTCAATTATGCGTACGATGCGCCGCCGTATCATGTGCCGATGGGCCGGTTGTGGGCTGGTTCGCCGCAGAAGGTGCTCGACGAAGTCATGGGCTTGCACGAGAAGTATGGAGTAGACGAGTTCTTTGTCTGGCATCACATTAACTACTTCGGCGACGACCTGGAGCGTGGTGCGCTACAGGCATTCGCTGATGCGGTTATCTCCAAGGTCGGCGACCGCTAAAGCGTTACCTGCGCCGTTCTTGAACATCAAGGTTCTGAAGCAGAAGACGGCGCAGCATACTAGAAATCGGGTAAGACAATTACAGAAGGAAGACGTCCATGAATACGTTTGGACAGGTTGTAAATCGCCATGCTCGCTCGCGAGGAACCGCACCAGCTTACGCAGATAGCCGACGTAGCGTCACGTGGCGCCAATTTGATTACAGCACTGACGCACTCGGTTCTTGCATGCGTGAACTTGGGGTATCGCCTGGCGATAGGGTCGGCATCGTCTCGCCCGATTGCGTCGAAGTTGCCGAGGTTTTCATCGCATGCGCAAAGATCGGCGCTGTGCGCGTTGGATTAAATGGAAGGCTTGCGCCGCGGGAGATCGCTCAACTCATTGAAGACTCGGAACCGTCAATTCTCTTCGTTCATTCGCGTTATGCGGCATTGATCAACGACGCTTTCCGAGAAACGGAGCGTCGGCCGGCTGTGATCGGAATGCAAGACGGTCACGGCTTCGAGCTCGACTACTTTGAGCAGATTGCAAGATTCGATAGGACTGAGCCCTTGCTTCAAACGCCGAGCGATGATCTCATGATCTGCTACACAACGGGATCGACCGGCTTGCCAAAGGGCGCTATCTACCGGCATGAGGCGATGCTGCGCTCGATCCAAGCTGTAGCGCTTGCCGAGGGCGCAAATCACGATGACGTTTGGTTGCACGCAATGCCCGCTAGCGGGGTGCCGATTATGCATATGGTACGTAACCTTGTGCATGGCTCCAAGACGGTCATACTTGGCGATTGGGATCCGGAGGCAGCCTTGTCGCTAATTGAACGCGAAAAGACGACAATCACGGTGCTCGTACCGACCATGCTGGCGTCGCTAGTCACGTCGGGGCTTGCGCCACGCTATAACCTTACCTCGATGCGGCAGTGGGGCTATGGCGCATCGCCACTCCCACCGGCAATGGTACGCGAAGCTGCCAAAGTGCTTGGCGGAGATCTTCTACAAATGTACGGTACCACCGAGCTGATGGGCATGTCGATGATGCTTTATCCGTCCGAGCATCGTCGCGGGATGAGCGAACATCCTGAATGGCTGTCGTCGGCAGGGAGGGCTCTGCCATATGTTGATGTGCGTGTTGTTGATGAAAACATGCAGGACGTCGCGCTGGGCGATGTTGGCGAGCTACTACTGCGCACAGAATTCGTAACCCCCGGATACTGGAAGGCTCCGGACAAGTACGCCGAAGCAGTCAAGGACGGTTGGTTGTGCACCGGCGATATGGCTCGTCAGGACGACGATGGCTTCCTCTATCTGAGCGACCGCGCCAAGTTTCGGATCAAGACTGGCGGGTACAACGTCTTTCCTACGGAGATCGAGAATGTGATCGCCGAACACGATGCTATTAGCGAAGTTTGCGTTGTCGGCTTGCCCGATGAGAAGTGGGGAGAGAGGATTCACGCGGTCGTTGCTCTGCGTCCCGGTCACCATCTTACGCCTGAAGAAATTCGAGATTTTTGCGCGGGAAAAATTGCGAATTTTAAGATTCCGAAAACCGTGGAGATCTGGAACGAAATTCCAAAAGGATCTACTGGAAAAATACAGAAGCGTGCAGTGATCGATTATTACCGGTAATCCGCAGAACCACTTCGATCTAAAATTGTTACTTTATTGTAACTTCCGTCCTCTCTAGGAGACAATCCATGGACGAGCAGAAACTGGAGGCAGTATGGCTCCACCCGGACTTTAGAAGGTTGGTCCAGAAGAAGACCCGCCTCGCATGGTCTCTGACCGCGGTAGTGCTCACAGCATACTTCGCCTTCATCCTGTTCCTTGCTTTTTCCCCCGGGACTCTCGCGCTTCCCATCGGAGCAAGCACGATCACGGTCGGCATTCCTGTGGCAGTTGGCTTCATCGTGCTTTCCTTCGTACTGACAGCTGTCTACGTGTGCAAGGCAAATGGTGATATTGAGGCGATCATCGAAAAGCTGAAGGTGTGTCACGCATGAAAATAGCTCCAATCTTTCTAGGCGCGTTTGTTGCGACAACGACGCATCCTGCGTTCGCGGCTGGCACTCTTCAAGGCCCGGTGACGGCCCGCCCGCTCAATGTAGTAGCGATCACAATGTTCGTCGCGTTCGTGCTGCTCACGCTGTGTATCACGGCTTGGGCGGCAAAGCGAACTCGTTCGGCGTCGGACTTCTACGCGGCAGGGGGAGGCTTGACCGGATTCCAGAATGGTCTCGCGATTGCGGGGGACATGGTTTCCGCAGCTTCCTTCCTCGGTATTTCCGCTGTCATTTTTGACCTGGGCTACGATGGAATGATGTACGCGCTCGGGATTGTTGCGGGCTGGCCGGTCATACTTTTTCTGATCGCTGAACGCTTGCGCAACCTAGGTAAGTACACGTTTGCAGATGTCGTCTCCTACCGCCTCTCGCAAAGGCCGGTCCGTATTGTTGCGGCATGCGGCACACTGACGGTCGCGATCATGTATCTCGTCGCACAGATGGTGGGTGCTGGCAAACTGATCCAACTCCTTTTCGGCACGAGCTATTTCTCTGCGGTTATGGTGGTGGGGTGCCTTATGGTGCTCTATGTGACGTTTGGTGGAATGCTCGCCACCACTTGGGTGCAAATCATCAAGGCCGTCCTACTCCTTGCTGGCGCAACGTTCATGGCGGTCATGGTGCTTGCGCATTTTGGCTTCGATCTGGAAGTCCTATTCGCCAGCGCCGTCAACGTGCATGCGAAAGGTAAGTCCATCATGTCACCCGGCGGGCTAGTGTCAAATCCCGTCGATGCTGTGTCGCTTGGTGTCGGCATGATGTTCGGAACGGCCGGACTGCCGCACATTCTCATGCGCTTCTTCACCGTTGCTGACGCGAAAGAGGCACGGAAATCCGTCGTCTACGCGACGGGCTTTATTGGCTACTTTTACCTGCTGATCCTAATACTGGGCTTCGGAGCAATTGTCATCGTGGGCACCAATGCAGATTTCCACGATGGTAGCAAGATCATTGGTGGCAGCAACATGGTGATGGTCCACTTGGCAGGCGCGGTGGGTGGAAACCTGTTCCTCGGCTTCATCTCGGCAGTGGCGTTTGCGACCGTCCTCGCTGTCGTGGCGGGACTTGCTCTGTCCGGTGCGTCGGCAGTCTCACATGACCTCTATGCGGTCGTACTGCGCCAAGGTAAGGCAACAGGAACACAGGAAATTCGCGTGTCGCGTATCGCCACTCTCGTGATTGGTGTGCTAGCCATTCTGCTTGGCCTAATCTTCGAGAACCAAAATATCGCGTTCCTGTCCGGTCTCGTCCTAGCAATCGCGGCCTCGGCTAACTTCCCGGTATTGTTCCTTTCTATGTTTTGGAAGGGGCTCACGACACGTGGTGCCGTTGCGGGATCCCTCTGCGGCTTAATGTCGGCGGTTGTCCTTCTAGTACTCGGACCTACGGTCTGGGTGGGGATTCTTAAGCATGGAAGCCCTATCTTTCCCTACTCGAATCCAGCTCTGTTCTCCATGACACTAGCTTTCGCGAGCGCCTGGTTGTGCTCAGTTCTGGATTCTTCAGCGCAGGCGAAGCGCGAGCAGCTACTCTTCACAGGGCAATTCATCCGGTCGATGACCGGCATTGGATCAGCAGGAGCTACTACCAAGCATTGAGTTTTGGGAGGGTTTCGGATGCTGGCCGCACGACTGAAGGGTCGTGCGGCGGTTTTGCCTAGGGTCTGTTCACAATTGAACTAATGGTCCGAAGGCACAGGCAAGCGATGCGAAGACGAGATAGCTGTCAGCTCGCTTGTCATACCGAGTGGAGACACGGCGAAAATGCTTGATGCGGTTGAAAAAGCGTTCGACCAGATTGCGAGTGCGATACAGGGCCCGGCTGTAGCGTCGCTTGCTGATCCGGTTCGAGCGTGGCGGAATGACTGCCTTGGCCCCTGCGGCTCGAATCGCCTGCACGAAGGCGTTGGCGTCGTAGCCCTTGTCCGCGATGACTACTTGTGCGCGCAGGCCCTCGATCAACTCAGTTGCACACGTGATGTCAGCAGCCTGACCTTCGGTGAGAATCAGCCGCAGCGGCCGGCCAATGGCGTCGATCGCCAGATGCAGCTTGGTACTCAGTCCGCCGCGCGAACGTCCGATCGCTTGCGGGCCACTTTTTTTAACGCGCCCGCCGAATGTTGGTGCGCTCTCACGATGGTCGAATCGATCAAGATGTGTTCGATCTCCCCCTCGCCGGCCACCGCGTGTGCGACTCGCTGCCAGACGCCATTGCGCCGCCATCGCGCGAAGCGCATGTACACGGTGTGCCAGCGGCCGAACTCCGCGGGAAGATCGCGCCATGGACTGCCCGTGCGGCCGATCCATAGCACCGCTTCGAAAAACCAGCGATTGTCGGCAGCCGTTCTTCCGCGATCGCCTTCCTTGCCAGGCAGGATGTCCTTGATCTTGTTCCATACATCGTCGCTCAACAGCGTCCGGACCATCTTGCCTCGCTCGCACAAAAGGCAAGATGTAAACACATCTGCTCAAATGTAAACAAGCCCTAGTACTACAGCCGTAGTTCCTTAAGGTAGAATTTCGTCACCAAAAATAATTCATAGACGAGATGGCTTCGAAGGCAAGGCAGTGGCAGCGAGAATTGGAGAGTGCCCACAGTCGACTCGAAACCCTATTCAAGCGGCCAGAACCAAGAGCGCGATCGTTGGCGTATCTGAAGGGGTTGCTGAGCAGCGTGGAACGAAAGAATGGGTGGCAGTTGGCGGAGTTCATTGGAGAAGCGACGCCAGATGGCGTGCAGCATCTGCTTGAGCGGGCTCAATGGGATGCCGATGAAGCCAGAGAGGTTCTACGTGAATATGTAATTGAGCATATTGGCGATCGAGACGCCGTGTTGATCGTTGATGAAACCGGCTTTATCAAGAAGGGGCAGCATTCGGCCGGGGTGAAGCGACAGTACAGCGGCACTGCCGGCCGAATTGAGAACAGTCAGATTGGGGTATTCCTGAATTACGCGGGTCATGGAGGCTCGGCGTTTATCGACCGGGAGTTGTATCTTCCTCAGGAATGGGCAGAGGATTCAGCACGCAGGCGGGCCGCAGGAATTCCGGCATCGGTTGAGTTTGCAACCAAGCCGCAAATTGCACGGCGCATGATCGAACGTGCCTTGGATGCTGGCCTGCCGTGTAGTTGGGTGACCGGGGACGCTGTCTACGGGGGAGATCGTCGCCTGCGGGTATGGCTGGAATCCCGTGATCAGGCGTTTGTACTTGCGGTGGCAAAAGATGAACCGCTTTGGTGGCAAGGGCCCACGTACGTACGTGCCGACGCCATTGCTCAGGCGCAGCCGCCCCGAGCCTGGAAGCGATTGTCTGCAGGTCAAGGGGCCAAAGGTGAGCGCTTGTATGACTGGGCACTTGTACCCTTGTGGCGCTTGCAGATGACCGCCGAGGAAAAGCGCTGGGGCCATTACCTATTGGTTCGGCGTTCGCTTGACGAAACGCCTGAGCACGCCTATTACGTCGTGTATGCCCCGCGCCGAAAGGCAACGCGGCAGACTTTGGTTCAGGTTGCGGGCCGACGATGGGAAATAGAAATCGGATTCGAGGCCGCCAAGGGGGAATGCGGCCTGGACCACTATGAAGTGCGTAAATGGCACGGATGGTATAGACACATCACCCTATCGCTGCTGGCTCACGCGGTTCTTGTGGTGCTTCGGACCAAGGTCAAAAAAAACTCCTGAGGACATGATCCCGCTGAGCGTGCCCGAGTTGCGCCGTCTGCTGTCAAGACTGCTATGGCATGGTGTCCATTCGATTCAGCATATCTTGGACTGGTCAGCATGGCGGCGTAGGCATCAGCTTCGTGCTCAGCTCTGCCACTATAGAAGGCGCGGGTGTCTCCAGTCCCTTTGCAATCTACGGCTGTAGTACTAGGGCGTTTTTTGGTTCTTATATGAACGCGCCGCGTTTTGTCAGATTGGGGTTACCCCGTTTCATCGGACAGATTCGCATTCGAATTTTACGTCGATGGGTTTTCTCCCCATCGACAAGGGCGAGACGGTGCTCGAGCCGGACTGGTCCGCAATCCGTTGCCTGGCAAAACCAGACGCGGCCAAACGCATCCAGGCAGTCACCATCGACATGACGACCGCATACGAGCTGGGGATTCGGGAACATTGCCCGCAAGCCGAGGTGGTCTACTAGCTGTTCCACGACGTGGCTAGGCGCGGGCGCGAGGTCATCGACCGGGTTCGCGTCGATCAAGCCAACTGCCTGTGGCACGACCTCACAGCCAGCCGGGTGCTCAAGTCCAAGCGCTGGCTACTGCTGCGGAACCGGCTGAATTTGAGCACGCCTCAGGCGGTGCAACAGGATGAGGTGCTGCACACCAATCAGCCGTTGATGACCGTCTACATCCTGCGAGACGAACCCAAGCGGTTGTGGATCTACCGCCGACCGGGATGGGCGCAGAAAGCCTGGAAGCAGCGGTGCACACAGGCACGGCAAAGCCGCATTCCAGCCGAACTGATCGCCCAGCGCCTGAACGCCTACTGGCACGGCATCGTTGCCCGCTGCCGGCACCCGTTGAATACGAGCGTGGTCGAGGGAATCAACAAGGCAATCAAGGTCATCAAGCGCCATGCTTTACGGCTACGCGATGAGGAATACTTCTTCCTCAAAATCCGGGCGGGCGGCCCCGGAATTCCTCGTTGAGTCCATTTTTTGGGGTAGCGCGACTGGGTGCCGTCGGGATTCTCGGCGGCGGGCAGCGAACCGCGCGTTACGAGCGGAAATGCGAGCGGCGCTGACTCGAGTGGTCGTGAAGCCGTCGACCCATGTGATAGTATTGATTATTCGATGAATAGGCCGCGAGGTCGCGGATCTTTAGTCATGGCAGTCAAATCCGGCGAAAACATACGGCAGAGAAATTCGGAATTGCGCAAGCGCGAACTGATCAACGCTGCCATTCAGTCGATCTCTGAAATCGGCTATAACGAAGTAACTGTCGGCACGATCTGCGAGGTAGCTGGTATGTCACGTGGCATGATCCGGCACTACTTCAAGGGTAAGGACGCACTATTGCTTGAGGCGGTCAAGTACGTCGCCGCTGAAATTGCTGCGGCCACTCGCGCGGCATCTTCAGCTGCTGGCGACGATGCTGTGAAGCGTTTGTATGCAACGGTTCACGCGAGTTTTAGTACCCCGGCACTGACTGAAAGAAACGCATGCGTGTGGGTCGCACTCGCTGGCAACGCACGGTGGTCGCCAGAACTCTCTACCCTCTATCGAGAGTTATGGGGAGGCTACCGTCAAGCGCTAGCGCGACTTTTTGAGCGAGCGGCGAAAGAGCGCGCCATCGACCTCGATTCAACACTTGCGGCAATAACTTTCACAAATCTACTGGAGGGACTATGGGTCGGATGGGCCGCCGATTCCGCGGAGATCAGCCGGCAGCGCGCAGAAGCAGCCTGTGCGACTTATCTTGACGCCATCTTCGGAAAGGAAAATGAGAAGGATGTTTTGTAGTGGCCTACACTGTGGCTCTGGGATGAGCTTGAGCTGCGACGCTGCTCCTCTTTTTGCTTTCGTGCAAAATTAGATCGACGTAGTTGTGACAGCATAACTCTGCTTGGCGCGAGTTAATGCTGGTGCAATCTGCTGCTATGCCGACCCACAGGCCTTCTACTAGTTGAGAGAAGGCTAAGGCGACATCCGGTGCATTGATCGCAATTCCCCGCGCTTGGGCCGCGCGGGAGAATAATCGACTTACGCCGCTGCGATAGTCGATCCAAATCTGGCGGTAAATGGCCGCCAGTCGCTCAGACCAGCGCGCCGACGTTGCGAGTGCTACCCAAACGGCAATCTTTTCATCTGTGAGGCCGGGTGGTGTGAAGCTAGCGTGAATCAGCGCGTGCAGCATTTGCGCGGGATCAGGCTTTGCGGCATTTGCTGCATTGCGGATCGCACTCCCCAACTCCACAGCGACTTCCTTTACGGCTTCAAGTAGGAGGTCCTCCTTACTCGAAAAATAGTGGCCAATAAGACCCCGCGAAAAACCGGCCTCAGCGCAAATCGACTCGACTGTCACAGCTGCGTAGCCATTACGTGCGATGTCTCGGATTGCCGCTTCGATGAGATCGCGTCGTCGCTCAGTTGCTACGCGGGATGGGCCTGGCTTGCGTCGCGTTTGAGAAGGTTGGGTCGGCATCCATGGTCTCCACAATGAATCAGGCATATTGTAAGCCAAGGATCCGTATGTATTCCCAAAATCATAAGCGTGCGATGCGTTTCCTGGCGAGGGATGTCGTGCATAACCAATCCTTCCCGTCACAACGAATTCAATGTGGCTGAGACGAGGGCGGGAGTTTCTGCTGATCGGGGCGGATTGTCTTGCGCCGGATCAGCCCTGTCTTTGAAAGGAGGCACCCTTCAAGAGCAGTTCGGATATCGAACTCCGCAATCAACGGGTATTCATCACCGGCGGCAGTTGCGGCATCAGCGAGGGCGCGCGCGTGGCCATCGTTTCGCGCAGCGCCGAAACCTTGACGAAGGCCTGCGCCAAGCAGGCCGAAGGCCACAGGGCGAATTTGCCAAGGACGTGGTCGCGGTACCAGCCGATCTGACCAAGGTCGCCGAGGCTGCACGCGCGGTGGATGAACCGGTGGCAGGACTCGGCGGCATCGACATTTTGGTGACCTCCGCCGGTGTTGAGGATCGAGGATAGTGGGACCAGTGCTCACGTATGCGCGACAGGCTACACGGGCGCTATCCTCTGATTCGTATAGCTATTCCGCGCGCAAGTGCACTTTTCGACAGTTGCTTCAAAGCGACGTCCTGTCTCAGGGTTATAAGACTACGTCGAAGCGGCCAAAATCGCCTAATGTAAGACGAGGAAAAATCCTCCGGGGCCTTCGATGAAAGAGGAGCCCGACACACGCGAACAGAAAGCGGCGAAAATCTTCCGCCCGCTTGGCGAGGCGCCGCTCACGCGCAAGCAGGCACTGCGTGCAGCGCAGCTATTAGGCGTACACCGTTCTTCAGTTTACCGGCTGCGCCGACGCTATCTGGAAGATCCGGTGACTGCGTCACTGGTCCGGTGCCGACCCGGACCACCCCGAGGTCGACACCTGTTATCGGATCAACTAGAGGCAATCGTCCAGGACGTCCTATCCGATTGGCTTCCGCGGCAGAAGCATCTAGCGCATCCCCTCCATGCCATTTGCCGAGAGATCCGCATGCGGTGCAACGCGGCAAGGGCCACGCCACCATCGCGCGCAACGATATCCCGTCGGTGGGTGGAATACCGTGACAAAGAAAGCATGAAGCTTTCGGGCCCAGCGCCGGGCCACTTTGTGGCACGGCACCCTTTGGATATTGTGCAGATCGACCACACACTTGCCGACGTCATGCTGGTCGATGAGGTCTTTCGCCGCACGATCGGCAGACCATGGCTGACTTTGGCAATCGACGTCGCCACACGGTCGGTCGTGGCAATCTATGTCGGCTTCGACCGCCCCAACGCGGCAACTGTGGCTCTGCTTCTCACGCGGATGGTCCTGCCCAAGGCGCCGTGGCTGGCGAGCCGGGACGTCACGGTAGATTGGCCGATGCATGGCGTGCCGAAGGTCTTGCATCTGGACAACGCTGCCGAGTTCAAAAGTAAGGCACTGCGAGCGGGCTGCGTTCAGTACGGAATCGAGCTAATGTATCGCCCACCAGGCCGACCCTACTTCGGGGGACATATAGAAAGACTGAACCGTACCATGATGGAGAAGGTGCACAGTCTGCCAGGCTCGACTGGATCGTCGACGAAAGGACGAAAAGCTCGCAAGCCAGAAGCGGAGGCCGCATTAACCCTCCCAGAGTTCGAGCGATGGTTGATGTATGAAATCGGACAGACCTACCACCACAGCGCCCATCGAGGCCTCGGTGGCGCGACACCATACTCCGCATGGTTGGCGTTGTCTGAAGCATCCAAGCCCCGGCTTCTCCCTGACTCGGCTGCCGAAGAACTTCGCTTCCTCATTCAGTTCCTGCCGATGAGCGGTCGCACCATCCAGGCTGACGGCTTGACGCTGTTCTATCTGCACTATTGGCATCCAATCTTCACCGCCTGGCGGGCAGCTAAACGTCGCGTCGTGGTGCGATACCATCCAGAGGACCTGTCGAGAATCTTCGTCAGTGCCGACGGCAAGGAATACGTTGAGGCAAACTTTGCCGACTTGCGGCGTAGCCGCATCTCCCTGTGGGAGCAAAAGGCAGCACTGAAGTATCTCCGGTCGCAGGGGGAATCCCACGTCACGGAATCTGCGATATTCAACGCGATAGCCGCGCAACGCAGCATCATAGAGGGGGCGACAACGAAGCGGAGATCTGCAGACAGACGCGGAAGGGCAGGGGAGACTTCACCTTTCCCGGCGAGCGGGCGGTCCAGTCAGCAGACGAAATCCCCCGATGCGTCATCGCCCACGCCGGACGTCGACTACAGCAAGCCGGCGCCAATTTATCACGTAGAGCAACTGTGAACAGGCAATGGGTGCTTCCTTGACACACCTTCTGCCGGAGGTTCGTTCTTTAGCCAAGAGCGACGACAAAGTTCGCATTCTCGCCTTGGCTCGCGATCGATGGATCGACTATCCCCGCGCAACCCAGGCATTCGAGCTTTTGGACCGGTTGGTGAAGCTTCCTCCACGGCAGCGTATGCCGTGCGTTCTCTTGTACGGCGAATCGAACATTGGGAAGACCCAGGTCATCGCGAAATTTGAACGGCGCCATCCTCTGGAATACGACGAAATGGCGGGCGTGGAGCGCCGGAAGGTGGTGTCTATGCAGATGCCACCCACGCCTGACCAGATCCGTTTCTACACTTCGCTGCTGTTTGAGCTCGGAGCGCCGTTCAACGCATCAGCGAGGCTAAACGTACTCGAGCATCTGAGTCGCGAGTTGCTGCGGAAAGTTTCGGCGCGCATGCTGGTGGTCGATGAAGTTCATCACCTCTTGTCCGGAAACTATCGCGAGCAGCGCGCCTCACTAAACCTGCTCAAGTTTTTG
>NZ_JBYOJP010000010.1:0-251021 GCF_057798975.1 Cupriavidus sp. 21MJTG02-4 | reverse complement strand
GTGCCCGCGTACAGCGTGTACACCTCGTAAGGCGCCCGGTCGAGAACCCGTTTCAACTGCGCAGGCGTGTAGTCCGCGCGGGCATTCGCCTTGCGCTTCTCTTCGGCGTCCAGGCCGTTCACCCGCGCCACCACGCCCGACTCGATCGCCACACGGCCGTCAATCTGCACCTTCTTCGGCCCGATGCGCTGCAGCACCTCCATGTTCTCCGGCACCTCGCCACCCAACAGGCCAATCCCCGCCACGCCCATGGCGTTCCAGAGCGCACCGCCACCGGACGGGATCTTGTCGCTCACCACCCCGGTGTCCAGCACATAGATCACCCCAGGAACATCCCGGTATCGCATCGCCTGCTTCATCGCGAACGGCAGCGTGCCGTCATCCGCGATGAAGCCATACGGAATGCACAACCCCGGCTCGCGCGGAATCTCGAACTCCGCCCTGCTGCGGAAGCGCTTCAGGAACGCCCGCATGCGCGCCTCGTTGGATGGCTGCTCCGTGGCAGGGCCTCTGGGCTGCTCGAAGACAAGCAGCCATGGTTTGCGGTAGACGTAGGCGGTCATGATCTGGCCCTGATTCCGGATGCTGTCTTTGTCGTCCTTGTCCACGATCTCACCCCATTCGAAGTCCCAGACGCCCAGGCTGTCCGGCAGCCCCAGGTCGAAGCGACGGTCGATTTGATTCCGCTCCCTCCAGACCTCGTGATGGCGGATCTCCTTCTCCCATTGCTTCCGCCCTTCTGGCGACGTCGACCTTGCCAGTAGCTCCTTGTACGTCGCAATGCTCTCCGTCTGCGATTCCATGGAGTGTTTTTTGCCGAGTTCCAGGCGTTCAAACTGGAAGGCAAACTCCTTGCCCTCCGGATCGAAGATCACGGCCACCTTGGTGTCGCCCACCAGAATTCGGTCGCCTCGGTCAAAGATGGAAGCGCTTTGCCTGGAACTAAACACAGTACTGTCCGTGGGATCCGTGGGCCACTGCACCGGCCCCACCACGTCAAACACATGGCGCCCCAGACACTCCTGCCGGCTCCCGGAGGCAGGCGCCGTATACGCCGATCTTGCGACCTGTTCCAGATCCTCCTGCCAGGCTAGCTCCTCCTCCGCCGCCTGCCGTTCCGCTCGCGATGGACCGCAGCCCATCAGGACGATGATTGCCAGCACGCTCAGCACCCACAGTCCGTTGGTTCGTCTTGTCGTTTTCATGTGGTGGTGACTTCTTGAATGTCAGTTCGACGCCGCTGCGCCATACCCCTTGCCCAACGCCTTCACTTCCGGCAGCGCCGGCGTCGTGGCGCGCAACCGCATGCTGCGCAGCAAGCCTTCGAAGCGCGGAAGGCTCTGTGCGAACGGCGGCGGATCGGATTCCAGCTTCTCCTCCTCCGTCACCTGGTTCCGCGCGAACGTGCGCATCCTGATATCCAGCCACGGCAGCGCCTGCGAGTCCCGCTTGCCGTTGGTGCCCGCGTACAGCGTGTACACCTCGTAAGGCGCCCGGTCGAGAACCCGTTTCAACTGCGCAGGCGTGTAGTCCGCGCGGGCATTCGCCTTGCGCTTCTCTTCGGCGTCCAGGCCGTTCACCCGCGCCACCACGCCCGACTCGATCGCCACACGGCCGTCAATCTGCACCTTCTTCGGCCCGATGCGCTGCAGCACCTCCATGTTCTCCGGCACCTCGCCACCCAACAGGCCAATCCCCGCCACGCCCATGGCGTTCCAGAGCGCACCGCCACCGGACGGGATCTTGTCGCTCACCACCCCGGTGTCCAGCACATAGATCACCCCAGGAACATCCCGGTATCGCATCGCCTGCTTCATCGCGAACGGCAGCGTGCCGTCATCCGCGATGAAGCCATACGGAATGCACAACCCCGGCTCGCGCGGAATCTCGAACTCCGCCCTGCTGCGGAAGCGCTTCAGGAACGCCCGCATGCGCGCCTCGTTAGCTGGCTGCTCCGTGGCCGGGCCTCTTGGCTGCTCGAAGACAAGCAGCCATGGTTTGCGGTAGACGTAGGCCGTCATGATCTGGCCCTGATTCCGGATGCTGTCTTCGTCGTCCTTGTCCACGATCTCGCCGCGCTCGAACTCCCAGACGCCCAGGCTGTCCGGGAGCCCCAGGTCAAAGCGGCGATCAATCTGATTCCGCGCCCTCCAGATCTCGTGATGGCGGATCTCCTTCTCCCATTGCTTCCGCTCCTCTGGCGACGTCGACATCGCAAGCAACTCCTTGTACATCGCAATGCTCTTCGTCTGCGATGCCATGGAATTTTTCTTGTCAAGTTCAAGGCCTTCAAACTGGAAGGCGAACTCCTTTCCCTCCGGATCAAAGATCACGCCCACCTTGGTGTCGCCCACCAGAATTCGGTCGCCCCGGTCATAGATCGAATAGCTTTGCCTGGAATTAAACACAATGCCTACGCTGGGATCCGTGGGCCACTGCACCGGCCCCACCACGTCAAACACGTGGCGCCCCAGACATTCCTGCCGGCTCCCGGAGGCAGGCGCCGTATAGGCCGATCTGGCAACCCGCTCCAGGTCCTCCTGCCAGGCTTGCTCCTCCTCCGCCGCTTGCCGCTCCGCTCGCGATGGGCCGCAGCCAATCAGGACGATGACCGCCAGCGCGCTCAGCGCCCGCAGTCCGTTGGTGGGTCGTGTCGTTCTCATGTGGCGGCGTCCGAATTGGCTTCTTCGCCGTGCGGGATGCCAGATACCAGCGCATCGGCAGTGGGCGATGACTCGAACAGGTCCTGCCCGCCGGGCACCTCGCCGTTGTTGGCAAGCAAGGTCAGGTTCAGGTCGGAAAAATTGTTCTCGTTGGCGGTCCAGCGAACGGGCAAGGCGCAGACGAAGCCGGCGACTTCGCGTGGTGCCGCGTCCCTTGGATTGACCGACGCCTCCCAACTGCGCGGCTTGTCTCCGATCGCAGGGTTGCGCCAGAACGTTTCCAGGAATGGCATACGTTCTTTGAGCTTTCTCGCCTCCTTATCCCAGGTCGGCCAGATTGAGCCGCCAGGGTCCTTCGCGTTCATGTCTGGCTCCGAATACGGCACGTGACTGAACGCCTCTCGATAGGCCTTCGCATTACCCTGCGCCCGCTTCTGAATCGCCGTCCATGTGGCAGGACTGGCCGGATGATCGATCACCCCGACAAGCTCCGATGCGGGTGCTGCGCAATTGCCGCTCAGCCCAAACAGCTTTTTCCACAGGCTCACGCGCAGCTCATGCACCGCCTTACCCACGGGTTGCGGCGATTTCCCGTCAAGCCGAACCTGCGTGATTGCCGTATCGGCAATTACCATCGCCAGTTCGGAATCCCGCGTTCCCAGCAGGCTGCGGTCGTTGATGTTGGCGCTACCGAGGACGGCCACGCGGTCGTCCGCAATCAGCAGCTTGCTATGAACGTAGACCTGCTCCGTCACAACCTTGCCGCCCAGCGTTGCCCAGTGGCGCAGGTTCAGCAACGTAATATGGTTACGCCATTCTTTCGGCACTGCCTCTTCAAGAGCAGCAGGCTTCATCCTTGCTAATTCATCATACTTCCAAAGCTTTTCGTCCTCAGGCATACACGGATTCTCCTTGCGCGCCTTTCGCTCCAAGATCGCGCGCCGGACATTGTTGACCAGGCTGGTGTGGCCAAACACCAGCGACTGCATCGTCAGATGCACCTGCGACATCACGTTGATGGCGTCCAGTTGCCCCTCCGGATGCACCGGCAAGACCATGTAGACATGGAATGGCAGATCCTCCAGGATCGCCCGCCGGATTCTTGCGGCCAGCGCGTGGCCAATCGGGTTCTCGATGCGCTCTTGCGCCTTGCCCAGCAAGTTGAAGGTTTCCACCTTTGCCAGATTGCTCAAATTGGTATCGAAGTCAGCCAGAAAGGCATCGTCCTTGTTGGCCTCCTGAACCACTCGCTTGAGCTTTGCCAGGTTCACCTTCCTGGGAATATCGCGCAAGGGCATGCCGCGCTGCAGCCCGAGCTTGTTCATGTAGAGTTCGCCGTTCTTTGCCGCCCAGGGATCGCGCAGCGCCGCCATGGGGCCCGACCACGGATCATCCGAGGGGACATCCGTACCATAGGCCGACTGAAAGAACTGTCCCTCTACATAGATGAAGTGCTGTGCGCCGCCAATCGCCTTGAGCATTGCCTTCAGGCAGTTGTTCTGCGGCCGCGTTGGCTTTTCACCGCTTGAATTGGCCGCAAACTCGGCCTGACGCATCTGCAACGACGCGCTACGCAGCAATTGCGCCCACTGCGTGCCTGGCTTCGCGGCCTGCGGCTGTGGCGCATGTTTGCGCATCAGTATCGGCAGCCCCTGACCAGACCATGCGCTGGCGGACGCGCCAGTCAGTCCGACGGCTCGCAGCAGCAGATTGATCTCCTTGTAGGCCGGCAAGGCTGCACAAGTCTCCGAGCCGCCTCCTGGTGCCGCCGATGGTAGTGACGTCGATACGCCCGATTGCCTATTTACTGCGCCTGCAGCGCTTGACGAACAATAACGCTTGACCTGCCCATCCCAACGGCTCACGAAGTTCGTTGCCAGTTCGAACACCGCCGGTCCTTCGATGCGCATGTGGACGTCATGCCATGGCATGCGCGGCTGACTCTTCACATCGTGCGTCTTACCCTTATAGGGCATTGCCTTGCGCCGCTCGACCAAGTCCGGCAGTGGCTTGTCGCGCTGGCACGCCGCGTCTGCAATCGACGTGGCACACACCACGCCAAGCGTCTCAATCAGGCGGCCAACCTGCCTGTAAACGTTTGGCGAAAGCGCATCGAGATGACCGCCTCGTAGCCAATCGATCAGCCATGTCACGGCGGCAGCCACATCGGCACCACAGTTCAGCAATTCCTGTCGAATGCCAGGATCGATGTAGTCCCATGTCCGCCGGGCAAGCCATTGCACGGCTTCGCCCGGCGCATCCTGAATGGCCTCCCTGACTTCGGACAACTGCCTGGCCGCATCCTTGACGAACGCCGGCACAAGTTGCGAACTGTCCCACCAACTTTGTACGCGCCATGCGATCTCCTTGTACTGCGAGTTCCTCTCGTCCGCCCAGTCGAGGCCGCTGTTGACAGGGCCCAGGTCAAGTGGAGAAAACCACCAGGCCGCGACTTTGCCCGTCGTCGTTGGAAAGCATCCCGTCAACAGCTCTGTCAGCGGAACGTAGCCGGTCTGCTCCTCGCGAGACAACGTCGCGACCTTGGGGATGCACGTACTGTAGAACTCGTTGCCCTTGCGCCCCTGCGCGGCCAGATTGAACGTACCGTCGTCACGCCGGCCATAGGCAAGGTCCATGCCCCCCATGTAACCGATCTTGTTGTCCACCACGACCATCTTCTGATGGTGAGAAAAACCGAGCAGCCCCAGCCCGCCAGCGATATCGCTCTGCCCCACGGCCGGCAAAGTCCAGGCACGGCGCTGTTTCAAGCCTGCGTTCAACTGGTTCAGTCCGAACAATGTCTCCAAGATGCACGTATCGATCGACAACGGCGGCGGGGCAAGCCATGGCATTACATACACCTCCACGCCGCGCTCGACCGCGCCGCGCAGATGCTCAAACAGCGTCTTGCCGTCTCCCATGTCTACGTCAAAGTTCACCTGCCAGCCTGCGATGAAGATGCAATTTGCTGCGGCGTCGATCGCTTTGGCAACATCGGCGAAGTAGCTCGACCCAGTTACGAAGAACTGGACCTTGTTTCCGGAACTCGGCGCCGAAAACACATCGCCCCATTTGATCCCTTTGAGCTCGCTCGCCAATCCCGGGTCTTGACTCGCCGGATTCTCGGTGCTGGATACAAACCAATTCGGCGCCGAAGGCGAGTCGGATGCTCCCCGCTTTGTCTTTACATGTGTAATCGTCTTTCTGCACATGGTGTCAGCTCAAACTTAGCTTTTGATCGTTTGATAGATGCGCCGAGCGATGGTACTGAGGGCATCCGCCGCGACCTTCACAACCGGCTCCAAGTTTGGGTCTTGCCTCGCGGGATGAAGGTCTGGTGTAAAGTCCGCCGCATTCAGGCCATGCAGCAGCTTGTCTTCGTCCGTCCAGTCATCCGATTCGACTTCGGCATTGATGCGAACCGTATGGCCGGGATACACGAGCCAAGTACGCATGGGATTCGCACAGTACGCGTCGGAAATTTTTTGCTTTTCGTCATCGGACAGCGTGATGTGGCCTCGCTCATCGGTGATGCCCTGGGCAATCACCTTTGACTCATCGATGTCCAACGAGTCCGGTTCCGCCCCATGCGCGATCTTCCACGGCGCATGCGCTAGCGCGAGTCCATTCGAGCCCGGCGTGTCAGCAAGCCGGAACTTGAAATCGAAGCGCTGAGGTTCGAGTTCTGACTTTGGAAGATTTGGCAGCACTGCGGGCTTGCCTGCGGGGGCGCACTTCTGCAGGCTGACTGCGTGGCAAAGAATGTTGTCCGGCGTGCCAAGATGCACCTTGCCATCCTTCAACTGGATGTAGGCGCCGCCGCAGGTCAGCAGCAGTTCGTCTTTGGCTGTCAGTACCACCTTGCGTTCGGTGCTGGTGATCGTAAGATCGTGACGCGCCGTCAGTTCCATTGCGTCGTTCTGGGCCTGCACTTGCACCGTCCCCTTGTTCGCCAGCAGCTTGATTCCCGCCGCATGCGCGAACATGCTGATTGCCTCGCCCGCGGCGACGGTGAACCGCTTCCATGCACTCAGTTCCGCATGCTGGCCAGCATTGATCGACATGTTGACGCCGGCACCCTGGTGGATGTTGCCGGGCGTGGAGACCGCGATGCCTGCTGGAGCCGACAGAAGGAGCACCGCATCCTGCAGGTTCTTGACCTGCTCCTGCAGGAAGGCATTTTGCGTCTTCAGGTCCAGCAGCTCTGCCCCGGCCGTCTGCGCGGCATCGCTCAACTGGCGCAGCTTTTCAAGTTCCTGTTCAAACTGCTGCACGGCAGCGTGCATATCGAGCTGAGGTCCTTCCGCGCCAGGTTGGCCGTCTGCCGAGATGAGCAGGCCTTTTCCCGCTCTCAGTGCACCCCACAGGTCTGTCCGCAGTTCGAACCCATCACCCCGCTTCTTCCCCTGGTGATCAACAAGGTAGCCCAGATTGAGCTGCGTCTTGCCGCCGTACTCGGTGGACAGCTTGATGCTCTCCTGCCCGTTCCTATCCTCAAACCGCAGCTTGTTATTGCTCTGCGTTCGAATCACATTGCGCGACTGCCACCGGCCCTGATTCGTGATCAGGTCCTCATGCTGGCTGTTGTGCTGCACACTCGCGATATACGGCTTATTGGGATTGCCATCGCGAAAGGCCACATCCACGTAAGTGCCATCGAGCAGCGGGAAATGGAAGCCCGTCTGCAACGCCCCGGCGAACGGTTTGGCCAGCGCCAGCGGCACGCTCTCGCAGCCGTTTGGCCATTCGTCGAAATCCACATCGAAGCGGACCGTGTAGTGCCCTTGCTGCGTGAGGTAGGCATACTTGTACCGTCGTGGCGAAGTGACGCGCGCACTCAGCGTGCCGTGAATCCTCGGCCAGCTGTCTTCATCCATCGGCAACCGGTAACGCCGGTCCGATGGGATCGCCTTGAAGGTATTGCGGTAGGCCGCATCTCTTGCCCCGCTGTGAATGACCTCGGTGATCACCTGCCCGTTTGGTGCATCGGGCAGCGCGTGGTCCATGCGCAGGATGCGCGCCGGACGCAGATCCAGCACATTGCTCTCGCCGGCGTAGATCAACTGCCCGGCAAATTTCGCCTCATGTCGCAGTTGCGCCTCCCACTTGCCTCCGTCGAAGTCCAGGTGGTGCGTGCCATAGACATAAGACTGGCCGTAGGTCGTCCTCTCCTTGGGTGCGACATTGGCTTCACCGGTGAGGCGCTCCCACGCCAGGTCAGGATTGAAATCCGCGACCCGGAACGATTCCGGCACCGTCATCGCGTGGGTCTGTAGCGAGAACACCGTTTCCTGTCCGGATTCCAGCCCGGCTGTCTCCCGGTAAGGCATGCGCAGTTCGGGCTGGTAGATGTAGTGGTCGATGTCGTCCCCGAACACCACCATCTCGCCAAATTTTCCGGGCATGAAATAGCAGTACATGCCCTCCTGTTCCATCAGCAAGCGGATGTACGACCAATCCGACAACTGATACTGAAAGCGAAACTTATGTTCGGGATATTTCCGACGCAGCTTGAAGTCAAACTGGTGACCCTGCAGGTCATGACGGCGCAAGATCGCCTCAATGATCTGCGGGGCAGTCTGGTGCTGGTAGATGCGGCTGGCACGCGTGAGTTGCAGCCGCGCAACAAGCGGCTCCAACACGATTTCATAGCCCACGAAATCGCGAGTCTTCCTTGTTTTGCTAAACCGCGTGATACAGCCTGCAAACTTTCGCGGCTCCGCGCCATCGGCCGTGTCGATCAGGAAGGTGGCTGCCTTGCCCAGATAGTCGGCACGATCCAATTCAAGCGGATGCGTCAGCCGAATGGTGACGGTATAGGGCTTACCCAGACGCTCCACGGCCTCGAAGGAAACCACCGAGAGCGCCGCAGCGCTCACCGTGCCGGGCACCTGCACGAAATACGACTGCCGTCCTGTCAGCCCTTTGAACAGCGCGCCGCCGTAGTTCTTCAGTCCCTCCACCAGATCCGTCATTCCCTGGGCTCCGTTGTCAGCGTAATCAACCGCAAAGCAGTGCCGATGTGTCGCTCAATTCATCGTCCTGCGCGCCGCACGGTAAGCGCTTTCGCTTACGCCGGGAACCCCTTTGGATCCGTCTTCGAACAATTCTTCGATCTATGACAACATTTATTATCGGTTCGGAAATGTTCTATTTCTTCTCGAAAATCGACGTGCTACTAATCATGACCAAGCGCCGCGTTGATCGTTGTTCAATAAATTTAGCAACCGCTAAAGACAGAGATAGAGGATTCATGAATGGCCGATAGTTTCCAGAACGAAGTGCCCAAGGCACGTGTCAATATCAAGCTTGATCTGCATACCGGTGGTGCGCAGAAGAAAGTGGAGTTACCGCTCAAGCTGCTGGTGATGGGCGACTACAGCAACGGCCAGGAGACGCGATCCCTTGCCGAGCGCGAGAAAGTTTCCATCAACAAGAACAACTTCAATTCAGTGCTCGCCGACTTCAACCCGAAAGCGAAGATTGCGGTGGAGAACACTCTCATTGGTGATGGTACTGAACTGCCAGTCGACCTCGACTTCAAGTCGATGGACGATTTCAAGCCTGAAATCGTGGCCGGCAAAGTGCCCGAACTGCGCGCACTGATGGCGGCGCGCAATCTGCTGCGCGATCTGAAGTCGAACCTGCTCGACAACGCCATGTTCCGCCGCGAACTCGAAAAGATCCTCAAGGACCCGGGCCTGTCCGAACGCCTGCGCGCCGATCTGCAGAAGATCGGCGAGGCCGCCCCGGCAGATCCGCCCGCCCAGTAATCATCCTTGAGGAGTGAACCCAATGACCAAGCATGAAATCGCCGCCCGCACCCAAAGCGAAGCCGACACCGTTGTGCTGGATGCGCCCGGCAAGAGTGTCTATGAATCCCTGTGCGAGAAAATCAACCTGACACCGGTCAAAGCCACGCGCCCGGTGGAATCGTTCCAGAGCCCCGATGCGCTTTCTGAATCGTCGCTGGATGAACGCGTCGCGCAAGCGATGAACGTCTTCCTGAAGATGATTCAGGATTCATCGCAGCAGGTGGACCGACTCGACAAGAGTTTGCTCGACTTCCATATCGAGCACCTGGACCAGCAGATCAGCCGCCAGCTGGATGCGATCATGCATAACGAAACGTTCCAGCAGATTGAATCGGCCTGGCGCGGCCTGAAATTCCTGGTAGATCGCACCGACTTCCGCAAGAACGTAAAAATCGAAGTGCTGGACGCGTCAAAAGACGCCCTGCGCCAGGACTTTGAAGACACGCCCGAGGTCATTCAGAGCGGCCTGTACCTGCATACCTACATCCAGGAATACGACACGCCGGGTGGCGAGCCGATCGGCTCAATCATTTCGAATTACGCGTTCGACCGCAGCCCTCAGGACATTGCCCTGCTACGCAACATCTCCAAGGTTTCTGCGGCCGCGCATATGCCGTTCATTGGTTCCGTCTCGCCAGCCTTCTTCGGCAAGGAGTCGATGGAAGAGGTCGCCAGCATCCGCGACATCGGCAACTATTTCGATCGCGCCGAGTACCTGAAGTGGAAGAGCTTCCGCGATTCGGATGACGCGCGCTATATCGGCTTGACGCTGCCGAGCGTGCTGGCGCGCCTGCCTTATGGTCCCGATACGGTTCCGGTGCGCGCCTTCAACTACACCGAGGCGGTCAAGGGTCCGGATCACAGCCGCTATCTGTGGGCCAATGCCTCGTTCGCGTTTGCCGCCAACATGGTGCAGAGCTTTATCAAGAACGGCTGGTGCGTGCAGATTCGCGGCCCGCAAGCTGGCGGACTGGTCGAGGACCTGCCGATTCACCTGTACGACCTCGGCACCGGCAACCAGGCAAAGATTCCCACCGAAGTATTGATCCCGGAAACGCGCGAATTCGAGTTTGCCAATCTCGGCTTTATCCCGCTTTCCTACTACAAGAACCACGACTTCGCGTGCTTCTTCTCCGCGCATTCGGCCCAGAAGCCGGCGCTCTACGACACCAAGGAAGCTACCGCCAACAGCCGTGTCAATGCGCGCCTGCCGTACATCTTCCTGCTGTCGCGGATCGCCCATTACCTGAAGCTCATTCAGCGCGAGAACATTGGCACCACCAAGGACCGCCGCTTGCTGGAACTGGAGCTCAATACCTGGGTCAAGACGCTCGTCACCGAGATGACGGATCCCGGCGACGAACTGCAATCCTCCCATCCGCTGCGCGAGGCCAAGGTGCTCGTCGAAGACATCGAGGACAACCCGGGATTCTTCCGCATCAAGCTCTTTATCGTGCCGCACTTCCAGATCGAGGGCATGGACATCAACCTGTCGCTTGTGTCGCAGATGCCCAAGGCAAAGACCTGAGCGGCGACAGCCTTTCCTGACACGTTGACCCTGAAGTCGTTCCGCTGCAAGGTGGCTGCGCAGCCGCCCTGCGGCGTCTCCCATGCGGAAAGACGTTCTCCGCGTACCAGTCGAGCACGATGAAGATAACAAGACCGCTGTGGGCGCAGGGCATTTTCATGACCCCGCAGCATTTCCAGCAACAGGCGTTGTGGCATCGGTATGCCGACGAGCATATCGCGCGCATGGCGAGCCCCGATCCCTGGGGCGTGGTGCAAGTCGGGCTCGACCCGCAAGCACTGTCCATCTCCCGGCTGATGGTGAGTACTCTCGCCCTGCGGCTGCCGGATGGCACCGTCGTTGATACCGATACCGCGGACCTTGCGCCGCCTGCCCGCAATCTGGACGACGTGCCCGCCCAGCAGGAGAGTGTTGTCGTGCTGATCGGCCTGGCGCTCGTCGACGCGCAAGGCGGCAATTGCGTCGAAGCGGGCGAGCGGCCCGCGCGGCCGCGTCGATTCCTGCGCGAGTATCTGGAGATCGCCGACCTGCATGGGGAAGGCAAGGAAGAGATCAGCATCGAACGCCACGCACTGGCGCTCTTGTTCGACTTCGAGGCAGTTGGCGATTACGTAACCTGCCCGATCGCGCGGCTGGTACGCAGCCCGCAGGGACGCTTCGAGCTGGACGCGGCCTTTGTGCCCCCCTGTCTCTTCCTGTCGGCAAGCGCCCGGCTAACCGAGCGGATGAACCGGCTGTCTGAAATCCTGAGTGCCAAGAGTGCCAGTCTAGCCGTGCGCCGGCGCCAGCGCTCGGACCAGATCGCCGACTACGCCGTGGCCGATGTCGCGCTGTTCTGGCTGCTGCACAGCGTGAACAGCACCTGGCCAGAACTGGCACGCCTGTGCGCCGCGCCGCGGCAGCATCCCGAACGCCTCTATGCGGTCCTGGCACGTCTGGCTGGCTCGCTGCTGACGTTCTCCACCACGGACACGTTGCAGGCCATTCCGGCCTATCACCACCTCGCCCCCGAACCTGTGTTCGCGGAACTGGAGTCCCTGATCCGCACGCTGCTCGACACAGTAATCCCGTCACGCGTGGTACCGGTGGCGCTCGAGCGGGCCCGGCCCACCGTATGGGTCGGCAAGATTCTCGATGAGCGCCTCGTTGAAGGGGCCGAGTACTACCTGTCCGTCCAGGCAGGCCTGCCCTCCCATGCGCTGCTCGAGCAGTTGCCGCGCCTGTGCAAGGCGGGGGCACCGGACGAGGTGGAACAGATTGTCAACTCGGCGCTGCCCGGTATCCCGCTGCGCACCATGTCGCGTCTGCCCGCTGCCATTCCCGTGCGGATCGAGAACCAGTACTTTGCGCTCGACAGCGCCCACCCTGCCTTTCAACGCATGCTTGACGCTCGGGCTTGCCACTTCTACGTCCCTGCCTCGCTGCCAGACGTGTCGCTTGAACTCTTCGCGGTATTGCCGGTATGACATACCCCGCCATGATGCTCCCACTCGCCGTGCGCGATACCGCCCTGACGGTCGCGCTACTTTCCGACGCTGCAAGGCCATCGCTTAGCGTCGAGGCATTCCGGGCCAAATGCCTCGAGCAGGTGTCTCGACTGCGCGAAGAATTCTCGACGCTCGGCCAGCCGGCAGATGTGATCGAGGATGCCGCTTATGCCCAATGCGCCTTGCTGGATGAAGTCGCGTTGGGCCAGCTGCAGGGCACCGACCGCGATGCCTGGGAGCGAGAGCCCCTGCAGGTGCAGCAATTCAAGAGCCACAACGCCGGGGAGGCCTTGATTGCCCGCATCGAGCGTCGCCTGGCCGAGCCGCAGCCTGCGTTGCCGCTGCTCCATTTATTCCACGCCGTCCTCGGTCTGGGTTTCAAGGGCCGGTATGCCTTGGAAGACGCCGGCGCTCGCGCCGCGTTCATGCGCACGATCGATGAGCGACTGGATCGTGCCGGCTGGAATGCGTCCTCCGGTCCGGTGCTGGTGGCCAGAGGCAAGACGTCGCGCTGGCGCAATTTTTCGCCGCTTGCCTGGGTGGCCGCCGCTAGCGTTGGCGCCGTCCTCGTCTACTTCGCGCTGGATCGATGGCTGGCGGCATCGATCCTCGCGTTGGCAGGCTGAGAGAGTTTTCGTGACCGCCTACCCTTACCGCTCGATCATTGGCTGGATCGCAGCACTCGCCCTGGCGTGGCTGACATTCAGTTCCCCCTGGCGTCCAACGTGGAACCTGCTGCTTGCCGCCTTCACCATCGTCCTGGCGCTCGCAGCCATCGTTATGGCCACCCGCCTGCTGTGCACACGCCGACGTGCCGCGCAGCCAGTGCTGCAGGCCGTCCAGGCATCGCTCGACGCGCTGCCAGGCGACATCCGGCGCAATACGCCCTTGGTGCTCGCGGCAGGCGACGCGCCCGGCGCCCTGGCGAAGGCATTCGGCAACGCGCTGGTGCGGATCACCGATATGGCAATCTGGATCCGGATCGACGACCCGACCCGGCTGGCACATGTGTCGGTTGCGCTCAGGCACTGGCGTGAGGGACAGGGCCCGGATGCCGTCGCCTGTCTGATCGGCGCCGACCACGCCAACGATGCCGGCGTGCTGAATGCCGGGCTCCGGCGCTGGCGCGCGGCCATCGGCGAGGCCAGCCGCGCGCTCGGTTACCCCTTGCCAGTTTGCGTTGCAGTCTATGCGGAGGAAGCCAATGGTGCGCCGGAAGATTGCCCGTGGTTTCACGCCTCTGGCATCGATGGGCTGCTCGCCGACGCGCACGCATCGGTGGTCGCCGCGCGTGCCCAGCAGTATGTTCGGGCTGCTGTGCCCGCCGACCGCCAGGGCCGCATGTTCCGTGCCGCGCGCATCGACGCTCTGGCGCGGTGGGCAACCGGTGCGTTGCTGCCGGCGCTTGTCGACGACCACCGCGATGGCTTCCGATATCGCCGCCCGATGCAAATTGCCGGCTTCGGTGTCACCCTCGTCGCAGGTGTTCCCACACCGGATTCGCTGCTCGCGCACTTCACCGAGCAAGCCACCGCGTTGACTCCAGTTGCGAGGGATAGCCGTCGTGCCGCCTACCCGCTGCCTGAGCCACTGGTACAAGGCGTTGCGCTGCAGCCTGTGCGGCGCGTAGCCCCGCGGGCGTTGGCACACGCCTTTGCCTGGCTGGCGCTGGCGTTCTGTGCTGCCTGCGCGGCCTCAGCCTGGCAGAACCGGGCGCTGGTGACCCGCGTCGTCAACGACATGGCCCGCTATCGCGCCATCGGGCCGGAGCACGACGCCGCCCGTGTCGATGCGCTTCAGGCCATCAAACGGGACCGCGAGGAACTCGATCAATATGCGCGCGCCGGCGTACCCCCGCAACTCGGCCTGGGCCTTTACCGCGGCGCCCCCCTGCTCACTCCGCTCAATGCATTGATCGCGGCATATCAGCCGCCGGCACCGCCGCCATCGACCATTGAACTCGACAGCCTGTCTCTGTTCCGAAGCGGCAGCGCCGCCTTGAATGCCGGCTCGAATCGGGTCCTGATCGGTGCGCTCGAAATGATCAAGGCGCACCCCGACAAGCGCGTGCTTGTGGCCGGGCACACCGACGCGGCTGGCACCGCTGCCAGCAACCTCAAGCTTTCCGAGGCCCGCGCAGCGTCGGTCCGTGACTGGCTGGCCGATGCCGCCGGTCTGCCGCTGACTCACTTTGCCATCCAGGGCTACGGCGACACCCGCCCCAAGGCTCCTAACGACACCGACACGGGCCGCGCCGCGAACCGCCGTGTCGAAATCACGCTCGTCCCCGATTGTCGCGATGTTCATCGCGACAATCGGAAAACCTCGGGCCAGTCGGCCTGTTCATTCCAGCAGAAGGAGTAAGAAGCAATGGCAATTCCCGCATACATGTGGATCAAGGACGATGGCGGCGCCGATATCAAGGGCTCGGTCACCGTTTCCGGCCGCGAAGGCAGCGTCGAGGTGGTCGCCTTCGACCACGCCGTCAACATCCCGACCGACTCGAACACCGGCAAGCTGACCGGCACACGCGTGCACAAGCCGATCGTGTTTTCCAAGGAGACCGACGCCTCGACGCCGTACCTGTACAAGGCGGTTACCAGCGGCCAGACACTGAAGTCGGTCGAGATCAAGTGGTACAAGATCGATGACGCCGGCAAGGAGAAGGAATACTTCAATACCAAGCTCGAGAACGTGAAGGTGGTTGGCGTCACGCCCAAGATGCTCGACATCAAGAACCCGGCCTACGAAAAGCACAACCACCTCGAAGATATCGAGCTTCGCTACGAGAAAATCACGTGGTCGTACAAGGACGGCAACATCATCCACGCCGACAGCTGGAACGAGCGCTCGTAATACGCACCGGCCGGTCCCGGATGCCGGCCCGCCGACCGCGCGGACGCCTTGTGATGGTCCGCGCGCTTTCTTATTTACCCCGTGTCCAATTGAACTCTCTGTCATGACCGCCCGCGATCTCTCCCCGTTCCTGCGTCGCCTGAACGAACACTGCGCACGCGCCCTCGCCGACGCCGCCTGCCTCTGTGAGACGCGCGCCCATCGGGACATCGAAGTCGAGCACTGGCTGATCAAGCTGCTGGAACTCGGCGATGGCGATCTCCTCGCGATTCTCCGGCGCTATGAGCTTGATGTAGATGGCATCTGGAACGCGCTGCTGACCACGCTCGAGCGGCTTCCGCACGACCTGCGCGGCAAACCCCAACTGTCGCAGCGCGTCGGCCAGTGGCTGGAAGCGGCGTGGATGCGAGCGTCCCTCGAAGCCACGGCGCTTGGAGAATCGAAGTCGATTCGCTCAGCACACCTGCTCGCAGCGCTCGCCGAAACGCCGCATTTGCTGCGGGCGCCCGATGCCTGGCCGCTCCTGTCCGTGTCGGCCACTCAGATAGAGCGCCTCATGCATGAACTGGACGGTATCTCGGTCGAAGCGGCCGCTGCCATGGCAGGCGATATCGATGGACAGGCTTCTGCTCCGCAGACGTCGTCGCCCAAATCGCCCGCCGCCGCCAGGCCTGTGCACGGTCAGGCCGACACGTCGGCGTTGGCGCGCTTCACCATCGACATCACCCGGAAGGCGCGCGACGGCAAGATCGATCCCGTCTTTGGACGCGACATCGAGATCCGGCAGATGGTCGACATCCTGGCGCGGCGCCGCAAGAACAATCCGATCCTCGTCGGCGAACCCGGCGTGGGCAAGACCGCGCTGGTAGAGGGACTGGCGCTCAAGATCGCCGAAGGCGATGTTCCCGCGGTCATCCGGGATGTCAGCGTGCTGACGCTGGACCTGGGCCTCTTGCAGGCCGGTGCCGGCGTCAAGGGCGAATTCGAACAACGCCTGAAGAATGTCATCGAGGCTGTGCAGCTGTCCCCCACGCCGATTCTGCTTTTCATCGATGAGGCCCATACCCTGATCGGCGCGGGCAACACTGCCGGCGGCGCCGACGCGGCCAACCTGCTCAAGCCGGCACTGGCGCGCGGCGAGCTGCGCACGATCGCGGCCACAACCTGGTCCGAATACAAACAGTACTTCGAGCGCGACGCCGCGCTGGAGCGCCGCTTCCAGATGATCAAGGTCGACGAGCCCGATGATGACAACGCCTGCCTCATGCTGCGGGGCCTGAAGGAGCGCTATGCGCGGCACCACGGCGTGCACATTACCGATGCGGCCGTTGGCGCTGCGGTGCGGCTGTCACGGCGGTACCTGACTGGGCGCCAGTTGCCGGACAAGGCGGTCGACCTGCTCGATACCGCCGCCGCGCGCGTGCGTATGAGCCTGGAGGCCACGCCAATCGCGATCTCCGCCTGCGAAGCGGAACGTGCGGCGCTAGAGGTCGAACGCACGGCGCTGCTGCATGACATGGGTGCCACGGGTGCCAACGCGGGCGAACGCCTGGCAGCCATCGAGACCCGGCTGATCTCACTCGCCACCGAACTCGGGCAATTCAAGATTGCTTTCACCGAACAGAAGGACGCCGCCGAAAAACTGGTCGCGCTGCGCGCGCAATGGCACGCTGCGGATGACAGATCGGTGCGCCGCGATTTGCAATCGTCAATCCAGGCAACCCATCAGGCATTGACGAGGCACGGCCACGCCGCGCTGCTCCACGCCGAAGTGGACGAAGCAACGATAGCGCAGGTCATCGCCGATTGGACGGGTGTACCGGTCGACAGTCTGCTTTCCAGCGAACTCGCCACCTTGCTGGAGCTGGAGAGCCGCTTGAGCCAGGTCGTGGTCGGCCAGGATGAAGCGCTGGCCGCGCTCGGCAAGAGCTTGCGAGCCGCGAAAGCAGGCCTCAAATCCGAGGATGCACCGCTGGGGGTATTCCTGCTGGTCGGGCCGTCTGGCGTTGGCAAGACGGAAACTGCCCGCGCACTGGCGGACCTGATGTTCGGCGGCGAGCGCGCGCTCATCACCATCAACCTGTCGGAGTACCAGGAAGCCCACACCGTCTCGCAACTGAAGGGGTCGCCGCCGGGGTATGTCGGTTATGGAGAAGGTGGCGTGTTGACCGAAGCCGTGCGCCAGCGCCCTTACAGCATCGTGCTCCTCGATGAAGTCGAGAAGGCCCATCGCGACGTGCTGAACCTGTTCTATCAGGTGTTCGACCGCGGCTTCATGCGGGACGGCGAAGGCCGGGTGATCGACTTCCGCAATACCGTGATCCTGATGACTTCGAATCTCGGGAGCGAGCAACTTCTCGCGGCAACCGACGCGGCGGCGGAAGCCGGTACCGAACTGGCGAACGGTTCCCTGATGGAATCGATCCGTCCGCTACTGGTCGATCACTTCCAGCCGGCGCTGCTGGCGCGCTTCCAGACTGTCGTGTACCGCCCGCTGTCGGGCGACGCCATGGCCATGATCGTGCGAATCAAGTTAGCCAGGGTGGCCGACCGGATCGCACGCCGCTTCGGTGTGCCACTGCGGTGCGACGACACACTGGTGGGCGAGTTGGTGCGCGCCTGCCTGCTGCGAGATTCCGGTGCGCGCAATATCGATAGCCTGCTCGACCAGCAGATCCTGCCCGTGCTGTCGCGCGAGTTGTTGGCGCGCATGACCGGCATGCGGAGGCCGAAGTCGATCCATCTATCGTTCTCCCAGGCCGACGGCATCGGGCTGGCCTTCGAAGAATCCGCGACAACAGAAGGCGCGTGATGCGTGGCGGACCGGGGCTCTTCGAGGCGGTGACGGGATTCTTTGCGAATGGCGTGGCGATCGAAGAGTTCGACGCAGCCACGCAGACCTTCCTGTCGGTACAGGACAATATCCAGCGCATTCTTAACAGTCGCCGCGGCAGCCTCGCGCATCTGCCGGACTATGGACTCGGCGATCTATCCCGCATTTACCGGCACTTGCCTGCCTCCGCACACACCCTCAAGCGCGAGATGGAAGCCACGCTGCTGCGCCATGAGCCGAGGCTGAAGGCGATCGACCTGACGATCGAAGAGACCGAGCCCGGCATGCTTCTTAGTTTCACCATGACCTGTCATCTGCATCAGGCTGGGCTGGTGAGATTTGGCACACACTTCACGCCAGATGGCCAGACGCGGCTCAAGCTGCTGAAGGCTTCGCAAGACATAGACTGAAAACACCACCGCCGCCCTACCGCCCGCGCATAGCCTTCCGGACTGCCGCCGTCACCTGCTCGACCACGTCTGCACGCCAGTCATCGGCATCGCCATAGAAGGCCTGCCGCATGGCCTGCCTGACCAGGGTGCGCTGGTTTTCGTCAGCTTCCGGATGCAGATAGAGCCAGTGGTCGCCACGCAGCGCATCCAGGACTTCCGCAACGGGCAGCGTGCCGAACTCCAGCGCGATCCCCGCATAGTCGATATCGGGCAACGTGCCCGGCACCGCCTGCCAGGCCAGGCCGGACAGCCGGGAGGATGTGGACGAACCGTCATAGATCGACGTCACCTCGTTGCCCCAGATGGCGCGGGTCCGCCCGAGTTGCGCGTCGTCGTCGGGCCCCATGCAGATCGGCTCGCCATAGCCCCAGGGCCCCAGTCCGGTGTGGATGTCGATCCAGCGCAAGCTGCTGCGGCCGCTGCCGAAGCGCGCCAGCACGCGACGCAGCGTGTAATTGCTCCACGTTTCCTTGTTGCCGCCATAGAACAGGCCGCGCGGATCCTGGTACTGGCCGCCGCTGACCGCGGTCTGGTACCAGTCCATGCCTTTTTCCGCCACGGCCTTCATGAACTGCGCCTGCTCCGCGCCGGACGGCGGCCAGTGCGCCGGCACCAGCATCGGTGCGATCTCCGCGTAGGGGACGTTATCCGGCAGCGGCTGCGCAAAATCCATGAAATTGCGGTTCAGGTCAACGTTGTCTTCGTTGACCCGGCGCAGATGGGAAAAACCATAGGGATTGACGGCATGCACGAGTAACAGGCCCAGCCGCGCCTCGGCGCAGTCGGCCAGCAGCACCGCATCGGTCAGCAGGGCCACTTGCGCGCCGGAGCCGCAGAAGCCTTCCACGCCATGCACCCCGGAACTCACCATCAGCACGCGGCGCGCATCGGCAGGGCCTACCCACGCGATATCCATGGCCAGGTCCTCGCCGGCACTGCCGCGCCGGGTCGGGTGGGGGAACTCGGCTAGTGTTGCGCCGGCGGCACGCGCGGCGGCCAGGAACTTCTGCCGCGCCTCGGCATAACTGGTGGCAAAGCAACCCGAAACCTGGCCCATGGCGACTGCCCCACACGAACGGAGATGCTCGCATTAGACGCCAAATCGTCAGGCCTTGCCAACGTGCAGTGCGTCAGAACAGCTCTCCGCTCGCGCCCGGCCGGGCATCGTCGGGTCCCCAGATGCCTGGCGCACTGAAGGCCTGCGGATGCATTTCAATGCCCGCCGCGGCGATCTGCGCGGCCGACAGGACGAGCTGGCGCGCCAGCCAGTCATGCAGACTGCGCAGGAAGCGGATGTTATCGAGCCGGTTGGAGGCCGCGATCAGCCGTTCCAGCTTGACGTGGGCAGTGTAGACATCGAGCAGATTGGTGGCCTTGAGCCGCGGCGGCGTCGTGGGGCTCTTCTCGATGGCGAGAATGCGGGCCACCTGTGCCCGGCTCATATCGCCGGTACGCTGGTATTGCTCGTAGACATCCTGCAGTGGCGCAAAACGCACCGTGGGCTGGACGCGCGGCACGGCCGCAACCTTTTCCATGCGCAGCACGAGATAGCGGATGGCCGCCAGGCGCTGCTCGGCATCGCGCTGCGCGGCGGTGGGCCGGCGGCGCGGCGTGCTGGCAGCCGCGAGGGACGCATCCAGCGCCTCCGCCTGGCGCACCACGTCGCGCTCGGTATAGTCAGGCACTTGCACGAGCAGCGCCGGATGGAGCAAAGCGGCCTGGGCGCAGGCTTCACCGAACGGGTACTCATGGCCCTGCGCGTCACGCAGGATGTAGGCCCGGCCATCGGGAAAGCCATGGTGGCGCCCGGTCGTGCCGCGCGCGTGGCAGCGCGTGTCGAGGTCGACGAAGTCCTTGCGTACGGGAATCCAGCCCCCGTGTTGTGCCTGGGTCATGTGTGCGGTATAGCGGGTAAAAGCGGCTGGCCCGATCTACAGATCAGACCGCGCCGCCGAACCGGCTATTGTCGCCGATCGCGCCGCGACCGGCCAAGTTCCGCTATTTCAGCATGAACGACATCGCCGACAGGCAGTTCAGCATGCGCACCGCAGACTGCACCGAGTCCGCCGCGAATGTCAGCGTGACACCATCCACGCGCTCCAGCGTCGGCCACTGGCAAAACAGATCCGCGTGCGCGGGGGTCTGGGCCTGGAGCCGGCAGTTCACCGGCGCATCGATTCGGAACGCGCGGGCCGTGGCCCGTTCGCGCACCGCCACCGCAGCCGCGTCGCGGATAGCATCGCGCGCCGCCTCCGGCGCAAGCGTGCTGCCGCTGCCGAAGCCGCCCGCCGACTTGGTCTGCACATAACTCACCCACGGCATCAGCGGCCGGGTCTCGTCGATAAACGCGTCATCACCGCTCGCCATCAGCACCGGCACGCCGAACTCGCCGGCCAACGCGGCGTAAAGCCCCGCTTCGCCAAGCTCTTGCCCATTGAGCCACACCCTTGCGAACGCGCCGCTGTTGATCGTATGCGCCAGCACACCGCGGCTTTGCGCGCGGGCGTGATAGCCGATCATGAACACGCCGTCGCAGCCCGCTTCCACGCCGGCCATCATGCCGAGGTAGCGCGGCTTGCCCAGCACGAGCTGCGCACGCGAATCGACCTGGTCGGGCAACAAATTGCGAAAACCGCCGTGCGAGTCATTGACCAGCACCTCGGTGGCGCCGGCTTCAAAGGCGCCCTGCACCGCGGCGTTGGCTTCGCCGGTCATCCAGGCGCGCGCGCGCTCATACTCGCCGTTTCCGGCGCGGGTCTGCTCGGCGTGAAAGACGCCGGCAATGCCTTCGATGTCAGTGGAAATCAGCAGCTTCATGTCGGATTGCGCAGTTCGGGCATGACGTCCAGCAAGGCGTGCCGCACGTGGCCATCGCGGCCCCGGACAGGCACGGCGTGCCACAGTGCGTGGAGGATGGCCTGCTCGACGCTGTCGGCGGCCGCGCGGAACAGCGGATCCAGGCGGCTTTCATGCAGCAGCGCGACGGAAGGCATCGGATCTGCGGCATGGTGCGGCACGGTGTACGCGCTGGAAAACGCCAGCACGATATCGCCCGATCCATGCCCGTAGACCGACCCCGTGCGCGCCAGGCCCGCGCCTGCGCGCAGGGCCAGCCGGCGCAGCTGGCGCGCATCGAGCGGCGCGTCGGTGGCCACGATCATGATGATCGAACCCTTCTCGGGCTCCGGCGTCCGTGCCGCGAGCCGTGCGGCCAGCGCACCACCGACATGCCGGCCTGCCACGACCAGAGATTCCGGCGTCCCGAAGTTCGCCAGCACCAGCGCACCGACGCAGTAGCCGCCGGCGAGCCGCGAAGCCGTGCCGATGCCGCCCTTGACGCCAAACGCCGACATGCCGCGCCCGGCCCCGACCGAGCCGGCCTCAACGTCAGCGCAGGCAGCAGTACAGGCCGCCTCATAGTGGCCACCGTTGACTGCCAGGGCCTGGATATCGTTCAGGTAACCGTCATTGCACTCGAACACCAGCGGGTTGACCGTCGGCAGCGCGCGGCCGATCTCGGGATTGGCCGCAATGGCTTCGCGGATCTGCGCTTGCGCCACCGCGCCGACAGCGAACGTGTTGGTCAGTGCAACCGGCGTCTCCAGCAGGCCCAGTTCCTCCACCTGCACGAGGCCTACACTCTTGCCGAAGCCGTTGATCACGGCGCAGGCGGCTGGCACCTTTTGCAAGTAGGGATTGCCGTCATGCGGCCGCACCACCGTCACGCCGGTCTGCAGGTCGCCAGCATCGAGCGTGCAATGCCCGACCGTGACACCGGCGACGTCCGTGATGCTGTTGCGCGCGCCGGCGGGCAGCGAGCCAATGACCGGCGCAGTCAGCTGTTCCATCTCCGTGCCACCTCAGCGCCGGTCGATCTTGGGATCGAGCGCGTCGCGCAGGCCGTCGCCCAGCAGGTTGAAGGCGAGCACCGTCAGGAAAATTGCCAGGCTCGGAAAGATCGCGACGTGCGGGGCCGTCACCATATCGGCCCGCGCCTCGTTCAGCATCGCGCCCCACTCCGGCGTGGGCGGCTGCGCGCCGAGCCCGAGGAACGAGAGGCTTGCCGCCGTGATGATCGACGTGCCGATGCGCATCGAGAAATACACCACGATCGACGACACCGTGCCCGGCAGGATATGCCGCATCAGGATGGTCCAGTCCGATGCGCCGATGCTGCGTGCGGCCTCCACATAGGTCAGCTGCTTGAGCATCAGCGTATTGCCGCGCACCAGGCGCGCAAAGGCCGGAATGCTGAAGATGGCCACGGCGAAGATCACGTTGACCATGCCATTGCCAAGGATCGCCACGATGCCGATCGCGAGCAGGATGCCCGGGAACGCGAACAGCACGTCGGAAATCCGCATCACGATGCGGTCCCACCAGCCTTCGTAGTAGCCGGCGAGCAACCCCAGCGCCGTACCGATCAGCGCCCCGATGATGACGGACAGGAAGCCCGCCGCCAGCGAGATGCGCGTGCCGGCCAGGATGCGGCTGAAGATGTCGCGGCCGAGCGAGTCCACGCCCATCCAGTGGGCCGCGGACGGGCCTGCGTTGAGCGCGTCGTAGTCGAAGAAATTCTCGGGATCGTATGGCACCAGGTGCGGCGCCAGGATCGCCACCAAGATGAGCAGCAGCACAAACGCGCCCGCGCCGAGCGCCAGGTGCTGCTTGCGGAATTTGCGCCAGAACTCGGTCCAGGGCGTACGCACGGCCTGCGGCGCCGCGACAGTCGCGGCTGCCGGACTGGCGGCGGGCGTGGAAATCTCTGTCATGCCGGCCTCCCTCTCTTACTTGTAGCGGATGGTTGGATTGATCACCGTGTAGAGCAAATCCACCACCAGGTTGATCAGGATAAATTCGAGCGAAAACAGCAACACCTCGGCCTGGATCACCGGATAGTCGCGCATCTCCACGGCATCGACCAGCAGGCGACCGAGGCCCGGCCAGTTGAAGACCTTCTCGACCACGATCGAGCCGCCCAGCAGAAAGCCGAACTGCAGGCCCATCATGGTCACGACCGGGATCATGGCGTTGCGCAGCGTGTGCTTGGCGACGACCACGGTCTCGCGCACGCCCTTGGCACGGGCGATGCGCACGAAATCTTCCTGCAGCACCTCGACGAACGAGGCGCGGGTGAAGCGCGCCATCACCGCCGCCACCGCGGCACCGAGCGTCAGCGACGGCAGGATGTAGTGCTTCCAGCTTTCGGCGCCGATCGACGGCAGCCAGCCCAGCTGGACGGAGAACACTTCCATCAGCAGCATGCCCAGTGCAAAGGCCGGAAACGAGATGCCGGACACGGCCAGCGTCATGCCCAGGCGATCAGGCCATCGGTTGCGCCAGACCGCCGAGCAGATGCCGATCACCATGCCGAACACGACGGCCCAGGCCATGGATGCGACGGTTAGCCACAGCGTCGGCATGAAGCGGTCGCCGATCTCTTCGCTGACCGGGCGCTTGGTGCGCAGCGAATGCCCGAACTCGCCACGGACCGCGTTCGAGAAGAAGTTCACGAATTGCTGGGGCATGGGCTTGTCCAGCCCGAGATCCTTGCGCACCAGTTCGACCGTGGCCTGGTCCGCCTCGGGGCCCGCGGCGAGCCGCGCCGGATCACCGGGCAGCAGGTGGACGAACAGGAACACCAGCACCGCGACGATCAGCAGTGTGGGGATCACGCCCAGGCATCGTTTGAGGAAATAGTTCAGCATGACGCTTCAGAGAGAAAGGTCGCAGGCCAGCCCACCCATGCCCCCGCGACGCGGGCAGGCGGCCACACTCGGCTTACTGCTTACTGCTTGATATCGATCTCGTCGAAATTGAACGAGCCGTCCGGCATCACATAGGCGCCGGTCAGCCGCTTGCTGCGGGCGAACAGCACCTTCTCGGTCACCAGGAACGCCCACGGCGCGTCCTTCCAGATGCGTTCCTGCGCGTCCTTGTACAGCTTGGCCTTTTCGGTGCGATCAGTCGTGCGCAGCGCGCCGGCGATGTCGGCGTCGACCTGGTCGTTCTTGTAGTACGCGGTGTTCAGCAGCTTCGGCGGCATCGACTCCGAGGCCAGCAGCGGACGCAGTGCCCAGTCGGACTCACCGGTCGACGACGACCAGCCCACGTAGTACATGCGCACGCCGGCGTCTTCCGGCTTCTGCACGCTTTCGACCTTCTCCACGCGCTGCCCGGCTTCCAGCGCCTGCACGCTGGCCTTGATGCCGACCTGCTGCAGCTGCTGCTGCACGAACTGGATCACCTTCTGCGCGGTGGTGTGGTTGTAGGCCGACCACAGCGTGGTCTCGAAGCCGTTCGGATAACCGGCTTCCTTGAGCAGTGCGCGCGCCTTGGCCGGGTCATACGGCCACGGACCCAGCTTCTCGGCGTAGTCCACGCCCGCCGGCACCACGCCATCGGCAGGCACGGCGTAGCCGGCAAAGGCCACCTTGGCCAGCGCGTCCTTGTTGATCGCGTAGTTGATCGCCTGGCGCACCTTCGGGTCGTTGAACGGCTTGACCGTGGTGTTCAGGCTCAGGTAACGCTGGATGATCGACGGCGCCGCGACCAGGTCCACCTTGGGGCTGTTCTTCAGCACCGCGGCCTGCTCGAACGGAATGCTGAAGGCGAAGTCCGCCTCGCCGGTCTGCATGATGGCGGCGCGCGTGTTGTTGTCGACCACCGGCCTCCAGTTAATGGTGTCGATCTTCGGATAACCGGTCTTCCAGTAGCCGGTAAACTTCTTGCCCTTCAGGTGATCGGGCTGCTTCCATTCGACAAACTCGAACGGGCCGGTGCCGACCGGATGGAAGGCAATTTCCTTGCCGTACTTCTGCAGCGCCGCGGGCGAGATCATCACGGACGACGGGTGTGCCAGCACATTGATGAACGGCGAGAACGGCTCCTTCAGCGTGACCTTCACCGTGCTGCTGTCCACGACATCAGTCTTGGCGACGCGGTTGAACAGCGTATAGCGCTTGAGCTTGTTGGCCGGGTTGGTCACGCGGTCGAGGTTGGCCTTCACTGCGGCAGCGTCAAAGGTCGTGCCGTCGTGGAACTTGACGCCCTTCTTGAGCTTGATGGTATAGGTCAGGCCGTCCTTGCTGACGTCATAGCTTTCGGCCAGCACGTTGACCAGCTTCATGTCCTTGTCCAGGCCGAACAGGCCCTGGTAGAAGCTCTTGGACACGGCCTGCGACAGCGTGTCGTTGGAATCGTACGGATCCAGCGTGGTGAACGTGGATGCGACCGCCATCACCGCATCCTTGGCGGCAAAGGCGGACACCGGGGCCAGCGCGCCCATCGCGCCGGCCATCAGCAGCCCGGCTACCAGCCTGGGCGAAACCATCCGTGCAGACATCTCGATTCTCCTTGGATTGACTTGCGTTTCAGTAGGCACCGCCAACGGCGTGCCGGGCAACAAAGTGGCCGGTTCCTGCGCTGCCGACGACCGGCACCAGCGGCTGCACCACCGGTTCGTCGCCGACCGCACGGATCGGGCTCGGGATTTCATCGGACAGCGGTTCGCGCCGCAGATGCCGGCGCGACGGATCGGCAATCGGCACGGCCGCCATCAGCTTCTTCGTGTACGGGTGCTGCGGGTTCTCGAAGATCGCGCGGCGCGGGCCGATCTCTACGATCTGACCCAGGTACATCACCGCCACGCGATGGCTGACGCGCTCCACCACCGCCATATCGTGCGAGATGAACAGGAAGGCGATGCCGAGTTCGCGTTGCAGATCCAGCATCAGGTTGACGATCTGGGCCTGGATCGACACGTCCAGCGCGGACACCGACTCGTCCGCCACCACCACCTTCGGGTTGAGCGCAAGCGCGCGCGCAATGCAGATGCGCTGGCGCTGGCCGCCCGAGAACTCGTGCGGATAGCGCGCCGCGTGCGAAGCATCGAGCCCAACCTTCTCCAGCAGCCAGGCGACGCGTTGCTCGGCTTCCTTGCCGCTTGCGACCTTGTGCACCAGCAGCGGCTCCATGATCGAATAGCCGACCGGCACGCGCGGATCGAGCGAGGCAAACGGATCCTGGAAGATGAACTGGATATTGCGCCGCAGGTGCTGCAAGGCGGCGCCCTCCATGCGGCTGATATCTTGCCCGCCGAACTCGACGGTGCCGCTCTGGCTTTCCACCAGCCGCAGCAGCGAACGACCGGTGGTCGATTTGCCGCAGCCCGATTGGCCGACCAGCGCCAGCGTCTCGCCCGGGTAGAGGTCGAAGCTGACCTTCTCGACTGCATGGACGCGCCGCGCAACACGGCCGAACAGGCCGCCCGGCACGTCGAAGCGCGTCACCAGGTCGCGCACGCGCAGGATCGGCGTGGCTTCGGGAGACACGGTGTCCTGCGGCGCAGCTGCCTCAGGAACGGCATCGCCAACCTGCAGCAACTGGAACTTGGCCGGCAGGTCGGTGCCTTGCATCGCGCCCAGTCGCGGCACAGCCGACAGCAGCGCGCGCGTGTAGGGATGGGCCGGAGCGCGGAACACTTCGTCCGAACCGCCCTCTTCCACTTTTTCGCCGCGGTACATCACCAGCACGCGGTCGGCCACTTCGGCCACCACGCCCATGTCGTGCGTGATGAACACCACGCCCATGTGCATTTCCGCCTGCAGGCCGCGGATCAGTTGCAGGATCTCGGCCTGGATGGTCACGTCCAGCGCGGTGGTCGGCTCATCGGCAATCAGCAGTGCGGGCTTGCACGACAGTGCCATGGCGATCATCACGCGCTGTCGCATGCCGCCGGACAACTGGTGCGGGAAGCGGTCCAGCACGCGCTTCGCTTCCGGAATGCGCACAAGCTCCAGCATGCGCAGTGCCTCGGCGCGCGCGGCGGAACGGCTCTTGCCCTGGTGCAGGCGGATCGATTCCGCGATCTGCTCGCCCACCGGGAACACCGGGTTCAGCGAAGTCATCGGCTCCTGGAAGATCATCGCCACGTCCGCGCCGCGCACGCTGCGCAGCGTGGCATTGCCAGCGCGCGCCAGGTCGATGATCTCGCCACTGCGCCGGCGCAGCGCCATGCTGCCCGACACGACCTTGCCGCCGCCATGTTCGACCAGCCGCATCAGCGCCAGCGAGGTCACCGACTTGCCGGAACCGGATTCCCCGACCACGGCCAGCGTCTCGCCACGGTCCACGTGGAAGGACAGGTTGCGCACGGCTTCGACCGTACGCTCCGAGGTGGCAAAGCGGACGGTCAGGCCGTCCACCGACACCACGCGCTGCGGCGGCAGCACAATGTTTGCTTGGGAAGAGAGTTCAGCCACTGGCACCCCTTGGATTGCTGCGGGAATTGCTGAAAGGGAACGGCGAGCGTCAGGCGTCAGCCGTAGATCGACACGGTCACCGGGCCGCTCGCGCGGGCAAAACCGCGGTACATGCCTTCGGTGTTGAACGGCAGCGTGACGTTGCCGGCGCGATCCACCGCGATCAGTCCGCCGCGGCCGCCAATGGCGGGCAGCTTCTCCATGACCACGCGGCGCGCGGATTCTTCCAGCGACAGGCCGGCATAGCGCATTTGCGCCGAGACATCGTGCGCGGCCACGGTGCGGATGAACATTTCGCCAGTGCCCGTGGCGGAAATGGCAGCCACGTCATCGGCATAGCAGCCGGCGCCCACCAGCGGCGTATCGCCCACGCGGCCCACCTGCTTGTTGGTGACACCGCCCGTCGATGTCGCCGCGGCCAGGTTGCCAAAGCTGTCGCAGGCCACGGCACCCACCGTGCCGAACTTGCTGTCGGGATCGATCGGATCAGATTTCCCGGCAAGCGAGCGGGCGGCCAGCGTGGCCGCATCGTGATCGAGCAGCGCCATGCCCTGCACCGCGCGGGCGCGCTCCCATTGCTCGTAGCGGGCTTGCGTGTAGTAGTAGTCGCGCGATACCAGTTCGAGCCCGTGCGCCTGCGCGAAGGCTTCGGCGCCCTCTCCCGCGAACAGCACATGCTCGCTGTGGTCCATCACCGCGCGCGCGGCCAGCACCGGGTTGCGCAGCCGCGTCACGCACGCGACCCCGCCGGCATCGAGCGTAGCGCCATCCATGATGGCGGCGTCGAGTTCGTAGGTGCCGGCATGCGTGAGCACCGCGCCCTTGCCGGCGTTGAACAGCGGGCACTCTTCCAGCAGCCGCACGGCTTCGGTCACCGCATCGACGGCCGTGCCGCCGCTGGCCAGCACGCGCCGGCCGGCCAGCAGCACCTGTTCGAGTGCCTCGGTGTATTCGCGTTCGCGGGCGGGGTCCATGGCGTTGCGCGTGATGGTGCCGGCGCCGCCGTGGATGGCAATGACTGCTTGGTTCATGGAGGCTACGCTTTGAGATGCTTGGAAGAGTTGCGGCGCACGGCACCGGGCTTGCCTTCGTCGCCGGCTTGCGACAGGGGCTGCGCTGCCGGCGTGCTGGCCGCACTACCGGTATTGCCGGCATTGCCGGCATGGGCGCCGTACAGCCAGGGCAGGAGGAATTCGGTCATTTCGGCGGCGGCCTTGACCGGGCGCTCGGCCCGGTGCGCCACGGCGCCGCACAGCGCTTCGATCAGCGCCAGCACATTGGCGTCGGAGTTGGCGGACAGCCGGTTGGCGGCCTGCGCGTAAAGCGCGATATCGGCGATCGGCGCCAGCGGCGAGGTCGGGCCGTCGGTCAATGCCAGCACGCGCGCACCGCGTGCCTTGGCGCGCTGGGCCAGCACCACGGTGTCGGACACATAGCGCGGAAAGGCAATGGCGATCACCAGATCGGCCGGGCTGAGCTTGAACAACTGGCGCGCCGCGTGCGATGCGCCGCCGGCAGCGGCCACCGAAGTCACCATGCGGCAGTGCATTTCCAGCCCGTGCTGCAGCAAGCCCGACAGAAAGCCGCTGGCACCGAAGCCGGCGATATAGACGCGCTCCGCGGCAAGAATGGCGGATACCGCCCGCTCGCACGCATCCGCGTCCAGCGCGCGGCGCGTGGCCTCGAGGTTTGCGGCGGCATTGTCCAGCGATGCGGCGAAGGCTTCCGCGGCCGTAGCCGGCCGCTCCAGTTCCGAACGCAGGCGCTCCACGGGCGCCAGCGTCGCCTCGAAGCCGCGCACCAGTTCGCCACGGAACTGCGGATAGCCGTCAAACCCCAGCGCACGCGCAAAGCGGTTGGCCGTGGCCACCGACACCTGTACCGCGGCCGCGAACTCGTCGATGCGCATGGTCGCCGCGCGGAACGGATTGGCGAGCACGTACTCGGCCATGCGCTGGTGTGCGGGCGTCAGCGCAGGCAGGCTGCGTGCAATACGTTCGGAGATCGAGGTGCCGTCCGGCATGGTGTCGGGCATAGGCGGATGTGGAAAATCAGGCATCAGTCACAAGTCCATGATGAAAATTAATTTACACGCAGATGCAAAACAAGAAAATAGAGATTTCATTGTTCGAGGGTAATCCCTAGGCTTCGCCGCTATCCGCACAGGCGGTGCCAGCGGGAAACGCTACAATGCCGGCCAGCGCCTATGCCGGGCTGCCTTGCGCTTTCGCGCCACTTTCCGCCGTTTGTCCCCGACGTTCCTGCCTTCCTCGTGATCCGAATCGACCAGCTTGTCCTCCAGCGCGGCACCAAGGTGCTGTTCGACCACACCAGCGTGACGCTCAATCCGGGCGAGCGTGTGGGCCTTGTCGGCGCCAATGGCAGCGGCAAGTCCACCTTGTTCGCGATGCTGCGCGGCGAGCTGCATCCGGATGGCGGCGACCTGTCCGTCCCGGCGCAGTGGCGCATTGCCCACGTGGCGCAAGAAACGCCGGCGGTGGCCCGCAGCGCGGTGGACTATGTGATCGACGGCGACACGCGCCTGCGCGAGATCGAAGCTGCCATCGCCGAAGCGCAAGCGGTCGGCGATGGCAGCGCGGAGGCCGAGGCCCATGCCGGCTTTGCCGATGCCGACGGCTACACCGCGCCGGCCCGCGCCGAAGCGCTGCTGCTGGGCCTGGGCTTCACGCTGGCGCAGGTGTCGCAGCCGGTGTCATCGTTCTCGGGCGGCTGGCGCATGCGCCTGAACCTGGCGCAGGCGCTGATGTGCCCGTCCGACCTGCTGCTGCTCGACGAACCAACCAACCACCTGGATCTGGACGCCATCGTCTGGCTCGAAGACTGGCTGGCGCGCTACCCGGGCACTCTGGTCATGATTTCGCACGACCGCGAATTCCTGGACGCGATCTGCAACGTCACGGTCCATATCGAGAACCAGCAGCTGCGCCGCTACGGCGGCAACTACACGCTGTTCGAGACCCTGCGCCTGCAGCAGATGGCGCAGCAGCAATCGGCCTATGTGCGCCAGCAGAAGGAAATCGCGCACCTCGAATCGTTCATCACGCGCTTCAAGGCCAAGGCCACCAAGGCGCGCCAGGCGCAAAGCCGCGTGAAGGCGCTTGAAAAGATGGAGCGGCTGGCGCCGGTCCACGTCGCGGCCGGCTTCGCGTTCGAGTTCCGCGAACCCGATGCGGCCCCGAATCCGATGATGGTGCTGGATGGCGTCGACTGCGGCTATGCCGAGGCCGATCCGCCGGTGACCATCCTGCACAAGCTGGCGCTGTCGATCCAGAACGGCCAGCGCATCGGCCTGCTCGGCGCCAACGGCCAGGGCAAGTCGACGCTGGTCAAGACCCTGGCGGGCACGCAGGATCCGCTCACTGGCAATCTGCGCCTTGGCAAAGGGCTGCAGATCGGCTACTTCGCCCAGCATCAACTGGAAACCCTGCGCGATCACGACTCGCCGCTGCAGCACCTGGCCCGGCTGGCGCCGGACACGCGCGAGCAGGAACTGCGCGACTTCCTCGGCAGCTTCAACTTCCGTGGCGACATGGCGACCGCGCCGATCGAGCCGTTCTCGGGCGGCGAGAAGGCCCGGCTGGCGCTCTCGCTGATCGTCTGGCAGAAGCCCAACCTGCTGCTGCTCGACGAGCCGACCAACCACCTGGACCTGGACACGCGTGAAGCGCTGACCATGGCGCTGGCGCAGTTCGAAGGCACGCTGATCCTGGTCTCGCACGACCGGCACCTGCTGCGCGCCACCGCCGACCAGTTCATGCTGGTCGCCGACGGCACCATCAAGCCGTTCGACGGCGATTTGGACGACTACCGCGACTGGCTGCTCCAGCAAGCCGCCGCCAAACGCAATGCCGCCGTGGCCGCTCACCAGGCGGAATCGGGCGGTGCGTCAGCGGGGATCAATCGCAAGGACCAGCGCCGCGCCGAGGCCGACGAACGCCAGCGCCTCGCGCAACTGCGCAAGCCTCTCACCAAGGAACTGGAAAAGGTGGAGAAGCGCATGGCGGTGCTGCAGACCGCCAAGGCGGAGATCGACCAGTTCATGGCCGACGAGACGAGCTATGCCGACGCCAACAAGTCGAAGCTGATGGAAACGCTCAAGCGCCAGGGCGAAGTCAACGGCGAACTGGAGACGCTGGAAGAGAAGTGGCTGGAACTGCAGGAGCAGATCGAGCAGATTGTGTAGGGGTTCGGGTTCGTTGCCTCTCAACACCAGCCCCTTTTTCAGTACGGGATACGCGCCGGGCTTCTCCATACCACCAAGCGCCGCCGCCCGTGGGCCGTCCGGGAGGGAGTCCGGCATGCGAAGCCGTCCGAATTATCGACGTCATGACCTGCACTGCATAATGCAGTCGGCATAACACCTCTCAGTGCTCGAATTTGCAGCGTGCTCAGCAGGCTTCTTGCCGCTGGGCTAACGCGTCATCGTGACTTTGCGTACGCGGCGAATTGCAGCCCCGCATCCCCACACGAGTAGGGTTAAGTTTAGCGGCCTGCCTGCCGACAACTGCAAGTGTACAATCGTGCCCTTGCTGAATCTTTTCAAGGGCCGCGCATGCTGGAGTGCTCCTATCCCACTGGCTCAATCTCCGGAGCCGGCCTCAGGTTCGTCCAAAAACCACGTTGATCCCTGCGCTTCAACAAGGTCATGTAATCGTTCAATGCTCGCCTACACGTCGTTTGCCACCTTTATCTTTTTTGCCATCGCGTTGGTCATACCAAGCGGATTCTCTTTCGGACCCGCATTACTGCTGCTCGGTAGCTTCGTCTTGTTGCGCGTCCAGCGCCAGTTGAAACTGGCCACGCAAGATTACATCGTAATCACCGTCCTGGCCGTGTATTTCTTCTTAACCTGCCTCATGAACGTTTTCCAGGTTTCGCCTGGACGCGAATACGACGCGCCGTTGCGCTTCTTGCTGGCAATCCCCGCAATGCTTGTGCTGCTGGAATACCCGCCATCCCCCGCAGCCATCTGGGGTGGACTGGCGACGGGTGCAATTGGATCGGGCCTGTTCTCAGCATGGCAGAGCTTTATTCTCTTGCAAGAGCGTGCTGAAGGTTTCACCAACCCCATTCAATTCGGAAACATCAGCCTTCTCCTGGGCACTCTCTGTCTGGCGGGGCTCGATTGGGCGCGCACTCAACGCCACGCCATCGCCTGGGTGGCAGGCTTGGCCACAGGAGGGGTTTTCGGCATTCTCGGCTCCATCTTCACCGGCAGCCGCGGTAGCTGGCTGGCCTTGCCTTTCTGCCTTGCAGTCCTGTTTTTCCAGTACCGGCACGCCTGGAAGGCCCGGCACCTTGTTTCCGGAATCATTGCGGTGCTGCTGGTCGGCACGATCCTTTACGCAGTGCCACACAATTCCGTCAAGGAGCGCATCGAGCTGGCACTCACCGAAACCAATGCCTATTCGGATGAACATAATGCCCGCACATCGGTCGGAGCGCGCCTCGAGATGTGGCGCACAGGCATTTTGCTGATCAAGGAGCGGCCTGCGCTCGGTTGGGGCAAGCAAGGCTACATGAACGATGTTCAACGCCTGATCCACGAGGGCAAAGTCGATGCAGTCGTCGGCGATCACAGCCATCTGCACAACGAGTATCTTGATGCCTGGGTCAAACGGGGCATCCTTGGTCTGATCGCAGTCCTTATACTCTTCCTTGCTCCGCTCTGCCTGTTTGCGAACCGCGCCCAACTGGTCAACGACCAGGCCAAGCCTTATGCCGTCGCGGGAATCATGTTAAGCCTTTCCTATCTCATCTTTGGCTTGACGCAAGCATTTCTGACCCATGTTAATGGCGTCATGTTATATGCCTTTACCCTCGCAATTCTGTGGACCGCGGCACGTACTCCCGTGCGAGCACTGACAAAATCTGGTATTTCGGCCTGAAACCGACACCTCACTCAGGCCTTATCACCGCATTGATTGCGGCAAGTACGGCAAAAAAACGCCATTCCGCAAATCGATCAGAATGACATCATAATAATAATGTTAGTTGATTTTTTCAGCGATTTCATCTTTGGAAAGCACAGCGCGGAAATGAATGCCTTTGAGGCATCCTTGAAAGGGGGTAACACGCAAGGATGCTTTCAGATGTTGGAGCACAACCCATCCCTCACCTGCCGTACAGAACGCGACATCTCTGGTAGAGATACGCCCCTGCAGATGGCCGTACGATATGGAAATCATGAGGTCTGCGATCGCCTGTTGTCCCTTGGCGCACCAATGGATGTGATTTACGAATACGATGGAGAACGAGCGTCGCCGATGATGAAAGTCGCGTCAGCCCAGTATGACGCCGCCCGCAACTCGGAAGCCGTTCGAGCAGTCTTCGTGAAGCATTACATTGACCGTCGGCGAACCCCAACCCGACGCGGGACTCGCAGGACAATCGGCGATGCTTGCACCGCTGTGGCGAATCGACTCCTGGCGTTGGTACAAGAGCCAGTAGCTCCGATTCTCACCGTCCAAGCCACGATCGACTATTTCGAAGCGTCAGTAATCGTCCGCCAGAAGCGGAGCCCTCGTGAGCCGGAGGATCGGCAAGTGGAAGCCGTTATCTCGGCACTCAACAAGCTTGCCCTCCAGGCGACGGCCCGCCAGGAATGCAGCAAGACCGCCGAGCCCGCGCAACTCGCTGACTAAGTGCCCCAAGGAACCGAACATCGATTGCCGTCGAGAAGCCGGTGCCCAGGTACGCCAGCCGCCGAATGGCCGGCGTACCCGGCTCAGCGGAAATTCTTCTCGCGCCGGATCAACCCGACCGCCAGCGTCAGCGTCAGGATGAACAGCCAGATCAGTGACCAGGCCGGCACCGACAGGCCCAGCACCGGCGGCAGCGGCGCAGTGCACAGGCCATCGGAATAAAACACCTGCGGCAGCACCTTGGCGGTCGGCAAGGCATTGACCCAGTTTTCGAGCGGGTCGATCCCGCAGCTCGCCTTGGGGTTCAGCAGCAGCGACACGTGGTACACGGCCACCGCAATGCCGCCGACGCCGGACAGCATGCCCAGCCCCTGCCACAGCGAACGCGTGTTCTGCGCAATGGCCGCGAGCAGCGAGAACAGGCCGATGCCGATAAAGGCGAACCGCTGCATGATGCACAGCGGGCACGGCTGGTACCCCTTCTCGAACTGCAGGTAGAGCGCAAAGCCAACCATCCCGAACGAGATGATGGCAATCAGCAGGAAATAGGCGCGGGAATTGGCTTGCATAAACGATGGACGGATCGGGATCTCTGTGGCCAGGTTGCCGGCGCGGGGGCGCTCCGGCTGTTGGTCGGCATTATTACCGATTTTGCGAAATGTCCTCTTCGGCGGACGTGCGAATCGCCGGCTCGTGCCATGTGGCGGATTGCCGCAGGGATGCCCATGGGCTCAGCTGGAACGATGCACCCCGGCTTCCCACTTGTCACGCGACAGGCGGTAAAGGCGATGGAGCCGTAGCGGATGCCCCTCCGGCAGCGCAGGGTGTTCGAACGGGATCGCGTCCTCATGCATGCCCAGACGATCCATGACCGCGCGCGAGCGCTGGTTGGCCAACGCCGTGAATGAAACGATCTCCTTTTGGCCAATCTGTTCAAACCCCACCGCCAGTGCCGCACGGGCGCCCTCGGTGGCAAAGCCCTGCCCCCATGCCTCGCGCGCCAGGCGCCAGCCAATCTCCACGCAGGGGGAAAATGGCAAGGTCGTCGCGGGGACGCTGAGCCCGACAAAGCCGATGAAGGCGCCGTCCGCCTTGCGCTCGCAAGCCCAGAAGCCCCAGCCCAACGTGTCGATCTTCTCGCGGCAGCGCGCCGCCAAACCGTCACTCTCCGCGCGGCTCAGCGTCGCGGGAAAGTAGCGCATCACCTCGGCATCGGCGTTCAACGCGGCAAACGGCGCATAGTCGGCGTCGCGCCATTGGCGCAGGCACAGGCGCGCGGTTTCGATTTCGATCAGATCGGCCATCGGTCAGTCGAGATGGCGCACGCGATCGATCGCCTGCTCGATGCGTTCAACGGCGATCACGTCAAGCCCGTCGATCTTCTGCTTGGGCGCGTTGGCCTTGGGAATCACCGCCAGCGTGAAGCCGAGTTTCGCGGCCTCCTTCAGCCGCTCCTGCCCGCGCGGGCTCGGACGGATTTCGCCGGCCAGGCCCACTTCGCCGAATACCACCAAGCCACGCGGAAGCGGCTTGTTGCGCATCGACGAGTGGATCGACAGCAGTACAGCGAGGTCCGCCGCGGGCTCGGTAATCTTCACGCCGCCCACCGCATTCAGGAACACGTCCTGGTCAAAGCAGGCAATGCCCGCGTGCCGGTGCAGCACGGCCAGCAGCATCGCCAGCCGGTTCTGCTCCAGGCCCACGGCCAGGCGGCGCGGGTTGGGCACGTTGGCGGTATCGACCAGCGCCTGCACCTCCACCAGCAGCGGGCGCGTGCCCTCCTGCGTCACCAGCACGCAGGAGCCCGGCACGGTCTCTTCATGCTGCGACAGGAACAGCGCCGACGGGTTGCTGATGCCGCGCAGGCCGCGCTCCGTCATGGCGAACACGCCAAGTTCGTTGACGGCGCCGAAACGATTCTTGAACGCGCGGATCAACCGGTGCGAGGAATGCGTATCGCCCTCGAAATACAACACCGTATCGACGATGTGCTCGAGCACCCGCGGACCAGCGAGGTTGCCCTCCTTGGTCACGTGGCCGACCAGGATGATGGTGGTGCCGCTGCTCTTGGCAATGCGGGTCAGTTGCGCCGCGCATTCGCGCACCTGCGCGACCGAGCCCGGCGCCGAGGTCAGGGCTTCGGAATAAAGCGTCTGGATCGAGTCGATCACGGCCACATCGGGCTTTTCCGCCTCCAGCGTGGCCTGGATCTTCTCGAGCTGGATCTCGGCGAGCAAGCCCAGCGTCGGACTCTCCACCCCCAGGCGCTGCGCGCGCAGCGCGATCTGGGCGCCGGACTCTTCGCCGCTCACATAGAGCACACGCCGCTGTGCCGCCAGGTTGGCGAGCGCCTGCAGCAGCAGCGTCGACTTGCCAATGCCCGGATCCCCCCCGATCAGCACCACCCCGCCCGCGACGAGTCCGCCACCGAGCACGCGGTCGAACTCGTCGATCCCGCTCGAAAAGCGCGGCACGTCCGCGGCGTCGATCTCGGAAAGCTTGAGTACCGTGGCAGATGCCGCCAGCGGCTGGAAGCGCTTGCCCGCCGTGCTGCCCTCCGACACGGTCTCGACCAGCGTGTTCCATTGATTGCAGTGCGGGCACTGGCCGGCCCAGCGCGGCACGGTGCCGCCGCATTCGGTACAGGTGTAGACGGTCTTGGTCTTGGCCAACGGAAGATCCTTGAGGGTGAGTGCCGGAAACGCTACGGCCGGCCGCCTTTGGGCGGCCGGCCGTCAGGACAGGTCAATCCTTGCCGGGATCAGGCCAGGAGGGGCGAGGCACTGTCCGACGCGGTGATGGTCGCCACGGTGGCCGGCACGCGCGGCGCCAGCGCGCACATCAGCTCGTAGCCGACCGTGCCGCTGGCCTCGGCGACATCGTCGATCGGCAGGCCCTGGCCCCACAGCGTGACCGGGCTCCCGATTTTGGCTTTCGGGCATGGCCCGAGGTCCACGCACAGCATGTCCATGGAAACGCGGCCGATCAGTTCGGTGCGCACGCCATCGACCAGCACCGGCGCGCGGTTCTCGCCCCAGCCAACCGCGTGGCGCGGGTACCCGTCCGCGTAGCCACAGGCCACCACGCCGATGCGCATCGGCCGGTCGGCGGTGAACATGGAGCCGTAGCCGACCGTATCGCCGGGTTGCAGGTCCTGCACGGCAATCAATTCGCTGTGCAGCGACATGGCCGGCTGCAGGCCAACCCCGGCAATGTCGGCCTCGCGGCCGGTTGGCGAGGCCCCATACAGGATGATTCCGGGCCGCACCCACGCACGGTGGGCCTCCGGGTGCCACAGCACCGCGGCCGAGTTCGACAGGCTGGCCTCGCCCGGCAGGTTCGCGGTGGCAGCGTCGAAGGCCGCGACCTGGTGGGCGATGCCGCGCGCGCTGTCGGCATCCGAAAAATGGGTCATATGGACGATGCTGCCCACGCACGGCATGGCGCGGGCGCGTTCCCACGCGGTGCGGTACTGCGCGGGCTGGAAGCCCAGGCGGTTCATTCCGGTGTTGAGCTTGAGCTGGATCGCCAGCGGGCCCTTCGGCCGCGCGCTCTCCAGCATCCGGAGCTGCTCCTCGCAATGGATCGCGGTGGTAAGCCGGTATTGTTCCAGCAACGGCACATCCTGGGGCTGGAAAAAACCCTCCAGCAGCAGGATCGGGCCCTGCCAGCCGAGGTCGCGCAGTTGCACGGCCTCATTCAGGTCCAGCAGGCCGAAACCATCGGCCGCGCGCAGGCCGGCAAAGACGCGGCGCAGTCCATGGCCGTAGGCGTTGGCCTTGACCACGGCCCAGACGCGGGAGCCTGGCGCGTGTCGGCGCGCGATTTCCAGGTTGTTGGCAATGGCGGGTTGGTGGATGACGGCGTGAATCGGTCTTGGCATGAAGTGACATCTCGCAAGGCATGCATCGCTGCCGCTGGAAGCATCCTTCCAGACGCGCAGTGTGAGTCGGGCGTCATGTCCTGCGCGGGCATGCACCAGATCAGGGAAGACCCGGTATTCGGCTAGCGATGCGTATCCGTTATTTGAACACACTCGCGAGCGCCCACCCGCAATACCCGGGGAATCGCAGAGCGTCTGCGCTGTCAAACTGGCGCCTTTGCGGATTCAGGATTGTCGTGTTTTCGTGATATAAAGCCGGACGCTCAGGCCATGTTCTAAACGCGAAGCAATATGTCAATGACGGTCAGGCAAGCGGCGCGGCGCTCACGCGCGGCGTATGCGACACAATTCGACACGGCCGCAGCCCAGGGTCCCCTGCAACCAACCATGGCAACGCCGGTGGGCGTAGCCCTTCCCAGAGCGCACGAAGGACGCGCTGGAGACAAAGTCGAAAGCATGAAGAAGGGTTTTTACACCATCATGGCCGCGCAGTTTTTTTCGTCGCTGGCCGATAACGCGCTGCTGATCGCCGCCATCGCCCTTCTCACCGAGTTGCATTCCCCGCAGTGGATGACTCCGCTGCTCAAGCTGTTCTTCGTTCTCTCCTACGTCATCCTGGCCGCATTCGTCGGCGCCTTCGCCGACTCCATGCCCAAGGGGCGGGTGATGCTCATCACCAATGCCATCAAGATAGCGGGCTGCGCCATCATGATGTTCGGGCTGCACCCCCTGCTCGCCTACGGCATCGTGGGCTTCGGCGCGGCCGCGTACTCGCCGGCCAAGTACGGCATCCTGACCGAGCTGCTGCCCCCGGAAAAGCTGGTGATGGCCAACGGCTGGATCGAAGGACTGACCGTGGGCTCGATCATCCTGGGCACCGTGGTCGGTGGTGCGCTGATTTCGGTGCACATTTCGCAGCTCCTGCTGCGCTTTGACATCCCCTACATCGACACCGGCATCAACACGCCGGCCGAAGCGGCGATGGTCGTGATCATGCTGTTCTACGTGATTGCCGCCATCTTCAACCTGTTCATTCCCGATACCGGCGCACGCTACCCGCAACAGGAAAAGAACCCGATCAAGCTGATCGCGGAGTTCGGCGACTGCTTCGTCGCGCTGTGGCGCGACAAGCTCGGCCAGATCTCGCTGGCCGTGACCACGCTGTTCTGGGGCGTGGGCGCCACCCTGCAGTTCATCGTGCTGAAGTGGGCGGAAAAATCGCTGGGCCTGAACCTGTCGCAGGGCGCCCTGCTGCAGGCCGTGGTCGCCGTGGGCGTGGCCGTCGGCGCCATCATGGCGGCAGCGCGCATTCCGTTGCGCAAGTCGCTGTCGGTGCTGCCCTTTGGCGTGGCCATGGGCGCGACCGTGATGCTGATGGCGTTCTACACCAAGGACGCCATGCCGCAGATCACGTTGGACGTGCTGGGGCTGCATATGCCGCTGTACATGGCCATCGCCTACGTGTTCCTGATGGTAGTCGGCGCCATGTCGGGCTACTTTGTCGTGCCGATGAACGCGCTGCTGCAGCACCGCGGCCACGTGCTGCTCTCGGCGGGCCACTCCATCGCCGTGCAGAACTTCAACGAGAACGTCTCCGTGCTGCTGATGCTCTGCCTGTACGCGCTGCTGATCAAGGTGAACGCGCCAATCGGGCTGGTGATCGTCGCGCTGGGCCTGTTCATCTGCATCACCATGGCGCTGGTCATGCGGGTGCACAAGTACAACGTACGCACCTTCAACTCGCTCGCCATGATCGGCGAGGACAAGCACCACTGATTGCCTCGCCGGCGCCCAAGGCGGCGCCCGCCGGGACTACCCGGCAGTAGCGGCAATGGCCGCACGGGCGCAGGCCCGCTGCGGCCATCCATCCGGCACCACGAAACCGCGCGAGCGCTCGCGCCAGCAGCCCGGCGCCTGCGCACCGGCCGGCTCCATCTCGCACAGCATGATCGGTGACTCGCGCCGCCAGCCGTGGTCGGGGTGCGGATCGGCAAAGCGCTCGGCCAGCGCCTCGCGCAGGGCGTCCGCCGCTTCGGTCTCGCCCTCTTCCAGCAGCGCGCCGGACAACCAGCCCGAGCGCGACAACCGGCACCAGCGCGTGCCGGCTGCCTGGCCGGCGCGCGCATACCAGTCGTCGAGCGTGGACCACCAGCCGTGCAGGTGGTTGCCCGCAATGCCCAGGCGGTCCAGCCCCTCAGGCACCAGGCCATCGCGATAGAACAGCCACCCCAGCAGATAGACCTCGCTGCGGTCGACCGCCCTGCCCAGCAACCCCCGCGCCTCCGCGGTGCTGGCCAGTGGCAGTTGCCGGTGGACGATATGGTCGAGCTTGTCGCCGAGCCTGTCGACGAGGTTCGGCCCGACAAACCCGCGCAGCCCCAACGCTTGCGTGTCACCGGCATCGGCCATCAGGTAGAACTTGGCGGCCATTTCCCAATGCACCACCTCGCCGCTGCCCTGGTCCCGCCAGACGAAGTCGAGTTCGCCCATGGTCTGGATGCCGTGCCCATGGGCGCGCCTGACCGGTACGTTTGCCGCCAGCAATTCCAGCCCCTGCGCATGGCGCAACGCGAACTGCAGCAGGCGTTCGGCATGGCGCCCCAGGCGCAGGCTGCGGGCGCGGCCGGGCTCTTCGGGCAAGGCATCGGTAATGCCGTTGGCGAGTTCGGCAATGGTGGCAGGCAAGCCAGCGGGGTCGGCCTGGCCCAGCCAGTGTTCCCAGGCGGCCTGGGTGCCAGCGGGCCAGCGCGCGAGTCGGGCGCCGCTGTCGCCGGCGGCTGGCAGGCTCTGGAGCAGGGTAGGCGATAAGGTGCACCATGCCAGGTCGCGCGTGCGTTGCGACAGCGCCTGTTGCCACAGGGGCGGCGGCGGCGCCGGCGCATGCACGCCGTTGCCGCCGTGGCTCAGGGAAAGGTCAGGCCTGAGCTCCCGCACGATCGTGTACCTCTCGGGCCAGACACAGGTCCTCCCACGCGCGCGCCTTGTCGGTCAGCGTGCGCAGCAGGTAGGCGGGATGGTAGGTCACCACCACGGGAATCCCCTCGTAGCTGTGGACCGTGCCGCGCAGCTTGCCGATCGGCGTGGTGGTGCGCAGCAGCGACTGCGCCGCAAAGCGGCCCAGTACGACAATGACCTTGGGCCGCACCAGCGCAATCTGCCGCTTCAGGAACGGCTCGCACTGCGCGACCTCGGCCGGTTCCGGGTTGCGGTTGCCCGGCGGACGGCACTTGAGCACGTTGGCGATGAACACATTGCGACCGCGCGCGAGGCCCAGCGATCCCAGCATATTGTCCAGCAGCTTGCCTGCCTGGCCGACGAACGGCTCGCCCTGAAGGTCTTCGTTCTCGCCGGGCGCCTCGCCGATCAGCATCCATTCCGCCTGGCGATCGCCAACGCCGAACACGGTACGGGTGCGCGTCTCGCACAGGCCGCAAGCCGTGCACGCCGCCACGGCGGCATCGAGCGCGGGCCACGCCATGGCTGCGATGTCAAGCTCGCGGTCGGGAACGGCAGCGGTGCGCCCGGGCTCGGCAACGAAAGCGAGAGCGGCCTCCTCAAAGTTCGGCACCGACTCCATGACCACAGCCGAGTGGCCTTCGTCGGGCTCGGGCGCCTGCAGGGGTTCGGCTTGCGCCTCGGGTTCGACTTGCAGGGCGGCTGAGCGGTCAGGCTGCGCAGCGGCCTCCTGCGGCGCGCCCACCGGCTTGCGCGGCACCCACTCCGTGGGAATGCCAAGCACCTCCAGGAACTTTGCGCGGCGGCTCATGCTGCGTCCTCGTTGCCGGGCCAGGTCCGGCGCAGCACCAGCGCGTCTTCGCGCACGTTGCCGGACGCGGGATAGTAGCCTTTGCGCCGGCCGATCTCGACGAAGCCGGCTTCGAGGTAAAGCGCCAGCGCTCCGGTATTGGAAGGCCGCACTTCCAGCAGCATCGTATGCAGGTGATGCGTGTGCGTTGTCGCCAGCGTCACCGCCAGCATCAGGCGACCCAGCCCCTGCCGCTGCCGGTGCGGATCCACGGTGATGTTCAGCAGATGCATCTCGTCGACCACGGGCATCAGCACGGCATACGCCACGAGCGCGCCGGACGGATCGCGCAGGGTCAGGCCCATATGGCCCGCCTTGATGGAGTTCTCGAAATTGCCGCGCGTCCAGGGATGGCTGTAGGCGCGGGATTCGATCTCCGCCACCGTCCGCAGGTCCAGCGCGGACATGCGTGCAAGCGCCCAGCCGTTGGCCAGCACAGGCATGACCGGAATATCGGGCCACGCCGACGACACGGCTGTATCCGCGCGGTAGGTCACGCTCACGACTGGCTCCCCACGGCCGCCAGCGCGGCGGCCTTGGCAGCAGCAGCCGCTTCGCGCTCTTCGATGGTCTGGGCGACCTTGTCGCGCAGGTAGATCGGCATGGCCAGCGCGGCATCGATCGCCTCGCCGCGCGCCAGGGCCCGCAGCGCGATGGCTAGCAGCGGCTGCGCGTGGGGCATGGCCTCGGGCAGCACACGCGTGGCATGCGCCAGGCCGGCCAACCGTTCGCCAAAGACCGTGGCGGCGTTGCCGGCCACCCAGAATTCGCCAGCGGGCAGGGCCACGGTTTCCGGGGGACCGACCTGCATTCGCGTCTCTGTCGCCCATTCGTGCGCGACGTCGTCCCAACGGAAGGCGGCGGAATAGGCTTCGTCCATGCGCGCGTCCAGCGCAACCAGCACGGACACCTCGGGCGGCAGCGCGGGCGTGGCGCCGCGGGCGCTTTCCGCGCAGGCCATCAGCGTATTGACCGGAATGACCGGCAGCCCCGCGCCGAAGGCCAGCCCCTGGGCCACGCCGCAGGCGGTACGCAGGCCAGTGAACGAGCCCGGCCCAGCACCAAAGGCAATGGCCGCGCAGTCGGCCAGCGCAATGCCGGCTTCGGCCAGCAGCTCACCGGCCGCGGGCAGCACGCGTGCAGAAGACCGCGCGCCGGTATGGTCATGGCGAGACCATGACTCGACCGCGCCATCGGCCGTGGCACGGCCCAGTGCAACAGAACACCACTCGGTGGAAGTTTCGACAGCAAGAATCCAGGACATGGCGCGATTGTAGCCGGTGGCGCCCCAAACCGAGTCCTTCCTCGGTTTTTTGGCAGGCCTGCGTGCCGGATTGGGGACTATCATCGGGCCATTCTTTTCCCCGACCTCCCCAGGAGACCCCATGAGTGACCTGCAAGCCCGCTTCGAACAGGCCCAGACCGACGTCAAGCAACTGAGCGAGCGGCCCAGCAACATGACGCTGCTGCGCCTGTACGCGCTGTTCAAGCAAGGCAGCGAAGGCGACGCCCACGGCGACAAGCCGGGCATGACCGATTTCGTCGGCCGCTACAAGTTCGAAGCGTGGGAAGCCCTCAAGGGCACCAGCCGCGACGCCGCGATGGAAAGCTACATCGCCCTGGTGGAAGAACTGCGCAGCGGCGCCGCGAGCTGAGGTTCGCCGGCGTCCCCGCCTCAGTTGAGCGGCACCGGCTTCGGCCGGATGCGCCAGGACGCCAGGATGGCCGTGGCGATCACCACGCCCACGGCCAGGAAGGTTTCATCGAAGGCGCGGATGCGCGCCGCCTGCGCCAGCACATCGCCGCCCTGCCCCAGCACCGCGCCGTGCTGGTTCAGCCGCCATTGCAGGCCGACGCCCGCCAGGCTGACACCAATCGCCCCGCCAAGCTGGCGCACGAAATTGATGCAACTCGATCCCTGTGCGATCAGGGAGAAATCCACGCCACGCATCGACCCGAGCGTCAGCGACGGCAGGATGCAACCGAGGCCAATGCGTCCGAGCACTGCCAGCGCCACCAGCAGCAGGTACGGCGTGGATGGCGAGCCCGTCGCCATCAGAAGGAACGACAGCGACAGCAACGCCAGCCCGAACGACACCTGGTAATGCGGCGAGACCCGTTGCGTCAGGCGCCCCGCCAGCGCAATCGTCAGCGCCAGCGCGACGCCGGCCGGCAGCAGCACCAGGCCCGCGCGCGACGGCGTGTAGTTCAGCGCCATCTGCATGTACACGGGCAGCAGGTAGGTCGAGCCGAACAGGCCCGCGCCATAGATAAAGGCCACCACCGCGCCAGCCGAGAATTGCCGGTAGCTGTACAGCCGCATGTCCATGAGCGGATCGGCCGCGCGCAGCTGCCACATGACGAACGCCACCACCAGCACCACGCCCAGCCCCGCCAGCATCATGCCGGCGGCCACGCTTTCGCGCAGTTCGACCAGCCCGTTCAGCAGGCAGACCGTCGCGACCCCGGCCAGCGCCAGGCCGCGCCAGTCCAGCGGCTTGCGCTCGCCCATCATGATCGAATCGACGGCCATGAAGCGCCGCGCCATGGCTGCGCCGAGCAGGGTCAGTGGCACCACGACAAAGAAGATCGAACGCCAGCCAAAGGCTTCCACCAGGAAACCGCCCAGGCTCGGGCCCAGCGCCGGCGCCAGCACCACGCCGAAGCCGAACAGGCTCATGGCCCTGCCCTGCTCGCGCTCGTCGAATACGCGCAGCACCAGGATGCTGGGCAGCGGCTGCATGATGCCCGCCGCGACGCCCTCTGCCACGCGCATGGCAATCATCACGCCGTAGGTCGGCGACAGCCCGCCCACCGCGCCACCCACGCCCAGCAGCGCGAGCGCGCCCAGGAACGTGCGCCGCAGGCCGTAGCGATTGAGCAGCCATGGCGTGAGCAGCATTGCCAGCGTCATCGCAATCATGAAGCTGGCCGCCACCCATTGGGCGCGTTCCTGGCCGAGCACGAAATGGCGGCTCAAGTCAGGAATGGCAACGTTGATGATGGTGGACGAGACAATGGACGACATCGTCCCCAGCATCAGCGTCACCAGCACCAGCCAGCGCAGCCGATCGCCATAGCGCGTGCGCAGCGCCGCCCGGGTCGGCCCGCCCGACCCGCCGCCGGATGCCTCCGGCGCGTGCGGGATCCGGCTCACCCCAGGCGCCCCGTAGCGGCGATCTCGCGAATCTTGCGGACGGTGTCGAGGTCGGCTTCGTGGTAGGCGGACTTGACGATCTCGGCGTAGCGGTCGTCGCCGCTGGCATCCACCGCCGGCATGGTGGTGTCGTAGATGAAGCGCAGCAGCAATGCGCCCGGCGCTGGCGTTTCGATCACCATCGTCAAGGTGCCGCCGGCATGGTCGGCCGTCGCGGCGGTCTCGTAGCGGACCTGGCGGCGCGGTTCGAATACCACGCGGTCATCGATGGTCGCCGCGCCGAAATGCAGCACCCGGTCGATCCAGCCGTCGCCACGGCCAACGACTTCAGCACGGTCGAGGCCCAGGACGAACAGTTCGGGCGACTCGGCGCGCAGGACCAGCCCTTGCCAGAGCTGGTCAGGCGTAAGCGGATCCAGTTGAGGATTGCCTGGATCATTGATCTCTACCAAGTGCTCGAAACGCAACTTCATTCTCCGTATTTTGATGTAATCGATATTATGAAGTGTCTTGACTGTTCGTCAGCACCATTTCACTGCGCAGCGCAGCATCTGCGCCACGCCCGTCCGGAGCCGCCGCATGTCCCTCGCCACGTGTCCTGAAGTCGATCCCCTGCAAGTCCTGGTGTATGCCGATTCCCTCTCATGGGGCATTGTGCCCGGCACGCGCCGGCGCCTGCCGTTCCCCGTACGCTGGCCTGGGCGACTGGAACTCGCGCTGAACGCCGACGGGGGCGCCCCGGTCCGCATCATCGAAGACTGCCTGAACGGCCGCCGCACGGTCTGGGACGACCCGTTCAAGCCGGGACGCAACGGCCTGCAAGGTCTGGCGCAGCGCATCGAGATCGATTCCCCGCTCGCGCTCGTGATCCTGATGCTCGGCAACAATGATTTCCAGTCGATGCACCCGCACAACGCCTGGCACGCCGCGCAGGGCATCGGCGCGCTGGTCAACGCCATTCGCACGGCGCCGATCGAGCCCGGGATGCCGGTGCCGCCGGTGCTGGTCGTGGTACCGCCACCGATCCGCACGCCACGCGGCCCGCTCGCGCCCAAGTTCGCCGGCGGCGAGCACAAGTGGACTGGCTTGCCGGACGCGGTGCGGGAGGTATGCGACGCGCTCGGATGCCCGCTGTTCGATGCCGGCACGGTGATCGAGAGCAGCGCCGTCGACGGTGTCCATCTCGATGCCGAGGCGCACCTGGCGCTCGGCGACGCACTGCAGCCCGTGGTACGCGAACGCCTCGCCCGGTGACAACCCTCCTGACAGGAGTTGTCAGGAGCGCCGGCGCACAATGCGCGGGCATTTCCCCGAAGCTGTCAGGAGACCGTGATGGAGTTGCTGATCAATATCGATGTCGATGACCTGCCGCGCGGCATCGGCTTCTATCAGGAAGGACTGGGCCTGCGCCTGAGCCGCAAGCTGTTCGACGATACCGTGGCCGAGATGACGGGCGGCGCCACCCCCATCTATTTGCTTGCCAAGCCGCCCGGCTCTCGCCCGACCACGCGCGCCAACACCCGGCGCGACTACCGCCGGCACTGGACGCCAGTGCATCTCGATTTTGTCGTCGACAACCTCGAAAGCGCCATCGAGCGCGCGCTGGAGGCAGGCGCGGAACTCGAGGACTGGCCGCAGGAGTTCGACTGGGGCCGGCAAGCCACGCTGTCGGATCCGTTTGGGCATGGGCTTTGTTTTATCGAGTGGCGGGGCGAGGGTTATGGGTTGATTCGGCACTAGCCATGGAGGAAAAGACCCGCAGAAAGGATGGGGCCTATTCAGAGGATTCTGCTGGTTCCGCCGGGACCGCCCTGGCACAGTGATGCAACCGCGCGACAAGGTTCGCAAGGTAACACGACGCAGGGCGTCTGTTATAACATTGTGCTGCCGCACTGATTCTGACTGGCAAGCAAACGAGGGGGCGCAATGAAGGCAGTGATTCGCAAGATGGGTAACTCGCAAGGCGTGCTGATTCCGAAACCGATCCTCGCCCAACTTGGTCTGGAAGATGAGGTTGACATGGAAATTGAAAACGATGCGCTCGTCATCCGGCGCCCGAAGAACAAGCCGCGCCATGGCTGGGTGGAAGCCAGCAAGGCCATCGCCGCAGCCGGGGACGACGCCCTGGTCCTTGGCGACTTTCCCAACGCTGACGATGAGGACCTGCAATGGTAAGTCGTGGGGACGTCTGGCTGGTTGCACTCGACCCGACTGTTGGCAGCGAAATCCGCAAGACGCGTCCTTGCGTCGTGATTTCGCCGCCTGAACTCCATGACCATCTGCGCACGGTCATTGTGGCGCCCATGACGACGGGCAGCCGCCCGGCGCCCTTCAGGACCCCGGTCACGTTCCAGGGAAAAGCTGGGCTCATGTTGCTTGACCAGGTCCGCACCGTCGATCAAGGCAGGCTTGTCACAAAGGCCGGTACGGTTGTCGACGACGCCCTGCTTGCAGCGCTGAAGACACTACGCGAGATCTTCGCAGACTAGCGCGGCCCGGCGTCGCGCCCAGGCATTAAATGCCAGCTTTGTTGCCCTCGCCAGCTTCATAAGCATATGAAAAAGAAATAGACGCCAAAATTCCCTGCGCGGCCCCGTTTGGACGCAATTGCGTTAATCTTGGACCGCGCCCGCCCGGACATATCCAGCCGGGGTGAAGCGCCTTTCAAGCCACAAGCTTCCAATAACATCCAAACTCTCCTATGCGCAGCATCTCCCTTTACAAGCGTCTGGCGGTTGCGGTGTCCGCCTTTGGCCTCATCGCCGCGGCGGGCAGCGTGTCGGCCCAGGAACAGACCATCCGCGTGGGTACCGTCAGCGGTCCGGACTCCGAAGTCTGGCAAGTCGTGCAGAAAGTGGCCAGGAAGAACGGCCTGAACGTGAAAGTTGTGGAATTCAACGACTACGTCCAGCCGAACGCCGCGCTGGACGCCGGCGACCTGGACGCCAACAGCTTCCAGCATCAACCCTACCTGGACAGCCAGATCAAGCAGCGCGGCTACAAGATGGTGAGCGTGGGCTACACCTATATCTCGCCGTTGGGCATCTATTCGAAGAACCTGAAGTCGCCGAAGGACCTGCCGCAGGGCGCCAAGGTGGCCGTGCCCAACGACCCGTCGAACGAGAACCGCGCGCTGCTGCTGCTGCAGTCCCAGGGCGTGATCAAGCTCAAGGCCGGCGCGGGCACCAACGGCACCAACGCGACCCCGCTGGACGTGGCAGAGAATCCCAAGAAGCTGAAGATCGTCGAACTCGACGCCGCGCAGCTGGCCCGCGCCCTGCCGGACGTCGGCGCCGCGGTCATCAATACCAACTACGCGCTCGCGGCCGGCCTGCAGCCGACCAAGGACGCGATTGGCCTCGAAGACATCCACAGCCCGTACGCCAACATCATCGTGGTCCGCACCCAGGACAAGGACAAGCCGTGGGTAAAGAAGCTGGTGGCGGCTTACCAGTCTGAGGAAGTGAAGCAATTCATGAAGACCCAGTTCAAGGGCGCGATGGTGCCGTCGTTCTGATCGATGGACCGGGATGCGGGACCAGTCCCGCATCGGCCAGCCCTGCAATCGGGGCTGGCACCCATACCGACCCCGCTTTGGCGGGGAAACCGGCGGCCCGCCAATCGATGCATGCTAAAGTGAGCGTCCTTCAACGCTAGAACTCCGCATGCCGCGCCGCGCCAATGATTCCACGCAGACACCTGACAGGCCCCCTGCCCGTCACACACGGTGCATCGTGGAGACCCCGCGTGAGCCGGCACGCCCAAGCGATCGCCCCCCACGCCCCCTGATTTGATCCGGTAGTTGTGAATCCGCCGGCAAGCGCCGTGGAACGAACTGGCCCGCCAGTCCCGCCATTCCCGCCATTCCGTCGCGGCTGTGCCGACTACCAAGGGCCGTCGGAATCGCGCCATCTTTCACCCTTCAATCGTGACCATGCCTCAACGTCTGCCTTTTACAAGTAGCATGCTCTCCGCGGTGGTCCGGCTTGTTGCCGCCCTGCCGTTGCCAGTTGCGCATGCGGCCGGGCGCATGCTGGGGCGGCTCGTCTATGCCCTGCCCGGCGGATACCGCAGGCACCTGCAGCAGAACGCCATCCAGGCGGGCTTCGCCGCGCCGTCTTTCGCACGCAAGGCCGCGGGTGAGACCGGCGCCATGATGACCGAGCTGGCCCATGTCTGGTTTCGCCTCGACGACTGCCTCGACAAGGTGATTTGCGAAGATTGGGACGTGATCGAGAACACCCTGGCGGAAGGCCGCGGACTCGTCATGCTGACGCCGCACCTGGGATGCTTCGAGTTGGCGGCACGCTACGCCGCGGAACGGATCCCCCTGACCATCATGTTCCGGCCCCACCGCAAGGCGCTGTTCCGGGACCTGCTCGATACCGTGCGCGGCGCTTCGAAACTGAAGGCGTTCCCCGCTACCGCGCAAGGCGTGCGCGCTTTCGTGCGCGCCTTGCGGCAAGGCGAGGCCGTAGGCTTATTGCCTGATCAGGCGCCCAAGGGCGATGGCGTCTGGGCACCGTTCTTTGGCCGCAAGGCCTATACGATCACGTTGCCGTGCAAGCTGGCCTCGCAAACCGGCGCACCGCTCATCATTGCGGCTGGCGAGCGCCTGCCCGGTGGGCGTGGCTGGAAGATGCACGTCAAACGCCTGACCGGACCCATGCCGCAGTCCACTGAAGCGCAGGCAGCGTGGATCAATGCCGAGGTGGAGGACATGGTCCGGCGCTTCCCCGAGCAGTATCTGTGGGGATACAACCGCTACAAGGTTCCGTCGGGCGCTGTAGCGCCCGAGGCGGATGGCGCGAGCACCGTCAGTTCGACGTAACGGCCGCCAGCCCGGCAAGCACCGCCCCTACTTCAGGTACTTCATCGTCGCAACGCCCGTTGCGACCAGCAATTCCTCATCCAGCCAGACTTCCGCGCGGGAAAAGAAAATCGAGCGCCCGCGCCGGTCGACCATCCCTTTCGCGGTCAGCAGCTTGCCGGTCCCGTTGCTCAGGAAGTTCGAGGTCAGCGAAAGCGTCACGGCATGCAGCGGTGCCTCGCCCGCGGGCGAGTAAAGGCCGGAATAGCCGGTCGCGGCATCGAGCAACGTGCACAGGGTGCCGCCGTGGATCACACGGCTGCGGTTGAGCATATGGGACGCAACGTCCAGCTCCAGTTCCACGTAATCGCGGCGCCACTGGGTGATCCTGACACCCGCGCTTTCCAGGGCGGGGTTGTCAAGGCAGAAACCGCCGCACTCTTCACGGATGGCAACATCGGCGGCGCTGGCTGTCTGGGGGGCTTGATCGTTCATTTCAAAAAAGGGCGCAATAACAAAGCCGTACCTTCAGGCGTTTTGCCCCGTCGCGTAAAGCTCGATTTCGCGAACGGTCCCTTTTGTCGGCGTGAATGCCGGCGCGGACACCCGGCGACTGCCGCCGCAGTCAACGCGTTGACGAAGGCTGATACCCGTCCGTCAGCGTCTTCAGGAAGGCGATCACGTCGCGCATCTCGGCCTCTGTCATTAAGGGCTTGTCGCCCGGCTTGCCACCAAACGGCGCCTCCACATTGACGTTGTCATGATACTGCGCGGGAAGATCGTCGAACTTCCGCACCTTGCCGTCCTTGCCGCGCGGATACCACTTCTGGGGCTTCACGTCGCGCTCGGCATAGAAGTGCAGCACCTCGTCCAGCGTGTGGAAGATCCCGTTGTGGAAGAACGCCTTGCGCAGGGCGGCATTACGCAATGAGGGCGTACGGAACCGGCCGCAGTAGTCCCCTCGGTCCTTGAGGTCAGACCGGTCCGGGCCGCACAGCCCCATGTCGAAGAAGCGAGGATCGGCGTTGCTCGCCAGCTTGCGATTGCGCGGCACGCCGACAGCAATAAACCCGAAATCCGAGAACGCCGGGAACGCGCCTTCGCGTATGTCGCCCGGATGGCAGGCCGCGCAGTTGCCTTTGTTGGGATCATTGAAGACGCGCAGGCCCCGTGCTTCCTGCGGGCTCAGCTTCGCCTGGCCGCGCAGCACTGCATCGTATTTGCTGGTGTACGGGTAGAACTCGGACGGCGTTTCCTGGAACACCTCCAGCGCCATCAGCACGGCGTCGAAAGCGGTGTCGTCATCATCAAGCACGTCCTGGCCGAGCACCTTGCGGAAGGTCTCGGCATAGGGCCCGTTGCGAATCTTCCTGACCACGACAATCGGCTCGCCGTTGGCCATCTCATGCCCGGACAGCAGCGGGATGCGCGCCTGCTCGTGCGCGGAGTTCGCGCGGCCATCCCAGTTGTGCCCGCCGGTGGGGCCCTGGTCTTCGGCATCGTTACCGTCGTTCTCGTGATAGTGATCGGTGTAGCGCGGCACGTTCTGCACGTAGCGCAGCGACGGTGCCGCGCGTACGCCCGTGCGCGTCAGGCTGGCGCCGCCAGGCTGCACCGACAGGTCGTTCGGCGGCCCGTAGGCATGGTCGGGGCTGTGGCAGCTTGCACAGGACTGCCTGCCCGAGGCCGACAGCGACGGATCGAAGAACAACGCCTTGCCCAGCGCCGCCAGCACCCGGATATCCGGATGGCGCTCGGCCATCATCGCGTAGAACGGCTTTGGCGCCGCGGCTTTCGGCGCGCTGGCCGCGACGGCCCCGGATGTCGCAACCGATGCCGCAACCGGTGGTGTCACCGCAGACGTCGCCGCGTGGCTGTCCTGCTTGCCGCAACCCGTGGTCACGCTCGCCAGCAGCGCAATCAGCAATCCGGCGGCGATGCGAACCCAGGCAAGCCACGACGGAAACGCGGCATGGAAAAGCAACGGCGGCAGGGACATGACTAAACGATGACGGCGCGATGACGAAGGAATGGCGCTGAAGGCTATGCCGCTTTTGTGACATCGGCATGTCGATGCATCGAAGCGCCATGCGCCACAGCCATGTCCCGTGATCGCTTTGCAGGGCAGCACCCACAACATCAACCTGACACATAGGCCGCTCAAACTCGCGCCGCTCCCCAGCAAAGAACCTTCACGGTTCTTGGAAATACATCGGTACTCCCACATAAGAAAGAGGAAACACCATGAGCCGTCTCACACGACTGTGGCCGCTGGCCGCTATCGCCGCCGCATCGCTGGCCGCCTGCGGCGGCAGCGATTCCGGCAGCACCGCCACCACTGCCGCCCCGACCACGTCGGGCGTTGTCACGGGCAGCTACTTTGAGCACGCCAAGGTCTGCATCGACGCCAACAGCAACGCCCAGTGCGACAGCGGCGAGGCATCGGTCTACACCGACGCCAAGGGCGCATTCACGCTGAACGGCCAGGGCCCGGTCGTGGCCGAAATTGGCACCGACGCGTTCCGTAACGACGACGCCGGCAACCACGCTGCAGTGATGCGCAAACTCGTATTCCGCGCGCCGGCCCGCGCCAACGGCGTGATCAGCGCCATTTCCACCGAACTGGCCGCGCTCATGGATGCCAACGGCGGCGACCTCGACGATGCGCGCACCAAGCTGGCCGCACGCCTGGGCGTGTCCGCGGACAAGCTGCTGGAAGACCACAACAAGGAAACCGACAGCAACGTCAAGGCGGCGCTGCAGGCCGAGATCGAACAGGCCATTGACCTGATCGGCACCGCGGTGGCATCGGGCGGTGACATTGGTATGGCGATTCGTGACGGCGTAGCCAAGCGCCTGGCACTGAACAACATCAAGACCGTGGTGGTGATCTACGCCGAAAACCGCGGCTTCGACAATCTCTACGGCTTGTTCCCCGGCGCCAACGGCATTCCGGGCGTGAACTCCAGTGCCCAGGGCACCGTGGAACTGCAGAAAGACTTCGACGGCACCACGTTGGCATCGCTGCCGCCGACCTGGGGCGGCTTCACCGCCTCGGGGCAGAGCGTCACCCTGCCACAAGCCAGCACCGTGGGCTGGGCCAACAAGCCGTTCCGCATCGATGACCCCGCTGGCGTCAACGGCACGGGCACCGTGGTCGGCCAGAACGTGACCACGCGCGACCTGGTGCACCGCTTCTACAACAACCAGATGCAGATCAACGGCGGCAAGAACGACAAGTTCACCGCGTTCTCCGATGCCGGCGGCCTCGTCATGGGCTACTACGACGGCAGCAATATGGCCATGTGGAAGCTCGCCCAGCAGTACACGCTGGCCGACAATTTCTTCATGGGCGCGTTCGGCGGTTCGTTCCTGAACCACCAGTACCTGGTGTGCGCCTGCGCGCCGATCTATCCGAACGCCGAGACCTCGGTCGCTTCGGGCTCGATTTCGAAGATCGATGTGGATGCCAACGGCAACTTCAAGAACCTGACGCTGAAACCGACCAGCCCGGCCAGCATCCTGACCGGCACGGCCCAGTACCTGAACGACAGCACGCTGACCGCCAATGACGGCACGGGCGTCTACTACGCCGTCAACACGATGCAGCCGCCGTACCAGCCGTCAGGCAACGCCGTGGCCAGCGGCAACGCCGCCTATGCGGATCCGACCAGGGCCTCGACCATGCCGACGCAGTCGCAAACCAACATCGGCGACCTGCTGACGGCCAAGGGCGTGGACTGGGCCTGGTACGCCGGCGCCTGGAACGCTGCCACCGCCGATGCCCCGAACGCGACGCGCAGCGTGATCTACGCCGGCACGACCCAGTTCCAGCCGCATCACCAGGCCTTCAACTACTTCAGGCGCTTCGACCCGGCCACCGCCACCGGCGCTGCCGAGCGCGCGGCGCACCTGAAGGACTTCGACGCCTCGTTCCTGCAAGACGCCGCCGCCGGCAAGCTGCCGCCCGTGACGTTCTACAAGCCGCAGGGCAACCTGAACCAGCACCCCGGATATGCCAGCGTGGCCGACGGCGACGCGCATATCGCCAGTGTGATCGCCCAACTGCAAAAGAGCCCGCAGTGGAACAACATGCTGATCGTGGTGACGTACGACGAAAACGGCGGCTTCTACGATCACGCGGCGGTGCCGAAGGCCGACCGCTGGGGCCCGGGTACCCGGATTCCGGCCATCGTGATCTCGCCGTTCGCCAGGCGCGGCTTTGTCGACCACACGCAGTACGACACGGCATCGGTCCTGCGCTTCATCACGCACCGCTTTGCACTGCCAACGCTGCCGGGCCTGAAGTTGCGCGACGATGCGCTGATCGCCAACGGCAAGCCGGCCATGGGCGACCTGACCAATGCGCTGACGTTCCCGGCGCAGTAATCGCAGTCCGGTAGTCCTGTCCCAATGGCAAGGGGGCGGCTGCGCAAGGGGCCGCCCCCTCGTTGCATCAGGGAGATGCAGTGCAGCAGGATCAGGACACGCTGGTCAAGCCGTCGACGCCTCGGCAAGAATGTCGCGGATCGCCTGCTCGAAGGCCTCGACCGGTTGTCCGCCGCTCACCAGATAGCGTCGATTGAAGATGATCGCCGGCACCGAAGTCAGGCCCATGGACTGGTTCTCGCGCTCCGCCTCGCGCACGTCGTCGGCATAGTCGCCGCCCTGCAGCACCTGGCGCGCGCGCGTGGCGTCCAGCCCCACCGATTCCGCGATCTCGACCAGCACGTCATGGTTGCTCGGATCCCTGCCCTGGCCATGATAGGCCTCGAGCAGCGCCAGCTTGAGCGGCAACTGGCGGCCTTCGAGCCCCGCCCAATGCAGCAGGCGATGCGCATCGAAGGTGTTGTAGACCCGTGTGCGCGGCCCGAACGTGAAGCCGACCGACGTACCGCGCTCGCGGATCATGTCCTGCGTTTGCGCAATCTGTTCCGGCGTGCGCCCGTACTTCTTCCCCAGGTATTCGACAATGGCTTCGCCACCGGGCGCCATGTCCGGATTCAGTTCGAACGGATGCACGGCGATCTCGGCGTCCACTGCATCGCCAAGGCGCGACAGCGCCAGGCGCAGGGAGGACAGGCCGATGGCGCACCATGGGCACGAGATATCGGAAACGAAGTCGATGCGAAGCGGTTGGGTCATGGTGTCTGTGTCGCAAATTGCCGATCTATAACGGTAGCCGATCAGGGTAACGCGAATTGCCGGGACTTGCAGAAGCCGGGTCGGCCGAGTCGAAGATGCCGTCAGGCAAGAGAATTGCGTCATGCCCGCCGAAGCCGCACTGCTTTGAGACATTCCACTCGAGGATCCTGCCATGGTCGCCCAGACGGAAATCGCCCGAGACCGCATCACGGAACTTGACAGCGTGATTCAGCAGACGCGCCTGAGACTTCGCGCACACATACAACTGATACGCGCCGCGCGACAGGAAGGCCAGGATACGCACTTCGCGTATCGCCTGCTTCGCCTTTTGCGGGAAAGCCTTCGTGCGCTGCGGCATGCGCGCAATGTAGAAATTGCACTGCAGTGTACTTATTTCTATTGCTGGCAGGTACAAAGGCGAAACGCGATGGACCAGCGCAAGCCCTGCGCCGGAAGGCATAGCGGTTCGTGACCGCTTCATTACCGACAGTCGGCAAGCCGCGCCACTTTAATATGGCTTTCGCGCGGTATTTTCGGTCCGCGCCATAACAATGTCAGCCCACGCCGCCGTCCGCGCGATGGGGTCGGGAACAAAAGATGCGGAACTCCTGCCACGACCGAGCAGGAGGGGCGAAATGAAAGGCATGCGCTATAGCCGGCAGGAGTTGCAGGAGCTTCGGCAGCTTCTGCTCATGGAGCGGGACATATTGCCGCTGGATCAGCGCATTGCAACCTTGCGGAAAGAAATCCGCGTGCGCCTGCATCATTTGCGGGCGCTGAAATCGAAAGGCCACCCCATGCATCATTCGATGAAGGTGTTGGGCTTGCTGTGCCGCACGCTGGCCGTGGAACGCACCTACCGAAAGGCAATGCTGAAAACGATCGTGCCGGCTTCGAAGACGACCGTGTGAAGCGCTGCACGCGTTTCCAGGAACAAAAAACCCGCGGCAAACACCGCGGGTTTTTCATTTCATCAAGCCTTGGCTGGCTCAGACTTCTTCGTACAGCGGCAGCGTCAGGAACTCGGCGAAATCTTCCGACGTCGACATCTGCTCGAAGATCTCGGCAGCGCGGTCATAGGTCGGGGTCTTGCCGCCAACTTCAGCCTTCACCTTGGCCAGCTCTTCCGGGATCAGCTTGCGCACCAGCTCGGCCGTGACCTTGGTGCCGTCTTCCAGCTTACCCTTGGGCGAGCGGATCCACTGCCACACCTGCGAACGCGAGATTTCGGCGGTGGCCGCATCTTCCATCAGGTTGTGGATCGGCACGCAGCCGTTGCCAGCCAGCCAGGCGCCCAGGTAATGGATGCCGACGTTGATGTTCATGCGCAGGCCGGCTTCGGTGATCGGGGTTTCCGGCTGGAAGTCCAGCAGGTCCGAACCCTTCACGTGCACGTCCGGGCGCTGCTTCTCGAACTGGTTGGGCTTGTCGCCCAGCACGGCCACGAATTCCTTCATGGCGGGCTCGACCAGGCCCGGGTGGGCCACCCAGCCGCCGTCGTAGCCGTCGGTGGCATCGCGCCGCTTGTCGCTGATGATGCCCTGCATGGCGATGGCGTTCTTCTCCGGATCATTCTTGATCGGGATCAGGGCGCTCATGCCGCCCATGGCGGGCGCGCCGCGATAGTGGCAGGTCTTCAGCAGCAGCAGCGCGTAGGCACGCATGAACGGCGCGGTCATGGTGACCTTGGCGCGGTCGGCCAGGCAGAAGTTCTTGTCGTTCTTGAACTTCTTGATGCACGAGAAGATGTAGTCCCAGCGGCCGGCGTTCAGGCCGGCGCTGTGCTCGCGCAGTTCGTACAGGATTTCATCCATTTCGAACGCGGCGAGGATGGTCTCGATCAGCACGGTGGCCTTGATGGTGCCTTGCGGCAGGCCGATTTCGTTCTGCGCCATCACAAAGATGTCGTTCCACAGGCGTGCTTCCAGATGGCTTTCCATCTTCGGCAGGTAGAAGAACGGGCCGTCGCCACGGGCGATCTGCTCCTTGGCGTTGTGCGTCAGGAACAGCGCGAAGTCGAAGATGCCGCCCGAGACGCGCTTGCCGTCGATGGTGACGTGCTTTTCGTCGAGGTGCCAGCCGCGCGGACGCACCTGCAGCGTGGCGATCTTGTCGTTCAGCTTGTACTGCTTGCCCTTCGATTCCAGGGTCAGCGTGCGGCGCACGGCGGCCTTCAGGTTCACCTGCCCCTGCATCTGGTTGTGCCAGTTCGGGGTGTTGGAATCCTCAAAGTCAGTCATGTAGCTGTCAGCGCCCGAGTTGAAGGCGTTGATGACCATCTTGGCTTCGACCGGGCCGGTGATTTCCACGCGGCGGCATTCCAGGGCCTTGGGGATCGGTGCGACCTTCCAGTCGCCTTCGCGGATGTGCTTGGTTTCGGGCAGGAAGTCGGGGACTTCGCCGGCGTCCAGGCGCTTGGCGCGCTCGACGCGGGCGGCCAGCAGTTCCTGGCGGCGCGGCTCGAAGGCGCGGTGGAGCTTGTCAACCAGCGCCAGGGCTTCCGGCGTGAGGATATCTTCGTAGGCCGGCAGGATCTCGCCGGTAATCTTCATGCCCGCGGGCAACGTGATAGCCATCAGTCTTCTCCTGTTAGTCGATAGCTGGTTAGAGAGTCGACCCCTCGTTGTCGTTCAGACGTCCACGCCCCTGGCGCGGACAAAATCGAGCAGGTCATTCATGTCGTGCCCGGTGCCGGAGGGCGCTACGTCGAGCCGCTCCGCCGGATGGCCGGCACGATTGATCCAGAACGTGGTGTAGCCGAACCAGGTGGCGCCACAGGCATCCCAGCCGTTCGAAGAGACGAAAAGGATCTCTTCGGCTGGCAGCTCGAATGCCTTCGGCCCGAGCGCATAGGCCTGCGGGGCGGTCTTGTACTGACGCACGGCGTCGACCGACAGTACATGGTCGAACAGGCCATGCATGCCCGCGCTCTTGACCGAGATATCGAGCATCTCGGCATTGCCGTTGGACAGGATGCCCAGCGGCAGTCCGGCGCGGCGCAGCCGTTTCAGCGCGCCCAGGTTCTCGGGAAAGGCCGACAGGCATGCATACTCCTTGAGCAGCTGCGCCTCGGTCGCGTCGTCCAGCGTCACCTTCAACCGTTCCGCGGCATAGCGCAGCGAATCCACGGTCAGGGCCCAGAATGGCTTGTAGTACTTGCCATCGGGGCTCGCCATGGTGCGGACACGGGTGTAGTCGATCTGCCGTTCGCGCCACAGCAGCGCCAGCGCTTCGCCCTTGCCCGGGAACAGTTGCTCCGCGCGCGCCGTGACGGAATACACGTCGAACAGCGTGCCGTAGGCGTCGAAGACGACTGCGCGGATCTTGTTCATGAGGCGCTCTGGTTTCCTGGGTCAGGTCTGGCCGTAGGCGGTTGCGTGGGGCTGTACACCATTGAATGCATGGAATTGTAGGCAGTCGCTGCAGTGCGGCAAAGTCGGCCCGGGTCACTTGATCTTTTACTTTTCGACATCTAATCTTGGCTGACTTGTTCGACAATAAACACCAATTCCCTCTCATTCGCGCAAGATCCCCGTCCCTCGGCACATCCGGGTGATCGCGCAGGCATCGCAAACAAACATTCGTGGACCATTTCAAACAACTGGAGACTTTTGTATCGGTGGCCTCGCGCGGCAGTCTGTCCGCGGCCGCGGCGGCGGAAGGCGTGGCGCCGGCCATCATCGGGCGGCGCATCGACGCGCTGGAAGAACGGCTGGGCGTCAAGCTGCTGATCCGCACGACGCGCAAGATCAGCCTGACCTTCGAGGGGTCCGCCTTCCTGGAAGACTGCCAGCGCATCCTGAACGACCTGCACAACGCCGAGGCCAGCGTTTCCGCGGGTGGCGTGAAGGCCAGCGGCCACCTGCGCGTCACGGCGCCGGCGGGCTATGGGCGCAAGCATGTGGCGCCGCTGGTACCGCTGTTCATCGAATCGCACCCGGATGTGACGATTACGCTGGATCTGTCCGACCGCGTGGTGGACCTGGTCAATGAAGGCTTCGATTGCGCCATCCGCCTGGGGGACCTGCCCGATTCCAGCCTCGTTTCCATCCGCCTGGCGGACACCCGCCGCGTAGTGGTGGCATCACCCGACTATCTGTCGCGCGCGGGCACGCCAGCATTGCCGGAGGACCTGCAGCATCACAACTGCCTGGCTTTCGGCGCCAGCGCCAACGTCCAGCGCGGCTGGGTTTTCCAGCAGGAAGGCCGAGCCGTTACGGTCAAGGTCGGCGGCACGATGGAATGCACCGATGGTGCCGTATTGCACGAATGGTGCCTGCAAGGTCACGGGTTGGCGTGGCGTTCGTGGTGGGAAGTCGGCAACGAAATCGCCAGCGGCCGGCTGGTGACGGTGCTCGACGAATTCCAGGCACCCCCGATCGGCATCCACGCGGTGTTTCCGCAGCGCAAGCACCTGCCACTGCGGGTACGGCTGTTCATTGACCATCTGAAGAACACCTACGGCAACCCTGCCTACTGGCGCCGGACCGAACAGGCTCCGGCGCACCCGGCAATTTCCGCCATGGCCAGCTGAAGCCGGCGCGCGCAGGCGAACGTGCGCTGTCGCACTTTGTTGCAATTGATATAGCGCAATGCCCTACTCGGCACACTGACTACAATGCAGTTCAGACAGGCGCTTTTCCGGTCTAAGCCAAGGTCGTGTAAAGGTGGTAACCGGGCCTGCCCTCCCCTCATCCCCCGCATGAAAGGAGTCCTGCATGTTCCAACACATCCTGCTTCCCACTGACGGTTCCGAACTCTCCAAGAAGGCAATCAACGGCGGATTGGAACTGGCCAAGGCCATTGGCGCGCGCATCACCGCCTATGTCTGCCTCGAGGAGTATCCGTACACCCCGTTCAGCGAAATCGTGGTCGAGGCGCCGCAGGCCTTCAAGGACCGTATCGAAAACCAGGCCAAGCTGTACCTCAAGGAAGTCGAGGGTCTCGCCGCGGCTGCGGGCGTTACCTTCGACTCCGACATGTCGACGTTCGCGGTGCCCTATCTGGGCATCATCGACGCCGCGGAGCGCCACGGCTGCGACGTGATCTTCATGGCTTCGCACGGCCGGCGCGGCTTGTCCGGCCTGCTGCTGGGCTCCGAAACCCAGAAGGTGCTGACCCACACCGACATTCCGGTGATCGTCTATCGCTGATCTCCTAGCGTCGGCCGCGGGCCGCTGATCTGTGACCGGGCCGGGGAAATTTCCCGGCCCTTCTTCATTGGACGCTGCCGGCTTACGCTGGCTTACGCAGCGCGCTCAGGAACCCTTGCTGATGCGCTCCTCGATATGCTGGGCGCGCGCGTCCGAACCCGGGTGCGAAGAGAACATGCTGGACTTGCCGCCATCGAGCTTGGCCAGTTTCTGGAACGCGGTTACCAGGCCGCTGGTGCTGGCCTTGTTCTTCGTCAGCAGGTCGAACGAGTAATCGTCGGCCGCCGATTCCTGTGACTGCGAGAACTGCGCGTTGATCAGCTTCTCGCCAAGCTCGCCCAGTTGCGAGGACGACAGCGCGGCCACCGCACCGTTGCCGGCTGCTGCCGCCGCGCCGCGTGCGGCGGTCGCGGTGTAGGCCACCTGCATTGCCTTCTTGGTGTGGCCCAGCGCCACGTGGCCGAGCTCGTGGCCCAGCACGCCGCGCACCTCCTCGTCGGTCATCATGTCCATCAGGCCGCTATACACGCGCACGCAGCCGTTGGCCATGGCCCAGGCGTTGACGTCCTTGGTCATGTAGACCTTGGCGTTGACGTTCGGCAGGTCGGAGTTCTTCAGCCCGGCCATAACCTTGGCCAGACGCCGGCCATAGGTGCTGTTGGCCGCGGCGATCTTGTTGGTCTTGTCCGATTCGGTGCAAGCCTGGTCCGACAGGCTCCTGACGTCGGCGTCGCTGAGCGTAGCCGCCTTGGCCACGCTCGAACCGGCAGCCATCATGCCGTCAAGGTTGGTGCCGGCACAGCCGGCCAGGGTCGCGGCAGCGGCCGCTGCCAGGGCAATGTAGAGAGGTGCTTTCATGTTGTCGCGGAATCAACGCACGTCAGGCGTGCAAATGGAATGTGTCTTGGATGTGCATTGAATGTGTCATTCAAGGCCACGGGACTTTATTCCACTTTTGCGGCAGAGCGGACGGGTTGATGCGCGATAACCACCAATTATGACAATTGATTACATTTGGCTTGCTCCGTTGTGCTGCAGCCCTTTAAAAAAAAACCGCGCCGCCTCCTGAGAGAAACGGCGCGGCGCCTGAAAAAGAAGCGCGTGATGGTCGCACGCGCTTCTTGTGGTCTGCTGAACCAAGAGACTACTCGGTTCCCCCCGATCTATGTTTCAGCAAACGGTGGCCAGGAGAGTCAGGCCACTTTCTTGTCTTCGAAGAACTGCTCGTCTTCGGTCGATCCCTTCAGGGCGGTCGTCGACGACTGGCCGCCTTCGATGGTCTGCGTCACGGCATCGAAGTAGCCAGTGCCGACTTCGCGTTGATGCTTGACGGCGGTGAAACCCTTCTCGGCCGCCTTGAATTCGGCTTCCTGCAGCTCCACGAACGCGCTCATCTGGTTGCGGGCGTAGCCGTAGGCCAGGTTGAACATCGAGTAGTTCAGCGAGTGGAAGCCGGCCAGCGTGATGAACTGGAACTTGTAGCCCATGGCGCCCAGTTCCCTCTGGAACTTGGCGATCGTCGCGTCGTCGAGGTTCTTCTTCCAGTTGAACGACGGCGAGCAGTTGTAGGCCAGCATCTTGCCCGGGAACCTGGCGTGCACGGCGTCGGCAAACTTTTTGGCGAACTCGAGGTCCGGCTTACCGGTCTCGCACCACACCAGGTCCGCCACTTCCGCGTAGGCCAGAGCGCGCGAAATCGACTGCTCCAGGCCATTGCGAACACGGTAGAAGCCTTCCACGGTGCGCTCGCCGGTGCAGAACGGCTTGTCGTTTTCGTCCACGTCCGAGGTCAGCAGGTCAGCAGCTTCTGCGTCGGTACGGGCGATCACCAGGGTCGGCACGCCGGAAACATCGGCAGCCAGACGGGCCGCGGTCAGCTTGGCAACGGCTTCGCGGGTCGGGACCAGCACCTTGCCGCCCATATGCCCGCACTTCTTCACCGAGGCCAGCTGGTCTTCGAAGTGAACGCCGGCGGCGCCCGCTTCGATCATCGACTTCATCAGTTCGAACGCGTTCAGCACGCCGCCGAAACCGGCCTCGGCGTCGGCCACGATCGGGGCAAAGAAATCGGTGTCGCCGGTGCCTTCGCTCCATTGGATCTGATCGGCGCGCTGGAACGTATTGTTGATGCGCTTGACCACTTGCGGCACGGAATTGGCCGGGTACAGCGACTGGTCGGGATACATTTCACCGGCCAGGTTGGCGTCGCCGGCGACTTGCCAGCCCGACAGATAGATGGCCTTCAGGCCGGCCTTCACCTGCTGCATGGCCTGGTTGCCGGTCAACGCGCCGAGCGAGTTGACGAACGGCTCGGTCTGCAGCAGGTTCCACAGCTTTTCGGAACCCCGCCGGGCCAGCGTGTGCTCGACCTGGACGGAACCGCGCAGGCGTACCACGTCTTCAGCGGTGAAATTGCGCCGGATGCCTTTCCAACGGGGGTTGGTGTCCCAATCCTTCTGCAGTGCCTGGATCTGTTGTTCGCGGTTCATATCACTCTCCTAGCGACAAATTGGGGAATGGCAAAGAAAACTGGTGACGTCCGCCCCTGTTCCGTTCTTCTGGCCGAGGGAAGCGTTTTTGGCGCCTTGCAACCTGTGTCTTATATAAGAGTTTAGAGAAGCATCCCGCGACGCAACAGCCTTGAATGCAGCTTGCACACTGATTTTTTATTCAACCAAATCAAATAATTACATAACTTATTTCGCAATGCGGGAAATGGTTTTTCATCATGAGAAATGACGTTGTGCTCTGCAAACTACGCAATTTTGCCGTTCAAAACATATTTCCACATTGTGAAATTTGGGCAGAAAAAGTAACTTCCACATGGGCGCGGGGGCGGCAGAGCCGCGCGGCGGACCGCTCGCTACAAAAAAAGGCGCCACAGATGGGCGCCGTTTCGATTCAGTAACGAAGGGGTATCAGACCGCAGCGGTATCGCGCGACTTGCGGTAAGCCACCCAGTCGCCGCCTTCAATACGCGGCAGGCCCGAGACCGCCGCATCGGCCACGGGATACAGCAGGCAGGTCACCAGCTGGCCATCGTGCAGCACGGCGTGCTGTGCGCTGATGAACAGCGATGACTGGCCGGGATAGATCTCCTCGATCTCGTCGAGCACCGGCACGAGCGCGTCGGGCACCTCATAGAGATCACCGACCGCCGGGCCGGCCTGGGGATCGAGCACCAGGCCCGGATAGGTACCGAAGTCATAGAGCCGGCCTGCAATCGTCGCCGTGCCGAGCAGCGTGGGCGCGGCAATGCCGTGCTGGCGCGCCGCGGCGTTCAGGTCGTTGACCTCGCCGGCGCGCAGGGTGCCATAGACAAAGACCCTGGCCATGTCAGGCACCGAGCTTTTCTTCGGACACCAGCACGCCGTCCGCATCGGCGTAGATCCAGTTGCCCGGGCGCACCACGGCGCCCGGCATCTGCACCGCGATGTCACGCTCGCCGGCGCCGCGCTTCTGGCTCTTCTGCGGATGCGTGGCCAGCGCACGAATGCCGATGTCGCAGACCTCCAGCTCGGCCGTATCGCGCACGCAGCCGTTGACGATGATGCCGACCCAGCCGTTCTTCTCGGCCAGCAGCCCGAGGTTGCCCCCCACCAGCGCGCAGCGCATCGAGCCGCCGCCATCGACCACCAGCACGCGGCCCTGCCCTGGCGATTCCAGCGCCTCGCGCACGAGCGAATTGTCTTCAAAGACCTTCAGCGTGGCGGCCTGGCCGGCAAAGGCCAGTTGCTTGCCGAGCGCACGGAACCCCGGCGCCATGACGCGCAGCGTTCCGTCGGCCAGGCGCAGTTCGTTGGCATCGCACAGATCGGTGGTGGCATGTTTCATCGAAAACTCCTGCAAGGAAGAAAATCGGTACCGACGGACGGTCGGACAGTCGGGCCTTACGGCTTGCCGCTGGCCAGCGCCTGCGCACGAATGGCGCTGAGCGTGGTGCGCGGCGTGATCACATCCGGATCCACCTGGATCTCGATCAGCGTGGACACCGGTGCGGCCAGCGCTTCGCGCAGCGCGAGTTCGAACGCCCCGGTCGTCGTCACCGTCGCGCCGCGCGCGCCATAGGCACGGGCCAGCGCGGCAAAGTCCGGGTTCTGCAGCGCCGTGCCCGATTCGTGGGCCGGATACTCACGCTCCTGGTGCATGCGGATGGTCCCATACATGCCGTTGTTGACGACGATGATGATCACCGGCGCGTTGTATTGCATGGCGGTGGCCAGCTCCTGCCCGTTCATCAGGAAGCAGCCATCGCCTGCCAGCGCCACGACCGTGCGCTGCGGGAACGCAATCTTTGCGCCCACGGCTGCCGGCACGCCGTAGCCCATGGCGCCACTGGTCGGCGCAAGCTGGCCGCGGCCGCCCCCCGCGAACGGACGATAGTGGAAATAGCGGTGCAGCCAGCCGGCGTAATTGCCCGCGCCGTTGGTCACGACGGCATCCGCAGGCAGCAGGCGGTCAAGGGTGCGGATCACGTCGGCCATGTCGACGCCCTGCCCCGTATAGGCGGTCGGGGCCAGGTAACGTTCGTAGTCGGCGTGCGCGTCGCGCGCCCAGTCCTGCCAGCGCGGCGGCGCCGCCGGCGACGGCAATGCGGCGAGGCGCGCGGCGATCGCCGGCATCGAGGCGTGGATCATCAGGTCCGCCTGGTAGACGCTGCCCAGTTCCTCCGCCCCGGCGTGGACATGGATCAGCTGCTGCGCCGGCCGCGGCGCGCGGATCAGCGCATAGCCGCCCGTGGTCATCTCGCCAAGGCGCGGGCCGATTGCCAGCACGAGGTCCGCGTCGCGAACGCGTTCGGCCAAGGCGGGGTTGATGCCGATACCGACATCGCCGGCATAGTTCGGGTGCCGGTTGTCGAACAGGTCCTGGCCGCGGAACGCGCAACCAACCGGCAGTGAAAAGCGCTCGGCGAACTGCTGGATCTGCACGCACGCTTCAGGCGTCCAGCCACTGCCGCCGAGCAGCACGAACGGGCGCTCCGCCGCTGCGAGTCTGTCCGACAGGCGCTGCAGGTCGTCATCGCCGGGCCAGCTTATCACGCGCTGGTAGGCCGCCAACTGCGGCACGACCGCCTCCTGCGTCAGCATGTCTTCGGGCAAGGCCAGCACCACCGGGCCCGGCCGCCCCGAGGTGGCGGTCTGGTAGGCGCGCGCGATGTACTCGGGAATCCGTTCGACGCGATCGATCTGCGCGACCCACTTGGCCATCTGGCCGAACATGCGGCGGTAGTCGATCTCCTGAAAAGCTTCGCGGTCCGCGAAGTCCTGGCCGACCTGGCCGATGAACAGGATCATCGGCGTCGAATCCTGGAAGGCCGTGTGCACGCCGATGCTGGCATTGGTGGCGCCCGGTCCGCGCGTGCAGAAGGCCAGCCCCGGGCGGCCCGTGAGCTTGCCGTAGGCTTCGGCCATGACCGCCGCGCCGCCTTCCTGGCGGCAGATGACAAAGCGCATCTGGTCGCGCCGGCGGTGAAAGCCGTCGAGCACCGCCAGGTAGCTCTCGCCAGGCACGCCAAAGGCCAGTTCGGCGCCATGCGCCAGCAGCGCATCGACCAGGATATGGCCGCCGCACATCGGTTCAGGCTGCGCGGTGCCGGCGGAAACAGGCTTGGATGACATGAAGGATCCTCGGAAAAACGCGGGAGCGCCGGAGTGGCGGGCGCGCGGGAATGCGACGCGGCGGCAGCCCGTCCTAGGCGGCCGGCGCCCGTGCCGCGGCGCCGCGGCGTAAACGGTTGCCGTTGCCGACCGTCACCGCGGTGAAGATCGACAGCAGCTGGAAGCCGCCGATCGTGAAGAACACCCAGTTGGGCAGGTGCGCGTCCATCAGCGCGCCAAAGAACAGCGGTCCGCTGGCCAGGCCGATGTCCAGCCCCGAATAGACCACGCCGTACACGCGGCCCGTGGCGCCGGCCGGCGCCGCCGCACGCACAAGCAGGTCCCGCGAAGGGCCGGCCGTACCCGCGCCGAAGCCGATCACGCCGAGCAGCGCCGGCACCAGCAGGCCCGGCGCGACGTTCAGGCCCACGAGTATGGCCATCAGCCCGGACACAGTGAAGCTCAGCGCGATCAGCCGGTCATGGTTGCTGGTGCGGCTGGCGGCAAACCCGCCGACCAGCATGCCGCCGGCGCTGCACAGCATGTAGATGGTGTAGGACGCGGTGGCCAGTGTGAAGGGAATGCCGTAGAGCTGCGTGAGCGCGGTCGGTGCGAAGCTCTGGATGCCGGCCGCCGAGAACGTGGTCAGCAGGAAGAAGGCCCAGCACACCCACACCTGCGGCAGCTTCAGGAAGCCAAGCAGGCTGCCACCGGCGCCGGCCTGCGCGGCCTTGGGACGGCCCACCGCACTGCCAAGCTCGCGCGGGTCGAGCACGTGGCGCAGGACCAGCAGCACCGCCAGCACGCCGAACGCCACGATCGACGCGGCAGCCAGTGCCACGCGCCACGTGGCCAGGTTGGCAATGGTCACGAGGAACACCGGTGCGGCCGCCCAGCCGAGGTTGCCCGAGATGCCGTGCACCGAGAACGCGTGGCCCAGCCGGGGCTGCGACACATGCTTGTTCAGCAGCGTGAAATCGGCCGGATGGAATACGCCGTTGCCCAGCCCCGCCACGCCGGCGCCGAGCAGCAGCGCGGCATAGCCGGAACTGGCCGACAGCAGCAAGGCGGCCGAGCCCAGGAACGCCAGCCCGGCAAACAGGACCGGCCGCGCCCCGATGCGGTCCACCACGAAACCCGAAGCCGTCTGCACCACCGCCGACACCGCGAAGAAGACCGTCATCAGCAGGCCAAGCTCGGCATAGCTCAGGCCGAACTCCGCCTTGATCCACGGAAACAGCGGTGCCAGCAGCAGGTGATAGAAGTGGGAGACCCCATGCGCCAGCCCGACCAGGCCGATCACCTGGGCATCATGGCGAAGCGGATTGCGGCTGGGATCGAGAGCAGCGGTAGTCATGGCGGCGGATTCGCGGGATGGAGCCAGCTGGGCAGGCAGACGCGCCGCACGCCTGTCCGCGAGGGCAGGCAAAAGCGCGCACCGAAGCTCGCATCATAGAGGAAAACCGCAACCGGCTGCATACCGGTGCAGCGCGCGCCGCAATGTCCGCGGCCGCTACATCTGCTTGAACAGGTACGCGTACTGCCTGGCCACGGGCAGCGATTCCGGCCGGTCGCGCAAGCGCAGCGACACGCGCCCCAGCGACTGCGTGACCGCGCTGGCCACGCACGCGATATTGACCACCGTGCCGCGGTGGATCTGCCAGAAGCGCTCGGGATCGAGCTGCTGGGTCAGTTCGCGCAGGCTGGTGCGGATCAGCGCTTCACCGCCGGCGGAGACCACGTTGACATACTTGTCGGTGGCTTCCAGGTAGATCACCTCGTCGACCGGGATGATGCGCACCTCCTGCCCGACCAGCGCACGGATAAAGCGCAGGTAGTTGCCCTGCGGCTCCGGCGCGCCGCGTGCGCCCATTGCCGGGTGTTCCAGCGCTTCGAGGCGATGGAGCAGTTGCGCGAGCTGGCCGTTGTCGATCGGGGCCGTGCTTGGCTCGGCCTCGGCAAGGGCCGCCGCCAGGCGCGCCTTCAGGCGCGCGACGGTCGCCTCCAGCCGCTCGTGCTGCACGGGCTTGAGCACATAGTCGACAGCGGCCCGCTCGAACGCCTCCAGCGCGAACTGGTCGTAGGCGGTCACGAATACCACCAGCGGCGGCACATCGAAGTCGACCAGCTCGCGTGCCACTTCCATGCCGCTCATGCCGGGCATGCGGATGTCGAGGAACACGACGGTGGGCTGGTGCTGGCGCGCCGCATCGAGCGCCGACACGCCGTCATGGACCACGCCGGCGATCCTGGCTTCGGGCCACAGCACCGCCAGCTCGGATTCCAGCACGCGGGCCAGCAAAGGTTCATCATCGGCAATCAGCAGGGTTGGGGTCATGGCGGAGATCAGGGGGCGTGACCAGCGTCAGCAGGCAGGATGAGCGGGCATTGGACGGTGCCCGACTCGAATGATCAAGGGCGCGGCATGGCCGGCGTTACGCCGGCAGGCGTGGCCGGCACTGCGGCGGGCACTGGCGGCGGCACCGGCAACTCGGTGTGCCGGGTCAACGGCAGCGTCAGCCGCACCACCACGCCGCGCGGCGTGTTTTCTTCCATCTGCATGCTGGCCGCCGCACCGAAAATACGCGCCAGCCGTTCGCGCACATGAGTCAGGCCCAGACCCGAGCCCTTGCCCGAGCCATGGCCAAACCCGACTCCGGTGTCGGCAATGATGACTTGCACCGCGTCGTCCCCGGCCGCGCGCGCCGACAGCGTGATATGGCCGCCGCGCATGCAGGGCTCGATGCCATGCGTCACCGCGTTCTCCACCAGCGGCTGGATCAGCATAGGCGGTATCTCCACGCCGTCCAGCGCGGGCGGCAGGTCGATGTCAAAGCCCAGCCGCGTGCCGAAGCGCATGCCCTGGATGTCCAGGTAGCTGCGCAGCAGCTCGAACTCCTGGCGCAGCGTGCACTGTTCCGCGCGCGTATGCAGGAGCGAGGTGCGCAGGAATCCGATCAGCCGCTGCAGCAGCTTGCGCGCCGCGCGCGGGTCGGTAGCGATCAGCCCGTCGAGGTTGGCCAGTGAATTGAACAGGAAATGCGGCTCGATCTGCGCCTGCAGCGCCATCAGCTGGGCGCGTACGAGCTGCTTCTCGGCCTCCTCGCGCTGCAGGGCGTCAAGCGCGGCCTGGCGCTCCAGGTAAGCGAGCTTTTCGCGCGACCAGTAGAAGTAGATCATGCTCGCCGACGCCAGCATGCCCACCACCAGGCACATGCGCAGCATGTCCCCGGTTTCGGCGGAGAGCTTTGGCGGCAAGTCCAGCACCTCGCGCGTGGCCCAGCTGCCCAGGACCACACCCATGGGCACGGCGGCAGCGGCCAGGATCAGGAATGGCCAGCGCCGCGGGCGTTCATTCCACCAGATCAGCACACGCGGGATATCGATCAGCAGCCAGATCGACAAGCCGATCAGGTGGCTATAGACAAAGTTGTGCCACAGCGTGCCGCCCGTCTGGAAGCCATAGTTGAGGCTGACGGCAATCACCGTGTTCATGCACAGCACGAACAGCAGGTCGCGCCCGAGGATGGTCAGTCGGGAAGGAATGGCGGAGGAAAGACAGCGGTCCATGGCGTTCATGTTAGCGCGGCCTGTGCCGGGTGCAATGCGGGAGGGTCCGGATGCCGGCGGTCACCGCGTGTCGCGGTCACCGGCCAGTCGTCGGGTTCAGCGCCGCAGCGCAAGCCGGCGGCCCAGCAGGATCACGCCCGCCACCACCAGCAGCACGGGCCACCAGTCATGGGCGAACTGGGCGGGCAGCATGCCGCGATGTTGCAGCAGGAGTACGCCCCCAGCCAGGATCAGAATCAACGGGACAAGCACGCCCCGGCCGTTGCGGCCAGCTTTCATGGTCTCTCTCCTTCGTCGATGGCATCGCGCGCAATATCTGTTGCGCTGCGGCATAGACCGGAGAGATGGCTTCCCCGGCATGTGCACGCACTTTACGACGCTTGTGGGCCGGAAGGAAAGTGTCTTGCGACGAATGGCGGGCGCGCGGCGCGAACCGCGCCGTGGCCGGATGGACTGCGGCGTGCGCAGCAGCCGGCACCGCAGCGGGCCACCGCCGTGGCCCGTGTGGCGATTGGAGCAGCCTGGCGCGGGTCTCAGGCTGCCAGCGCCTGCTGCGTGTCGGCTTCGCCCAGTGCGCTGCTGACGGTGTCGCGTGACAGGTGCGGCGCGAACATATTGATGAAGGCGTGCGCGTAGCCGCGCAGGTAGGCACCGCGGCGCAACGCCACGCTGGTGGTGTTGGAGTCGAACAGGTGGTCCGCGGAAATCCGCACCAGGCCGGTGTCCTTGCGCTCGTCATAGGCCATCGACGCGATGATGCCCACGCCCAGTTCCAGCTCCGCATAGGTCTTGATCACGTCGGCGTCCAGCGCGGTCAGCACGATCTCGGGCTGCAGGCCGGCCTCGGCAAAGGCGCCGTCGATCTTGCGCCGTCCGGTAAAGCCAGCGTCGTACGTGATCAGCGGAAAGCCGGCCACGTCCTCCAGCGTCGGTTCGGGCAGGCGTGTCAGCGGATGATCCGGCGACACCACCAGCACGTGCTGCCAGGTGTAGGCCTCGAACGAGGTCAGTCCGGACTCGGTGGCCAGCGCCTCGGTCGCAATGCCGATGTCGGCCTGCCCGGTCAGCAGCAGTTCGACGATATGCGTGGGCGACGCTTCCTGCAGCGCCAGCGTGACGTGCGGATAGGCGCGGCGGAACGACTGCACCACCCGGGGCAAGGCGTAGCGCGCCTGCGTGTGGGTCGTGGCGACCGTCAGGCGGCCGGTATGGCGGCCAGCGAATTCGTCGCCAGCCTGGCGCAGGTTCTCCGCCTCGAGCAGCAGGCGTTCGACAATGCGCACGATCTCGCGGCCCGGCTCGGTCAGCCCGGTCAGGCGCTTGCCGTAGCGCTCGAAAATCTCCACACCGAGTTCTTCCTCCAGTTCGCGGATCTGGCGCGATACCCCCGGCTGCGAGGTGTAGAGCGCGTTGGCGACTTCGGTCAGGTTGAACTGGCGGCGCACCGCCTCGCGGATGGATCGGAGTTGCTGGAAATTCATCGCACTGCCCCTTGTCGGCTTGTCGCCGCGCCGTTGGCGCGCGCGTTCGATTGTGGTTGTGTCGGCTGGTTGAAGACGCGCAGCTGGCGCGGCCGTACCGCAAGCAGTTCGCCTTCACGGAAGCCTGCGTGGCGGAAGCGCTCCAGCGGCAGGGCCACTTCGATCACGTCCTGGTTGTCTTCGCGCTCGAGTTCGAGCTGGGCCACCGGGCCCAGCGTCAGCGCGCGGCGCAGCGTGACGGCGATGCCGTCGGTGCCCGGTGCGTAGCGCTCCAGGTCAAGGTCGTGCGGGCGCACATAGGCCACCGCATCGCCGGCGGTCTCGTGGCCGCTGCCCACCACCGGCAGCACCGCTTCGCCGGTATGCAGCAGGCCGCCGCTCTCGCCCACTTCCAGGCGTCCGTGGAACAGGTTGACATTGCCAAGGAAGCCAAACACGAACGGCGTGGCCGGATGGTTGTAGACCGCTTCAGGCGAGCCAAACTGTTCGACATGGCCACGGTTCATCAGCACCACCTGGTCGGCCACTTCCAGCGCCTCTTCCTGGTCGTGCGTGACGAACACGCTGGTGACGTGCAGCTCGTCGTGCAGGCGCCGCAGCCAGCGGCGCAGCTCCTTGCGCACCTTGGCGTCGAGCGCGCCGAACGGTTCGTCGAGCAGCAGCACTCGCGGCTCCACCGCCAGCGCGCGGGCCAGTGCGATACGCTGGCGCTGTCCACCAGACAGCTGCGCGGGATAGCGGTCGGCCAGCCAGTCGAGCTGCACCAGCTCGAGCAACGACTTCACCTTCTCGCGGATCTGCGCCTCGCTCGGGCGTTCGGCGCGCGGCTTCACGCGCAGGCCGAAGGCCACGTTCTCGAACACGCTCATATGCTTGAACAAGGCATAGTGCTGGAACACGAAGCCCACCTGGCGCTGGCGCACGTGCTGCTGCGAGGCATCGCGTCCGGACAGCACGATCTGGCCCGCATCGGCACGCTCCAGGCCCGCGATGATGCGCAGCAGCGTGGTCTTGCCGCAGCCTGATGGCCCGAGGAGCGCAGTCAGCTCGCCCTCTTCGAAGTCCAGCGAGACGTTGTCCAGCGCGACGAAATCGCCAAAGCGCTTCTCTACGTTCTTGACCTGAATGCTCATGATGCCTGTCCTTGCAATGCCGCCAGCGGGGCTTCCGCGGCAGCGTCTTCGTATTCCTTGCGGGCGCGGAGTTCCACCAGCGTCTTGATGCCCAGCGTGACCAGGGCCAGCAGCGTCAGCAGCGATGCCACCGCGAATGCCGCCGCGAAGTTGTACTCGTTGTAGAGGATCTCGACATGCAGCGGCATGGTGTTGGTCAGCCCGCGGATATGGCCCGACACCACCGACACCGCGCCGAACTCCCCCATCGCCCGCGCATTGCACAGGATCACGCCGTACAACAGGCCCCAGCGGATATTGGGCAGCGTGATATGCCGGAACGTCTGCCAGCCCGATGCGCCCAGCACGATGGCCGCTTCTTCCTCTTCGCTGCCCTGTGCCTGCATCAGCGGAATCAGCTCGCGCGCCACGAACGGGAAGGTCACGAAGATGGTGGCCAGCACGATGCCCGGCACCGCGAACATGATCTTGATGTCATGCGCCTCCAGCCACGGGCCGAACCAGCCCTGCGCGCCGAACAGCAGCACATAGACCAGGCCCGAGATCACCGGCGACACCGAGAACGGCAGGTCGATCAGCGTGATCAGCAGGTTCTTCCCGGGAAACTCGAACTTGGCGATGGCCCACGCCGCCGCCACGCCGAACACCAGGTTCAGCGGCACGGCGATGGCCGCCACCGTCAGCGTGAGCTGGATCGCGGACAAAGCATCCGGCTCGACCAGCGCTTCCCAGTAGGTCTGCACGCCCTTGCGCAGCGCCTCGTAGAAGACCGAAGCGAGCGGCACGAACAGGAACAGCGTGAGGAACAGCACCGCCACGGTGATCAGCGTGTAACGCACCCACGGCGCTTCGCCGGTGGCGTCAAATTTATGGTGGGCCGTGCCCTGCCGCCCGAGGCGGCCCGAAACTGCGCCGGCCATGTCAGTGCTCCTTGCCCGTGGCGGGCGCTTCCAGTGCCAGGCCATCACGCGCGCCAGACTGGTGGCGGCGGGTCCAGGCCTGCAGCAGGTTGATCAGCAGCAGCAGCGCGAAGGAAATCACCAGCATCACCACGGCCACCGCGGTAGCGCCCGCGTAGTCGTATTGCTCGAGCTTGGAATAGATCATCAGCGGCGCGATTTCCGAGACCATCGGCATGTTGCCGGAGATGAACACGACCGAGCCGTACTCGCCGGTGGCCCGCGCGAACGACAGCGCAAAGCCCGTCAGCAGCGCCGGCAGGATGGCCGGCAGGATTACGCGTCCGAAGGTCTGCAGGCGCGTGGCGCCGAGGCTGGCCGCAGCCTCTTCCAGTTCCTGCTCGACGTCTTCCAGCACCGGCTGCACCGTGCGCACGACGAACGGCAGGCCGATGAACGTGAGCGCCACGACTATGCCCAGCGGGGTGAAGGCGACCTTGATGCCGAGCGGCTCCAGGTAGCGGCCGATCCAGCCATTGCCCGCGAACAGCGCCGTCAGCGCGATACCCGCCACCGCGGTAGGCAGTGCGAACGGCAGGTCCACCAGCGCATCGATCAGGCGCTTGCCGGGAAAGCGGTAGCGCACCAGCACCCACGCCACCGCCAGCCCGAAGACCGTATTGATGATTGCCGCGATCAGCGACGCACCAAAGCTCAGCTGGTAGGAAGCCACCACGCGCGGCGCCGTCACCGTGGTCCAGAAACCATCCCACGTCATCGTGAACGTCTTCAGGAACACCGCCGACAGCGGAATCAGGACGATCAGCGTCAGATAGAAGATCGTGAAGCCCAGCGACAGGCCAAAGCCCGGCAGCACGGTGAAGCGCTGGCGGCCGTTGCGTCCCGGCGCACTGCGGGTGGCGCGCGATTCTGGCGCGGCCGGGGGTGGCGTGTCCGCCAGGGAAATGGAGGGTGGCATGTCGTCTCGTCTGTGGTGGAGCCCGCGCCAGGCGGGCCCCACTTATGAAACCGGCGCATAAGGCGCCGGCCTACGAGACAAATTCTGCAGATGCGTCCTTATAAACAGAACGAATCTTTACGAATTTTCTTAGACGAATTAGATATAAGGAACTGCGGAAGCCACTTCTACGCCCGCTTCCCACGGCCCGGCCTGGTCACCAGTGGCTTCGGCGCTACCTTCGAATGCAATGCGCTGGACCAAAGTGCCGAGCAGGGCCAGTCCTTCGCCCCACTCGTCGAGGCCGGAATCCGCATTGATGTGACTCAGGCTGCCCGCATCGATCAACTCGCTGCCCCATAGCGTGCCCCAGCTGAAGGCCGTGCGTTGTGGCATCCATGGATCGTTGCGGCTCGCCACCAGGATCGTCGGGAACGGCAGCCGGTAGGTCGGCAGCAGGTGGGCGACGCCGAACTTGTCCGGGTCGGCCGGCGCCACCAGCAGCGCGCCCGCAATCCCGGCCGGATCCAGCGCCGCCTGCCGCAGCGTGGCCAGGCAGCCGAAGCTGTGCGCGACCAGCACGGCACCGCGTGCCGCCACGCGCTGTGCACGCATCACGCCCTCCGATACGCGTTCGGCCCACAGTGGCAGGCTCGGACGCGACCAGTCGTGTTGTTCCACGCGCTGCCAGTCGGGAAAGCGCTGCTCCCAGCGGCTCTGCCAGTGGCCGGGGCCGCTGCCGTGCAGGCCCGGCACGGTCAGCACCTGCAGATGCCTGGGGATATCCAGCCGGGGAACCGGCTTTCTGCTATCCGTCATGCCACCTCCTCGCTCAATGTCCGCGCGTCACGCAGGTTTGCGGGCGTTACCAGTCCACCGGCAAATGCCCCTTGCCCCAGCCCGATGCCGGCCGCCTGCAGGCGCTCCACGCTCAGCGCGTCCTGCAGCCGCCGGCCGATCAGCGTCACGCCGGAACTGGCCGCGCTCGCGCGCAGTCCGGCAAGCTGGCGATCGGTCCAGGTGCGGCGCATGTCGAGCTTGAGCCAGTCCGGCACCGCGTGCGCCATCAGCGCGCCGGCCTCGGCCGGGTCGGAGGCCTGCAGGCTCACGGCAAAGCCATTGCGGCGATAGTTTCCCACCACGTGCAGCAGCAGCGGCAGGTCGTCATTGGCACTGGCCGGCACCTGGATCACGAATCGCTCCAGCGGCAGTCCGAGCGACTGCAGCGCGCGCCGGAACGCGGCGCCGTGGTCATCCGCCACCGCGGCCAGCAAGCGGTTGTGCACATTGAGCACGAGCTTGTGCGAACCTGCGGCCGCAAAGTAATTGATCGCATGCAGCAGGCGCGACAGACGGTCCAGCGACACCAGCGTCGTGTCATCGGCCGCCATGGCAAACAGCTTCCACGCGGCCAGGCCCATGCCATCCTCCGCATAGGTATGGACCGCGCCTTCGTGTGCCACGACCTCGCGGTCGGCCAGCGTCACCAGCGGCTCGAACGCGCTGGTCAGCGAACAGTTGAAGAACTGGCCCTGCACCTGGCCGCGCGTATCGCGCCACAACTGGCGGTCGGCCAGCGGCTGCCGCGGCAGCGTGTCAAGGTAGCGCTCGAGAGCGCTCAACCTGGCTTCGGGTGCATTCGCGCCTGCGATGGCCATGCTACTGTTTCCTTTCGCGCCTCCCGGCGCCGGTATTCCGTTTGATGTTCAGGCTGCGGGCCATGCGCACATGGCCCGCGGCAACTTACAGCTTGGCAATGGATACCTCGGTCGCCTTGACCAGCGCAACGACTTCACTGCCCAGCGTCAGGCCGAGATCGCGAATCGAGCGCGTGGTAATGACCGAGGTAACGATGCCGGCCGGCGTTTCCACATCCACTTCGGAAACCACCGGGCCTTCGATGATGGCGGCGACCTTGCCGCGAAACTGGTTGCGTACGTTGATGGCCTGAATGCTCATGATAGAAGCTCCTTTCGTGAAGGCGTATGAAGATTGTGTAATGACGATGTGCGGGTTTCGGATGCGTTACACCGCGAAGCGCACCGACTCCACCGTGCGTACCAGCGACCAGTCCGCAGTGGGCTCCTGCTCGACCTGTGGTGCCGAGCCAACGGACGAGGTGTGCTGCATGACCCGGCGCAGCACACGCTCTTCCAATTGCGCGAACGCTGCCGAACCATGCTGCCGCGGCCTGGCAAGCGCGACGGGCTCATCCATCGCAATGTGGCCGTCCTCGATCAGCACGATGCGGTCCGCCAGTGCCACGGCCTCGGACACATCGTGTGTCACCAGCAGCGCGGTAAAGCCGAGCCGGCCCCACAGCGATTCGATCAGCCCCTGCATCTCGATGCGTGTGAGCGCATCCAGCGCGCCGAGCGGTTCGTCAAGCAGCAGCAGGCGCGGGTGATGCACGAGCGCGCGCGCCAGGGCAACACGCTGGCGTTGCCCGCCGGAAAGCCGTGCCGGCCATGCATCCGCGCGATCCGCAAGACCGACCTGCGCCAGCACCGCCGCCGCCTCTTCGAGACGCTGGCGCGGCAGGCCCAGCGCGACGTTTTCCAGCACGCGTTTCCATGGCAGCAGGCGCGAATCCTGGAACATCACGCGGATGTCCTGCTGCCGCGCGCGGGCCGGTTGCGCATCGAGCGTGATGGCGCCTTGGTCCGTGGCTTCCAGCCCGGCAACGAGCCGCAGCAAGGTGCTCTTGCCGCAGCCGCTGCGCCCGACGATGGCGACGAACTCCCCCGGTGCCGCGATCAGCTCGATACGGTGCAGCACCTCGCGCCCGTCATAGCGCTTGATCACCTGCTGCACGTGCAGCGCCACACCGCCGGCGGGGGCATCAGACTGGGGTGCCCGGCGCACTTCCTTCAGGTTTGCATCGGCATACGCGAGCGCAGCCTGTTCTACCGGATTGCTTTGCATGTCAGTTCTCCTCTGCTTCAGGCGGCTTGATAGCCCGGATGCCAGCGCAGCCAGAAGCGCTCCAGCCCGCGCGACATCACATCGGCCAGCTTGCCGAGCAGCGCATAGAGCAGGATGCCGACCAGCACCACATCGGTCTGCAGGAACTCGCGCGCATTCATGGTCATGTAGCCGATGCCCGACTGCGCGGAGATAGTCTCGGCCACGATCAGGATCACCCACATCAGCCCCAGCGAGAAACGCACGCCAACCAGGATGCTGGGCAGCGCGCCGGGCAGGATCACCTCGCGATAGAGCGACCAGCCCGAGAGCCCGTAGCTGCGCGCCATTTCGACCAGCCCCGGATCGACGGAGCGGATGCCGTGGAACGTATTCAGGTACACCGGAAAGAACACACCCAGCGCAACCAGGAACAGCTTGGCGGTCTCGTCGATGCCGAACCAGAGGATCACCAGCGGGATCAGCGCCAGCGTCGGGATGTTGCGGATCATCTGCAGCGTGCTGTCGAGCAGCGTGGCGGCGCTGCGGAACGTGCCGGTCAGCAGGCCGAGCAGCAAGCCCAGGCCACCGCCCACGGCAAGGCCCACAGCGGCGCGCCACGTGCTGACCCACACATGGGTCCACAGTTCACCGGAACGCGCCAGTTCCCACGCAGCCTGCACCACGGCCAACGGCGCGGGCAGCACGCGTGTGGACAGCCAGCCGTACTGCGAGGCGGCCTGCCAGGCGACGATCAGGAGCGCAGGCACTACCCACGGCGCCAGCGTGCGCGCCACGGTGCGCCATTCGCGGCGCGATGCGGTCAGGGAAGCAGACATGGCGATCTCCTCAGCTTTGCGAAGCGCGCGGCACGATGCCAGTCGCCATGACTTCACCGAACGGCCCCGACAGCACCTGGCCCGGCAACTTGCTTCGCACCGAACGCGGCAGCAGCGGGAACACCAGTTCCGCGAAACGGTAGGCCTCTTCCAGATGCGGATAGCCGGACAGCACGAAGGTGTCGATGCCCAGTTGCGCGTATTCGCCCATGCGCTCCGCTACCTGTTGCGGATCTCCGACAAGCGCAGTGCCCGCGCCACCACGCACCAGACCCACGCCGGCCCACAGATTCGGGCTGATCTCCAGTGCCTCGCGCGTGCGCTTGCCGCCGCCGGCATGCAAGGCGGCCATGCGGCGCTGGCCCTCCGAATCCATCTTGGCGAACACCGCCTGCGCACGCGCCACAGTGTCGTCGTCGAGGCGGCTGATCAGATCGTCGGCCGCGGCCCAGGCGGCAGCCTCGGTCTCGCGCACGATCACATGCAAGCGGATGCCGAACTTCACCGTGCGGCCGTGGCGTGCCGCGTGCCTGCGCACATCGGCGAGTTTCTGCGCGACCTCCGCCGGCGGCTCGCCCCAGGTCAGGTAGGTATCGACCTGCTCGCCTGCGAGTTCATGTGCCGCGGCAGACGAGCCGCCGAAGTACACCGGCGGATGCGGCCGTTGCAACGGCGGGTACAGCACGCGTGCGCCCTTCACCTTGAGATGACGTCCTTCAAAGCTGATCTCGCCGCTGTCGTGGCTTGCTGCCAGCACGTCGCGCCAGATGCGGATGAATTCGGCCGAGGCCTCATAGCGCGCGGCGTGATCGAGGAACAGGCCGTCGCCCTCCAGCTCGGCGACGTCGCCACCTGTCACCAGGTTGACCAGCAGACGGCCATTCGAGATTCGATCGAACGTGGCTGCCATGCGCGCGGCCAGCGTCGGCGTCATCAATCCCGGGCGCACGGCCACGAGAAAACGCAGGCGCTGTGTCACGGCAGCGAGCGCAGACGCCACTACCCACGGGTCTTCGCAAGAGCGGCCAGTGGGGATCAGCACGCCCTCATAGCCAAGCGTGTCGGCGGCGACGGCTACCTGCTTCAGGTAATCGATGCCGACCTCGCGTGCGCCCTCGGACGTGCCCAGATAGCGGCTGTCGCCGTGCGTCGGGATAAACCAGAAAACTTGCATGTCGGAACCTCGTTATCGTTGTGGCCGCGCGTCTCAGCGCTGCGCCTGCTGCCAGCTCGCGTCGGAGACCTTGATCGGCTTCGGGATCAGCTTGAGCGAATGAAACACGTCGGCGATGCGTTGTTGCTCGGCGAGCACCTCGGCGTTCACCGGCCGCGCGCCATACGAGAAGCGCGATACGGCCAGTTCCAGCACGGCAGGCTCGAGGCCGACTTCGCGGATCAGCACGGCCGATGCGTCTTTCGGGTTCTTCTCGGCCCACGCACCCAGCGATGCCAGTTCATCGAGCAAGAGCCTTACGATCTCCGGCTTTGCCTCCGCATACGGGCGCGATGCCAGATAGAACTGGTGGTTGCTGACCACGTTCTTGCCATCCGCGCCGCGGCCATCGGCCAGCACGCGCGCGCCGAGCTGCTTTTCGGCGGCAGCCAGGAACGGGTCCCAGATCACCCATGCGTCGACCGCGCCGCGTTCGAAGGCAGCGCGCGCGTCAGCCGGCGGCAAATAGACGGACTGAATCTCGTTGTAAGGAATGCCAGCCTTCTCAAGCTGGCGCACCAGCAGGTAATGGACGTTCGAGCCCTTGTTCAGCGCCACGCGCTTGCCGCGCAGGTCCGCCACGCTCTTGATGGCTGAGCCCTTGGGTACGACGATCGCCTCCGCGGTCGGCGCCGGCGGCTCGTTGCCGATGTACGCGAGCTGCGCACCGGCGGCCTGCGCAAAGATCGGCGGCGCCTCGCCAACGGTGCCGAAATCGATCGCGCCGACATTGAGGCCTTCCAGCAGCTGCGGGCCGGCCGGGAACTCGGTCCACTTGACGGTGATTCCCTGCGGCGCAAGGCGCTTCTCCAGCGTGCCGCGCGCCTTCAGCAGCGTCAGCGTGCCGTATTTCTGGTAGCCGATGCGCAGCACCTTGGCATCGACGGTCTTCGACTGGGCTTCGGCGCGGCCCGGCAACAGGCCATAGGCCACGCCGGTGGCGATCACGAGTGCAGCAATGAGGGCGCGGCGGCGACGCTGGCCCGCGATCAGCGGATGACGCGAGGTGGTTGAGGATTCGCCGGCAACCGGCGACAAAGTGGACGATGTCATGGATTCTTTCCTGAGCCGGCACGCGTCCGGCAGTCTGTCTGCATGGATGATCTTGGCCGGAACGTCGGCCGATGTGTGCAGTAACCTGGGCAACAACCCGCCCTGCCGGCCTGGTGCACAGGCGGCATGACAAAGGGATTGCCGGTGAGGCCGGCCAGCGCTGACGCGCTAGTGGCCGGCGGGGCTACGGATCAGCTCAGGCAGGACATCGCTGCGCCACCGCTGCTTGCGCGGCGCGCCGGGCCGGCGGGACCGGCACGAATTCGAGCGGGACGTCGATGCGCGCACGGGCCAGTGCCTCGCGCACGCGCAGCACGCCCTCTTCCAGGCGCAGCGCCAGCGCGGCGTCAAAGCGCGCGGGCTCGCTTCCGTCGATCTCGATCTGCTGGTCCACTGCAAAGATGCCGGGCAGGATTTGGCGCGAACCGAGTGCCGACAGCACCGGACGCAGGGCATAGTCGATCGCCAGCGCATGCGCCAGGCTGCCGCCGGTGGCGATCGGCAGCACGACCTTGTCGCGCAGGCCGGTCTGCGGCAATAAATCGAGGAAGGCTTTCAGCAAGCCGCTGTACGCCGCCTTGTAGACCGGCGTGGCCAGCACCACCACCTGCGCCTCGGCGACGGCGCGCGCGGCGGCGGCAATGGCGGGATCATCGGCGCGCGCAGCCAGCAGAGGGCCGGCGGGCAGTCCGCGCAGGTCGATGTGACGGGTGCCTTCGCCAACCGCTTCCAGCTCGCCGCGCAGGTGGGCCAGCAGGTGAGCGGAGCGCGATTGGGCCGAGGGACTGCCGGACAGGGTGAGGATGGACATCGGGGCTTCCTTCTTCGGGGTGGCGGGACGGTGCCGGATGCCCGGGACACCGGCCCCGGCCCGTCCGTCTCGGTGGATTACTTCTTGCCGGGCAGGTAGATCTGGTCGAACGAACCGCCATCGGCAAAGTGGGTCTTCTGCGCCTTCTGCCAGCCGCCGAACACTTCATCGATCGTGAACAGCTTGACCTTCGGGAAGTTCGCCGCGTACTTGGCGGCGATTTTCGGGGAGATCGGCCGGTAATAGTTCTTGGCCGCGATCTCCTGGCCTTCGTCGGTGTACAGGAACTGCAGGTAGGCCTCGGCCGCCTTGCGGGTGCCCTTCTTGTCCACCACCTTGTCGACCACGGCAACCGGCGGCTCGGCCAGGATGGACACCGACGGCGCAACGATGTCGAACTTGTCCGGTCCCAGTTCCTTGATGGCCAGGATCGCTTCGTTCTCCCAGGCGATCAGCACGTCGCCCAGGCCGCGTTCCACGAACGTGGTGGTGGCGCCGCGCGCGCCCGAATCGAGCACCGGCACGTGCTTGAGCAGCTCGCCGACGAAATCGCGCGCCTTGTTGTCATTGCCGCCAGGCTGGCGCAGCGCATAGCCCCATGCCGCCAGGTAGTTCCAGCGCGCACCGCCCGAGGTCTTCGGGTTCGGCGTGATGACCTGCACGCCCGGCTTGACCAGGTCGTTCCAGTCCTTGATGCCCTTGGGATTGCCCTTGCGCACAAGGAACACGATGGTCGACGTGTAGGGCGAAGCGTTGTGCGGCAGGCGCTTTTGCCAGTCGGGCTTGAGCAGGCCCTTCTCGGCAATGGCGTCGATGTCGTAGCCGAGCGCCAGCGTGACCACGTCGGCATCCAGCCCGTCGATCACCGAACGGGCCTGCTTGCCCGAGCCGCCGTGCGACTGGCGCACCGTCACGGCATCGCCGCCCTGCGCCTTCCATGCCTTGGCGAATGCGGCGTTCACGTCCACATACAGCTCGCGCGTCGGATCGTAGGAAACATTGAGCAGTGTGGTTGCCGTCGCTGTCTGCGCGGCGCCGAGGGCGGCCGCTGCGGCCAGGCCGATGGCCAGCTTGCGAATCATCTTGTTGCTCCCGTCAGGTGTCGTGAATGGCGCTGGAGCGCCTCATTGGCTGCCCGCCTTGGCGGCTGGGCTTGTGTCAGGAGCAAGACTACCGAGCGGCCTATCTGAACGGAACGAATGCTTTCGCCGAACCTTGCGTGTTTTCCGCATAAGATCGAGCGGAAATATGCACATGCCTGCGCACGGCACCGATCCGGGCTGTGCCAGCGCCAAGCGCAAGGAAATTGCAGGGTGGAGGATGTCGGGCGCGCATGGCGCAATGAACATGCGCCAGCCGGTAGCACGCCGGCCCGAGCCGAAAACCGGACGCCCAAAAGAAAACGCCCGCACCGTGTTAGCGGTGCGGGCCAAGTTTCCATTTGGAAACGGGTAGACAAGTCATGAAGAGCGCCCCCGCATCTCCATGACGGTTTGAATATTAGCGGGCCGTTCTCATTGTCCAGTTGATGAAGATCAACCGCGCCACGATTGCGGACGATTGCCCCAAAGAAACAAGCGGACACGACCAGGATGGCGCCGTGTCCCGGTCTCTTGTCATGGCACGAAGGTATTACCCAGCACAACGCCCTCGCGCCGGGGGTCGGTGCCGCCCTGCAGCGCGGCCGCGCCGCCTGCCTGGGTCCGCAGGATCGTGTTCACGCCACTGGACTGTGCCGAGGTCGAGATGGTGTGTCCCAGCGCCTTGAGCCCGGTAATGAGCGGATCGTTTGCGCCGCCGTTGCTGGTGTCGATATCCGGATGCTCGCCCCCGAGGGTCGTGGTGGGACTGTTGCTGGCACCAAAGTCCACGAGGTTGGACGATTGCTGCGCGTCCAGCCCCCAGTCCAGCACGCCCACAAGCGTCTTGACCACGTATTGCGGAATGGTGCCGCCGCCCGGGGAGCCCGTGGCCATCAGGAAGTCGCCCATCGACCCGTCGGTCGCCTTGCGGAACACCATGGTCGGCGCCATCGAGCTGCGCGGCCGCTTGCCCGGCTGCACCCGGTTGGCAATCGGGTTGCCAGTGCCATCGACGGGCGTTGCCGAAAAGTCGGTCAGCTGGTTATTGAGCAGGAAGCCGTTGGTCATATGGAACGACCCCATGCTCGACTCCACCGACGTGGTCGCGCTGACCACATTGCCCTGCGCATCGACGATCGAGTAGTGGTTGGTGCCGTGTTCGACCAGCGACGAAATGCCCAGCGGCACGGGACCAAGGTTGCCGGCCACGGCCGTGCCCATCGATTTGGCCGGATCGATCAGCGCGGCGCGCGTCTGCAGGTAGGGCTTGTTCAGCAGCGTGTCCCAGGTTCCGCCCGGCAACGGCACGAAGTCGGTATCCGCCACATACTTGTCGCGATCCGCGTAAGCCAGCCGTTCGGCCTCGCTCACGCGGTGCACGCCCTGCACGGTCGGCTTGCCACCCTCGCCATCAATCGGATTGGGCCTGAGCGATGCCATGTCGAAGTTCTCGATGATCTGCATCGCCGACGCCACCGTGATGCCGCCCGATGTCGGCGGCGGCGCGCCGCAGATCCAGTACGCGCGGTAGGTGACGCAGACCGGAGCGCGCAGCTTGGCCTCGTAGGCCGCCAGGTCGGCCAGCGTGGTCTTGCCCGGCGTGGTCGGCGTGCCGTCCGGGGCGGCGGTCGAACCGATCTTGGCGATGATGTCATTGGCAATGGCGCCCTTGTAGAGCGCGTCGGCGCCCTGCGCCGCCATGGCGGTCAAGGTGTTGGCATAGGCCGGGTTCTTGAGCACCGTGCCAAGCGCCTTCGGGCTGCCGTCGGCATTGAAAAAATAGGCGGTGGCCTCGGGGTCGCGCTTCAGGTTCGCCGCGTTCGAGGAAATGGCCTGCGCGAGCCGCCCGCCGATCGGAAAGCCGTTGGAAGCCAACGAGATGGCGTCACCGAACAGGTCCTTCCATGCCAGCGTGCCATGTTCCTTCTGCACGCGCTCGATCATCCGCGGCACGCCGATCGTGCCGATCGAGCGGCCACTGGCACGGGCATTCGGCTTGGGCGCCGTCTGGTCCGTGGCATCGTCAACGTAGCGCAGGTAGTTCTCGGTGGCGGCTGCGGGCGCGGTTTCGCGTCCATCGTAGGCTTGCACGGTCTTTGCGGTAGCGTCGTAGTAGAGCATAAAGCCGCCCGATCCCATCCCGGTGGCCTCGGGCACCGTCAACCCGAGCACGGCTTGCACGGCGACGGCGGCGTCCGCGGCCGAACCGCCCTTCTTGAGCACAGCGCAACCGGCCGCGCTGGCATAGGCGTTCGAGGTCGAAACCATATAGGTCTTGGCATAGGCCGGCTTCAGCCCGGTGCGATAGCCGGTGGCGGCCTCAGGCAGCGCGGGATCACCAGGCTGGTTCGACCCGACCACCACGGTGCTGCCATCGCTGGCCAGCACCTGGCAGCTGTTGTCGGCCTGCGGCGTGGTGGGAGGCGTGGGCGGGGCCGGCGTCGAGTTGTCGTCGTTGCCACCGCAGGAAACAACCAGCAGCGTGCCGGCAACCGCGGCCGCCAGCGCCAGGGGGACCTTCCGAATTGGCACCATCATCTTTCCTCCACACTACAAGTAGCGCCGGAGCGCGATCTGCGGATGTCGAAACGGCAGCCGTGGCAAAGCGTCTTGATCGGAGGTCTGCCGTGGTGTTAGATCGCGGCGAAGACGAACGCTGCCCGCCGGGCCGAATGGCTCGGAGAATGGGTACGACGGGCTGGGGATGAGAAACGCCCTGCTTAGCGCGAGGGCAGATTCCAGGAGGCGTTCGTCAGGTCGACGCGGGTGTTCATAACCGTGCTGACTGTTATCTTGTCAAGCAATCCATGTGTCCACACTAGTACATTGAACTCGCGATCGAAAGTAGCTTTCGCAAAGCATCGGTGAGGCAGCAGACATACGGCTCGTATCGTCCGGCGGCTGCGGAGTCGGGCCAAGCCGATGCTGTGGCGCAACAAAAAAAGGACCTCCGAAGAGGTCCTTGGCGATGCAGCCAGCCGGCTTAGTGGACGACCCCACCAAACGTGAACTCGCCGTCCTCGTAGTCCACCGGCACCACGTCCTTGGCGGCAAACTTGCCTTCCAGGATCGCGCGCGCCACCGGGTTCTCGATCTGCTGCTGGATCGCCCGCTTGAGCGGACGCGCCCCGAACACCGGGTCGTACCCCGCGCTGGCGATCTTCTCCAGCGCGACCTCGCTGACCTCCAGCGTCATGTCCATGCGGGCCAGGCGGGCCTGCAGGCGTTGCAGCTGGATGCGCGCGATCGACTCGATATTCTTCTGGTCGAGCGCATGGAACACCACGACCTCGTCGATCCGGTTCAGGAACTCCGGCCGGAAATGCGTGCGCACTTCCTGCCAGACGGCGCCCTTCACCGCCTCCTGCGGCTCGCCCACCATCGACTGGATGATCTGCGAACCGAGGTTGGACGTCATCACGATCACCGTGTTCTTGAAGTCCACCGTGCGTCCCTGGCCGTCGGTCAGGCGGCCGTCGTCCAGCACCTGCAGCAGCACGTTGAAGACGTCCGGGTGGGCCTTCTCGACTTCATCGAGCAGCACCACGCTGTACGGCTTGCGGCGCACGGCCTCGGTCAGGTAACCGCCTTCTTCGTAGCCGACGTATCCCGGCGGCGCGCCGATCAGGCGGCTCACGCTGTGCTTCTCCATGAACTCGCTCATGTCGATGCGGATCAGGTGCTCTTCCGAATCGAACAGGAACTCGGCCAGGGCCTTGCACAGCTCCGTCTTGCCGACGCCGGTCGGCCCCAGGAACAGGAACGAGCCATAGGGCTTGTTCTCGTCGGCCAAACCCGCGCGCGAACGGCGGATGGCATCGGACACCAGCCGCACGGCTTCGTCCTGGCCCACCACGCGGTTGTGCAGGCGGTCCTCCATCTTCAGTAGCTTCTCGCGCTCGCCCTGCATCATCTTCGACACCGGGATGCCGGTCGCGCGGCTCACCACCTCGGCGATTTCCTCGGCGCCGACCTGCGTGCGCAGCAGCTTGTTGGGCTGCTTCTGCTCGCTCGCCTCGGCGTCGGTCGCGGCCTTGAGCTTGCCTTCCAGGCCCGGCAGCTTGCCGTACTGCAGCTCGGCCACCTTGTCGAGCTTGCCTTCACGCTGCAGCTTGGCGATGTCCAGCTTGACCTTCTCGATCTCTTCCTTCAGCGCGGCCGTGCCCTGCGCGGCGCCCTTCTCGGCCTTCCAGATCTCGTCGAGGTCGGCGTACTCCTTCTCCAGGCGCGTGATCTCCTGCTCGATCAGGTCGAGGCGCTTGAGCGAGGCTTCGTCGGTCTCTTTCTTGACCGCTTCGCGCTCGATCTTGAGCTGGATGGTGCGGCGCTCGAGCTTGTCCATCGACTCCGGCTTGGAGTCGATTTCCATCTTGATGCGCGCACCGGCTTCGTCGATCAGGTCGATCGCCTTGTCGGGCAGGAAGCGGTCGGTGATATAGCGGTGAGACAGTTCCGCCGCGGCGACGATGGCCGGGTCGGTGACCTCCACGCCGTGGTGCAGCTCATACTTTTCCTGCAGCCCGCGCAGGATGGCGATGGTCGCTTCCACCGACGGCTCGTCCACCAGCACCTTCTGGAAGCGGCGCTCGAGCGCGGCGTCCTTCTCGATGTACTTGCGGTATTCGTCCAGCGTGGTCGCGCCGATGCAGTGCAGCTCGCCGCGCGCCAACGCCGGCTTGAGCATATTGCCCGCGTCGATCGCGCCTTCGGCCTTGCCCGCGCCGACCATGGTGTGGATCTCGTCGATGAAGACGATGGTCTGGCCCTCATCCTTGGCGACGTCGTTCAGCACCGCCTTCAGGCGCTCCTCGAACTCGCCGCGGTACTTGGCGCCTGCCAGCAGGCCGGCCATGTCGAGCACGAGCACGCGCTTGTTCTTCAGGGTCTCGGGCACTTCGCCGTTGACGATGCGCTGCGCCAGGCCTTCGACGATCGCGGTCTTGCCGACGCCCGGCTCGCCGATCAGCACCGGATTGTTCTTGGTGCGGCGCTGCAGGATCTGGATCGCGCGGCGGATTTCGTCGTCACGGCCGATCACCGGGTCGAGCTTGCCCATGCGGGCGCGCTCGGTGAGGTCGATGGTGTACTTCTTGAGTGCCTCGCGCTGCGTTTCGGCGTCGGCGCTGTTGACGGCATCGCCGCCACGCACGGCCTGGATAGCCGCCTCCAGCGGCTTGCGGTTCAGCCCGTTCTCGCGCGCAATGCGGCCCGCGTCGCCCTTGTCTTCCGACACGGCGAGCAGGAACAGTTCGCTGGCGATGAACTGGTCGCCACGCTTGATGGCTTCCTTCTCGGCAGCGTTGAGCAGGTTGACGAGGTCGCGGCCCACCTGGACCTCGCTCGTGCCCTGCACTTGCGGCAGGCGCTTGATGGCAGCGTCCAGCGCGCTCTGCAGGCCGCTCACGTTCACGCCGGCACGTTGCAGCAGCGCCTTGGCGGCGCCGTCGTTCTGCGCAATCAGCGCGCGCAGCAGGTGCTGCGGTTCGATGTATTGGTTGTCATTGGCCAGCGCCAGGCTTTGCGCATCAGCGAGCGCTTCCTGGAACCGGGTAGTCAGTTTGTCAAGACGCATAGGATTCCCTCTCTCAATGAGTGTCCTGATGCTAGGGAGCTCGCCTGGCCGGACACTGTATGTCTTTCCGAAAGATAAGGCTTTGGCTTGACATTTCAAGACCACGCTGACGCGATCTTGGCATGATCGAAAGTGCAGGATGCGATACGCATGGCGAGCGACTCGCACCTCGCCTTCTGCATCACCAGATGGATCGCAGGCCGACCAGCTTTGGTCAGGCCCAGGCGACGGATACGCCCCTGGGCCGTCTGCGGCTCGCCGAGTGATCGGCGAGCCCCCCGGAGGATTGGCTCAATCCGGAACCTGTACAGAGCCGGTACTGGCGGCGATCTGGTTGCCGGCGTCCGGACTTGGCGAGATCGGCGGCACATTGGCCGGCAGCAGCGTCGGCGCGGTGGTGGTATTGGTGGCGCCACCGCGGGGGATCGTGCGCACCACTTGCGACGGCGGCAACGGCTTGCCGGTCGTGAGGTTGTCAAAGACCGCATCCAGCGCGCGGATCAGGTACAGGTGCAAAGGCACGTAGCGGTTGCTGTACCCCGACACGGCCCCGATGAACGCATCGAAATGCTGCGCGTTCTCGACCTCGATATACGAGAGCTTGCTGGCCGCGCCTTCCTGCTGCCGGTTGAATCCCAGATACGGCCGCGACGTGTGATTGACGGGAAGCAGGCCATCGCTGCGGCCGTGCACGATCAGCGCCGGCTTGCCACGCAGGTTGCCCGAACGCTGTATCTCTGACAGGCCCGACTGCAGCGCCAGCGCCTGGGAACCGGTGCCCGTCAGCAAGTCGCGCAGGCACTTGGCGCCGTCGAAGTTGGCATCGGGCCGGTTGCTGGAGGCGGACACCGACTGGCCATTCAGGAACGGGCCATGCTGCAGGTCGCGGTCATTGATCAGTTGCACCGTACTGGTCGGCGGTACGCCGTTGCCGGTCGAGAACATCGAGGCCAGCGCCACGGGCGCGATCGCCGCCGGCTTGAAGTCGGTCAGCGTGGCGGCGAAGCTGTAGCCGCACAGCCGGTCGGTCACGCTGGCCCGGGCGTACGAATTGGCATAGGTCACGGCAATCGAGGCCGCCGTGTCGAAGAGGGACAGCGACGGATGCAGCGCATCCGATTCCGGTTCCCACCCGGAATCGTGCAGCGTTTGCAGTGCACTTGCCGCCTGGTCGCTTACCGTGGTACCTGAGATCAGGTTGTTATCGACCAGTGACTGGCACCGGGCGATGTAGAACTGATTGGTCGCAAACGCCGGCGCATTGACCAGCGAGGTCGCCTGCGACGCGCATAGCTGCAGCAGGTTGGCCGTGGTGATGTAGTCGTAAAGCAAGCGGCCCGATGCATTGACCTGCCTGCCGCCACGCTTGACCAGGATGTTGGCATTTGACGGCAGGTTCAGGTTGGGCTCGGCCACGGCCACGCCGTCAATCATGCCGGTGGCGTCCTGCTCGGCCGCCGCGATCGCCGCCCCGCCCCCGTTGGAGACACTGGAGGCGATCACCAGGATCGCGTTCTTGCCCAGGGTCCGCTGGCGCACGCCATTTCCGGCGACCAGGCCAAAGCGGTCATTGATCGCCCAGATGCCGAAATCGATGGCCTGCAACGTGAACTTGCCCCAGTCCTTCTCCGGGTTGCGCTGCGAATGGGCATGCTTGAACGCCAGGCGATGCGGTGCCTGCGTCGTGAAATCGGCCAATGACAGGATGCCCGGCCTGGCCGCGAACTGTGCGTTGCTGCCGGCGGCGCTGCGCGCCGCGCGCGTGCCGTCGATCAGCGGCACGGTGTCGGTGTCCAGGTCGTGCGGCGCGGCACCGGTGCCCTTGTCGGTGTACGCCACCGCGCAGCCGCGCTTCAGGCCCCACTCGCCCACGGAAATCGCGCCATACACGCCACGCGAACCCGACGAAGTCGCGGTAATCATGCAAGGCTTGCTCAGATTGAACGTGTTCGGAATCTGCACCAGCATCGTCACGTTCTCCTGCCCGCTGCCGTCGTCGGAGAAGGCCAGGTATTCGACGCCGGCGATCCTGCCCTGCCCGGTCGTGACATTGCCCTGCGCATCGACATTGGGCCCGTAGAACGTACCGAAGCCACCGCCGGCGGTGGTGTCCACGATCGCGCGGTAATTAGTGTAGATCGCGTAGCGGCGCAGCTCTGCCGCGGTCGGCGTGTTCGGACTGGCCGGCACCGGCGCCGTGGCGCTGGCCAGCCCATCCTTGCCAAGGCCGGCGGTCAGCAGGTCGTCCGTGACGCCGTCATAGGCCTTGATCGTCACCGTGCCGATATTGGCCGGCTTGATATTGGGATTGGTGTTGCCGTCGTTGCTGTCGCTGCCGCCACAGGCCGTGGCCAGCAATGCCGCGACCGCAGCAAACGCCAGCTTGCCGAGGCGATGAAAGTTGTGATGCTGCATGGGACCCTCCTGGTTTGCTGACTATCCGCTCATGCCGAGAAGACTTCCGAACTGCAAACTGCCGGGCCACCCGCCGCCTTCCCGGACCCGGGAAGCGTGCGCGCAGCTTGTGTTGTTCGACCCTGCCGGTCGGCGCGCGCGGCGCGGTTCAGGGCGTGACTGCAACCCGAGCCAAAGCCGCCGCTGCCAGCAACACACCGGTCATGGTAGCGAATATGGCCGACGGCACTGTGCAGACTGTGCGGAAGACCACGGTAAAACCGCCCTCACCGCGCCTGCAAGCCGTGCGTGATCATGTCGAAGGCGGCATCGACCACCTTGTCCATCGAGGCCGGCCGCTTCCACAGTGCGTAGCGCATGCCAAGGAAATTGCTGATGCCGATCAGGCACCAGGCGCGCACCTCGGCGTCGCCCGGGCACACCTCGCCCTGCTCGGCCGCGCGGCTCAGGCGCCGGCTGTACAGGTCCGCAAAGACCTGGAAGTAGCCGCTATAGATGGTCTCGTCCACCGAATACGAGTCAAGCACGATCCGGTAGAGATTCTTGTGTCGGGAAACAAAGGAGAGGAATGCCTTCAGGCCGAGCCGTTCGGCGTCCAGCTGGGTGGTGGCCGGTGCCACGTGGTTGCGCAGGTGGGTGCGCAACAACTCGAGCATGTGGTGGACCAGCGCGCGGAAGATGTCTTCCTTGTCCTTGAAGTACAGGTAGAAGGTACCCATGGCGACCTTGGCTTCCTGCGTGATCTCGGAAATCGATGCGTCGTAGTAGCCTTTCTCGCCGAACACCTTTTCGGCGGCACGCAGCAGGGATTCGCGGGTCTTCTGCCCGCGCGCGGTCTTGGGCGGGCAGATGCCGGAGTCAGTCCTGCCGGATTCGGTCTGGGACATCGTGTCTCCACTGTGGCGCTCGGGCGCCCTCTGTGTGTGTTACCAGCGTCCCGCGACCTGCCCGCCGTCCGGCCTCCTCTGCCCGGTGCGGCACCGCGAAACATGAGGACTGATTCACGTTTCATCGTATAGACGGCCGGCGGCCGATGTCAATGCATGGCTTTCCCGTACCATGCGGCACCCGCGCCGCGTCCGCCCGCGGTCAGGCCAAAAAGCGGTAAGTCCACAAACCCAGCCCGGCCAGCAGCAGCGAGCCACCCAGATGGCTGGCCACATGCAGCAGCGCCCAGCCGTAGTCGCCGGACATCAGGTTGGCCAGCGCCTCGCTGGAAAACGTGGAAAACGTGGTCAGGCCGCCAAGGAAGCCCGTAATGGCCAGCAGGCGCCATTCTGGCGGCAGCCCGGGATGGGAATCAAAGAAACCGACGGCCACGCCGATCAGGTAGCCGCCAAGCAGGTTCGCGGCCAGGGTGCCGTAGGGCAAGGCGGGATTGAGGGCGTTCCAGATGACCGAGAACCCCCAGCGCAGCCATGCGCCGATCGCCGCGCCAATGCCGACCGCCACGAACCCCAGCGGGCCCATCAGTTGCCGCCGTCGCTGCCGGCCTCTGCGCCGCTGGCGTTGATGGACGGGATCCCCCAACGCTTCAGGGCCGCCTCGTCGGTCACGCGGGCATCGACCCAGCGCGCGCCTTCAGGCGTCTCTTCCTTTTTCCAGAACGGTGCTTCGGACTTGAGGTAGTCCATGATGAATTCGCATGCCGCGAATGCGTTGCCGCGGTGCGCGGACGCCACGGCCACCATCACGATCTGGTCGAGCGGCAGCAGCGGCCCGACGCGGTGGATGATGGTCACGCCCAGCAGTTCCCAGCGCGCGCAGGCGGCGGCCTCGATCTGCGCGAGGGCCTTTTCGGTCATGCCCGGATAGTGCTCAAGCTCCATCGCGCTGACCGCGCTGCCCTCGCTCACATCGCGCACGGTGCCGATGAAGCTTGCCACCGCCCCAACGCCGGGCCGGCCGGCCCGCAGCGCCGCGACTTCTGCGCCGAGATCGAAATCTTCACGCTGTACCCTGACGCTCATATCAGCCTCCGGTTACCGGCGGGAAGAAGGCCACTTCGCAGCCGTCGGCAATCGCTGTATCGGGGCGCGCCACGGCGTGGTCGACGGCCATGCGCAGTGCGCGGCCGTCGGCCAGGGTCTCGGCCCAGGACCCGCCGCGCGTGCGCAGCCACTGGCGCAACTCGCCCACCGTGCGCACGTCGCCCGGGATTTCCGCGCGCTCTTCGGCAACGCCGAGTTGTTCACGCACACTGGCAAAAAAACGTAGTTCGATGTTCATCACGACTTCTTGCACCGTCCGCACCGCCCGCTATGCCAGCAGGCCGTCGAACGGAATGAACTGCACGGTATCGCCGTGCGCGATCGCCCGGTCGGGCGGGTTGTCGATCATGCCGTCTCCCCACACCGTGGAGGTCAGCACGCCCGAGCTTTGATTCGGGAACAGGTCCAGGCCGCCATTGGCATTGATGCGCGCACGCAGGAACTCGTTGCGGCGGTCGCCCTTCTTCAACTCGAAATCCGCGCGCAGCGGCAGGCGCCGCGGCGCCACGTCGGCCACGCCCTGCAGGCGCAGGATAAACGGCCGCACAAACAGCAGGAAGGTGACGAAGCTCGATACCGGGTTGCCCGGCAGGCCCAGGAAAAACGCGGGATCGCTGCCGTCGTTGCTGACCTGCCCGAACGCCAGCGGCTTGCCCGGCTTGATGGCGATCTGCCACATGTCGAGGCGCCCTTCGGCTTCCACCGCGGGCTTGATGTGGTCTTCGTCGCCGACCGAGACGCCGCCCGACGTAATGATCAGGTCATGGCCCTGTGCGGCCTTGCGCAGCGTCTCGCGCGTGGCGGCCAGCGTGTCCGGCACGATGCCCAGGTCGCTGACTTCGCAGCCCAGGTTTTCCAGCAGGCCACGCAGCGTGAAGCGGTTCGAGTTGTAGATCGCCCCGGGCTTGAGCGGTTCGCCCGGCATGGCCAGTTCGTCGCCGGTGAAGAACACCGCGACGCGCACGCGCCGCACCACGTCCAGGCGTGCCTGGCCCACCGAGGCGGCCAGTCCCAGCGCCTGCGGCGTAAGCCGCGTGCCGGCAGGCAGGATCACGCTGCCGGCCTCGATATCCTCGCCGGCCCTGCGGATCCATTCGCCCGATTGCGGCACGTGGTTGACGATCACGTCGTTGCCATCCGCCACGCACTGCTCCTGCATCACCACGGCATCGGCGCCGGGCGGGATCAGCCCGCCGGTGAAGATGCGCGCGGCGGTGCCGGGCGCCAGTTCGGTGCCGACATGGCCGGCCGGAATGCGCTGCGACACCGGCAGGCGCGTGCCCGCGGCCGGCACATCGGCGGCGCGCATCACGTAGCCGTCCATCGACGTGTTGTCGGCGGGGGGCACCTGCAGGGAACTGGTGACCGGAGCAGACAGCACGCGGCCGTTTGCGGCCAGGGTGTCGACGGCTTCGACCTGAGCCAGCGGACGAGCGGCGGCCAGCAGGGCGTCGAGCGCCTGGGCCATGGTCAGCATCGGGGGGCGGGAAGACGCTGCAGCTTGGGTCATGATGGGATGTGTGGGTTCGGAGCGCCCATGAAAAACGGCCCGCGCATCGCGCCGCACAGCGTCTATCCGCTGGTACGGGCAATCCGGGGGCCGGGTCTGGGCCACGGCTAGCCTGATTGTAGCGAGTTGGCGCCGCCAAGGCATGCGGCGGCGCCGCAGCCACCCGGAGGCGCCCGCGCTTACAGGCCGGTGTGACTGGCGATGAAGGCCTTGATCTGGCCGACGTCGTTCGCCATCACCTCGAAGCGCTGCGGCAGCTTCTCGATGCCTTCGAAGGCAGCCGGACGCTCGGGCTCGTGGCCCAGAGCCTCGCGGATGGTGTCCGCGAACTTGGCCGGCAGCGCGGTTTCCAGCACCACCATCGGCACGCCGGCGCTGAGATGCTCGCGCGCCACCTTGATGCCATCTGCGGTATGGGTATCGATGGTAATGCCGTAGCGCGCCGACATGTCACGGATGGTCGCCACGCGATCGTCGTGCGTGCTGCGGCCCGAGATAAAGCCGAACTGGCCGCGGATGCGCTCGAATTCCGGCGTACCCGACAGGTCGAAGCCGCCCTTCTCGTCCACGTCGCGGAACAGCGCGGCCAGCTTGCCGGCGTCCTGGCCGAGCAGGTCGAAGATAAAGCGCTCGAAGTTCGACGCCTTCGAGATATCCATGCTCGGGCTCGACGTATGGTAGGTCTCGGCCGACTTGCGCACGCGGTAGGCGCCGGTGCGGAAGAACTCGTCTAGCACGTCGTTCTCGTTGGTGGCCACCACCAGCTTGTCGATCGGCAGGCCCATCATGCGCGCGATATGGCCGGCGCAGACGTTGCCGAAGTTGCCGGACGGCACGCAGAACGACACCTTCTGGCCCGGGCCCGAGGTCGCGAGCAGCCAGCCCTTGAAGTAGTACACCACCTGGGCCACCACACGCGCCCAGTTGATCGAGTTGACCGTGCCGATGCGCTGGCGCGCCTTGTAGTCGAGATCGTTCGAGACCGCCTTGACGATGTCCTGGCAGTCGTCGAACACGCCTTCCACCGCCAGGTTGAAGATGTTCGGGTCCTGCAGGCTGAACATCTGCGCGGTCTGGAACGCGCTCATCTTGCGGTGCGGGCTCAGCATGAACACGCGGATGCCGCGCTTGCCGCGCATCGCGTATTCGGCAGCGCTGCCGGTATCGCCCGAGGTAGCGCCGAGGATGTTCAGCTCCAGCCCGGCGCGGCCCAGCGCGTACTCGAACATATTGCCCAGCAGCTGCATGGCCATGTCCTTGAAGGCCAGCGTCGGGCCGTTGGACAGGCCCAGCAGTTGCAGCTTGGTGCCGCCTTCTTCGCCGAGCGTGCGCAGCGGCGTGATGTCGGCGGTGTTGTCGCCGGCGCGGGCGTTGCGGTACACCTCGGCGGTGTAGGTCTTGCGCGTCAGCGCGCGCAGGTCCTCGGCCGGGATGTCATCGCAGAACTTGCTCAGGATCTCGAACGCAAGATCGGCATACGAGAGCTTGCGCCAGGCTTCCAGCTCGTCGGCGGTGACCTGCGGATACTGCACGGGCAGGTACAGGCCGCCGTCCGGCGCCAGGCCGCCCAGCAGGATTTCGGAGAACGTTTGCGGCACTTCATGGCCGCGGGTCGACTGGTATCTCATGGGTCCGGAATATCCTGCCGCTCAGTTCAGTTCTTCCATGCGCAGGCGCGTGACCGCCGACAGCACGGTCGGCAGCGACTCGATCTTGGCGATGGCGGTATTGACCTGCTTCTCGCGGGTCACGTGCGTCAGGATGATGATGTCGGTCTGCGGCTCGCCCTCGCGCGATTCCTTCTGCAACATGGCGTCGATCGAGATGCCCGCCTCGGCCAGGATGCGCGTGATCTCGGCCAGCACGCCGGTCTCATCCGCCACGCGCATGCGCAGGTAGTAGGCGCTGTTGATTTCCTCGATCGGCAGCACCGGCACGTTCGACAGCTCGTCCGGCTGGAACGCCAGGTGCGGCACGCGGTGGCCCGGATCGGCAGTGTGCAGGCGGGTCACGTCGACCAGGTCGGCGATCACGGCCGAAGCGGTCGGCTCGGCGCCGGCGCCCTTGCCGTAGTACAGCGTGGCGCCCACGGCGTCGCCCTGCACCAGCACGGCATTCATGGCGCCTTCCACGTTGGCGATCAGGCGCGAGGCCGGCACCAGCGTCGGATGCACGCGCAGTTCCACGCCATCGTCGCGGCGGCGCGTGATGCCCAGCAGCTTGATGCGGTAGCCCAGTTCCTCGGCGTACTTGATGTCGGTCGCGGCCAGCTTGGTGATGCCTTCCACGTGGGCCTTGTCGAACTGCACCGGCATGCCGAAGGCGATCGCGCTCATCAGCGTGACCTTGTGCGCGGCGTCGACGCCTTCGATGTCGAAGGTCGGGTCAGCCTCGGCATAGCCGAGCTGCTGCGCTTCCTTCAGGACCGTGTCGAAATCCAGGCCCTTGTCGCGCATCTCGGACAGGATGAAGTTGGTGGTGCCGTTGATGATGCCGGCAATCCACTGGATGCGGTTGGCGGTCAGGCCTTCGCGCAACGCCTTGATGATGGGGATGCCGCCGGCCACGGCCGCTTCGAACGCGACGATCACGCCCTTGCGGCGCGCGGCTTCGAAGATCTCGTTGCCGTGCACCGCCAGCAGCGCCTTGTTGGCGGTGACCACGTGCTTGCCGTTCTCGATGGCCTTGAGCACCAGCTCGCGCGCGATGCCATAGCCGCCGATCAGCTCCACCACGATGTCGATGTCCGGGCGGGTCACCACCACGTTGGCGTCGTTGACGATCTCGACTTCGCCATTGGTCAGCTCGCGTGCGCGCTCGGTGTTGAGATCTGCCACCAGGGCGATCTCGATGCCGCGGCCGGCGCGGCGGCGAATTTCTTCCTGGTTGCGCTTAAGCACGTTGAACGTGCCGCTACCGACGGTACCGATGCCGAGCAGGCCAACTTTGATGGGGTTCATGGACAATCTGACTCTAGGTTGCTAAGGATAAGTTGCAGCGGCCGCCCGTTCAGGCAGCCACCTTGCCGTGGCGTTTTCGGTACGCCTCCAGGAAGCGCGCGATGCGGTTGATCGCCTCGCGCAGGTCTTCCTCGTGCGGCAGGAATACGATCCGGAAATGGTCCGGCTTGTCCCAGTTGAAGCCGGAGCCCTGCACCAGCAGCACCTTGGACTCCTGCAGCAGTTCATAGATGAACTCCTGGTCGTCCTGCACCGGGTACATCGACAGGTCCAGCTTCGGGAACAGGTACAGCGCGGCCTTGGGCTTGACGCAGCTGACGCCGGGAATCGCCGTGATCAGCTCGTACGCCAGGTCGCGCTGGCGGCGCAGGCGGCCGCCTTCGGCGACCAGGTCGTTGATGCTCTGGTAGCCGCCCAGCGCGGTCTGGATGGCCCACTGCCCCGGCACGTTGGCGCACAGGCGCATCGAGGACAGCATGTTCAGGCCCTCGATATAGTCCAGCGCCGGGCGCTTGTCACCCGACACCACCATCCAGCCGGCCCGGTAGCCGCACGAGCGGTAGTTCTTGGACAGGCCGTTGAACGTCACCGTCAGCACGTCGGTCGACAGCGAGGCGATCGAGGTATGGACGTTGCCGTCGTACAGGACCTTGTCGTAGATCTCGTCGGCGAAGATGATCAGCCCATGCTCGCGCGCGATCGCGACGATCTCCAGCAGCAGTTCGTCCGAGTACAGCGCGCCGGTCGGGTTGTTCGGGTTGATGATGACGATGCCCTTGGTGTGGGGCGTGATGCGGGCGCGGATATCGTCCGGGTCAGGCATCCACTCGTTGGACTCGTCGCAGATATAGTGGACCGGCGTACCGCCCGACAGGCTCACCGCGGCGGTCCACAGCGGGTAGTCCGGTGCCGGCACCAGGACCTCGTCGCCGCTGTTGAGCAGCGCGTTGACCGCCATGACGATCAGCTCCGAGGCGCCGTTGCCCACGTAGATGTCTTCCAGGCCGACGCCCTGGATATTCTTCTGCTGGGTGTAGTGCATGATCGCCTTGCGCGCGGCGAAAATGCCCTTCGAATCCGAGTACCCCGCCGAATTCGGCAGGTTGCGCATCATGTCCTGCTGGATTTCCTCCGGCGCATCGAAACCGAATACGGCCAGGTTGCCGATATTCAGCTTGATGATCTTGTGCCCCTCTTCCTCCATCTGCTTGGCCTTTTCCAGGACCGGGCCGCGGATGTCGTAGCAAACGTTATTGAGTTTGTTGGATTTCTGGATGGGTTTCACGGCGATGTCGGCGGAGGCGAAAACTGCCGCGTCGGCGGCAGCGAACATGGGAATCCGGATGGAGTTTGGGTGCGCCGTCCGTTGCGGTGCAATGCTGTCGTGCCGTGAACGTGGCAGACACGGAGGCAAAAGCTATAATTTATCGGATTATGACAGACTTCGGCAGCAATTCTTGCATTGCAGCGTGCCCCGGCCCCCGGCGAAATCCGCCGCCGCCGGCGCCTGCATCACTGCCGCCAACCCGCTGCCTGCCCGCGCTGCCGGCCATCCGCCCCGGGGCGGAACGCCACGGCGCCGGCCAGACAGCCTCCGGGGCCCCCAATTGAAACTTCACGCCGACCAGCCGCAGGCGCTCAATACCGTCACCGCCTATGGGCCGGACTACATTGAAATCAACCTGATACGTCACACGCATTCGATCCTGGTGCTTCCGGAGGGCGAGATCCGTCCGTGGCCGGTGGACCGCTTCGAAGACCTCGAACCCGCTCACTTCGAGGCGCTGGCGGCACTGGAGCCCGAGGTTGTGCTGCTGGGAACGGGTTCGCGCCTGCGCTTCCCGCACCCGCGGCTGACGGCCTCCCTGGCCCGCAGGCATGTCGGGGTGGATGCCATGGACATGCAGGCCGCATGCCGCACCTACAATATCCTGATGGCCGAAGGCCGCAAGGTGGCCGCCGTGCTGCTGCTCGAACCCGAAGCCGAAGCCGCAGGCAGCTGAGCCGTCGTTGGCCGGACTGGAAAAGTTGAGAAGGCGCCACGCTTGAAGTTCGGGCGCGCGCCCCAATCTGCTCCCCTCGTGACGCAGGCGCGCTACCCGCGCGGCCTTCGTCCGGACCCTCGCAGCCTCTCCGATACTGCCCCTCCCCTGGAGCCATAACAATGACAGTCAGTCTCAACAAGGCCGTACCCGACTTCAGCGCGCCGGTCACCGGCGATGGCGGCACCTTCCGCTTGTCCGAACATCGCGGCAAGACAGTGGTGCTGTACTTCTACCCGAAGGACAACACCCCCGGCTGCACCACCGAAGCCATGAACTTCCGCGACCAGCACGACGACTTCGTCAAGGCCGGCGTGGCCGTATTCGGCATCTCGCGCGACAGCCTGCGCTCGCACGAGAACTTCAAGGCGAAGCTCGAGCTGCCGTTCGAACTGATTTCGGACCCGGACGAGGCGGTCTGCAATCTTTTCGATGTCATGAAAATGAAAAAGCTTTATGGCAAGGAACACCGCGGCGTCGAGCGCAGTACTTTTATCGTCGACAGCAAGGGCATCCTGCGCCACGAGCTGCGCGGCATCAAGGTGCCCAACCACGTGGACGAGGTGCTGGAGATCGTTCGCGGCCTCTGACACGCCATGCGCATGGCCACCGCCCAACGAGGTGGCGAGACGGGCCCGTTTGGCATCGCCGCGACACCGCACTTTCTCCGCGTGAGTGGCAATTGCCAAACCCAAAACCTTCGGATACATTGGCTCGTAATGAGTTCAGATTCCGGATGCCACGCTGATTCGACTTCCTGGCCCAGGCGGTTCGCGCCGCAGGCCGGTGGCGGATCTGCCGTGTCGCAGGTCCGCATGCAAGCCGCCAAACCTGTATTGCAGGGATGGCGGCTTTTTTGTTTATCCGATGCCCCGGGTGCCTCGCGCGTGCATGCTCCGGTGGCTGCTGGCATTTTCCTTGCGAAATGCCGCACGGATAGTTCCGCCCCCCTCTTGTCCCCCTGAAAGGAAAGCCAAGCATGCCGCTGCCCACCATGCCCGCCAAGCCTGCCCAATTGCTGGATCCGAGCGAGTTCGCTCCGGTCTCCGCGGTGCCCAAGGCCAAAGCCGTCGCACAAGAGAAGAAACCTGTGCCGGCACTCGAGCGCGTGGCATTGCTGGAAACCGGTGAAACCGGCGCGCCTGCCGTCAAGGCGCGCGCTGCCGCCGGTACCCGCGCCCGCTCGACCCCCACGCCAACCTTGCCGGAAACGCCGGTCGCCACGGCCCCGGTCAGCCTGGTCAAACCCGCGGCCGGCCCGACGCGCCGCGCACGCAAGTCGGAAGGCCCGAGCAAGCTGTTCGTGCTCGACACCAACGTGCTGATGCACGACCCGAGTTCCCTGTTCCGCTTCGAAGAGCACGACGTCTATCTGCCCATGATGACGCTCGAGGAACTGGACAACCACAAGAAGGGCATGAGCGAAGTCGCGCGCAACGCGCGCACGGTCAGCCGCACGCTCGATTCGCTGGTCAGCGACACCGGCGGCGTGCTCGACGAGGGCCTGCCGCTGGCCAAGCTCGGCAACCGCGACGCGCAGGGCAAGCTGTTCTTCCAGACCCGGCTCAACGACATCAAGCTGCCCGAAGGCCTGCCGCAGGGCAAGGCCGACAACCAGATCCTGGGCGTGGTCAGCGCGCTGCAGCAGCAGTACCCCGAGCGCCAGGTCGTGCTGGTGTCGAAAGACATCAACATGCGCATCAAGGCGCGTGCGCTGGGCCTGCCTGCCGAGGACTACTACAACGACCAGGTCCTGGAAGACAAGGACCTGCTCTACGCCGGCGTGATGCAACTGCCCAGCGACTTCTGGGCCAAGCACGGCAAGGGCGTCGAGAGCTGGCAGGACCCGAAGACGGGCGCGATGTTCTATCGCCTGACCGGTCCGCTGGTGCCCTCTTTCCTGGTCAACCAGTTCGTCTATCTCGAACCCGTGGATGGCAGCCTGCCGCTCTACGCGCAGGTCAAGGAGATCAACGGCAAGACCGCGCTGCTGCAGACGCTCAAGGACTATACGCACCACAAGAACAACGTGTGGAGCGTGACCGCCCGCAACCGCGAGCAGAACTTTGCGCTCAACCTGCTGATGAACCCGGACATCGACTTCGTCACGCTGCTCGGCCAGGCTGGTACCGGCAAGACGCTGCTGGCGCTGGCGGCGGGCCTGGAGCAGGTGCTGGACCAGAAGCTGTACAACGAGATCATCGTCACCCGCGCGACCGTGCCGGTCGGCGAGGACATCGGCTTCCTGCCCGGTACCGAGGAAGAGAAGATGCAGCCGTGGATGGGCGCGTTCGACGACAACCTCGAAGTCCTGCAGAAGAGCGATGACAGCGCGGGCGAGTGGGGCCGCGCGGCAACGCAGGAGCTGATCCGCTCGCGCATCAAGGTCAAGAGCATGAACTTCATGCGCGGCCGCACCTTCGTCAACAAGTTCGTCATCATCGATGAAGCGCAGAACCTGACGCCGAAGCAGATGAAGACACTGGTCACGCGCGCGGGCCCGGGTACCAAGATCATCTGCCTGGGCAATATCGCGCAGATCGATACGCCGTACCTGACCGAAGGTTCGTCGGGCCTGACCTACGTGGTGGACCGCTTCAAGGGCTGGAGCCACAGCGGCCATATCACCCTGGCGCGCGGCGAGCGCTCGCGCCTGGCCGACCACGCCGGCGACGTACTGTAAGGCGTCCCGCCGGGCTGCCCTCGCGGCGAGGCCGGCGGCCAGAATCCGCGCCCCGGCCCGTGCCGCGGGCGCTTTTTTTGTTCGCGATGAGATCGCTCGACAGGAGGCGTCGATGAGTCATCAGCAATCGCCAGGCCAGCATCGCCCCACCGCGCTATGCACGCGCGCCGTGTGTCCCCGATGGGACCGCAAGCGCATGCTGGCGCTCGTCGCACTGACCGCGGCGGGCATGGCGCTGGCCGCCGCCTGGCGGCCAGCGCACGCGGCCGACCCGATGGTGATCCGCACCATGGGCCCGGTGAGCTATGTCTGCGGCGGCGTTGCCGACGACGAACGCGCGGCGCTGGCCGGCCTCGAAAAGAACTTCAACATGGGTATCCTGTTCACGCAGGGCAGCAACGGGGAGTTCCTCTCGGACGTCGCCGTGCGGCTGTTGCGCGACGAGCAGGAGGTTGCGGCCTTCCGTGCCGCCGGCCCACGCTGCCTCATACGTGCGCCAGAAGGCAGCTACAATATCGAGGCCAGTTACAAGGGCCAGACCAAGACCATCAGGATCGGCACCGGAAGCCGCGACGCTCAGTTGCGCTGGTAGCGAAAAGATCCCGGGGTCGGGGCTGGCGACCGACCCAGACAGGATGCCTTCGCGCCGATCCCTTGCCCTTTGCGCCATCCGGCTGCGCCTGCCCGCGGTTCCCACCGCGGCGCGGCTGCCGCTGGTTTGTGCCGCCGCCCTGCTGCTGGCGGCCTGCGCCGGCACGCCGTCCCGCCATGCCAATCTGCCCCGCGCGCCGGGCAAGCCGATGATCGACCCGAGCGCCGGGCTCGAAGAAATCTCCATCCAGGCCATGTCGCTGGTCGGCACGCCTTACCGCTATGGCGGCAATACGCCGGACAGCGGCTTCGATTGCAGCGGCCTGGTGCGGTATGTGGTCGGACGCGCCGCCAACGTCAACCTGCCGCGCACCACCGAAGCCATGGGTACGCGCGGGTCGGCACTGGACCGCAGCGAGGTCGCATCGGGCGACCTGGTCTTCTTCAATACCACGGGCCGCGCCAACTCCCATGTCGGCATCTACGTCGGCCAGAACCGCTTCGTGCACGCGCCGTCCACCGGCGGCACCGTGCGCCTGGAGGACATGGGCAAGTCTTACTGGGCATCCCGGTACAACGGCGCGCGACGCGTGGTGGCGGCGGTCAACCAGCCCCTGCCGGCCCCGGCAGCGAGCCCGGTACCGGCTCCCATACCGACGCCGGCGACGCCAGCAATGCCGCCTGAATCCGCGCCTCCGGTCGACGACGACCCGATCGCCGCCTTCGCCAACAAATAGGACGCCCTGCATGACAAAGAGCCAGGCACTTGCCTGGCTCTTTGTCATGACCGGAGGAACCGCCGCGTCTTACAGGATATGGCGGCCGATCCACCACGCAATCGCGGACATGAACGCGGAAGCGGGAATCGTCAGCACCCACGCCCAGACGATATTGCCGGCCACGCCCCAGCGCACCGCCGACATCTTCCGCGCGGAGCCCACACCGACGATGGCACCAGTGATGGTGTGCGTGGTCGATACCGGCACGCCCAGGGCCGACGCGATGAACAGCGTAATCGCGCCACCGGTCTCGGCACAGAAGCCGCCGACCGGCTTCAGCTTGGTGATCTTCTGGCCCATGGTGCGCACAATGCGCCAGCCGCCGAACAGCGTACCCATGCCGATGGCCACATAGCAGCTTACGATCACCCAGATCGGAGGCTCGCCGCCAGCGGCGACATGGCCGCTCGCGATCAGCAGCATCCAGATGATGCCGATGGTCTTCTGCGCATCATTACCGCCGTGGCCCAGGCTGTAGAGCGAGGCCGATGCCAGCTGCAGCCGGCGGAACCAGCGGTCCACGCGCGACGGGGGCGTGCGAAAGAACGTCCAGCCCACGATCACCATCATCAGCGAACCCAGGATCAGGCCCAGCAGCGGCGAGATCACGATGAACGCCACCGTTTTCAGCAAGCCGTTGCCCACCAGCGCGCCGGTGCCCGCCTTGGCCACCGCTGCGCCGACCAGGCCGCCGATGAGTGCATGCGAGGACGACGACGGAATGCCGTAGTACCACGTGATCGCATTCCAGGCGATGGCCCCGACCAGCGCACCGAATATCACGTAGTGGTCAACGATATTGACGTCTACGGTGCCGGTACCCACGGTGGCTGCCACCTTCAGGTGGAAGATGAAGATCGCGACGACGTTGCACATCGCTGCCATGGCCACCGCGTGGTGAGGCTTGAGCACGCCCGTGGAGACCACCGTGGCGATCGAGTTCGCCGCGTCGTGGAAGCCGTTCATGAAGTCGAACAGCAGCGCGAGCGCCACCAGCAGGCCGATCACCCACAGGCTCATTTGAATGGTATGCATGCCGATTCCGCTCAGGCGTTTTCCAGGACGATGCCTTCAATGATGTTGGCCACGTCCTCGCACTTGTCGGTAATCGTTTCGAGCTGCTCGTAAATGGCCTTCAGCTTGATCAGGCGCTTGACATCGGTCTCGTCGCGGAACAGCTTGGACATGGCCGAGCGCATCACGCGGTCGGCTTCCGATTCGAGCTGGTCGATCTGCTGGGCCGTCTTCAGGATGGTGCTGGCATTGCCCATGTCCTCGAGCAGGCCGACCGCGATCTTGACCTGGTCGCAGCACTGCACGCAGATGGCCGCCAGGCGCAGCGCCTCGTCGGTCAGGCTGGTCACGTCGTACAGCGAGATGGTCTCGGCCACGTCTTCCATCAGGTCCAGGATGTCGTCCATGGTCGTGATGAGCTTGTGGATCTCGTCGCGGTCCAGCGGCGTGATGAAGGTCTTGTGCAGCAGGTCGATGGTGTCGTGCGTGATCCGGTCGGCCTTCTTTTCGGTCGCCTGGACCCGGCGGGCATGCGCCTCGGCATTGGGCAAGTCATTGACCAGGGTCTGCAGTTCGTGGGCGGCGGTCACCGCGCAGTCGGCATGCTGGTTGAAGTATTCGAAGAACTTGCCCTCTGTGGGCATGAATCGGCCGAACATGGAATGTTCCTTGTCGCAGCGCAGTAACGCCGCTTGGTTTGTTGCTGGAGGTTGCGCAATGCATCGCGCGACAGCGGCATTTCCGGCCACTGTCATCAAAGCGCAATATTTTACAGGGTTGTTGCAGCAATGCCTGCCGATATGTCGCAAACGAGACGCTCGATTGCTGGTAGGCTTGACTTCAGTTGTCGTTGTCGAAGAAGGCCGGGCCGCCGCTGAAGTTGTCGAACTTCGTGAACTGCCCCAGGAAGGTCAGGCGCACCGTGCCGATCGGGCCGTTACGCTGCTTGCCGATAATGATCTCGGCCGTACCCTTGTCCTGGGAGTCCTGGTTGTAGACTTCATCGCGGTAGATGAACAGGATCACGTCGGCATCCTGTTCGATAGCGCCCGATTCACGCAGGTCGGACATCACCGGGCGCTTGTTCGGACGCTGTTCCAGGCTTCGGTTCAGCTGCGACAACGCGATCACCGGGCAGTTCAGCTCCTTGGCCAGGCCCTTGAGCGAACGCGAGATTTCAGAGATCTCGGTAGCCCGGTTCTCGCCGCCGCCGGAGCCGGACATCAGCTGCAGGTAGTCGATGATGATCAGGCCGAGCTGCCCGCACTGGCGCGCCAGACGGCGCGAGCGAGCACGCAGCTCCATCGGATTCAGCGCCGGCGTCTCGTCGATGAAGAGCTGCGCGTCGTTCATGCGCTGGATGGCATGGGTCAGGCGCGGCCAGTCTTCATCGAGCAGCCGGCCGGTACGCAGCCGGTGCTGGTCCAGGCGGCCCACCGAACCCAGCATACGCATGGCCAGCTGGGTGCCCGCCATTTCCATCGAGAACACCGCGACCGGCAGCCCCTGCTCCACGGCCACGTGTTCGCCGATGTTCAGCGAGAATGCCGTCTTACCCATCGACGGTCGACCCGCCACGATGATCAGGTCACCGGCCTGCATGCCGCTGGTCATCTTGTCGAGATCGATGAAACCGGTCGGCACGCCGGTCACGTCGGTGGTCGAATCGCGGTGGTACAGCTCGTCGATACGTTCCACCACCTGCGTCAGCAGCGGCTGGATTTCCTGGAAGCCCTTCTGCCCGCGCGAACCTTCTTCGGCAATGGCGAAGACCTTGGATTCGGCCGCATCCAGCAGCTCGCGGACTTCACGCCCCTGCGGCGCGAACGCCGACGACGCGATATCGTCCGCCACGGTCACCAGCTTGCGCAGCACCGAGCGCTCGCGCACGATCTCCGCGTAGCGGCGGATATTGGCAGCGCTGGGTGTGTTCTGCGCGAGCGAGTTCAGGTAGGCCAGTCCGCCTACCTCCTCGGCCTTGCCAGCCACCTGCAGCATTTCGAAGACGGTGATGACGTCGGCGGGCTTGGTGGCCGAGATCAGCTTCGCGATGTTCTGGAAGATCAGCCGGTGATCAAAGCGGTAGAAGTCCGCTTCGGAGATGAAATCGGCAATGCGGTCCCAGGCGGAATTGTCCAGCAACAAGCCACCAAGCACCGATTGCTCGGCCTCGATCGAATGCGGCGGTACCTTGAGACTTTCAAGTTGGGGGTCGGCGACGGGCGCGTTCATGGGGTGGGATTATACCGGCGGTCGGACGCTGCCCGGCGGGCATTTGAGCGGCAACAATTTAACATCGGGCCTTGACAGCAGTGGGTGTGCAGCGAGATGGGCCGCCATGCAACGGATGCCGCGGACAAAGAAAAAGGCAGGAGCGTGGCTCCTGCCTTTTCGCTTGCATTGCGCCGGACGGACCGGCACGCAAGGTCTTGCTTAGACTTGCTCGCCAACCACAGCGACGGTCACGTCGACCACCACGTCGGTGTGCAGGGCAACGCTGACCGGGTGGTCGCCCACCGTCTTCAGCGGGCCGTTCGGCAGACGAACCTGAGCCTTCTCCAGCTTGAAGCCTTGGTTGCCCAGGGCCACAGCGATGTCGGCGTTGGTCACGGAACCAAACAGACGGCCATCCACACCCGACTTCTGCGAGATCTGGACGGTCTGGCCGTTCAGCTTTTCACCTTCGGCTTGCGCGGCGGCCAGCTTCTCGGCGGCGGCCTTTTCCAGCTCGGCGCGCTTCACTTCGAATTCCTGGATCGCGGTTTGCGTGGCGCGACGGGCCTTCTTGCTCGGGATCAGGAAGTTACGGGCGTAACCATCCTTCACCTTGACGATGTCACCCAGGTTGCCCAGGTTGATCACTTTTTCCAGCAGAATAATTTGCATCGTGTTCTCTCCTTTACGGACCTATGGCCTGGACTATCAGTTCTTGTGCAGGTCGGTGTACGGCATCAGCGCCAGGAAACGCGCGCGCTTGATGGCCGTATCCAGCTGACGCTGATAGTGAGCCTTGGTGCCGGTCAGGCGAGCCGGCGTGATCTTGCCGTTGTCGCCGATGAAGTCCTTCAGGGTGTCCAGATCCTTGTAGTCGATCTGTTCCACGCCAGCCACGGTGAAGCGGCAGAAGCGCTTGCGCTTGAACAGCGGGTTCTGTTGCTGGAAGCGCTTCTTGTTCTTGTCGTTACGTTTGATGAATGCCACGATTCAATCCTTTACGAATGCTTTACATCCAGTGATGTGAAAGACGAGGGCCTTGCTGTTGCGGTGCTTGCGGGTCAGGAATCCTTCGCAATCGAGCAGCGTGCCGAGCGGCAACCGCTCCAGACGCTGGCCAACTGGCCCGATCCCCATCGCTGCAATGGCAAACTCGACCTGCCTCGGCGTTTCCGCCTCGATTGCCGCGCCGCTGTACTGCAAGATGCAGTTCACGACGGGCACGCCAGCCGGGGTGTACCTGAGGGCATCGCGTTCCGCCAGGGTGGCGGCTAGCCGAAGCTGGTTCAACGCGTCGCCCCTTGCAGTGTTCCCATGCTGTCGTGATCAGGCTTGCCAGCCACGACAGGCACCGCAGTCCGCATTCAGGCAGCCTGGCCTTCGGTGGTCGTTTGCGCGGCCTTGCGGGCTTCTTCGCGCTGCACTTCCTTCATCATCGGCGAAGGAGCGGTTTCGGCCTTCTTGGTCTGCACGATCAGATGGCGCAGCACGGCGTCATTGAACTTGAAGGCGTGCTCCAGCTCGACCAGGGTGTCCTTGCCGCACTCGATGTTGACGCAAACGTAGTGAGCCTTTGCCAGCTTCTGGATCATGTAAGCCATCTGGCGACGGCCCCAGTCTTCCACGCGGTGAATCTGGCCGCCTTGCGACGTCACGAGCGACTTGTAACGCTCGATCATGGCCGGCACTTGCTCGCTCTGGTCCGGGTGGACGATGAATACGATTTCGTAATGACGCATTGACGCTCCTTTTGGATAAGCCACCCGGGCGTCACGTCCGGTGCGGCAAGGTTGAATAGCCTTAAAGTATAGCTCGGCTATTGACAATCACGCAACCGCTATCACACCGAGGCGAACAGCGCCTGAAGCCGGTCCGGCGCCGCCGCCAGCCCCGGTTCCTGTGCAAGCGCCACCAGCAACAGCACCCTTGCCTTATAGGGGTTCAGGTCCGCGGCGGAGACAAACAGGCCGGCATCGGGGTCCGTAACTGGCGGAATCGACACATGACCGGCCCCGGTCCGCGAACTCCGCACCACGGCAACACCGGCCGCGGCGGCATCCCTGAGCGCCGCGATCAGCGTCTCATGCACCGAACCGTTGCCCGCCGCCGCCACGACCAGGCCGCGTACGCCGGCAGCCACCATTGCGTCCACCGCGATGCGCCCCGGCTGCGTATAGCTTGCGACGATCTCGACCTCGGGCCACCGGGCCGGCACGGGAAAGACCGCCGCAACGGACTGCGTGGGCGTGCGCGGCAGCCGCACCGACTCGTCCTGCACGAAACCCAGCGGACCGCCCTGCGGCGACGCAAAGGCATCCACCGCCGAGGTATGTGCCTTGGTCACGTCGCGCGCCGCATGGATCTGCTGGTTCAGCACCACCAGCACCCCCTTGCCGCGCGCAGCCGGATGGCCGGCGACGCGCACCGCATCGAGCAGATTGAGCGGACCGTCCGCCGACAACGACGTCGACGGCCGCATTGCGGCGGTCAGTACCACGGGCACCGGACAGGCTTGCGTCAGGTGCAGGAACATCGCCGTCTCTTCAAGCGTGTCCGTGCCATGCGTAATGACGATGCCGGCCACGTCCGGCTCGGCCGACCAATGCTGAACGCGCGCGGCCAGCGTTGGCCAAAGCGAAAACACCATGTCCTTGCTATCGATCTGCGCCACCTGCTCGGCTTCAATCCGGGCCACCGACTGCAACGCCGGCACGGCCGCCAGCAACGTCGACACGGGCACCGTCGCGGCCTGGTAGCGCGCGCTGCTGGCCGGATTGGTCGAGGCGCCGGCAATGGTGCCGCCAGTGGCCAGGACCACGATGCGGGGAAGCTGGGACATGGTGGGGAATGCAGGGAGCTGAAGTCCGGCGATTGTACCTGCGGCATGCGGGCAAACCTGATGTCGAGCGGACGCTTCTGAAATTCTGCTTGCGCTTGCGCCGATACTGTATAAAATCACAGCATACTGTTTAAACATACAGTGCTCACCCGGCTGGCAGACAAACAGCACCAGGGCACTTATCGGAACGCTTCCATGGCGACCCTGACACCCCGGCAGCAGCAAATTTTCGACCTGATCCGCAATACGATCCGCGGCACGGGTTTCCCGCCCACGCGCGCCGAGATCGCCGCGGAGTTTGGCTTCTCATCGCCCAATGCCGCGGAAGAACATCTGCGAGCGCTGGCGCGCAAGGGCGTGATCGAACTGACGCCGGGCGCGTCGCGCGGCATCCGCCTGAAGGTGGCGCGCAGCGATTCGGAAACCCCCGACCAGTTTTCCCTGCCGATGTCCGGGGTCATGCAGCTGACGCTGCCGCTGGTGGGCCGCGTGGCCGCCGGCAGCCCGATCCTGGCCGCCGAGCATATCGACCGGCAATACCAGGTCGATGCCTCGGTCTTCGACGAACGCCCCGACTACCTGCTGCGCGTGCGCGGCCTGAGCATGCGCGACGCCGGCATCCTCGACGGCGACCTGCTGGCCGTGCGCAAGGCCAGCGAAGCACCCAACGGCAAGATCGTCGTGGCCCGCCTGGGCGACGACGTCACCGTCAAGCGCCTGCAGCGCCGTGACGGCACCATCGAGCTGATCGCGGAAAACCCGGACTTCCCGAACATCATGGTCGGGCCCGGACGCGAAGAGTTCTCGCTCGAAGGCATTGCCGTCGGGCTGATCCGCTCCTCGGGCTTCTGACCAGCGCGGCCAGCCGCGCGCTGGCCGCCGCCCTCCTCCTTGCAGTGCCGACGCCGCCCGCCTGACGGGTGTTGACCCCGCTTTTGCCAATCGAGAGGTGTAGCCATGCCGCAAACCAACCACATCGCCGCCCGCCAGCCGGTCAAGCCCGTGCCGTTCCGGCAATCGAAGGGGGTTCGCATCTATCAGGGCGCGCAGCGCCGTACCATGGTTGGCAGCATGGCGGCGATCTGCCGGATGCTGGAACTGGCCGAGCCGACCAAGCTCCTGGCCTGAGGCTTGCCGCTGGCCGGAGCCGGCCTGAGTAAATGCAGCGGTAATGCCGCGCTGACGGCGGCTAGTCGTTGGCGTCGCCGGAGATATGGTCGATCTCGTGCTTCGCAGCCGCGTAGGCCGCCTCGATGGCACTGTCTTCCGTTGCCGCGAGCGCGCCGGCGTTATGTCGATGTCCGTGTCCACGGATGACAAACGACCAGTCCCATTGCCCGTCGGGCGCCTTGATTGGCTGAATCGAGATTTCCCGGCTCTTGTATCGATATTCCATGGCAGCCTCCCGGTGTCCGGGGCATCGTAGCATGAAGGTCTTGACCATCCGAAGCCTGTTGCTTCCCGCTCGCCGCGGGCGGAACAGGGTCGCGCCGAGCCGGCAGCCGCGCTCTTCAGGCCGGCAGCTGCTGTGTCGTTGCCTTCTTGCCCAGGATAGCCATCGCGATCAGCCCGAGGGATGGCGTGAAGATCATCGAGAAGGTCAGCCAGACCGCAACGGAGCGACCCAGAATGTGGGCCAGCAGACCAATCCCGAAAGAGCAAAGCAGCCAGATAGCCACGGCAAGCATGATGGTGTGGAGAGCGAGTTCGTTACCACGCCAGTATGGAAAACCGGAGCAAATCCATTTGACTCCAGGTGACATCCGCTTGGCGAATCGGGACAGTCGGGATAAACCCCATCCGCCTCCGCTCGCCTTGTCGGACAGCGACTGATACCGGCGCGGTGTTCGCAGGCCGACACTATCTCCACAGACTCCAGGAGACAGCCATGGCCAACAAGAATATCCACGTCGTGCCTACCTACAATGGCTGGGCCGTTCAGCTCGAAGGCGGGTCCGGAAACGAGCAGCGTTTCACCTGCCAGCAACACGCCATCGCCACCGGCACGGAGAAGGCGAGACGGACGAAGGTCGAGCTGCTGATTCACGGCCGGGATGGACAGATCCATGAAAGGAATTCGTTTGGCCAGGAGGCGCCCGACATCAAAGGGTGATGGCTGGGCCGGTTCGCGAAGCCGGACGCCCAGGACCACGCCCGCTATGGCGGCTGGCGAACATAACCCGGCGCGTGTCGCCGGGTTTTTCGCTGCAAGGCGACGTACAATTTTTGCCAGATAGCTCTCTGGCTTGGCGCGGGCTCGCAAACCCGCCTTCGTCAGTCCTTGGTGATCGCCATGAAGATGCTGGTATGGATGATCGCGGCACTGGCCGCCGCCACAGCCACAGCCGCGCGCGCCGAAGACGCCTATGTCTATCCGTTTGACGACATGCGGGTCGGGGAAACGGTTCGAACGCCGTTCCCCACGGTGCTGTACCTGCACAAGAAGTGCGACCTGCCCTTGGCCGGCGCCAATCAAATGCGCTTTTATGCGGCCTACCACGGCGCATGGGACACCGGTTGCTGGGTGAAAAATCTCCGCGGGGATGCGGTGATCGTCGTGCCCAGAAAGCCGACCAAGACGATTTCGCTCGATGCACTTGCCCGTGCGGATGTCCAGAAAGACGGCACGATGACCATCAAGGCGCTGCCCGCCCGCGGTCGCTAGGCCGTCCGATTGTTAATCGCCACGCTGCAGCGTCAGTACCTCGGCCCGTTCTGCCACCGATCCCTGTCCCCGTAGTCCCGATGGTCATCCCGGTCGCCGCGATCGCGATCATGATTGTGGTATCGACCATCGCTGTAGTAGCCACCGTCCCGGTGCTCATCGCGATCGGGGGCCACGACGCAACCGCTGAGCAACGCCGTGAAAGCGGTAAGCAGCACAAGAGTGATTTTCATAAGACTCTCCTGTCCTATCCTCGTCCTTTCCAGCATATGCGGCGGACCTTCGGGAGGATGTAGGACAGGGGTTCTGCGGCGGCCGGGTGCTTTCCTACAACGGCGCAACCGCGATCCCCCCAAATGGGAGTGTCAGCATGCGCTCGGTCGCTACCGGGGCCCTCTGCGACGCTGCATGCACACCACGGTCACCGCGGCACAGCACACCAGGTTGAGCAACGCGATCAGCGTGAAAAACAGGTCGTGGATGACGATGACACCGTAGGCCACAGCGGTGGCGTTGGCCACGACCCAGGATCCCCACGTCAACAGCGAAATGTCGCGCGCGCCGTCGGTACTACGCCACACCGCCATCAATTGCGGCACATAGGTGAAGATGCGCGCCGCGTTTGTCATGAAGTAGAGCCAGGCGATCGTTGACTCGGTCCCCCAGGGAGACATGGTCGTCCCGACATGCCCCACCGGCGCACTCCAGATCAACGCTGCAAGGACGCAGTAGATCAGCGCGATCACATAGCCGGCGGATGTTCGCCGGGCGGGCGTGGCTAGCAATCGATTGACACGGTGGAGCATCTTGGCAACCTTCTCGTTACAGGGATTCGTGCTGCTCGTAAGCGTATAAACTCCTTCGCAGTGCCGCGTCATCGGAAGCGATGACGGACAAGACCCATAACAAAAAATGGGAGTTCGCCATGGACGGCCTGGAGGGCGTGACGGCCCAGCAACTCTCCGACGTGATCGGCGCCATCTACGACTGCGCGCTCGAGCCCGAGCGCTGGCCCGGCGCCTGCCGGTCGGTGGCGGACTTGTGCGCAAGCACGGGCGGCGGCATCTGCGTCCATGACCTCAAGCAAGTGCGCAACGACCAGTTGTTCGTGTTCGGCTACCAGCCCGAATTCCTGGAGAAGTTGGGCAGTGAGTTCGCGCAAAGCCCGATGGCCGCGGCGGACATCGTCTCGAATGTCGGGGACGTCAATTCGCTGGCCAGGGAGCCCCGGCAACTGCTTGAAAGCCGCTTCTACCGCGAAGTCCTGGAGCCGTACGGACTGACCGACATCATCTGGTTTCCAGCCCTTCGCACGGGCGGACGCATGGCCTCGCTGCACGCTTCCCGCAGCAACAAGAAGCCGCACTACCAGCAGCCCGAGGCGCAGCTGTTCAGGCTGCTGTCTCCTCATGTTTGCCGGGCACTGGCGATCTCCGATGCACTCGACATCCGGGCACTTCGATCGGAGATGCTCGAAAAGACGCTTGACGGGCTTTCGGCAGGCGTATTCCTTACGGCGCGCGATGGGCACGTGGTCTATATGAATACCGCAGCCGAGCGACAGGTGAAAGCCGGCCATTCGATCTGCCTAGCCCACAACCGGCTGTCGGCGGTCGAACCCACGGCTCGCGCGGCACTTGCGAAGCACATCGATGCCGCGACGCGCGCGGACAACGCTTCCTCGTGGAACGAACATTCGGTGGCGATTCCCGATGGCGCCGGAACAGGCCGCGGCTACGTCGCCACCCTGCTGCCGATTGAGAACGGCGAGCGCAGCGGCATCCTGGCACCGTTCGCCGCATCGGTCGCCGTGTTCATGCAAGACCCCATCCAGGTCCCGCTCATGCCGGGCGAGGCCTTTGCGCGGCTGCACGGATTAACCGGCGGCGAACTGCGCGTATTACTGGCGCTTTCACAAGGGCTCGGAGGCATGGAATCGGCGGAGATGCTGGGCATCAGCGAGCCGACTGTTCGTACCCATCTTCAGCACATCTTTTCGAAGACCGGCACGACAAGGCAGTCCGATCTCCTGAATCTGCTGCATCGCTCCACGCCGCCGGTTCGAGGCTAGCGACATGAGCGGGCGGGCGCGCGCGGCGACTGGACGCGTTTGATGTCCGGGCCTTGTCATTCAATCCCGGACAAGGCATCGATCAATGGGCAGGAAGCCTCATTGCCATGGGTGTGGCATTGCCGGACAAGACGCTCCAACTCGGCTTGCAACCGCCGCAAATCCCGCAATCGCTTCTCGACAAGATCGAGTTTTTGTTCGGCCAGTGTGCGGGCGGTCCTGCACGAGCCACCATTGCTCTGTCGTAGCAGTACCTGGATTTCATCCAGGGTGAAACCGAGAGACTGGGCCCGGCGGATGAAATAAAGACGCTGCAGGCTCTGTTGCGAATACCGGCGAACGGTCCCAAAGGCACGCTCCGGCACCGGCAGCAACCCGCACCTCTGGTAGTAGCGCACCGTTTCCACCCCGACGCCCGCCGCCTTTGCTAGCTTGCCGATCGTTAGCATGTGCTCCATGGCTTGACTCCGTACCTTGGTACGGAACTAGGCTATGCATAAACCTCACATTGGGAAAGGGCAGTTTGCAATTCGCAGTGCACTTCGGGCGAGGGGGCCACGATGAGCAACATCAAGCTGCAGTCAGTCATCACCTGTCCTGACTGCGGGCATGCCAAAGAAGAAACCATGCCGGTGGACGCCTGCATGTGGCGTTATGTGTGCGAGTACTGCCACACGATGCTCGGACCCAAGGCCGGTGATTGCTGTGTCTTCTGTTCATATGGCACCGAACGGTGTCCACCAATGCAGCAGCGAATATGTCATGCGTGCCCCAATAGGCACCCTTCGCGCTTCCCTTCTCTGGTTGGGGGGGAAATCCCCTAGGGACGGGATTAGAAGTATCCCTCTAAACTCAGTTTTCATTTGTGCGCCGCAGCAACCCGCTTCCGACGCACCCGTTCAACCGGGCTGAGTTGCCTCGCGGTCGGCAGCACCCACTAGCTCACAATGAGGGTCAAAATGAACGACCGCGATACCTTGAGTGCACTGACTGACAAAGTTTCGCAACTACGGGAGCATTTCCCCGGCAGGAAAATCGTGGTGGCGAGAGAAGGCTTTGCCGCTGTCTTTGAACGCTGCGAGATCGGAAAGGACGGAGTGATGATCACTGCAACGCCCATCGAAGCCGGGTCGAGCACGCTCATGATTCCTTGGCACCCGGCGGATTACTATCTCCTCGTCGATGAGGCCCAGGCAACAGAATAAGGGGGAGCAGAAACAGAAACGGCGCCAATGGCGCCGTGGGAAGATTCCCATTTCCGTGGGAAATTCCGCATCACGAATCGGTTAGAAAACCCGTAAGACATTGATGCGGAAGAGAATTTTGGGGTGGCTGATGGGACTCGAACCCACGACGACAGGAATCACAATCCTGGACTCTACCAACTGAGCTACAGCCACCGTAGAGGTCATCAGCGAAGCGCTGGTCGACGAAAAACAAGATTATACAAACTAGTTTTCGTTATGGCTAGTATCCCGCACAAAATTTTTTCGAGGCCCGGCATCGTCACCTGCGAGGCGACCATTTCGCCTCCAGCAGCACCGCCTGCTTGATCGCTTCGATGGTTTCGGCCTCGGTGTCGTACTGCCCCAGGAGCCGGCGCGATTTTCCATTGAGCGCGTCTTCCTGGAGCGCCTTGCCCGCTGCCTCGGTCGTGCCTGGGCGCCAGCAATAGCGGGCCGTCCATTTGCCGTCCTGCAACTGCTCGGCCACCCAAACCAACCGGAAGTCCTCGAACACGACCCCGAACGACGTCTGGTCATCCACCACAGCCACCTCATTCCAGCGATTGAATTGACAAAAACACGGCTTCGCTTCCATGTCGCCGCCGATCGTATCACGGTCACCCGCACAATGAGACGCGGCCTTGCCCACCCCGCGCCGGACATCTGATTCGAGCGTAGATATGCTCTCCGCAGGCCCTACTGATGCAGGGTTCAATGGCTGCTCCGGCGCAAGGATACTTTTACGCGAGGGACATTGACCCCCCTCGACCTTCCCACCGGGCGGCCTCTCGGAGAGCCGCCTGCTTTTTTTGGATTGAACAGCTTCCTGCCGCGGAACCCAGGAGCCCAGTTATCTGCCAAACACTGCGGTGTGTATTAGCTTTGTGGAGGTGGTAGTGAAACAGATATCCGGGATGGCGATGACAGCGTTGCTGGCGATCATGCTGGCCGCATGCGCTGGCGGCGGGGCAGAGGGTGGCGGCTCAAGTATCACCACCTATGGCACGGTTGATGTCGGCGTCAGCCACACAAGCAAATAGTTGCCGCCGGAGGAACTCTGCCGTCACAGTTGCATCCAACAGCCTGCTCGGTACGAGTGATCCCAAAAAAAAGAGCCCGCAGCGCGGACTCTCAACTTTTGCGATCTCAAATGCCCTGAAGGCCGTTGCACTGTAACTGGCAGCCCCGCCCGGCACCATTCGGGTTAACCGAACGTCGCAGCCGGGCAACTAAAAAAAACAGCCCGCAATGCGGGCTGAATAATCAGTTGAAGAAAGCCCTGTATTCGAGGGCAGGCACAGTGTATGAAAGCGCCTGCCCTCGGCTAATTAGGGGAATCCCTTTCCTGGCGCGGCTTTCCGGGCAGTGACTCGGCACATGTGCGGCACGCGCTACCCGGAGCGCCCTATGCATAGGTTCGGCGTTCGGAATTAGAGTGTTTACTCCACAAGTTTCCTGGCACCGTTTGCAGTAATCGCCTATGCGGCCACGCGCTGGCTTGCCTCCGCGAGGTCGGTGGAATGCAGATGCGAACGCGCCTCGGCGAAGATTGCATCTACGTCGCTACGCGCGCGGGCTGCCGACATCCGCTTGGCGTCGGACAGCACGCGCCGCCAGCCACGGCCGCCCGCGATGCCGCGGTACAAACCCAGCATGTGGCGGGTCACCGCTCCCATGTATCCGCCGCGTTCCACCAGCTCGCCGATATAACGCTGCATGGCAAGCTCCACCTCCAGCCGCGACCGCACCGGCGCATCGGCGTCGCCGTAGAAACGACCATCCATTTCGGCGAGCACATAAGGCTGGTGATAGGCTTCGCGTCCGATCATTACGCCATCGACATGCTCCAGATGGGACGCCATGTCGTCGTAGCTGACGATGCCGCCGTTGATGAGGATTTCCAGATGCGGGAAATCCTTTTTCAACTGGTAAGCGACTTCGTACCTCAGCGGCGGAATTTCGCGGTTCTCCTTCGGGCTCAGGCCTTTCAGGATCGCATTGCGCGCATGCACGATGAAGGTCTCGCAGCCGGCCTGCGCCACCGCGCCGACAAAATCACGGACAAATTCGTAATGCTCGGCATTGTCGATGCCAATGCGGTGCTTGACGGTCACCGGGATCGACACGGCGTCGCGCATCGCCTTCACGCAGTCGGCCACGAGTTGCGGCTCTGCCATGAGGCAGGCACCGAACGCACCCCGTTGCACACGCTCGGACGGGCAGCCGCAATTGAGGTTTACTTCCGCGTATCCCCACTGCTGACCAAGGCGCGCTGCCACGGCAAGGTCGGCCGGCTCGCTACCGCCCAACTGCAAGGCCACAGGATGCTCCGCGGCGTCAAAGTCCAGATGCCGCGGCACGTCGCCATGCAGCAGCGCGCCGGTCGTCACCATCTCCGTATACAGCCAGGTGTGGCGGCTGAGTTGGCGATGGAACATTCGGCAATTGCGATCGGTCCAGTCCATCATCGGTGCAACCGAGATGCGGCGTGGGCTTACTTTCATGGATGAATGACTTGTTGCAGAGCGGAGGTGGCCGGCAAAGCAGCCGCGATACGCGCTCATGTGCCGGCCCAGGCAGTTCTGCGGGCACCGGCATCGGGTCTACGCGGGAAAGGTCAAGAGTATAGGCCACAGCGCGCGTTTGCGCTGCGACCCGCGCCCGCACGGCGATTGCCGCTTCAACGAGGCGCTGCGTTGCGCTCGATCCAGGCGGCGTAGGCCGCGAGGTATTTTTCGAGGAATCCGCGCGTTGAGTCGTTCGAGAGTTCGCCCTGCTCGTTGAACAGCTTGTCCGCCCCGCCGATATACGCTTCCGGCTGCTGCAGCACGGGCACGTTCAGGAACACCAGCGACTGCCGCAGGTGATGATTGGCGCCAAAGCCGCCAATTGCACCGGGCGAGACGCTGATAACACCGCCAGGCTTGCCGTCCCATGCACTGCTGCCGTAGGGGCGCGACCCGACGTCAATGGCATTTTTCAGCGGCGCGGACACCGATCGGTTGTACTCGGGCGTGATGAACAGCACTGCATCGGCACGGCGGATACGGTCGCGAAAAGCGGTCCACTCGGGTGGCGGGCTGGCGTCGAGGTCCTGGTTGTATATCTGCAGGTTGCCGATCTCGACGATCTCCAGCTTCAGCGACTGCGGCGCCAGACCAATCAGCACCTTGGCCAGCTTGCGGTTGAACGACTCCTTGCGCAGGCTTCCCACCAATACAGCGACATCTCGAGCATTGCTCATCACGACTCCTTCAACTGTGTGGTTCGAATGAAGCGGAACAGCCTTGGCCCCATGGATCACATGGCCCGCCTGGCGCCGATCCAGTCTTCACTCTACCCGAGTCCGCAGAGCCGCGCGGCGCACCCACTTTACTTGCCGAGGCTCGCCAGAGGATGATCTTCCGTGCGCCATGGGCTGTCGAAGAACGCCAGCACCTTCTCGCGCCTTACCTCGTCGATGCGCGCATCCTGCCAACGCGGCTGGTGGTCCTTGTCGATGGCCAGCGCACGAATGCCTTCCACGCCGTCGCCGTTGCGGAACACGTAGTGCATCATGTCGAGTTCCATGCGAAGCTCGTCATCCAGTGACATCGTGCGCGCGCGCCGGATCTGCTCCAGCGACACATGAAGCATCAACGGCGAGCGGCTGCGCAGCATCGCGGCCGTGTGAGCGGCCCAGTCGCCCGGCGCATCGCTGATGGCTGCCAGGATGTCGACCATCGTTGCGCCGCTAAAGAGGTGGTCAATCTCCGCCGACAGGCCGGCGAGCTGGCTTTGCGCCGGCACGCAGGCTTCACGATGCTGCTGCGTGAACGTGGCGATGTGGTCAAGCACGGCCTGGCCGTTGTCGAACGTTCGCGCACGCAGGTCGTTCGCCACCTCAGCCAGCACATTGCCCGGCAGATAGGCATCAGCCAGTCCGGCATACAGGGCATCGGCCGCGTGGATCACGGTGCCGGTCAAGCCCAGGTATTCGCCGATGCGGCCCGGCGTGCGCGCCAGGAACCAGCCGCCGCCCACGTCCGGGAACAGCCCGATATTGGTTTCGGGCATGGCCATCTTGGTGCGGTCGGTGACGAGGCGCAGGCGCGCACCTTGCGAAATGCCCATGCCGCCACCCATGACCACGCCATCCATCAGCGCGATATACGGCTTGGCGTAACGGTGAATCAGGAAGTTGAGGGCATATTCCTCGACAAAGAACTGGTCGAGCAGCGGATCGCCCTCATGCGAGGCCTTGTGGAAATAGCGGATGTCGCCGCCTGCGCAGAAAGCCTTGCCGCCGGCCCCTGCCACCACCACGGCTGCGACCTCCGGTGCATCGGCCCATGCCCGCAGTGCCTGGGTCATGGCACGAATCATGTCCAGCGACAGCGCGTTGAGCGCCTGCGGCCGGTTCAGCGTCAGGTAGCCAATGCCACCCTGGACTTCCGTCGTGACGAAGTCAGTCATGTTGCTCTCCTACGCGAATGCAAGCCGCGATTCTACGCCGATCATTCTCGCGGGAACGCCTGCGTGTGCGGCATCCGCACACGCCTTTATGCCGCCATCATGCAAGCCTGAACGTCGACATCAGGGCCATCAGTCGTTGCGCCTGATCCTGCAGCGACGCAGCGGCCGCCGCGGCCTGCTCCACCAGCGCTGCGTTCTGCTGCGTCATGCCATCCATGTGCGAGACCGCCAGGTTCACCTGCTCGATGCCATTGGACTGTTCGTCAGATGCCGCGCTGATGTCACGGATGAGCGCACCCACCCGCCGCACCGCATCGACGATGTCCTGCATGGCGCGGCCTGCGTCATCCACCATCCCAGTACCCTCGCGCACGTTGGCCACCGATTTGCCGATCAGCCCGCGGATCTCCTTGGATGCACCCGCGCAGCGCTGCGCGAGGTCGCGCACGTCGCCGGCCACCACGGCGAAGCCGCGCCCATGTTCTCCGGCACGTGCGGCTTCCACCGCGGCGTTCAGGGCAAGGATATTGGTCTGGAAAGCGATCTTCTCGATCACGTCGATGATGTCGACGATCTTGCCCGAACTCGCGTCGATGGACTGCATCGTATGCACGACCCGCGCCACCGCTTCGCTGCCACGTTCGGCAAGCGTGGTGGCTTCGTTGGCCAGCGTAGCGGCTTCGCGCGCACTGTCGGCGTTCTGGCGCACCGTACCGGTCAGTTCTTCCATGCTCGACGCGGTTTGCTCCAGTGACGCGGCCTGCTGCTCGGTGCGCTGCGACAAGTCCGCATTGCCACCGGCGATCTGTCGGCTCGCCGCGGCGATCGAATCCGCACCGCCGCTCACCTGGCCAACCATGGCGACAAGACTCGACTGCATGCGCGCCAGCATGCCCAGCATCCGACTGGTTTCGCTGCGTGCCTGCTCATCGGCCATCACGCCATCGTCGCTGCCCTTTCCGCTCAGGTCACCGCCGGCCATGCGTTCGAAGCGCGCAATGGCGAAATCCAGCGGCCTGACGATCGACCGGCGCAGGCGCCATGCCACCACCGTGCTGAACGCCAGCCCCGCAACGAGTACCACCGCTGACCCGGCCAGAAGCATGCTGTAGCGCTGCTGCGATGCCTCATAGACCCGCCGCGCACCGACGACCTGCGCACGATTGAGATCGGCACTGGCTGCGGTGAAGGCAATGTCGAGCTTCGGGATGGTTTCGAGCACGGCGGTCATCATCGCCTCGCGATCTCCCGCGTTCAACGCCGCAATCATCGGCGCGACCCCCTGCGAAAACAGCGCATCGCGCTTGGCCGTCACGTCCTGCGTCATGCTCGCTTCCTCTGACGCGCGCGGCAATGCGAGGTAGGCCTTCCATGCAGCCTCCGAACTCTTCGCAAAGCCCTGCGCGGTCTCGGCGCGCGCTCGCGCGTCGGCGGGATCCTTGGCAAGGGTCGCCTGGTCCAGCAGCACGCGCACGAGCAGCTGGTTGGAACGGGCATCGGCCAGATGCATGGCCGCGATCAACTGATGCTCGTAGATCTCGCGCGTGGCGTCATTGCTGCGCGACATGCCGATCATGCCTACTGCGCCGACGATGAGCAGCAGGATATTTGTGACGACAACCAGGAACCACAATCTGGCCCCGATAGTAGTGTTGCGAAACATGGGCTCTCCGAAGTAAAGGGACGGCCCAGCCGGCCGTCCTGCTGGTCTACGGCGCGGCAAATCGTTCCTTGACCCTTGCGCGATGACACACAGAACTGACTTTCTTGTCGTCATTCGGCCCACGTGATTCCCAACCTGGAGGAAGCCTCCCGCGCAACTCCGCGAGGCCAGCACATAAGGTCGCGTCTAGAGATCCCATCAAAAAAAACCGCGCCCTGAGGCGCGGTTTTTTCAGCACGGCAGCGCTTATGCGCCTTCGCGGGAAGCACGCTTGCGCTCGTGCTCCTTCAGGTGGCGCTTGCGCAGGCGGATGCTCTTCGGCGTCAGCTCGACCAGTTCGTCGTCGGCGATGAATTCAACCGCATACTCGAGCGACATCTGGATCGGCGGCACCAGGCGCACGGCTTCGTCGGTACCCGATGCACGCACGTTGGTCAGCTGCTTGCCCTTGATCGGGTTCACGACCAAGTCGTTGTCGCGGCTGTGGATGCCGATGATCATGCCTTCGTACAGCGCGTCGCCCGGCTTGACGAACATGCGGCCGCGATCCTGCAACTTCCACAGCGCGTAGGCCACGGCATCGCCGTCGTCCTGCGAGATCAGCACGCCGTTGTGGCGCTCGCCCAGGCCGCCTTCGCGCACCGGCGCATAGTCGTCGAAGATGTGGCTGATCAGGCCGGTGCCGCGCGTCAGCGTCAGGAACTCGCCCTGGAAGCCGATCAGGCCACGGGCCGGAATGCGGTATTCGAGGCGGGTACGGCCCTTGCCGTCGGAAGCCATATCGAGCAGTTCGCCCTTGCGGCGGCCCAACTCTTCCATCACGCCGCCCTGGTGGCTGTCTTCGACGTCCACGGTCAGCAGTTCGTACGGCTCGTTCTTGACGCCGTCGATTTCCTTGAACACCACGCGCGGACGCGACACGGCCAGCTCGTAGCCTTCGCGGCGCATGTTTTCCAGCAGGATGGTCAGGTGCAGTTCACCACGGCCCGACACTTCGAAGATGGTGTCGTCGCCGGTATCGGCCACGCGCAGCGCCACGTTCGACTTCAGTTCGCGATCCAGGCGCTCACGCAGCTGGCGGCTGGTCACGAACTTGCCTTCACGGCCGGCCAGCGGCGAGGTGTTGACGCAGAAGTTCATGGTCAGCGTCGGCTCGTCGACCTTCAGCATCGGCAGCGCGTCCTGGGCGTCCGGCGCGCACACCGTGCAGCCGATACCCAGCTCTTCGATACCGTTGATCAGCACGATGTCGCCGGCTTCGGCTTCGGCCACGATCTCGCGCTCCAGGCCCTGGAACTTCAGCACCTGGTTGATACGGCCCTTGATCGGGTTGCCTTCGGGGCCGAACTTGACCACCACGTCCTGCAGCGGCCGGGCGCGGCCACGCGAAATGCGGCCCACGCCGATCTTGCCGACGTAGCTGGAGTAGTCCAGCGAGATGATCTGCAGCTGCAGGGGACCGTCGCGATCGTCGTCACGCACCGGCACCTTGTCCAGCACGGTTTCGAACAGCGGCTTCATGTCGCCGTCGCGAACGTCTTCGGTCAGGCCGGCAAAGCCGTTCAGGCCCGAGGCGTAGATCACCGGGAAGTCGAGCTGCTCGTCGGTGGCGCCCAGCTTGTCGAACAGGTCGAAGGTCTGGTTGATGACCCAGTCCGGACGTGCGCCCGGGCGGTCGATCTTGTTGACCACCACGATCGGCTTCAGGCCCAGCGCCAGTGCCTTGCGGGTCACGAAGCGGGTCTGCGGCATCGGACCTTCGACGGCGTCCACCAGCAGCAGCACGCCGTCAACCATCGACAGCACGCGCTCCACTTCGCCGCCGAAGTCGGCGTGTCCCGGGGTATCGACGATGTTGATGTGGGTGCCGTTGTACTCGACAGCACAGTTTTTCGCGAGAATCGTGATCCCGCGTTCCTTTTCCAGGTCGTTCGAGTCCATCACCCGCTCGGCAACCTGCTGGTTGTCACGGAAGGTGCCTGCCTGGCGCAGGAGTTGGTCGACCAGAGTGGTCTTGCCATGATCGACGTGGGCGATGATGGCGATATTACGGATGGCGCGGGTCATTGCAGCTCGCTGTGCAGAAATCTGAAGTAACCCAACATTATAGCATGCTGCAGCGCGGCACGCCTTGCTTCAAACCTGCCCACACTGTGTGTTTATTATTTCCAAAACAGAAATGACGAATTTCCATCCTTGCGGATAGTTGAACACACACATATATTTGTCACAGCAAAGATTGCAGAGGCAAATGATGTTACCGGACTCGTCCGCCACTTCTACCAGCGATTTGTTTGACCCGGAGCGCTACGTCATGTGCGAAAGCGTGGGTTATCTGATGTCCCGCGCCAGGAACACGCTCGCCCACAGCATCGAGCAAGAGGTGAGCAATCTGGACATCACGCATGCGCAGGCCAGTTGCCTGACCATGATTTCTTCCGGGCGCGCCAGCACGGTCACTGATCTGGGCCGCGAACTCAGCACCGACATGGGCTCGATTACGCGCCTGCTGAGTCGCATGGAAAAGCGCGGGCTGATCGAGCGCACGCGCCGCGACGACGATCGCCGTGTGATCGACTTGACGCTGACGCCGGCGGGCCATGCTCTCGCCGCACAACTTCCCGCCATCTTTTGCAAGGTCATGGCCAGCCATTTCCGCGGTTTTTCGACGGAAGAAGTCGAAACGCTGCGCAGCATGCTGCGCCGGGTGATCTGCAACAACTCCGGCTAGCGCACCGGCACGTTTTCCGCTTGCGCCACCCATATCGAACCGAACCGATATCGATCCAGATTTCCAGCACGGCCTTTGCAGTCCGGTGCATCAACCATGAACCAAGCGCTCTCAAACTTTCTTTATAGCCCGTCGCACGCACGCGCCCTGGGCCGCCGCGCCGGCACGCTGGCCTTGACGGTCGTGGCCGCAGCCGTGCTCGCCGGCTGCGCCGCCTTTGGCAATTCCCACAGTACGCAGACCATGACGGAAGCCAGCGCCCTGGCTACCGATCAGACCCTGCCGGCCGAACATGGCCAATGGCCCGGCATCGACTGGATCGATCAGTTCCAGGACCCGCAATTGCATTCGCTCGTCGATGAAGCCGTCAAGGACAACCCGAACCTGCAGGTCGCCTTTGCGCGCGTGGAAGCGTCGCGCGCCATGGCTGACGTGACCCGCAGCGCGCTCTACCCGACGGTCGGCTTCGGCGCCGACATCACACGCCAGATCTTTTCCGAGACCGACCTGTTCGCCGGCACGCCGCTGGCGGGGCGCTGGTGGAACCAGTCCCACCTGCAGGCCAACCTGTCGTATGAATTCGATTTCTGGGGCAAGAACCGCTCGGCACTCGAAGCCGCGCTCTCGGACGACCACGCCATGGAGGCCGAAAGCCAGGCCTCCCGTTTGATCCTGACCACGTCGGTCGCCAGGGCTTACGCCCGCCTGGCCGCGCTCTATGCGCAACGCGACGTGGCCGAACGCGCCATCACGCAACGGCAGGACCTCACTTCGCTGTCGCAGCAGCGCCTGGCCGCGGGCCTCGACACCCAGGTGGAAACCACCCAGGCACGCGGCACGGTGGCCGCCGCGCGCACCGACCTGCAGCGCATCGACGAAGATATCGCGCTGTCGCGCAACCAGATCGCCGCGCTGCTGGGCAAGGGCCCGGACCGCGGGCTGTCGATCCAGAAGCCGGTCCTGCTCGCGCAGGCCACGCCAAAGGTGCCGGACGACCTGACCATCGGGCTACTGGGCCGCCGCCCTGACCTGGTGGCCGCGCGCTGGCGCGTGGAAGCCAGCGGCAAGGAGATCAAGGTCGCCAAGGCGGAGTTTCTGCCCAATATCACGCTGACCGGCTTTGCCGGCCTGGCGTCGCTGCGCCCGGAAGACCTGTTCATGGGCATCAGCCGCACCATGGGTTTCGGCCCCGCGCTGCACCTGCCGATCTTCGAGGGCGGCAAGCTGCGCGCCAACCTGAAGGGCAAGTACGCGCGCTACGACATTGCCGTCGCAAGTTACAACCAGACCCTCGTCGACGCGCTCAAGGAAACCGCCGACACGATGACGAGCATCCGCAGCGTGGACAACCAGATCAGGACGCAGCGCGAAGCGCTGGACCTGGCCGAACACGCCTACTCGCTCGCCACGATGCGCTACAAGGCTGGCCTCGGCACGCAACTGACCGTGCTGAACGCCGAGAGCAATGTGCTGCAGCAGCGCCGCCTGGCGACCGACCTGCAGGCCCGCCGGCTGGACCTGCAGATGGCCCTCATGAAAGCCCTCGGCGGCGGCTACGAAGAACCGCAGGAAGGCGGCGAAGGCCATGCCCCCGCCGCTGCAGCAACGAACCAGACAACCAGCCAGACCGGCGCACGCGGCTGATACGCGCGCCCGTCATCGCAGAACAGATTCACGAGAGACCAACATGAGCGACAACCAGCAAGCCGGCCACTCCAATACTCCGGCGGCATCCGTCAACAACAATGGCAAGCGCAAGCGCCTGCTGCTTTCCCTGACCGCGGCCATCGTGGTCGCAGGCGTCGGCTATGGCGTGTACTGGGGCCTCTATGCGCGGCACTTTGAAAGCACCGACGATGCCTACGTCGCGGGCAACGTCGTCCAGGTGACGCCGCTCGTAGGCGGCACGGTGGTGTCCATCGCCGCCGACGACACGCAGCTCGTCACGGCCGGCCAGCCGTTGATCCAGCTGGACCGCGCCGATACGCAAGTGGCGCTGGAACAGGCCGAGGCCCAACTGGCCCAGGCGGTGCGCGAAGTGCGCACGCTCTACGTCAACAACGGTTCCCTTGCGGCCAATGTGGCGCTGCGCGAGGCCGACGTCGCCAAGGCGCGCGATGACCTGCGCCGCCGCCAGGCCATCGCGGGCTCGGGCGCGGTGTCGAGCGAAGAAATCTCCCACGCGCAGGCCGCGCTGCAAGGCGCGCAGTCGTCCCTGCTTGCGGCACGCGAGCAACTCGCCTCGAACAAGGTGCTGACCGACCAGACCACCGTCGACAAGCACCCGAGCGTGCAGCGCGCCGCAGCCAATGTGCGCTCGGCTTACCTGTCGTACGCACGCTCGGCATTGCCCGCTCCTGTGACCGGTTATGTGGCCAAGCGCTCGGTGCAAGTTGGCCAGCGCGTGGCCGCCGGTGCGCCGCTGATGGCCATCGTGCCGCTGGACCAGGTCTGGGTCGACGCCAACTTCAAGGAAGTGCAGATCACGCATATGCGCATCGGCCAGCCCGTGACGCTTGAAGCCGACGTCTATGGCTCGAAGGTCAAGTACAGCGGCAAGGTGGAAGGATTCTCGGCCGGCACCGGCTCCGCCTTCTCGCTGCTGCCGGCGCAGAACGCCACCGGCAACTGGATCAAGGTGGTGCAGCGCCTGCCGGTGCGCATTGCGCTTGACCCGCAGCAACTGAAGGACCACCCGCTGCGCGTCGGCCTGTCGATGAACGTGACGGTCGATGTGCGCAAGGAAGAAGGCGCCGCCATGGTCAGCACCACCGCGGCCAAGCCGATGCAGACCGACGTCTATGACAAGGTCGCGCAGGACGCCGACCAGCTGATCGCGCGCATCATCGCCGTGAACAACGGCGGCCGTGCACCCGCCCCTGCCGATGCCGTACCGGCCAAGGGCGCACCGGTGCGCAACCTCCCGGCCGACGACGCAGCGGCCAGCGCCGCCGTGGCGCGGCCCTCGAACCGCGGCTGATCATGGCGGACGCACTGACCGTGGGCGAACGTGCCGGCGCCGCGCCAAAGCCGCCGGCACGGCCGGCGCATACGCAGCCGCTTAGCGGCGGCAAGCTGGTGGTCGGCACCATCGCGCTGTCGCTGGCCACGTTCATGAACGTGCTCGATTCGTCGATCGCCAACGTATCGATTCCGGCCATCTCGGGCGACCTCGGCGTGGCGCCGAACCAGGGCACATGGGTCATCACGTCGTTCGCGGTGGCCAACGCCATTTCCGTGCCGCTGACGGGCTGGCTCACCACGCGCTTCGGCGCGGTGCGCCTGTTCATCACGTCGATCCTGCTGTTCGTACTGTCGTCCTGGCTGTGCGGCGTGGCGCCCAACCTGGAAACGCTGCTGGCCGCGCGTGTGCTGCAGGGGGCGGTGGCCGGGCCGATGATCCCGCTGTCGCAGTCGCTGCTGCTGTCGAGCTACCCGCCGCAGAAGAGCACCATGGCGCTTGCGCTGTGGGGCATGACCACGCTGGTGGCGCCCATCATGGGCCCGCTGCTCGGTGGCTGGATCTCGGACAACATGACATGGCCGTGGATCTTCTACATCAACGTGCCTGTGGGCCTGCTCACCGCCTACGCCACGTGGACGATCTACAAGGACCGCGAAACCCCGACCAAGACGCTGCCGATCGACCGCATCGGGCTGTCGCTGCTTGTGATATGGGTAGGCTCGATGCAGCTGATGCTCGACAAGGGCAAGGAGCTCGACTGGTTCCATTCGCCCGAGATCGTGGTGCTCACGCTGGTGGCGGTGCTCGGCTTCCTGTTCTTCCTGGTTTGGGAGATGTACGAAAAGCATCCGATCGTCGACATCACGCTATTCAAGGGCCGGAACTTCAGTTCTGGCGTGGTGGCGATCTCGGTGGCGTATGGATTGTTCTTCGGCAACCTGGTGATCTTGCCGCTGTGGCTGCAAACCATCGTGGGCTACACGGCCACGGATGCGGGCATCGTGATGGCGCCAGTGGGCATCTTCGCGATCCTGCTGTCGCCGCTGATCGGGCGGAACCTGCCGAGGATGGATGCCCGCTGGGTCGCCACGGCCGCATTCGTCACGTTCGGCATCGTGAGCCTGATGCGCGCGGGCTTCACCACGCAGGTGGACACCCGCACGCTGATGATCCCCACGCTGATCCAGGGCGCGGCCATGGCGATGTTCTTCATCCCGCTGACGTCGATCATCCTGTCAGGCCAGCCGCCCGACAGGATCCCGGCCGCATCGGGTCTGTCGAACTTCGTGCGGATCACGTTCGGCGGCATCGGCGCGTCGATTTCCACCACCGTGTGGGAAAACCGCACCGCCCTGCACCACGCGCAGCTGGTGGAGAAGGTCAATCCCTACAATCCGGCCTACTCCGACCAGCTTCATCACCTGATGCAGATGGGCATGAGCCAGGCCCAGGCGGTAGGCGTGATGGAACGCAACATCAGCCAGCAGGCGGCGATGCTTGGCGCCAATGACATCTTCTGGATCTCGGGCGTCCTGTTCTTCGTGCTGATCGGCTTTGTCTGGCTTACCAAGCCGGCCAAGGGCGGCGCCGGGGCTGATGCAGCAGCCGGCGCACATTAGCGGCAACTGTCACCGGCAGTACGCCCATGCAAATAGGCCACGCGCCCCGGTCAGGTCCGGAAGCGCGTGGCCTTTTTCCTTGGGACCTGCCCCGCCCCGGGCCGGCCGCTGCTTATTGCTAACTTGCCCCGGCCTGCCCGGCCTCAAGGCGGGCCCGGACTGCGGCGATATGCTCGCCCGCCACGTCCACGGCATCCTCCAGGGCACTTTCGGTACACCCCAGCTCACGGCACCAGTACTGCACCTCAATCGGGTCCATCAGATTGATGCGGCCCGGATCCAGGGGCCGGAACCGGCTGATCTCATCGCTCATGCTGCCTCCTGTTGCCTCTGGCCTTCACACGGCTCTTGCATTGTAGGCGAACGATCGGCCGCCGCCGCCGATCTGCCCGCTTGAATTCGCGCTCCAATCGGACTACCATTTCCGAACCGTTTTACGGAACCATGGTTCCATAAAACGGAACCTAAAAATTGGAGAGCGCTGCGGTGAGCATTCTGGAAGGCGTGGAAAGCGTGCTTGGCATGTTTGGCGAAGGCCACCACGAGATCAGTTTCAACGACGTCATGGATGAGCTCGGACTGGCCAAGAGTTCGGCCTCGCGGCTGCTCGCGCAGATGGTCCGCTACCGGCTGCTGGACCTGCAGCCCGCCACGCGGCGCTATCGGCCCGGCGTGCTGCTGATCCGCGCGGCCCAGGCCGCCACGCAGGCGCATCCGGTCGACGAACAATGCCGCGAAATACTGGCTACGTTGTCCGACTCGACAGGGTTCACCGCCTACCTGTCGATGCTCGACGGTACGGACACCGTCGTGCTGCAGCGCCTGAACGGGAGCAACCCGGTGCAGGTACTGTCACCGCAAGGCGCGCGCCGCCCTGCCTTCACCACCGCAATGGGCCGCGTGCTCCTGTCTCGCCTGACGGAAGCGGAGTTCCACGCAAGATATGGTGTCGCGGCCGATACCGGCCTGCCACAAGCGCCTGCCGGCTGCCCCGCTACGGTCGGCGAGTTGCGGGAACGCGTGGCTACGGCGCTCCACGAGCGCAGCGCCGTAGCCATCAACGAAGGGATGCCTGGCATTGGCGCCGTGGCCACCACGCTGGCCGACCCGGTCTCCGGCGACGTACGCGGCCTGTGCCTGTCGTTCACCGCCATGCAGGTCAGCCAGGCGCAGGCCGCGGCATTGCGCGACACACTCGTACGCGCCGTGGCGTCGGTCGGGCAGCGCATCGGCGATCCGCTCTGGCAGGCCGCCGGCGCCACCACCACGCGATAACGCATTCCGCATTCGAAAGCCATGGACCTTCTCCTCCTCAGCAACTCCAGCAGCGACGCCGGTTATCTGGTGCACGCGCGCGAGGCCATTGCCGAACTCGCTGCGGGCCGCAAGACCGCTTGTTTCGTGCCGTTCGCCGGCGTGACGCGCGACTGGGATACCTATGAAACGCTGGTCGGCGACGCCTTGTCGCCCCTAGGCATCGACGTGCAGTCGCTGCATCGCGCCACCGACGCCGAAGCGGCGCGCCACGCCATCGACACCGCGCAGCTGATCGTGGTCGGCGGCGGCAATACCTTCCGGCTGCTGCAATGCCTGCGCGAGCGCGGCCTGCTTGCTCCCATTGCCGCGAGGGTTCGCTCGGGCGGCGCATGCTATGTCGGCTGGAGCGCCGGTGCCAATCTTGCCTGCCCCACGATCTGCACGACCAACGACATGCCGGTCGCCAATCCGGGCGGACTCGATGCGCTCGGACTGGTGCCATTCCAGATCAACCCGCACTACTTCAACATGGTGCTGCCGGGATTTCGCGGGGAAACGCGCGACCAGCGGCTGGCCGAGTTCACCACGCTGCATCCCGAGATGCCCGTACTCGGCCTGCCGGAAGGCAACTGGATCCGCGTGCGCGGCGCGCGCATGGACCTCGGCGGAGCACATAGGTCGCGCTGGTTCCTTGGCACCCGGATCCGAGACGTGCAGCCTGGCCAGTTGTCACTGCCGCTCTGAAACCCCTTACGCAAACGGAATCCCGAATGTCCATGAAGCAGGTGATTGAATCGATCGAACTGCTGTCGGCGGCCAACGTCGACGGCGAGCGTGTGGCCGCGCTGCTGCGCGCGCGCGGCGTGACCGACGTTACCGTGACACGGGTCGAGGAGAACGGCCTGTACACCGATTTCCTCGCGTGCACGCTGCCGGGTCTGGACCCCGACCTGCCCGCGCTGGGCGTGGTGGGCCGGCTGGGCGGCGTGGGTGCGCGCCCGGCCGTGACCGGACTCGTGTCGGATGCCGATGGCGCCATCGTGGCCGTGGCCTGCGCGCTGAAGCTGGCCGACATGGCGGCCGCCGGCGATGCCCTGCCCGGGCCGGTGCGCATCCATACGCATATCTGCCCGCACGCGGCCACGCGGCCGCACCAGCCGGTGCCGATGATGAAATCGCCATTCGCCATGCGCACAATGATGTCGCACGAGGTGCATCCGCAGATGGCGGCGATCCTGTCGGTCGACACCACGCGCGGCAACCGCTTCGTCAACCGCCGTGGCGTCGCGCTGACGCCTGTCGCGAAACAAGGCTGGCTGCTGCGGCTGCCCGAGCGAATGCTGGACCTGATGGGCTGGGTCAGCGGCGAACTGCCGCTGGTGCTGCCCCTGACTACGCAGGACATCACGCCATACGAGAACGGCCTGTGGCACGTCAATTCCATCATGCAGCCGGCCATTGTCACCACGGCACCGGTGGTCGGCGTGGCCCTGACGGCGCAGACCACCGTGCCGGGCTGCGCCACCGGCGTGACCAATGCGTTCGACATCGACGTTGCCACGCGCTTTTGCATCGAAGTGGCCAAGCAGTTCGGCGCCGGACAATGCGCCTTCTTCGATGCCGCCGAGTGGGCCGAACTGCAGCGGCGCTATGGCTCGCTGGCCCATCTGCAGACCGTGGGGAACGCATCATGAACCGCCCGGCCGCCAAACTGCCGCGCGTGGCGTTCGTCACCATCGGCCAGTCGCCACGTAGCGACATTGCCCCCCAAATGGTGGCCGATCTTTGCCTGCCGGCCACGGTCGAACAATTCGGCATTCTGGATGGTCTGGACGACGCGCAGATCGCCGCACTCGCGCCGAAAGCCGGCGAATACCGCTTTGCCAGCCGCATGCGCGACGGCAGTCAGGTCGTGCTGGGCAAGCCGGCGGCCGAAGCATCGCTGGCACGATTGATGACATTGCTGGACGAAGCGGGCTTCGACGCGCTGGTGCCGCTGTGCACCGGCACTGCGCTGGCCGCCCTGCGCACGCTGGTAATCGAGCCGCAGCAGGTAGTCGATCACCTCACGGTTGCACTGGCGCAGGGATGCAGACGGCTTGGCATCGTGCTGCCGCTGGCCGCGCAGCTGGACGACTTCCACCTGATCCGGCCCGTGGCTTGCGAACTGCGGGTCACGCATGCGTCCCCCTATACCGATAGCGCCAGCGGCCGCTTCAAACAGGCCGGCCAGACGCTGCGTGGCTGCGACCTCATCGTGATGCATTGCATGGGCTATACCGAAGCCATGCGTGCCGAGGTCGCGCTGCACGCAGGTGCCCCGGTGCTGCTGTCAAACCGCATGGTTGCGCGCGTGCTGGGCGATGTGCTGGCCGGTACCGCCTGACAGCCAGGCAACGGTTCGAAAACGGGCATGGGCAAGCCCGCTGACAGATTGCCCGAGACAAGCTGGAGTGGATGTGACGATGAAAAGCGTGGCGAAGTGGATGAGGCCGCTGGTATGCGGCATGCTGGTCGTGGGCATGGGCACTGCCGTCATGCCCTCGGCGAAGGCCGAAGACTGGAAGCCGGCCAAGCCGGTACGGCTGCTGGTGGGATTCGCGCCCGGAGGCTCTGCCGACCTGCTGGCGCGCCTGATGCAAGGGCCGCTGTCGGAAAGCCTTGGCGTGCCTGTCGTGGTAGAGAACGTGCCAGGTGCCGGCGGCAATATTGCCGCCGACAAACTGGCCAAGGCGCCTGCCGATGGCTACACCATAGGCATGGGCGCCGCCGGCGCGATGGCCGTGACGCATCTGCTCAACCCGAAGGGCACGCCATACAAGGCCGATGACTTTGCGCCCATCACCATGCTGGCAACGCAGCCCAACGTCGTGATCATCAGTCCATCACTGCCGGTCAGGAACGTGGGGGACTTCACCGCCTATGTCAAACGGACGCCGCAGGCTACCTATGGCACCGCGGGCGTCGGCACGTCGAACCACCTGATTGCGCAGACGATGCTGCATCGGCTTGGCATCGACATGGTCCACGCGCCGTACAAGGGTGCAACGCCGGTGATCACCGACCTGATGGGCGGTCATATTGCCATGACGGTCGACAACATCACCACGGCGGCAACGCTGGCCAAGTCCGGCAAGGTCAAGGCGCTGGCGGTGACCAGCAGCAAGCGCTCGCCCCTGTTGCCGGACGTGCCGACGCTTGCCGAGAGCGGTCTCAAGGACTTCAACATGCCGACCTGGCAAGGCATCTTCGGCCCGAAGGACCTGCCCAAGCCGATCGTGGCCCGCTACAACCAGGCTCTGGTGAAGGCGCTCGCCAATTCTGAAGTCAGGAAAAAGATGGCGGAGTTCGGCTCGGAGCCTGTCGGCGATTCACCGGAGCATTTCTCCAGCTTCCTCGTGCAGGACCGCAAGATGTGGGCCGACGTCATCAAGTCGGCCAGGATCACGCTGGAATGAGGTTGCGGTAAGGCATTAAGCACCATAAGGCGCTCGGAGTGGCTCGGAGTCGCTCAGAGGCGCACCAGCCGCTCCGGCCGCAACGCGCCTTCGCGCATGCGCGCCACGCCCAGCAGGCGCGCCGGCTCGCCGCCATAGACGCGGGCCAGCGTGCCGTCCTGCGGCACACTGCCAGCCGGCAGGTCCCGCTGCGCGATGCGCTGGCCTTGCAGAAAGCGTGAGGTCGCGCCGGCATCCAGCGTGAGAGGCGGGCAACGTTGCAGCAAGGCATCGACGGGCGCGAGCATGGCCGGACGCGCCTCGTCCGGCTGGGCATCGATCTGCTCCAGCGTCACGGCCCCTTCCAGCGTCAGGTCGCCGACGGCGATGCGGCGCAGCCCGGTAAGGTGCGCGCCGCAACCCAGCGCCTCGCCGATATCCTCGGCGAGCGTGCGGATATACGTGCCCTTGCTGCATTTCACGCGCATCGTAAAGACCGGCGCTTGCGGCAACGCGCAGTCGAGCAGGTCGATCGCATGAATCGTGATGCGCCTGGCCGGGCGCTCCACGGTCTGTCCGGCGCGCGCGTATTCGTACAGCGGACGGCCGTCCTTCTTCAGCGCCGAATGCATCGGGGGAATCTGCTCGATCTCGCCCATGAAGCGCGCAATCGCCGCATCGAGCGCAGCGCGATCGCAAGTGACCGGACGCTCCGCCAGCACCTCGCCTTCGGCGTCGCCCGTCGTCGTCTTCTGCCCAAGCCGCACGATCGCCTCGTAGGTCTTGTCGGCCTCGAGCAGGTCCTGCGAAAACTTGGTCGCCTCGCCGAAGCAAAGCGGAAGCAGGCCGGTGGCGAGCGGGTCGAGCGTTCCGGTGTGGCCAGCCTTGAGCGCGCGCAGTAGCCGCTTGGCGCGCACCAGCGCATCGTTTGAGGACAACCCGAGCGGCTTGTCGAGCAGCAGCACACCATGCACCTCGCGGCGCGGCGGCCGGGGTGGACGGTTATTGGCGGAATCGGTCATGGGAACAATGCGGAGGCGGCGGGCGTGTTGCCCGCGCCGGGACTGTGCATTCCGGCGCGGCCGGAATCGGATCAGTCGTCGTTGGAACGCGTGGCGTTCGCTTCGTTGATCAGCTTGGACATCTCGATCGCGTGTTCGACCGATGTGTCGTGGAAGAACCGCAGCGTCGGCACGGTATGGATATGCAGGCGCTTGTACAACAACGAGTGCAGGTAACCTGCTTTCTCGTTCAGGATCGCTGCCGCTTCCACGGCATCGGCGCCAAGCACCGTGAAGTAAACCTTGGCGTGCGCATAGTCCGGCGTGAGCGTGACGGACTGCAGCGTGATCAGTCCGAGGCGCGGATCGCGCAGCTCGCGCTGGATCATCTCGGCCAGGTCCTTCTGGATCTGGTCGGAGATACGCAGGTTACGGGAGGAAATACTGCCTTTCTTGGCCATTCAATACCATCTTGTCGAGACGACAACGGCGGGCCGAAGCCCGCCGTTGTTGCGCCGCCTTACAGCGTGCGCGCCACCTCGGTGATTTCGTACACTTCGAGCTGGTCGCCTTCTTGAACATCGTTGAAGTTCTTGATCGACAGACCGCACTCGAAGCCTTGCTTGACTTCCTTGACGTCGTCCTTGAAACGCTTGAGCGAGTCGAGTTCGCCGGTGTGGATGACCACGTTGTTGCGCAGCACGCGCACCAGCGAGGTCCGCTTGACCAGACCGTCGGTGACCATACAGCCGGCCACCGCGCCAATCTTCGGCACGCGGAACACCTGGCGCACCTCGACCTGGCCGATATTGGTCTCGCGCTTCTCCGGCGCCAGCATGCCCGACATCGCCGCCTTGATCTCGTCTACCGCATCGTAAATGATGTTGTAGTAACGGATGTCGATGCCATGGTTCTCGGCCAGCTTGCGCGCACCAGCGTCGGCACGCACGTTGAAGCCGATGATGACAGCCTTCGAAGCGGTCGCCAGGTTGACGTCCGATTCGGTGATGCCACCCACCGCGGCGTGAACCATCTGCACGCGCACTTCGGCGGTCGACAGCTTGAGCAGCGACTGCACCAGCGCTTCCTGCGAACCCTGCACGTCTGCCTTCACGATCAGCGGCAGCGTCTGGACGTCGCCTTCGCTCATCTGCTCCAGCATCGTTTCCAGCTTCGCAGCCTGCTGTCGGGCCAGCTTCACATCGCGGAACTTGCCCTGGCGGAACAGCGCGATTTCGCGCGCCTTGCGCTCGTCCGGCAGCACCAGCACCTCTTCACCGGCAGCCGGCACTTCCGACAGACCCTGGATTTCCACCGGGATCGACGGGCCAGCTTCCTTGGTCGGCTTGCCGTTTTCGTCCAGCATGGCGCGCACGCGGCCATAGGCGCTGCCAGCCAGCACCACATCGCCACGCTTGAGCGTGCCGCTGCTGACCAGGATCGTCGCGATCGGGCCCTTGCCCTTGTCGAGCTGGGCTTCCACCACCAGACCCTTGGCCGGCGCGTCGACCGGTGCCTTCAGCTCCAGGACTTCGGCCTGCAGCGACACCTGCTCCAGCAGGTCTTCGATGCCAGCACCGGTCTTGGCCGACACCGGCACGAACGGCGAATCACCACCGTACTCTTCCGGCAACACCTGCTCGGCCACCAGTTCCTGCTTGACGCGGTCCGGGTTGGCATCCGGCTTGTCCATCTTGTTGATCGCCACGACGATCGGCACCCCGGCAGCCTTGGCATGCGCAATGGCTTCCTTGGTCTGCGGCATCACGCCGTCGTCGGCCGCGACCACCAGGATCACGATGTCGGTGGCCTTGGCACCGCGGGCACGCATGGCCGTGAAGGCCTCGTGACCCGGGGTGTCCAGGAACGTAATCACGCCGCGGTCGGTTTCCACATGGTAGGCACCGATGTGCTGCGTAATCCCGCCAGCTTCGCCCGCTGCAACCTTGGTGCGGCGGATGTAGTCCAGCAGCGAGGTCTTGCCGTGGTCGACGTGACCCATGACGGTCACCACCGGCGGACGCGGCAGTTGCTCGGCATCCGTGTGCTCTTCGCCGTCGACCACCAGCAGCGCTTCCGGATCATCCAGCTTGGCGGCGAACGCCTTGTGGCCCATTTCTTCCACCACGATCATGGCGGTTTCCTGGTCCAGCACCTGGTTGATCGTCACCATCTGGCCGAGCTTCATCATTTGCTTGATGACCTCGGATGCCTTCACGGCCATCTTGTGGGCAAGATCCGCCACCGAGACGGTTTCCGGCACGTGCACTTCGCGCACCACGGGCTCGGTCGGCGCCTGGAAATTGCTGCGGCCGTCGTCGTCACGCTGGTGACGACCACCGCGGCCACGCGGACCACCGCGCCAGCCGCCCACGCCACCCGACGAATCGCCGCGCGTCTTCAGGCCGCCCTTCTTGCCGCGCGAGGCGTCATCCTTCCACCCCGGGGCACCAGGCTTGCCGGCCTTCTTGTCGGCCGTCGTGCTGGGTGCGGCGGCGGTAGCCGGCTTCTTCTCGTCCTTCTTGGCCTCGGCCGTGGCGCCCGCGGGCTTGACCGGCTTGTGCAACGTGCCGGTCTGCTCGGCCTTCTTTTCCTCGGCCTTGCGCTCGGACGGTGCCTTGAGCACGCGTGCCGGCGCATTCAGCATCTGCTGAATGGCTCGGGCTTCGGCTTCGGCAGCCTCGCGGCGCTTGCGTGCGGCGTCCTGCTGCTCGACACGCGCCTTGTCGGCGGCAGCCTTCGCATCGTCGGCAGCCTTCTGCGCAACGGCGCGTTCGGCGGCAACGCGTGCCTGCTCGTCCTCGGCCTTCTTGCGCGAAGCTTCTTCGGCGGCCTCGTTCACGGCACGCGCGGCGGCAGCTTCCTCTTCGGCCTTCTTGGCGAGAAGAGCGTTCTGGCGCTGTTGTTCGGCTTCCAGGGCTTCCTGCTGCGCACGGCGCTCGGCTTCCTCGCGCTCGGCGGCCTCGCGGCGCGCCTTCGCTTCGGCTTCCTGGCGTGCCAGCAGTTCCGCCTGGTTGCGCTCCTCTTCCTCACGGCGCGCCTGGTCGGCGGCGTCGGCGTCCGCGTTATGCGGCTCCGTCTCGGCGTGATGGTCGGACGTCGCTTCGTCGCGCTTCATCAGCACGCGCTTCTTGCGCACCTCGACCTGAACGGTGCGCGTCTTGCCGGTGGAGTCGGCCTGACGGATTTCGGAAGTTTCACGCTTGGTCAGCGTGATCTTCTTGCGTGCGCTGTCATCGGCCTGGCCGTGCGAACGCTTCAGATAGTCCAGCAAGCTGGTCTTATCCGATTCCGTGACGATATCTTCTGGCGTTGCCTTGCCCACCCCAGCCGCCTGCAATTGTTCCAGCAGGGCAGCTGCGCTGCGACTCAGTTCTGCGGCCAGTTGGGCAACTGTTGTGCTTGCCATTCAAACCCTTTCAATGCTTGGTTTCTTCGTCGGGACAAATCGTATGTGGAAAGCGCGTCCGGAAATGTTGTTACATGCCCGGACGTGTCCCTCAGTTGAACCAATGTTCCCGTGCCTTCATGATCAGCGCCTTGGCTTCTTCCTCGCTGACGCCTGTCATCTCGACCAGTTCGTCGACGGCCAGTTCTGCCAGGTCGTCACGCGTATGGATATCGCCTTCGGCCAGTTTGCCGATCAGTTCCGGGTTGAGGCCGTCGAGCGAGCGCAAGTCTTGCGACACCTCTTCAACCTTTTCTTCCCGGGCCAGTTCCATCGTCAGGAGCGCATCACGTGCGCGGTTGCGCAGCTCGTTGACGGTGTCTTCATCAAACGCCTCGATTTCCATCATTTCACTGATGGGAACGTAGGCCACTTCTTCCAGCGTGGAGAATCCTTCGTCGATCAGGATATCGGCCACTTCTTCGTCGACGTCCAGCTTGGCCATGAACAACTTGCGCACGACATCGCTTTCCTCGGCCTGCTTCGCCGCCGACTCTTCCTGCGTCATGATGTTGATCTGCCAGCCGGTCAGTTCGGACGCAAGGCGCACGTTCTGCCCGCTGCGACCGATGGCCACGGCGAGGTTTTCCTCGTCGACGACCACATCCATGCTGTGCTTTTCCTCATCCACGACGATCGACTGCACTTGCGCCGGCGCCAGCGCGCCGATCACAAACTGCGCCGGATCTTCCGACCACAGCACGATGTCCACGGCTTCGCCGCCGATCTCGTTGCGAACGGCCGTCACGCGCGTACCACGCACACCCACGCAGGTACCGATCGGATCGATACGCTTGTCATGCGCCACCACGGCGATCTTGGCGCGCACGCCCGGGTCGCGGGCTGCCGCCTTGATCTCGAGCAGGCCCTCTTCCATCTCGGGCACTTCGTTCTCGAAGAGCTTGATCAGGAACTCGGGCGCGGTGCGCGACAGTTCGATCTGCGGGCCGCGGGCCGCGCGATCCACGTTCAGGATATACGCACGGACACGGTCGCCGGTGCGCAGATTTTCCTTCGGGATGATCTGGTCACGTGCCAGCAGCGCTTCCACGCGACCGGATTCGACGATCAGGCCCTTCTTGTCGGCGCGCTTGACCGTACCGGTCATGATCTTCTCGCCGCGATCAAGGTAGTCGTTCAGGATCTGCTCGCGCTCGGCGTCGCGGATGCGCTGCAGGATCACCTGCTTCGCGGCCTGGGCGCCGATGCGGCCGAATTCGACGGACTCGATTTGCTGCTCGACATAGTCGTTCAGCTCGATGCTCGGGTTGTCGTCGCGGGCCTCGAACAGCAGGATTTCCTTGTCCGGCTCTTGCAGGCCCTGATCGTCAGGGACGACAAGCCAACGGCGGAACGTCTCATGCTCGCCCGATTCGCGGTCGATCGCGACACGGATATCCACGTCTTCCTCGAAACGCTTCTTGGTCGCGGAGGCCAGTGCAGCCTCCAGCGCGCCAAATACCACATCCTTGTCGACGTTCTTTTCACGCGCAAGCGCATCGACGAGCAACAGAACTTCGCGGCTCATTGCTTGTTCCCTTTTCTTTGATTTCCTTTGAAGTCGATCACGGGCACCAGGCGCGCCTTATCGACATCAGATACCGTGAACTCCAGCAGCGCCGGACCGTCCTTGCCCTCGAACTCCAGGCCAACCTTCTCGGCGCCAGCCTCACCCGTCGGCTCGCGCAGAATGCCCGTGAAGTTCTTTTGCCCATTGACAGGCAGGCGTAGCGTCACGCGCGCTTCTGCCCCGGCGAAGCGGGCATAGTCGGCCAGTTTCTTCAGCGGCCGGTCCAACCCCGGCGAGGAGACTTCAAGCCGTTCGTAATCGACGTTCTCGACGGTCAACACGTGCGTCAACTGCCGGCTCACCTTCTCGCAATCCTCGATGACGATGCCGGTTTCAGGCTGATCGATATAGACACGCAACAGTCCGGCCGGAGCACGTTCGAGCTCAACCAGCTCGTATCCCATGCCGTTAAGGGTGGTTTCGATCAAATCTGCCAGATGCACTGTATTCCCAAGTAATGGCCATCAACTTCCAGGGCAGGCTGGCTTGCCTGCCCCGCCTGGGACGACATGGGCAAAGCCACCTGCCAGTCAGCCTCCGGCGCACATGCGTCAAACGGGCGAACCAAAAAAAAATGGGCACAATGCCCATCATTCGCCCATCCTCTAGGAGGATGACTTTTTGAATAGACTTTAATTATACGCAGATTATGTCCAAAAGGCAAAAGGGCATGTATCGGCGCCTGATCAAGCCCCGGCAGTGAATGGCCGCCGGGGCTGCCGCTTAGCGGTTACCGCCTCGATTACCGCCCCGGTTGCCGCCGCCAGCACCGCCAGCGCCACCGCCCTTGCTGCGACCCGAGCGATTACCACCGCCGCCCTTTGCAGCCTTCGGCATCACATTGCCGTTGACATCGCCGCCGCCGCGGCGCTGAGGCCGGCCCTGGCCACCGAGGCCTGCGCCACCCGCACCGCCGCGCCCGCCACCAGCGCGTCCGCCACCCTGTCCGCGCCCGCCACCCAGATTAGCGGCGTGCGACGTCAGCACGGTGGGACCATGGCTGATGTAGCCCATCGACGTCCGCATAGGATCGGGTTGGCCACGGCCCGCACCGCCCTTGTCGACCCGCGGCAGGCCGTCCATACCGGTATGCATGGGCATGCCTGCAATTGCCGCCTCGGTGCGCTGCTTGCGCCCACCGACCTTGGTCATGCCCTTGCCACCCTGCTGCTCACCCCTGCCCGGCACCTTCAGGCCGATGGCATCCATCATCGTCCTGACTTCCGTCGCCTCCAGCTCTTGCCAACGCCCGCGCTTCAGGCCGCGCGGAAGCAGGAACTGCCCGTAACGCGTGCGAATCAGGCGCGACACCGTCAGGCCCACCGCTTCAAACATGCGGCGCACCTCACGGTTACGCCCCTCGGTCAGCGCCACGTGGTACCACTGGTTCACGCCTTCGCCACCACCATCCGCAATGCGCAGGAAATTGGCCTCGCCGTCATCGAGTTTGATGCCATGGAGCAGGCGCTGGCGATCTGCTTCCGCCAGCTCACCCAGCGTACGCACTGCGTATTCGCGCTCCACGCCATAGCGGGGATGCATGAAGCGATTGGCAATGTCGCCCGAAGTCGTAAAGATCAGCAGGCCTTCGGTATTGAAATCCAGGCGGCCCACCGCGACCCACTTGCCGGTTTTCATGCGCGGCAGGCTGTCAAATACGGTCGGACGGCCCTCGGGATCCGACTGGCTCACGATCTCGCCGGCCGGCTTGTGGTAGAGCAGCACGCGCGGAGGCTTGGAAGAAATCTTGCGATGAATCAGCTTGCCGTTCACCCGGACCTGATCGGCCGGCAGGATCCGCTGGCCGATATGCGCGGGCAATCCGTTGACGGAAACGCGGCCCTGCAGGATCAGCTCTTCCATTTCGCGGCGCGAGCCCAGACCGCCTTCAGCCAGGACCTTGTGCAGCTTCGGCGCATCGTCGTCCGCGGACAGTTCGCGCACCGGCTTGGCCTTGGTGCGTGGGATGACGGTGTCTTCCTGGTCGTACTGATCCGAGATAACGAAGCGGAACAGGTCTTCGCTGCTCGCGCCGGCCTTCTCGGGACCGGCCGGCCCCTTCCGTTGCGACTGACCACCCTTGCGCGGGCCCTGCTGCCGACCCGCCGACTGGGCATCGCCTTCCGGCGTGGCCCTGGCAGTGCGCTGGCCCTGCGGCTTGCGCTTGCGGCCCGCCTGCTCGCCCTTGTCGCCGCGCTCCTGCCCGGCTTGACCGCCTTCCCGGGCCGGCGCATTTTCCGCCCTGATAGGCTTGCGCTTGCCGCGGCCACGCGGGGCCGCACGCCCGCCGGGTTCGCCGGCAGGCCTGCTCTCGCCAGCATCAGCCTGGGCGCCAGACTCGGCTCCTTCGGCGCGATTGCCTTCTCTATCCTGCCCGCCCTGCCGGCGCGAAGCCACCAGGTTGCGCAGGCCGCGTCTCAGCCCTTTCCGGCGCGGCGCCGTATCGGTGCCTGACCCGGATTCTGCTGCGCCGTCGGCAGCCGGTGTCCCGGCTGACCGGGTGTCTTGTTCAACGGAATCAGACAAAGTATTCACTATCGGATGTTGCATATTGTTCAGTTGGGCACGCGCTCATCATCGTGCTCGCTCGCGTGCGGCGGCGCAGTATCGTCGCCGGACGAATTGCCGCCGTCCTGGTTGCCCGGCGTGCCTTCGGCATGGAAGCCATTTGCCTCGGTCACAGCCGACGCGAGATCCGCCACGTGCATGGCGTCGGCGCTGGCCTGCTCGACGGCTCCGGCTTCGTTAGCTGGTTCGTCGCCAGCAGCCGGAGCTGCTCCGGCAGGCTTGGCGGCATCGGCCGACTCACCGGCCGGCGCAACCGTCTCCGGCTCAGGGAAGGCCTCTTCGTCGCCAGCCACCGGCAGCGCCGTTGCCATCTCTTCAAAATCGATCGCCTGCTGGTCCAGCAGCGCCGCCTGCGATTGCGCCTGGGCGTCTTCCAGCGGAGGCAACTCATCCAGCGTACGCAAGCCGAGATCGTCCAGGAATGCCTTGGTGGTCGCATAGAGCGCCGGTCGTCCTGGTACATCGCGGTGGCCGATGACCTCGATCCAGCCGCGGTCTTCCAGTTTCTTGACCACCTCGGTGCTGACCGTCACGCCACGGATTTCCTCGATGTCGCCACGCGTTACCGGCTGGCGATAAGCAATGATCGCCAACGTTTCCATGACGGCCCGGGAATACTTGGGGGGCTTCTCTGGATTGAGGCGATCGAGGTATTCCCGCATCTCAGGCCGGCTCTGGAAACGCCAGCCGCTGGCCAGTGCCACCAACTCGACCCCGCGCTGGCGCCAGTCCTGGCGCAACTCATCGAGCAGGACCCGAACAGTGTCCGCGCCGACATCGTCTGCAAACAGACGGCGCAGGTCGCTCACGCGCAAGGGCTCCTGCGCACAGATCAGCGCAGTCTCGAGGACGATCTTCGCCTCTTGGGTATTCATGTTGGGTGTGCAGCCTGTCTTTGCACCTGCTCAGGGACGAATCCGGAGCCCTGGACATTGTGGATTCAACGGTGCGATTGCCACCGCCATCTCATCGCGCAGCAAACCCGAAAGCGTTTCGCTTCGAGACCGTGCACCTTCTTTTGCTTCGATTTGCCGGGCGTGTTCCGGCAGGAGATTGCCCGGTCACCGGCAAGTACCAGTGCACGAACCTCTTGCACGCGCCCACATGGGCGGACATGGCTTCCGGCGAACGTCCGCCTGGGCCGCAAGAAAAACGAATATCGGGATCAGGGCCAGCAATGACCGCACCACGGTCGCAGAGCCAGCCGGACTTTTGAACAGATATTATGAACCGGATGGACTGCGGAAGGGTTCGGCGCCGAATTGTCGGCTCATTGCCCGAAACCCCGGACGCGCCCCTTTTTTGGAAGGGCTGCCAGGCGCTGCTCGGAAACACGCCGCGCGATACCGCAATGCAGGCGATTGTATGGCATTCCCGCATCCGCCTGCAACCACCGCGCACTCGCGCGCCTTCACGGTGGCTTCAAAACACCAGGCAGAAACCATGCTCGGCCAGCGAATGTGGCAATAACACCGCTCGACCGATTCCCAGGCCGCCGAAGACCATGACCGCCAATCCAGCCCCCGTCCTGACCCAACGGCGGCGCGCCCAAGCGCGCAGCAGCCCCGAAAAGCTGGATAGCGCCAGCAAATTCGGTAACGTGCCAAGCCCGAACGCGCCCATTACCAGTGCTCCCGAGGGAGCATTGCCGGCCAGTAACGCGAGAGCAAGCGCACCATAGACCATGCCACAGGGCACGAGCCCCCACGCCAAGCCCATGCCGTAGCGGCGCACCAGACCACCGCTTCGCGCCGCCGTCGCCGGAGTTTTGCGGCGAAGCCGGCCGAAGCTTCCGGCAACGGCGGTCCCCGCGCGCGCGCCGAAGCGTTCCAGCCACACGATGGAAAACGCTTCGCCGCGTATCAGGCGCCAGCCAGATACCAGCAGCATGGCGCTCCCGGCGCCGAATAGCCAGCGCTGAACGGGCAGGTAATCCTGGCGCCAGGCCGTCGCCCCCACCGCCCCAAGGATCGCACCGAGCAGCATGTAGGTGGAAATCCTGCCCACATGCATCACCAGCAACTCCAGGAGCCAGTCTTGGGGGCGCCGCACCAGGGCAATCGGCACGTCCGCGGCGCGCTGCTCGACTGCGAGGGCAACGCCACCGCACATGGCAGCGCAATGAAAGCCCCCCAGCAAGGCAAGCATGAAAACACTGAGAAGCACACCAAAAGTCAATTGCAACTCCCTACCGCATCACATCGCGCGTTAAAATGCATGCATTGCGCCCTCGCCGCTCATTCCTTGCAGGTTCCAATTGCTAACATCCATCCCCGTCACCGAGATGTCGCCCCGTTGCTCCACTTGCGGCATGGGGCAACTGTGCCTGCCGGTGGGCATGAGCCAGCAGGATCTGCAAAAGATGGATACCCTGGTGCAAGAGCGCGTCCGTGTCCACAAGGGCGAAACCCTGTACCGCATGGGCGATCCGCTGACTGCGGTTTATGCCATTCGCTTCGGCACCCTGAAGACGCATGTCACCACGGAAGACGGCCGCTCGCAAATCACCGGCTTCCATTTGCCTGGCGAAGTGGTCGGCCTCGACGGCCTGGGTGAAATGCAGCACGCCTCGGATGCCACCGCGCTTGAAGACACGGAAGTATGCGTCGTACGCATGGCCGATCTTCAGGCGCTGTCCATGGATCTGCCATCGCTGCAGCAGCAGTTCCTGCGACTGATGGGTAAGGAAATATCGCATGATCAGCTCATGCTCGTCACGCTGGGGTCCATGCGTGCCGAAGAGCGCCTTGCCGCGTTCCTGATCAACTTGTCAGAACGTCTGTCCGCACGCGGGTATTCGTCGACCGAGTTCGTCATGCGCATGAGCCGGGAAGAAATCGGCAGCTATCTCGGATTGAAGCTCGAAACGGTCAGCCGCCTGTTCTCGCGATTCGCCGAGGCCGGCCTGATCCAGATCCGTCAACGCCACGTCAAGCTCGTCGACATGGAAGGCATCAAGCAAGTCTACAGCCGCTCCTGTTGAGGCGGTCTGACCGCCTTGTCCGGCAAGGCGGTCCGCTTCAGCCCAATCACTCCAGTTCGTCCGTTTCGCTGAGCTTCGTCGGCATGGTGTAGAGCGTCAGTCCGCTGGACAATGCGCAGAATACCCAGGCCAGCAAGAACCCAATCGTATAGATGGCCTCTCGCGAGGCGTCGATCGGCTGGCCGAAGAAATTCAGATCTCCGGGATCCACCACAGAAAACACCGTTGCCGTGGCCACCCCGGCCATCAGGAACGCCGGCCACAGTACCCACATCAGCCAGCGCAGCCTCATGGCCGCCTCGCTTGCGGTGCCTTGGCACTGCCCGGGACCCCTTCCGCCTTCTCGACGACCAGGCCATGCCGGGACACGCCTTCGACCACCGGCCGGTCAGGATGGGTGGAAGCCAGCCAGATGGTTACGCCACAAGCCACTATGGCCAGCAACGGGCCGCTCATCAGCAGCCACGGCCACGGCTCCTTCCACCACGGATTACTTTCTTGCATCGTCTTGCCCCCCTTCGTCGGCGCCTCACCGAGGCGCTCGCGGTTGGACCGGCACAGCGCCAATGCGCTGCACCGCCCTTAGCATCACAAATTGCGCGGCACGATGAAACTGGTAGATTGCCTGATTTGCGCACTACCTTGCCCCGAACCTTCGCTTGTCACCGTCACGCTGATCTTGTGCGTACCCTGCGCGGCATCGTCGATCGGCACGCGAATCCGGATCGGCACCAGCTTGTTCGACGTCGGCGCCAGGGCCTTCGCGTCGGGATCGTACTCGACCGTCAGGTTCTTCAGATCGTCGCTTTCGGCGCGCACGCTGATGCGCATGGGGGCCTCGGTGGTGTTGATCAGCTGCAGTCGATAGACGTTCTCGATCCAGCGTCCATCCACCTCACGCCCCAACGCCCCGCGATCGCGGATGATGTCGACCTTCAACGGCGTGCGCAGCGCTAGTGACGCCACGAAACCAGCAACCATCACCAGCCAGATGACCGAGTAGATGATGGTCCGTGGCCGCACCAGCCGCTTGCGCGCCACCGCGGCTGACAGCGCCTTGCGCATCGCGTTCTCGGACGTGTACCGGATCAGCCCACGCCGGTAGTCCATCTTGTCCATGACCTGATTGCAGGCGTCGATGCAGGCGCCGCAACCAATGCACTCGTACTGCAGCCCGTCACGGATATCAATGCCTGTCGGACACACCTGCACGCAGATGCTGCAGTTAACGCAATCGCCAAGCCCGGCCTGATGATGATCCACTTTGCGCGACCGGCTCCCGCGCGGCTCGCCGCGCCCGACGTCGTAGGTGACCACGTAGGTGTCGCGGTCCACCATCACGCTCTGGAATCGCGCATACGGGCACATGTACTTGCACACCTGCTCGCGCATGAAGCCCGCATTGCCCCACGTCGCGAAGGCGTAAAAGAGCATCCAGAACGCCTGCCACGGCCCAAGCGAGAAGCTCAGGACCTGCCCGCCAAGCTCGCGTATCGGGGCGAAGTAACCAATGAACGTGAAGCCCGTCCACAGCGCGACCAGTATCCACAGCGAGTGCTTGGTCGCCTTCAGGCGAAATTTGCGCAAGCTCCAAGGATCGCCGTCCAGACGGATCCGCGCGAAGCGGTCACCTTCGACATGCCGTTCGATCCACATGAATATTTCGGTGTAGACCGTCTGTGGACACGCATAGCCACAGAAGAGCCGCCCCGCAATGGCCGTGAACAGGAACAGCGCCAGCGCGGAGATCACCAGCAAGACGGCAAGATAGATGACATCCTGCGGCCAAAGCACCAGTCCGAAGATATAGAACTTGCGGGCGCCAAGGTCGAACAGCACGGCCTGTCTGCCATTCCATTGCAGCCAGGGCGTGCCGTAGTAGATGAGCTGGGTCAGGAGTACCATCCAGACCCGCCAGTTGGAGAACGCGCCCGTCACCGAGCGCGGGTATATCTTGCGTCGAACCTCGTAGAGCGTTTCGTCGGAGGATTCGACAGGCGACGACGCCGGCCCTTGCGGGCCGGCCGTGCGGGCCAGAGGTTCTGTCCCGGGGGCGTTCATGCGCGCGCTCCTTCAGACGCCATGGCGCACCCCGTGCCTGAGTCGGTGATCATTGCCCTGAGCCTCCGGTATTGGAAAGGCCCCAGACGTAGGCCGTCAGCATGCGGATACGCTCCGGCGTCAGTATCTCTTCGTGCGCCGGCATGTGGTTGTTGTGGCCCTTCAGGATGGCCTCGACAATACTGCCCTCCGAACTGCCATACAGCCACACGTTATCGGACAGGTTCGGCGCGCCGAGCGCCTGATTGCCCTTGCCGGCCGCACCATGGCACGCCGCACAGGTGGACTTGAACGTGCTCTCGCCGCGCGATGCCCGGATCGGGTCGAACGACAGGCCCGACAGCGATCGCACATACTGCGCCACATCCGCTGCGAGCTTGCCGTCGATGGTCGAGGCAAACGGCGGCATCATGCCATTGCGGCCCTTCGTGATGGTCAGCTGGATCGTCTCGGGTTCACCGCCATAGAGCCAGTCGTGGTCCGTCAGGTTCGGAAAGCCGCGGTTGCCGCGTGCATCCGATCCATGGCATTGCGCGCAGTAGTTCAGGAACAGGCGCTGGCCGATCTCGCGGGCCTGCGGGTCTGCCGCCACCTGCTTGACGTCCATGTTCAGGTACTTGGCGTAGACATCGTGCTGCAGCTTTTCCTGTGCCTGCTGATGCGCGGCTAGTTCCACTTGCGTCGACGTCTTCAGCACGCCCGCATACGAGCCGAGTCCAGGATAGAGGACCAGGTAGACCAGGCCGAAGATGCAGGCCAGCAGGAACATCCACATCCACCAGCGTGGCAACGGGTTGTTCAGCTCGCGCAGATCGCCGTCCCAGACATGGCCGGTGTCATCACCGGCATTGGCAACCTTTGTGACCTTGCGTTGGGAAAAAAGCAGCCACACGCACCAGACGATGCCGACGAGCGCGATGGCAGCGATGTAGTAGCTCCAGAAATCGGAAAAGAAATCGCTCATGACTAGGTATTCCGGCTCGATGTTGTGTGGGTCTCGTCAGGCAGTGCGAACGGCAGCATGGCGGACTCCTGGTTAGCGGCTTGCCGGCCATTCGACCATGCCCACCAGCAAATTCCCAGGAATACGACCATCGACACGATCGTGGCAAAAGCAGTCAGCATCGCCATGACTTACTCCTTCACGGGCGCGGCTGCGGCCGCGTCCACGCGCACATTGCGACGGTTGGTGCCCAATCCTTGCAGGTAGGCGACCAGCGCATCCTCTTCGCTCTTGTCCTTGAGCTCTTCAGGCGCCTTGGCGATTTCCGCCTCGGTGTACGGCACGCCCAGTCGCACCAGTGCGCGCATGCGGGCCTGGATATCATCGGTCGGCAGTTGAGCCTTCTCGAGCCACGGATAGGATGGCATTACCGATTCCGGCACGACATCGCGCGGATTGCGCAGGTGAATGCGCTGCCAGTCATCGGAGTAGCGGCCACCGACGCGCGCCAAGTCGGGCCCGGTGCGCTTGGAGCCCCACAGGAACGGATGGTCGTAGACCGATTCACCCGCCGTCGAGAAATGGCCATAGCGCTCGGTCTCGGCCTGCAGCGTACGGACCTGCTGCGAATGGCAGCCGACACAGCCTTCGCGGATGTAGATATCACGGCCCATCAGCCGAAGCGGCGAATACGGCTTGATCCCGACATCGGGCTTGGTGGTGGAATGCTGGAAGAACAGCGGCACGATCTGCACCAGGCCGGCAATGCTGACCACCAGGATCGTGCAGATGATCAGCCAGCCGATGTTCTTCTCCAGCGTTTCGTGGGAAAAGAAGCTTTGTTTTTCGGACATCGTTTCTATCCTGATGGATCAATGGGCGGAGGCAGGAATGCTGGCCGGGATCGGCGCATCCACCGCACGCTTGCCGATGATGGTTTTCGCGACGTTATAGGCCATCAGCAGCATGCCGGACAGGAAGCAGATGCCGCCCAGCAGACGGATCAGGTAGAACGGGTACTTGGCCTTGACCGCTTCAACGAACGCGTAGGTCAGCGTGCCGTCGGGCTGCGTGGCGCGCCACATCAGACCTTCCATCACACCGGCGATCCACATCGAGGCGATATAGAGCACCACGCCGATGGTGGCGATCCAGAAGTGCCACTCGATCAGACGAACGCTGTACATCTGCTTCTCGCCGAACAGGCGAGGAATGAGGTAATAAAGCGAGCCGATGGAAATCATCGCCACCCAGCCCAGCGCGCCCGAGTGCACGTGGCCAATCGTCCAGTCCGTGTAGTGCGAAAGCGCGTTGACGGTCTTGATCGACATCATCGAGCCTTCGAACGTGGCCATGCCATAGAACGACAGCGCCACTACCAGGAACTTCAGGATCGGGTCGGTGCGCAGCTTGTGCCAGGCGCCCGACAGCGTCATGATGCCGTTGATCATGCCGCCCCAGGACGGAGCCAGCAGAATCAGCGAGAACACCATGCCCAGCGACTGTGCCCAGTCAGGCAGCGCGGTGTACTGCAGGTGGTGGGGGCCGGCCCACATGTACGTGAAGTTCAGCGCCCAGAAGTGGACGATCGACAGGCGATACGAATAGATTGGCCGTTCCGCCTGCTTCGGGATGAAGTAGTACATCATGCCCAGGAAGCTGGTGGTCAGGAAGAAGCCCACGGCGTTATGGCCGTACCACCACTGGATCATGGCGTCCTGCACGCCGGCATAGGCGGAATAGGACTTCCACATCGACACCGGCATTTCAATGTTGTTGACGATGTGCAGGATGGCGATGGTCAGGATGTACGCGCCGAAGAACCAATTGGCAACATAGATATGCCGGGTCTTGCGCTTGACGATGGTGCCGAAGAAGACCACGGCGTAAGCCACCCAGACGGCCGTGATCAGCAAGTCGATCGGCCATTCCAGTTCCGCGTATTCCTTCGAGCTGGTGATACCCAGCGGCAGCGTGATAGCCGCCGCGACGATCACCAGTTGCCAGCCCCAGAACGTAAAGGCAGCAAGCGGACCGCAGAACAGGCGCGCCTGGCAGGTACGCTGCACGACGTAGTACGACGTCGCAAACAGCGCGCTGCCGCCGAAAGCGAAGATCACCGCATTGGTATGCAGCGGTCTCAGTCGGCCGAACGACAGCCATGGCGTGTTGAAGTTGAGATCCGGCCAGATCAGCTGTGCTGCGAGCAGCACGCCGACGGCCATGCCGACGATCCCCCAGACTACCGTCATGACAGCGAACTGCCTTACGACGCCGTAATTGAAGGTGTCGACGCGTGAAGACGCGGCTGAGACATCCATTCAGACCCCCACATAAGAAAGATAAACCGATTGACGTTGTGACTTTATGGAACGAGCGCTCTTGCCGCGTTGATCTTTATCAAGTTGCACAGGGAGCCCATGAACCTATCTCCGCACTGCAAGTCGACGGCACCCGTTCACGGCTTGTCGTTGTCCAGCAAAATGGCCTCCCCGGGCCGGTCGAGATCGTCGTACTGGCCGGCATGCAGGGCCCACCAGAGCGCACCGGCGATGACAACGACAAGAACCAGGCTCATGGGCACCAGCAGGTACAGCGTTTCCATTCCTAGACTCCGTTTCTGCCCGCACGCAGCAGGCGCCAGGCGTTCGCCACCACGAGTAGCGAGGACACCGACATGCCGATGCCGGCCATCCATGCCGTGACAAAACCCGTCGCCGCCAGCGGGATGGCCACCAAGTTGTAGAAGAAGGCCCAGCCAAGGTTCTGCCGCACTACGCGACGCGTCTGCCGCGCCAGAGCGATCGCCCGAGCGATTTCCACGACGTTTCCGTGAGTCAGGACAGCGTCGGCCCCCGCCTGCGCAAGCGGGGCGCCACTGCCGATGGCAACGGATACCTGCGCCTGCGCCAGCACCGGCGCGTCATTGATGCCATCCCCGACGGCCAGCACCACGGCCCCTTCGCGCTGGAGCTGTGCGACATATTCACGCTTGCCTTCGGGGGATACGGCGCCGCGGGCTCGCTCCATGCCGAAGTGCAACGCCCACCACTGCACGGTCTCGATGCTGTCGCCGCTGACCAGGTGGCAACGCGCACCCTGTCGGCGCAGCGCTTCAAGAAGTTGCGGCGTCGATTCACGGGCCTGGTCGGACAGCTCGAATACAGCCAGCATGCCGTCTTCGGCGCCCAGCCAAACTTGCGTGGCGCCAGGAATCCGAGCGCGGTCCGCGTCCGGTACCGATGCCGTGGCGCATGACTTGGCGATTTCGGCGACAAAGGCGACGCGGCCGAGCCGGAATCGCTTGCCGTCAATGTCGGCCTGTACGCCCTGCCCCGGCACATTTAGCACGGCGGTGACTGACGGGCTGCCTCCGCCGATATCCGCCTTCCCGGCCGCGCCGACCAGCGCCCTGCCGATCGGATGCTCGCTACCCGCTTCCAGCGCCGCCGCCAGTGCAAGGCATTGGGCGGCTGGCATGGCGCCGAGCGTCTCCTGTCCAGTCAGGACAAAACAGCCTTCAGTCAGTGTGCCGGTCTTGTCCAGCACGACGTCTGTCACGCGCGCCAGCGTCTCCAATGCATGCGAACGCGTCAACAGCAAGCCGCGCCGCGACAGCGCCGCGCCTGCGGCGGCCAGCGCCGCCGGGGTCGCAAGGGAAAGCGCACACGGGCAGCTGACAACAAGCACTGCAACCGTGACCAGCAAGGCACGGGAAGGATCGATCCAGAGTGCCCACACCGTCCCGGTCAACGCCGCCAGCGCCAGCAGCGTGGCCACGAACCATCCGGCAACTCGGTCGGCAAGCGCCGACAACCGCGGCTTTTCCGCCAGTGCACGGTCCAGCACGGCGACGATTTCAGCCAGGCGCGTGCCCGCGCCAACGCGGTCCACGGCGATCTCAAGCGGGCTGGCGGTGTTGTAGCAGCCGGCCAGCGCCGCACCGCCCACGCTGCGGTGTACCGGGCGGCTTTCACCGGTCAGCATCGATTCGTCAAGTTCACTGGCGCCTGCGACGATGGTGCCGTCCGCCGGGATAATTTCGCCGGCCCTGACACGAATACGGTCGCCCTGCCGCAGGCGCGCCACCGGTACGCGCTCCCCGACCAGATCGCCCGCGCCAAGCCGTTCACAGGTAGCCGGCAATTGCCGCGCCAGCATCTCCGCACCGCTGCGCGAAGCCTGCCGCACACGCAGTTCGAGATAGCGGGCAGCCAGCAGGAAGGCCACGAACATCGTCACCGAATCGAAGTAGACCTCCCCGACTCCGCGGACCGTCGCTACCGTGCTGGCGACAAACCCTGCCGCAACGCCAAGCGCTACCGGCACATCCATGCCCATGTGCCAATGGCGCAGGCTGCGCCAGGCACCGGAAAAAATCGGCGAAGCGGAATAGAAAACAACCGGCAGCGTGAGGGCCAGGCTGGCCCAGCGCATCAACTGCAGCTGGCCGGGATCGATGGTGGCCTCGTGGGTGTAGATGGGCCACGCGTACATCATCACCTGCATCATGCCGAGCATGGCCACGGCCATGCGCATCAGCAGGCTGCGTCGGGCACGGCGGTCGGCCTGGTCGCTGCGGGAGACTTCAAACGGCCACGCAACGTAACCAATATCGGCCAGCGCGGCGAGCAGGCCGGAAACTGTCTGGTCGGCCTCGCGCCAGCGCACCACCACGCGGCGCGTCGCTACATTGGCGATCGTGGATTCCACGCCCGGCAGGCGCCCCAGGTGCTGCTCGATCAGCCACGCACACGCCGCGCAGCGGATGTTCTCGGGCGCCAGCGTGATCTCGGCGCGACCGCCGTCAAGGGGACGGACGAACTGGCTGCGCAATTCAGGGGTATCGTAGGCCGTCCATACCGGCTCAGATTCCCGCCTTGCGGCGTCATCGATTGGCCTGGCAAAACGCGCCTCGTCACCGTAGAGGTGTGCAAAGCCTGCCGAGTGCAACGTGCGTGCCAGAGTCTGGCAACCGCCGCAACAAAAGACGCGTCGTTGGCCGTCCAGCTCCTCGGACAATTCCCGGCCACCGGGCACGGTCTGGCCACAATGGAAGCATGCCGGCTGGGCGGCATGCTGCGCCGTCACGGGCGCGGAGCGACCGGCAGGAACTGGCGGGAAAGTGGACGCCGGGGCGTCGGCAAGGAGACTGGCGTTGGGGGCGGACATGGAGATCTTTTTTTACCCGTTGGAGGGTATATGCCGATCTCCAAATCGGCCTTGATATAGGTCAATAGCGGCCGGCCTTGTTTCCCAAAGCCGGAACGCAGCGCTCAGGTAAGCGAGGTGTCTGCGGTCCTGCGCTCGGCTTCCAGGTACTCCCGGGACTGCATCTCGATGATGCGCGACACCGTGCGATGGAATTCATTCGCCATCTGGCCCTCGACGTAGAGTTCATCCGCCGGAACTTCGGCCGACATCAGGAGCTTGACCTTGTGGTCGTAGAACACATCGATCAGCCATGTGAAGCGGCGAGCTTCCGATGACATCCTCGGCGTCATGCGCGGAACATCGGACAAAATGACCGTATGGAACTGCGAGGCCAGTTCCAGGTAGTCATTCTGCGAGCGCGGGCCGCCGCACAGCGTGGCAAAGTCGAACCAGACCACGCCATTGGCCTTGCGCAGGGCGCGCAATTCGCGGTGCTCGATATGCAGGAGCGGGGACTCGTCGGCCACGCCGGCGATGGCGGTAAAGGCATCGCGGAGTGCCGAGTTGGCCTTGGCATCGAGCGGCGTGTGATACGCCTCCACTTGTTCCAGCGCGCGCTTGCGATAGTCGATCCCCGCATCGACATTGAGCACGTCCAGCTTCTGCTGGAGCAATGCGATGGCGGGCAGCACACGGTCACGGTGCAACCCGTCCGGGTAAAGCAGGTCGGGCCGGTAGTTGGAAGTCATGACAAACTGCACGCCGTTCTCGAACAACTGTTGCAGCAACCGGTGCAGCATCATGGCATCGGCGACGTCATTGACGTGGAATTCATCGAAGCAGATCAGGCGGTAGCGCCGGGCAATCCGCTTGGCCAGTTCGTCCAGTGGATCGGGACGTCCGCGCAGTTCTTCCAGCTGCCGATGCACTTCGCGCATGAACTCGTGGAAGTGAAGGCGTGTCTTCCGCACTACCGGCACGCACGTATAGAAGCTGTCCATCAGGAAGGACTTCCCGCGCCCCACCCCGCCCCACATGTACACGCCCTTGGGCACTTCCGGGTGCACCAGCAGCTTGCGGATGGCATTGCTGCGACGGCTCTTGTAGGCCACCCACTCGTCGTAGCATTGCTGCAGGCGAGCCACGGCGCGCAGTTGCGCTTCGTCGGAATGGTAGCCGCGCTCCTTCAGTTCCTTCTCGTAGTACTCGCTGACGTTCATGCTGGCTGTTTCGTTCTGGACTGCGCGCGGAAAGTGCGGCCGCACCTTCCCCGGCCATGCGCGGAGTCGTTTCGAGCGGGCTGGGTTTGCAAGTGAAACCGGCGCGCGGATTTGGCGGCGCGCCGGTGCTCAGGCAAATGCGGGCAGATGCCTTACATATTGAGCTGTCGCTTGTCGACGGCCAGCGCGGCTTCGCGCATGACTTCCGACATCGACGGGTGCGGATGGCAGACGCGGCCGATATCTTCGCTGGCGGCCTTGAACTCCATCGCCACGACGGCTTCGGCGATCAGGTCCGACGCGTTGGCGGCGACGATGTGCACGCCCAGGATCTCGTCGGTCTTGGCGTCGGCCAGCATCTTGACGAAACCTTCCGGATGGCCCATGCCCAGCGCACGGCCGTTGGCCATGAACGGGAACTGGCCAGCCTTGAACTCGCGGCCTTCGGCCTTGAGCTGGGCTTCGGTCTTGCCGACCCATGCGATTTCCGGGAAGGTGTAGATCACCCACGGAATGCAGTTGTAGTCGATATGCGGCTTCTGGCCGGCGATGCGCTCGGCCACGGCCACGCCTTCGTCCTCGGCCTTGTGCGCTAGCATCGGACCACGCACCACATCGCCGATGGCCCACAGGCCCGGCACCTTGGTGGCGCAGTGCTCGTCCACCTCGATGAAGCCGCGCTGGTCTGCAGCCAGGCCGATAGCGTCCAGGCCCAGGTTGTCGGTGTTCGGCACGCGGCCAACCGACACGATCAGGCGGTCCACTTCCAGGGTCTGGGCAGCGCCGTCCTTGTCCGTGTACTTGACCGTCACGCCGGCCTTGCCGGTCGTCACTTCGTCAACCTTCACGCCGAGACTGAACTTCAGTCCCTGCTTGGTCAGCTGTTTCTGGGCTTCCTTGGCCACGCCTTCGTCGGCGGCACCCAGGAATGCGGGCAGCGCTTCCAGCACGGTCACGTCGGCACCCAGGCGGCGCCATACCGAGCCCAGCTCCAGGCCGATCACGCCGGCACCGATCACGCCCAGCTTCTTCGGCACGGCCGGGAACTTGAGCGCGCCTTCGTTATCGCTGACCAGGTCGTTGTCGACCGCGATGCCCGGCAGGTGGCGAGCCTTCGAACCGGTGGCGATGATGACCTGCTTGGCGGTCACGACTTCACCGGCGATCTCGACCTGGAAGCCCTCGGCGGTCTTGCCGACGAACTTGCCGTAGCCCTTGAGCAGCGCGACCTTGTTCTTGCGGAACAGGAACTCGATGCCCTTGGTCATCTTGCCGACGATGTCGTCCTTGCGCTTGAGCATCTTGGCAACGTCGACCTTGACGTCGCCGACGGTGATGCCGTGGTCGCCGAGATGGTGCTGGACGTTCTCGAATTCTTCCGAGGAGGCCAGCATCGCCTTCGAGGGAATGCAACCCACGTTCAGGCAGGTGCCGCCCAGGCGCGGTTCGTTCTTGGGATCGTCGTAGGCGTTGCCTTCGCAGCAGGCCACGTTCAGGCCGAGCTGGCCTGCGCGGATGGCGGCGATATAGCCACCGGGGCCGGCGCCGATCACCAGCACGTCGAATTGTTTGCTCATGGAGATTCCTTTCTGGGCGCCGGCTGCTTGCGCCGGCGCACCGTCAACACTGGGAACGCGCCCCGCGCGGCCAGGGTGGCCATGCGCGGGGGGACCCGTTCTTACAGGTCCAGCAGCAGGCGGGCCGGATCTTCCAGCGCTTCCTTCATCGCCACCAGGCCCAGCACGGCTTCGCGGCCGTCGATGATGCGGTGGTCATACGACATGGCCAGGTAGTTCATCGGACGGATGACGATCTGGCCATCTTCGACCACGGCGCGGTCCTTGGTCGCGTGAACGCCCAGGATGGCCGATTGCGGCGGGTTGATGATCGGGGTCGACAGCATCGAACCGAAGGTGCCGCCGTTCGAGATCGAGAACGTACCGCCGGTTAGCTCTTCCAGCGACAGCTTGCCGTCGCGGGCCTTGGCACCGTACTCGGCAATCTTCTTCTCGATGTCGGCCAGGCTCATTTGGTCGGCATTGCGCAGGATCGGCACCACCAGGCCACGCGGCGAGCCCACGGCGATACCGATGTCGAAGTAGCCGTGGTAGACGATGTCGTTGCCGTCCACCGAAGCGTTGATGACCGGGTACTTCTTCAGCGCGTGGACAGCGGCCTTCACGAAGAACGACATGAAGCCGAGCTTCACGCCGTGTTCCTTCTCGAAGCGGTCCTTGTACTTGTTGCGCAGATCCATCACCGGCTTCATGTTCACTTCATTGAAGGTGGTGAGGATGGCGTTGGTCGACTGCGACTGCACCAGACGCTCGGCGATACGGGCGCGCAGGCGGCTCATCGGCACGCGCTCTTCCGGACGATCGCTCAGCGCGGCGAGATCCAGGTTGGCGGCAACTTGCTGCAGCGCCGGCTTGGCAGCGGCGGGAGCCGGAGCAGCCTTGGCGGCGGGAGCCGGGGCAGCCTTGGCACCGAGCACGTCGCCCTTGGTGATGCGGCCATCCTTGCCGGTGCCGGCAACTTGGCCTGCCGACAGGCCGGCTTCGGCCATCAGCTTGGCAGCCGAAGGCATGGCCACCGCGCCGGCGGCAGGCGCTGCGGCGGCGGGAGCCGGGGCAGCAGCGGCCGGGGCCGGTGCGGCGGCGGGTGCCGGGGCAGCGGCGCCAGCGGTGGCTTCGGTGTCGATCTGGGCGATGAGCTCATCGGCCACGACGGTGTCGCCATCGTTCTTGATGATCTGCGACAGCACGCCGGCGGACGGTGCCGGCACTTCGAGCACGACCTTGTCGGTCTCGATCTCGATCAGGATTTCGTCCTGGGCGACAGCTTCGCCGGGCTTCTTCTTCCAGTTCAGCATGGTCGCTTCGGCGACCGATTCAGAAAGTTGCGGAACCTTGACGTCAACGATAGCCATGGTTGTGAATTCCTCGTGTATGCGTTTTGTTCTTCAGGCAGAAAAGAACACGGCGGTCATCTGCGAGCGCCGCCGTGCTGCCACAATTACTTGGTCAGGACAAAGCCCTTGAGCTTGGCGAACGCTGCATCCAGCAGCGCCTTCTGTTGCTCGTTGTGCTTTGCGTAGTAGCCCACTGCCGGCGAAGCCGAAGCGGGACGACCGGCATAACCGAGCTTCTGGCCTTCCGTCATGTTTTCCATGATGTAGTGCTGCACGAAGAACCAGGCACCCTGGTTCTGCGGCTCGTCCTGGCACCACACGATTTCGGTGGCGTTCGGATACTTCTTGAGCTCTGCGGCAAGCGCCTTGTGCGGGAACGGATACAGCTGTTCCAGACGGATGACGGCTGCGTCGTTCGCGTCGCGTTCCTTGCGCGCGTTGACCAGGTCGTAGTAGACCTTGCCCGAGCACATGATCACGCGCTTGACCTTGCTGGCGTTCAGTTCTTCGTGGTCGGGGATGACCGTTTCGAAGTGGCCCTTGGCCAGGTCGGACAGCGGCGAGACGGCTTCCTTGTTACGCAGCAGCGACTTCGGCGTCATGATCACCAGCGGCTTGCGGAACAGACGGATCATCTGGCGGCGCAGCAGGTGGAAGATCTGTGCCGGCGTGGTCGGCTGGCAGACCTGCATGTTGTGGTCCGCGCAAAGCTGCAGGAAACGCTCGATACGAGCCGAGCTGTGTTCCGGACCCTGGCCTTCGTAGCCGTGCGGCAGCATCAGCGTCAGGCCCGAGGCGCGGCCCCACTTCACTTCGCCCGACGAGATGAACTGGTCGATCACCACCTGGGCGCCGTTGACGAAGTCGCCGAACTGGGCTTCCCAGATCACCATCGCGTTCGGCTCGGCGGCCGAGTAGCCGTATTCGAAGCCGAGCACGGCTTCTTCCGACAGCACCGAGTCGATCACCGTGAACGGAGCCTGGTTTTCCGACACGTTCTGCAGCGGCACATACGAGCCGGCATCCCAGCGCTCACGGGCCTGGTCGTGCAGCACGGCATGACGGTGCGTGAACGTGCCACGGCCTGCATCCTGGCCGGTGATACGCACCGGGTAGCCCGACGACACCAGCGAAGCGAAGGCCAGGTGTTCACCCATGCCCCAGTCCAGCGGCTGGTCGCCACGGCCCATGTTGGCGCGGTCCTTGACGACCTTCTCCACCAGCGGGTGCAGCTTCAGCGTGTCAGGGGTGGTGGTGATGCGTTCGGCCAGGCGCTTGAGCTCGGTCACCGGCACGGCGGTGTCGGCAGCATCGGTCCACTTGCGGTTCAGGAACGGCATCCAGTCCACGGCGAACTTGTTCTTGAAGTTCGACAGGACGGGGTCGGCAGTGTGCTTGCCGGCGTCCATTGCAGCGCGGTATTCCTTGACCTTTTCGTCGCCGAAGTCGGCCGGCACCAGGCCCTGGGCGACCAGCTTGTCCGCGTACAGCTTGCGCGTGCCCGGATGCTGGCTGATCTTCTTGTACATCAGCGGCTGCGTGACGGCCGGGGTGTCCTGCTCGTTGTGGCCCAGCTTGCGGAAGCAGATGATGTCGACCACGACGTCCTTGTTGAACTCCATGCGGAAGTCCACGGCCAGCTGCATGGCGTACACCACGGCTTCGGGATCGTCGCCGTTCACGTGCAGCACCGGCGCCTCGATCATCTTGACCACGTCCGTGCAGTACAGCGTCGAACGCGCGTCGCGCGGATCGGAGGTGGTGAAGCCGATCTGGTTGTTGATGACGATGTGCATCGAGCCGCCCGTGCCGTAGCCGCGGGTCTGCGCGAGGTTCAGCGTTTCCATCACCACGCCCTGGCCGGCAAAGGCCGCGTCGCCGTGCACCTGCACCGGCAGCACTTCCTTGTGGCCGGCGTCGCCGCGGCGTTCCTGGCGCGCCTTGGACGAGCCTTCCACCACCGGGTTGACGATTTCCAGGTGCGACGGGTTGAACGCGAGCGACAGGTGAACCGGACCGCCCTGGGTCGAGACATCGCTCGAGAAGCCCTTGTGGTACTTGACGTCGCCGGCCGGCAAGTCATCGACGTGCTTGCCTTCGAATTCGGCGAACAGATCGGCTGGCATCTTGCCCAGCGTATTGACCAGCACGTTAAGGCGGCCGCGGTGGGCCATGCCGATCACGATTTCCTGCACGCCCTTGCTGCCAGCTTCCTGGATCAGCTCGTCCATCGCCGCGATGAAGCTCTCGCCACCTTCCAGCGAGAAGCGCTTCTGGCCGACGTACTTGGTGTGGAGGAAGCGCTCCAGGCCTTCGGCCGCGGTCAGGCGATCGAGAATGTGCTTCTTCTTTTCCAGCGTGAAGACCGGCTTGGAACGCGTGGATTCCAGGCGCTCCTGCCACCAGCGCTTTTGCGCCTGGTCGCTCACGTACATGAATTCGGCGCCGATGGTGCCGCAGTAGGTTTCGCGCAGGTTGTTGAGCAACTCGCGCAGGCTCATCGACTCCTTGCCAAAGTAGGTGTTGCTGGCATTGAAGACGATGTCGAGGTCAGCTTCGGAGAAGCCGTAGAAAGCCGGGTCCAGATCCGGGAGGGGCGGACGCTCCTGGCGCTTGAGCGGGTCCAGGTCGGCCCAGTGCGAACCGATGTTGCGGTAGGCGGCGATCAGCTGGGTGGCAGCGACGCGCTTGCGGCCCATGTCGGAATCGGCCGAGGCAACGATGGTCTTGATGGGGCCGGCTTTGGCGCGCTCGGCGAACGAGGCGACGATGGGAGCGTGCGGGACGTCACGCGAATTGGAACCGTCCACGGCCGGGACATTCTGCATCGCGTCGAAATACGCGCGCCAGTTGTCGGGAACCGAAGTCGGGTTCTGGAGGTAGGCTTCGTACAGCTCTTCAACGTACGGGGCGTTGCCGCCGAAGAGATACGAATTGCTCTGATACTGCTGCATCATGGGACGCTCACTTTTCTCCGGGAATGCCGGAGTTCAGCGGGTTATTCAACCTTCCGCGACACGGCTTGACCGGTTAGCGGATTGCAAACAACTCTTGGGAGCCCAACGGACGGCCCTTGGACAAACGGCACCACAAGGGCGCCGAAGTGAAAGTGCCGTCACAAGGCCCGAAAGGGCAAGTTGTGCGGGGAAGGACCTAAGTCTTCACGGCGGTAAGAATAGCACGTTTGCTTATGCGCAATGTGGACTTTTCGCGATGCGGAATTGCGTAACGCATCAATTCGGTTTGGAAACAACGTTTTCGCAATAATGATCAGGTCGGTGCGATGACATCGACCGCGTCCGTGATCAGCCCGTCCAGCCCCCAGGCGAGCAGTTCGCTGGCCCGTTTGGGATCATTGACCGTATAGCTCAGGACTTTCAATCCTGCGGCATGCGCCGCGGCGATAAGCTGCGCGTCCAGTAGCTTGTGATTGGCGTCCAGCGCCACGCAACCTAGGGCCCTGGCACGCTCGAGCCAGTCACGGGGCAACGTGTCAACCAACAGCGCGCGCGGCAGCTCTGGAACGGCCTGGCGCGCCGCATACAGGGCCTCTTCCGAGAATGACGACAGCAGCGGCAGCACCCCGGCGTCGCGCCACAAGACCTGGGCGTCCAGCGCCACCGCAGCGCCGGTCTGCGCTTCGCGTCCCGGCACCGGCTTGATCTCGATATTGCTGTGCAGCCCATTGGCTTGCGTATAGCGGGCGACGGCAGCAAGCGTCGCAACCGGTTCGCCAGCGTAGGCCGGGCTGTGCCAGGCACCGGCGTCGAGCTGCGCCAGCTCGCCCAGGGTCAGTCCATCGACACGGCCGGAGCCGGAAGTCGTCCGGTCCAGCGTCGCGTCGTGCATCAGGATCGGCTTGCCGTCCGCACTGAGCTTCACGTCGAACTCGAACATGCGGTAGCCGAACGACGCCCCGAGGCGAAATGCCGCCAGCGTGTTTTCCGGCGCCAGCTTGCCGGCGCCACGATGGGCGATGTAGCGCGGGTATGGCCAGTTGGCCGCCGTGACGACCGGAGAATTGCTTGTGTCCATGCTCAGGCCTCGATGCGCTTGCCCGACTGGGCGTCAAAAAAATGCAGGTGATCGGCCGATGATGTGACCGGCAGCCTGTCTCCCGCCTGCACCCGCGCATGGCTGTCCAGCCGCACGACGATGGGCTGGCCGCCCAGCGAACCATAAGCAAAGGAGTCGGCGCCCAGCGCCTCGACCACGCGCACATCCACCTCGGCAATCGCCTCATGCGCGGCGCATGGCTCGATATGTTCGGGCCGCAGGCCCAGCAGCGCCTCCGCGGGCAGATGCAATCCCATGGGCAGGTGGCCCAGCGTTGCGCCGTTGGCATTTCCCTCCTTGCCGACGACCCGCATCTGCGCCCCGCCCGCGTCGCCGTTGCGCACGACGGGGACAAGATTCATCGGCGGCGAACCGATGAAGCCAGCGACGAACGTACTCGCTGGGCGGGTATAGACCTCCAGCGGCGTGCCGATCTGCTCCACCCGCCCGCCATTGAGCACCATCATGCGGTCCGCCAGCGTCATGGCCTCGACCTGATCATGCGTCACGTACAGGCTGGTGGTTCCCAGGCGCCGATGCAGCTCCTTGAGCTCCAGCCGCATCTGCACGCGCAGCTTGGCGTCGAGGTTCGACAACGGCTCGTCGAACAGGAACACCGACGGCTCGCGCACGATGGCACGCCCCATCGCCACGCGCTGCCGCTGTCCGCCGGACAACTGCCGGGGCCTGCGCTCCAGCAGCGGCGCCAGCTCCAGGATACCCGCCGCGTGCCTGACGCGCTGCTCGATCTCGGCCTTCGCCATGCCGCGTATCTTCAGCCCGTATGCCATGTTGTCGTACACGGTCATATGCGGGTACAGCGCGTAGTTCTGGAACACCATGGCAATATCCCGCTCCGCCGGCTCCAGCTGGTTGACGATCCTGTCGCCGATATGGATGTCGCCGCCGGTAATGGTCTCCAGCCCCGCCACCATGCGCAGCAGCGTCGACTTGCCACAACCGGACGGCCCTACGATGACGATGAACTCGCCATCGGCGATCTCCATGTCGATACCGTGCACGACCTTGACATTGCCGGCATAGGTCTTCTGAACATTGCGAAGCGACAGTTTTGCCATTGTTATATTCCTGTACAGCCTGCGTGATCCGGTCACGCGCTCCGGTCACGCTTACTTCTCGGTTTCGACCAGTCCCTTGACGAACCACTTCTGCATCAGCACCACCACCACGGCCGGCGGGATCATGGCCAGCATCACTGTCGCCATCACCAGGTTCCAGTCCGTCGCGGCATCGCCCGAACGCGAGATCATTTGCGTCACGCCCACGACCACCGGCGTCATCGACTTCTGCGTGGTGATCAGCAGTGGCCACAGGTACTGGTTCCAGCCATAGATGAACTGGATCACAAACAGCGCCGCGATGCTGGTGCGCGACAGGGGCAGCACCACATCCCAGAAGAAGCGCAACGGCCCCGCCCCGTCGATGCGCGCGGCTTCGGCCAGCTCATCAGGAATGGTCAGGAAGAACTGCCGGAACAGGAACGTGGCCGTGGCAGAGGCGATGATGGGAATCGTCAGGCCGAAGTAACTGTCCAGCATGCCGAGGTCCGACACCACCTTGTAGGTGGGAAGGATGCGCACCTCCACCGGCAGCATCAGCGTGATGAAGATCAGCCAGAAGAACGTCTTGCGCAGCGGGAAGCGGAAATAGACGATGGCAAACGCGGAAATAATCGAGATCGCGATCTTCCCCAGCGCGATGCCCAGCGCCATGATGAGGCTGTTCTTCATCATGGTGGAGACGGGCGACGCGGCATTGCCGACGCCATCCACCAGGACGGTCCTGTAGTTTTCCAGCAAGTGGCTGCCGGGCACCAACGTCATGGGCGCCTGCAACACCTGGTCCGCGGTCAGCGTCGAGGCGACAAAGGTCACATAGACCGGAAACGCCACGATGCCCACGCCAAGCAGCAGCATCAAATGCGAAAGTACATCGAGCAAAGGTCGTCGTTCCACCATCTTGCAGTCCGCCTTTTAGTATTGCACCTTGCGTTCCACGTACTGGAACTGCACGACCGTCAACGCGATCACGATCCCCATCAGCACGACTGACTGCGCCGCCGAGCCGCCGATATCGAGTCCGCGGAAGCCGTCGTGATAGACCTTGTACACCAGCGTATTGGTGGCATTGACCGGGCCGCCATGCGTCACGGCATCGATGATCGCAAAGGTGTCGAAAAAGGCGTAGACCACGTTGACCACCATCAGGAAGAAGGTGGTCGGCGACAGCAGCGGAAATACGACCGACCAGAAGCGCCGCCTCGGTCCGGCGCCATCGATCGCCGCCGCCTCGATCAGCGATTTCGGAATGCTCTGCAAGCCAGCCAGGAAGAACAGGAAGTTGTAGCTGATCTGCTTCCACGCGGCAACGATGACGACCAGCAGCATGGCCTGGTTGGCGTTGAGCAGGAAGTTCCAGTCCACGCCGGCCGCATGGAGCGCGTAGGACACGACGCCCAGCGTAGGATTGAAGAGGAACATCCACAGCACGCCTGCCACGGCCGGCGCCACGGCATAAGGCCAGATCAGCAGCGTCTTGTACCCCGTCGCGCCGCGCACGACGCGGTCGGCAAAGTAAGCCAGCAGCAGCGAGACGGACAAACCCAGCAGCGTCACACCCACCGCGAACACCGCGGTGACTTGCAATGAGTGCAGGTATTCGCCGTCATTCAGCAGCGTCCGGAAATTGTCCAGCCCGACGTACTGCAGTTCGATGCCGAAGGCGTCCTGCTGGAACACAGACTGGTACAGCGCTTGTCCGGCAGGCAGGAAGAAAAAAATCAGCGTGACCGCCATCTGCGGCAACACCAGCAGATAAGGCAGCCAGGATGAACGGAAGACAACGCGTTTTTCCATAGAGCATCTCGTGCCGCGGCGGCCACGGCGCCGCCTCGCATGGACAACGGGCAAGGGCCGGGCGCCGCCGTTGCGGCTGCCGTCGCCTTGCCCCGCTACACGAACTCGCGACGCTTACTCGCGCACCGTCTTCTGGAAACGCTCCAGCAGTTCGTTGCCGCGCGCCACGGCGGCATCAAGCGCCTCCTTGGGTTGCTTCTTGCCCGACCAGACGGCCTCGAGTTCTTCGTCGATCACGCTGCGGATCTGCGGAAAGTTGCCCAGGCGGATACCGCGCGACTTGTCGGTAGTCTTGACGATCATCTGCTTGACCGCCACGTCCGCACCGGGGTTCTTGTCGTAGTAGCCGGACTTCTTGGTCAGTTCATAGGCGGCCACCGTCACCGGCAGGTAGCCCGTCGACTGGTGCCAGTCGGCCTGGACATCCGGGCGCGACAGGTACGAGAAGAACTTGGCCACGCCCTTGTATTCCTCGGGCTTGCGGCCACCCATCACCCACAGCGAGGCACCGCCGATGATCGTGTTCTGCGGCGCACCCGGCACGCCCTGCTCGTACGGCAACGGCGCGGCCGTGAAATCAAACTTGGCATTCTTGCGAATATTGGCCAGCGCCGCCGACGAGCCCGTCAGCATCGCGCATTGGCCTGCAATGAACTTGGCCTTCGGCTCGTCCTTGCGGCCGCCGTAGACAAAGTAGCCCTTCTGCGCCATGTCGAGCAGATTGGCGATGTGCTTCACATGCAATGGCGAGTTGAACACGAGGCGCGCACCTGGGCCGCCGAAGCCATTGTTTTCGGTGGCGAAGAGTACGTTGTGCCAGGCTGAGAAACTCTCCAGTTGCACCCACGACTGCCAGTCAGTGGTATAGCCGCACGAAACACCGGCAGCCTTCAGCTTGGCCGAGTCGGTCGCCACCTCCTGCCACGTCGCGGGTGGCTTGTTGGGGTCAAGGCCGGCCTTCTTGAAGGCGTCCTTGTTGTAGTACATGATCGTGGTCGAACTATTGAACGGGAACGACATCATCTCGCCCTTGTTCGACGTGTAGTAGCCAGCGACAGCGGGAATGTACGCCTTGGGGTCGAACTTCTCGCCGGCTTCCTTCATGACCGTGGCCACCGGCTTGATGGCGCCCTTGGCGTTCATCATGGTCGCCGTGCCCACTTCGAAGACCTGCAGGATCGCGGGCGCGTTGCCTGAACGGAACGCCGCGATACCGGCCGCCAGCGACTCGTCATACTGGCCCTTGTAGACCGGCACGATCTTGTAGTCGGACTGGCTGGCATTGAACTGGTTGGCAATGGCATTCACCTTGTCGTTCAAGGCGCCTTCCATCGAATGCCACCACTGGATTTCGACCGCTGCCTGGGCACTGCCTGCCCCGGTCAGGGCGGCCAGCACGGCGATCTTCAGCACACTACGGGAAAAGGACATGGGTCAGTCTCTCCTGGTCAGGGTCTTCGCTGCATCGTGATCGTCAATCAAGCGAATTTATGTGCTTTTTGTGACAGCGGCATGTTACGCCTGTCGCACCCCGCGGGGCAATTCAGCAAAACCACCAGTGGGCGACATGCTGCAGTGCAATGCCGCAAGCACGCGAGGGACGGCAGTAAAATGCCGACCCATGCATCCCCTGCGAAATCTCCCCGCCTCCGCCCTGCGCCGCGTGCGCGGCATCCTGACGGATATCGACGGCACCCTGACTACCGACGGCAGGCTGCCGGCGCGAGCCGCCCAGGCCCTGGAACAATTGAGCCAGTCCGGCCTGCATGTCATCCCTGTCACCGGGCGCTGCATCGCGTGGGCCGAGATCCTGGTCCGGCTCTGGCCCGTGGATGCCATCATCGGCGAGAACGGCGCGTTCTATTCCCATCTGCGCAATGGCCGGCTGCTGACCCGCTTTCTCGATGATGCCCCGACCCGGGCAAGCAACCTGGAGCACATCCATGCACTGGGCGAACGCATTCGGCGCGAGGTGCCCGGCAGCGCGCTCGCTTCCGACCAGGCCTGGCATGCGGCCGATCTCGCCATCGACCATGCGGAAGACGTTGCACCGTTGCCGCCCGATGCCGTGGCCCGGATCGTCAAGCTAATGCAGGACGCCGGCATGACTGCCACCGTCAGCTCCATTCACGTCAACGGCTGGTTTGGCCAGCATGACAAGCTGAGCATGAGCCGGCTGTGCGTGGCCGAACTTCTGGGCGATGACCTTGATGCGCGGCGCGACGAATGGCTGTTCATTGGCGACTCCGCGAACGACGCCAGCATGTTCGGGCATTTCCCGCTGTCGGTCGGGGTGGCCAATGTGCGGGAGATCCTGCCACAACTGCCGGTGCCGCCAGCCTATGTGACCGAGGCCAGCGGCGGCGAAGGATTTGCGGAAATGGCAGGACAACTGCTTGCGGCGCGCAGCGGGCAATGAAAAAGGCCGGGACAAAAAACCCGGCCTTTTTACTCATCACTGGGCGTTGCGGCTTAGTCGAATCCCAGCTCCTGCAGCTTGCGCGTAATGGTATTGCGCCCGATACCCAGGCGCGTGGCGGCTTCCACGCGGCGGCCGCGCGTGACGCCCAGCGCCGCCTCCAGGACGGCCTTTTCAAAGCGCCGCGTCAGCACATCCATCACTTCGGGCAACCCGGATTCCAGCATCGCGCGTGCCTCGCCGGCGAGCAGCCCTTCCCATCCGGCCGTCGACGATGCCAACGCGGAAGCTGCCGAAGCGGTGACGGGCCGCACCGCCGTCACGGTCTCCGACTCGGCAACCGGCATGGTCAGGCCGCCGTAGTCAGACAGGTCGTGGCCGCCGGCGGACTCCGTTGAAGGCAAACGCGGCTCGGCGGCACGATGCACCGCCGGCACGCCTTCGATACTGCCGGCCCCGATCATTTCGCGCGGCAGGTCCTTGACCTCGATGGTCTGGGCCGGCGCCATGACGGTGAGCCAGTTGCAGAGGTTTTCGAGCTGGCGCACATTGCCCGGGAACGGCAAAGTGCTGACATAGGTCAGCGCCTCGTCCGACATGCGCTTGGGCTCCACGCCCAGCTCCTTCGCGCTCTTCTGCAGGAAATGCCGGGCCAGCAGCGTGATATCTTCCGGCCGCTCGCGCAGCGGCGGCAGCCGCAGCCGGATCACGTTCAGGCGATGGAACAAGTCCTCGCGGAACAGGCCTTCCTTGACGCGCACCTCCAGGTTCTGGTGCGTGGCGGCAATAACCCGGACATTGGCGCGCAGCGGATTGTGGCCACCCACGCGATAGAAATTGCCATCGGACAGCACGCGCAGCAACCGGGTCTGCAGGTCGAACGGCATGTCGCCGATTTCATCGAGGAACAGCGTGCCGCCCTCGGCTTGCTCGAAGCGTCCGCGGCGCATGGTTTGCGCACCCGTAAACGCACCGCGTTCGTGCCCGAACAGCTCCGATTCAAGCAGGTCCTTCGGAATGGCGGCCGTATTCAGCGCGATGAACGGGCCGTTGGCGCGCGGGCTGTGCTTGTGCAGCGCGCGCGCGACCAGCTCCTTGCCGGTGCCGGATTCGCCAGTGATCATCACGGTCACGTTCGACTGCGACAACCTGCCGATGGCGCGGAAGACATCCTGCATGGCGGGCGCCTGGCCGAGGATTTCAGGCGCATCAACAAGCCGGTCGTCCATCTCGGCCTCGCGCAGGCTTTCCTCCAGCGCGCGGCGGATCAGTTCGACCGCCTTGTCGACATCGAATGGCTTGGCCAGGTATTCGAAGGCCCCGCCCTGGAACGCCGCCACAGCGCTGTCGAGGTCCGAATAGGCCGTCATGATGATGACGGGCAGGCCTGGGTGCTTGGCCTTGATGGCCTGCAGCAAGTCCAGGCCCGATCCTCCGGGCATGCGGATATCCGATATCAGGACTTGCGGGACATCGTCTTCCAATGCCGCGAGCACGTCGCGGACATTGGTAAAGCTGCGGGAGAGCAGGCTTTCACGGGCCAGGGCCTTTTCAAGTACCCAGCGGATTGATTGGTCGTCGTCGACTATCCAGATCGGCTTCATGTGCGTCGCTTGTCTGCTCGGTGTCATTTGGTCTTCCGCATGCCCGCCTGGCGACAGTGCAAGTTCGATCGCGGATGCCGGCGGGACAGCTAGTGCAGCGGCAGCAGGATGCGGAAGTCGGTACAGCCCGGCCTGCTCTCGCATTCGATCAAGCCCTCGTGCTGCTGCACGAAGGTTTGAGCGAGTGTGAGACCGAGACCGCTGCCGCCATCCCTGCCCGAAACCAGCGGATAGAAGATGCGTTCGCGGATGTCATCGGGAATTCCCGGGCCGTTGTCGATCACATGCAAGTCCAATGCCAGCTTGAAAAGACGCTTGGCGATCGTGACCTGGCGCGCGACCCGGGTGCGCAAGATGATCTGCGCATCGCCGCGCGCGATGCGCTCGGCCAGCGCCTGCGCGGCGTTATGGACAATGTTCAGCACGGCCTGGATCAGCTGCTCCATGTCGCCGTGCAACTCCGGCAGGCTCGCATCGTAGTCGCGCACGATGTCCAGGCCATTGGGAAACTCGGCCAGCACGACCGAGCGCACGCGCTCCAGCACCTCGTGGATATTCAGGCTCGACACGATATGCGGATGGCGGTGCGGCTCCAGCAGCCGGTCCACCAGCGTCTGCAAGCGGTCCGACTCCTTGATGATGACCTGCGTGTACTCGCGCAGCGAGCGCTCTGGCAGTTCGAATTCCAGCAATTGCGCCGCGCCGCGGATGCCGCCCAGCGGATTCTTGATCTCGTGGGCCAGATTGCGGATGAGTTCCTTGTTGGCGGAGGTCAGGTCGAGGATGCGCTCCTCGCGATCGCTGCGGACCTTCTGCTCGTTGAGCAGGATCTCTACCAGCACGGTATCGCCAAACGCTTCCAGCGCGCCGATCACCACATGCGCGTGGATCGGCTCCTGCAAGGGCGGGCGCAACACCAGGTCCTGCCGGCGTACGTCGAACTGTCGGGTGATCACCGTATCGATCATGCCCTGCAGCTCTTCAGACGGTCCGAACAGGTCCGGCAGGGACAGTTCCAGCATGGCCTTGCGCGATACCGCGAAGGTCGATTCGGCCGCCGGATTCGCATAGGCCACGCGCAGACCCGGCTGCCTGACCAGCAGGACGGGATTGGCCACGACATCCAGGCCCGCCTGCAGCGGCGACACCTGACCGCTGCCCTGACCCACGACCGGTGAAGCCGGGCCAGCCGTGTCGCTGCGGCCGCCGTCAGCGCCGCCGCCCTTGCGCGGCACACTGCGAATCAGGCGACGCATAAGACTAGTCCTTCAGGTTGGAGAGTTCACGGCGCAGCGACGCCGCGTTGGCCTCGCTGCGGCCGATGTCATCGCGCAGACCTGCCGTCCGATCGAGATACTTCTGATAATTCCGTTCATTGCCCTGCCGCTCCGGCTGGCCGTTGTTGTATTCGGCGCGCAGCGCCGCCAGCTTGGCGTCCTCGGCCTGCAGCTCCTGCTCCAGCACGGTGCGCCGCTCGCTGTCGCGGCTTCTCTGCGTGGCGCTGTCCACGCGCGGAAAACCGCCCGTGGCCGCCGTCCCGCCGCCTGCTCCGCCTGACGTCGACGCGGCCTTTGCCGCGCCGGCCGTACGGCCTCCCGGGACGGTGACCACATCGGGCAGGTTCAGCCGCTTGCACCCCTTACCCGCGCTGCCGTTGCGATACTCCGGCACCCCATTGGGTCCGACGCAGACATAGACGTCAGAGGACTGCGCAAGGGCAACCTGACTCCACGCGGACGCCACCAGCAATGCGGCAGACACCAGCATGGGGAGTCGCACACGAGGCTGGTGCAACGGCTTGGCCGGTGTGGCCGTGGGCGGTAACGCGTTCATGAACATCAGCGGTAGGGTGGAACGGAAAGCCCCATTCTAGCCATCAAAAGAAAAAGGGACAGCCTGAGCCGCCCCTTGCTGGTGCAACTGTTGCCCGACCACAACCTGTCGTCATTGCCGGGCAACAACTCGCTTACAGCGAGTAATACATTTCGAACTCGACCGGGTGAGTGGTCATGCGGAAGCGGGTGACTTCTTCCATCTTCAGCTCGATGTAGGCGTCGAGCATGGAGTTGGAGAACACGCCGCCGCGGGTCAGGAACTCACGGTCGTTGTCCAGGTATTCCAGCGCCTGGTCAAGGCTGTTGCAGACGGTCGGGATCTTTGCATCTTCTTCCGGCGGCAGGTCGTACAGGTTCTTGTCGGCAGCTTCGCCCGGGTGGATCTTGTTCATCACGCCGTCCAGGCCAGCCATCATCAGCGCCGAGAAGCCCAGGTACGGGTTCATCAGCGGATCCGGGAAGCGGGTTTCGATACGGCGGCCCTTCGGGTTGGCGACGTAAGGAATACGGATCGAGGCCGAACGGTTGCGGGCCGAGTAGGCCAGCTTCACCGGGGCTTCGAAGCCCGGCACCAGACGCTTGTACGAGTTCGTGCCCGGGTTGGTGATGGCGTTCAGCGCGCGAGCGTGCTTGATGATGCCGCCGATGTAGTACAGGGCGAATTCCGACAGGCCGGCGTAGCCGTTGCCCGCGAACAGGTTCTGGCCGTCCTTCCAGATCGACTGGTGCACGTGCATGCCCGAGCCGTTGTCGCCAACGATGGGCTTCGGCATGAACGTGGCGGTCTTGCCGTAGGTGTGGGCGACGTTCTGGATCACGTACTTCTGCAGCTGGGTCCAGTCGGCGCGCTGCACCAGCGTGCTGAAGCGGGTGCCGATTTCGTTCTGGCCCTGGCCAGCCACTTCGTGGTGGTGGACTTCAACGGGGATGCCCAGCGATTCCAGGATCAGGCACATTTCCGAACGCATGTCCTGGAACGTGTCGATCGGGGCGACCGGGAAGTAGCCGCCCTTCTTGCCCGGACGGTGGCCCGAGTTGCCGTGCTCGAATTCCTTGCCCGACGACCACGGGGCTTCTTCGGAATGCACCTTCACGAAGCAGCCTTGCATGTCGACGTTCCAGGTCACGCCGTCGAAGATGAAGAATTCGGGTTCCGGACCGAAGAAGGCGGTGTCGCCCAGGCCGGTGCTCTTCAGGTAGGCTTCCGCGCGCTTGGCGATCGAACGCGGATCGCGGTCATAGCCCTTGCCGTCCGACGGTTCCACCACGTCGCAGGTCAGGACCAGCGTCGGCTCTTCGTAGAACGGGTCGATGATGGCGGTGTTCGGATCCGGCATCAGCAGCATGTCCGAAGCCTCGATACCCTTCCAGCCAGCGATGGACGAGCCGTCGAAGGCGTGGCCGCTTTCGAACTTGTCATCGTCGAAGTGCGACGTCGGAACCGAAACGTGTTGCTCCTTGCCTTTGGTATCCGTGAAGCGGAAATCGACGAACTTGACGTCGTTTTCTTTCACAAGCTTCATCACATCTGCAACGCTTTGGGCCATGCCAATCTCCTGGAAATTCGGCTGAAGTCTAGAAAGTCATTCGTGGGCCGGTCATCGCGCCGGTGCGAAGTGCTGTGGTTCCGAGCCACTGCGCCCGCGCGATTCCTTGCCCTAAAAAGGGACGAGGAATGTTAGCAGAAAGCATGCCAAGTAAACTTCCTCTCCCATCCCGCAGTCGCCAAAAAGCCGCCCACCCACGGCCGACGCACCATACCGGGGTTCCTCCCCCGGCCGGTTGCGCACGACGCCGTGCGCACGTGATGTCAGCGCAACAAGGTGATTCATGGACACCGCATCCATAAAACACCATAACGGTGCACGCATCAAGTTTTGGCACCTTATTAGTGCTCATGCACCAAACAGGTTATCTCTGCACCGCCATCGTCCAAATTATTCCGGGGCGGCGGTGAATCGCGGGCGCGCTATAGAATAGCGGACTGGCATCCGCCATTCCATCTATCAATCTTGTCACCCAGATGACTACGCGAGACGAACTCCTCAAGGCTGCGCAACTGCGCCAGCAACAGAACCAGCTTCCCTATTTCGGCGCCCTGTCGCCCGTGGAAGCCTTCGCGCTGCTGCAGGGCGATCCGTCGGCCGTGCTGGTGGACGTACGCACGCAGGCCGAGCTCGACTGGGTAGGCGGCGTCGATCTGCCCGATGCCCAGTTCGCCCACGTCGAATGGATGTCCTACCCGGGCGGCGCGCAGAACCCGCGCTTCATCGAAGAACTGAAGGCGCGCGTGCCGGCCGATGCACCGGTGCTGTTCCTGTGCCGCAGCGCTGCGCGCTCCAAGCACGCCGCCCGCGTGGCCACCGAAGCCGGCTATCGGTTCGCCATGGACGTGCTGGAAGGCTTCGAAGGGAACCGCGACGACAACCACCACCGCAAGACCGTGGAGGGCTGGTGTGTGCGCGGCCTGCCCTGGCACGGCGCCTGACACGGCGACCCGCAAAACGAAACAGGGGCCTGACCGGCCCCTGTTTCGTTTTCTCGATCGGGTTCAGCTGCCAGTGTCCGCCACCGTCTGCTCTACCGTTTCAAAGCCCATGCCGCGCACGCCTTCGAGCAGCATCGCATAGGCCGGGCCGACCTGCTCCGCCGGTCCCTTCACGCCCAGGTCGATATGGCGCCGCGCCAGTTGGTCGCCGCGCTGGGCGTCTCCGACGGATGGCAGGCTGAACACCCGAATGGCGGGGAAGGCAGCCTCGACCCGCTCCATCAGCGGTGTCAACGTCGACTCGGGCGCCTCGAACACGTAGAACGCCCGCTCCTGCTGACCGGCCTGGTTGAACAGGTGGGCATAGCCGTGATCCAGCACCCATTCCATCATCGGCCACGCCATGACCGGAAAACCGGGCATGAAATGATGGTCAGCCACCGAGAACCCGGGAATCCGGTTGTAGCTGTTCGGGATGATGCGCGCGCCTTGCGGAAACTCGCCCATCTTGAAGCGATGCTGGTTTTCGGGCAGGTTGAGGTCGCCCTTGACCGGATCCCCTTGCGCGGTTTCCGCAATCCGCAGCGCGATCAGCTCGCGCGCCTCGGGATGCAGCTGCAGCGGCACGCCGAGCGCGGCGGCCACGCACTGGCGCGTATGGTCGTCCGGGGTCGCGCCGATGCCGCCCGTGCAGAACACGATGTCCGGCCCCGCGAGCGTGCGGCGCAGCGTTGCCGTGATGCTGTCGCGGTCATCGCCGACATACTGAGCCCAGTCCAGCTTCAGCCCACGCGCGCCCAGCAGCTCGATGGCGCGGCGCAGGTGCTTGTCCTCGCGCCGCCCGGAAAGTATTTCGTCGCCAATGACGATCAGGCCGAAACCCATGATGCCCCCGCTTCAGGAATGTTCAATGCGGCGCACGTCCGACGGCGCCAGATCAATCACGTCGCCGGCCGACGCCGATGGCGGCGGCGCGGCCGCGCCGCGCTCGGTACGTAGTTGCGCCAGCGCGCGCAGGCAGAAGTGGCCGAACCACAGTGCCGAAAAAATAAAGATCAGCACATACAGCCACAGCATGCCGGCCAGCACGAATGGAAACAGGAAAATAACCGCGGCCGATGACACCCACAGCAACGTCGGCGCCGAACCGAGCAGTCCCACCACGACACCCATCGTCAGCAGCGGGACACGATGGCGCCGCATCAGGGTCTTGCGCTCCTCGGCGGACGCGTGGTCAGCCAGCGCGTCATAAGTCATCACGCGGTAGGTCAGCCAACCCCACAGCACGGGCGGGATCAGCGCAAAGAACAGCGGCAGCAGCCACAGCGGCAATGTCACCAGCACCAACACCAGGAACACCACCGTACTGCCCAGCGACTGCAACACACTGCCCAAGATGCTGCCACCGCGTTCCTTGGCCAGGTCCGGGTAGCTGCGCTCCAGATGGCGCACGACTGCAGGCACCGAAAACAGGCTGATGAACAGCAGCATCGAGGCAATGACCAGCGGCACCGCCAGCGCGGCCACGAACAGCGGCGCGACCAAGGCGCGCATCGACTGCAGGCCGAACCAGCCCAGCGCGCTGTAGATCCAGCTGGTCAGGACCGCAGATTCCAGGAAAGACCGCATCGCGCCAATGATCGCGTCCCACCCCCACCAGAACAGGCCGCCCCACAGGGCCGTGGCAAGGACGAAGGGCAGGACCGTCAGCATCAGCATGCGCGGATGCAACTGGCTCATGAGCGCTCGGCCAAACGAGCGAAAAATGTCGTTCATGCGGGATGTCAGAATGGAACAGTGCAATGCGCCGGAAAATGCACGCGCACCGAGACACTAGCATACGCCGCCCGGAACGCGGCGTGTCGGTTCAGCCGAGGCGCAGCAGACGCTTGATGCCGTACCACTGCTGGGCCAGCAGCCCGGCGCCATAGTCCCGGCCCTTGCCTGTCGGCGGCGGCATCTGGTCGCGGATGCCGGTGGGATGATAGGCCGGCGTGAAGACCGCCGTGCCGAACAGCAGGTCCCACCACGGGAAGATCACGCCATAGTTGCAGCCACCGAGGCGCGCCGGCACGCCGGCCGCCTCATGCCCGATTCCCACGGCATGGTGCGTGCGGTGGAATCGCGGCGAGATCAGCAGGCGTTCGCCGATCGCGCCGAAATGCAGCCGCAGGTTGGCGTGCTGCAGGCTTTGCAGCAGCTGTGACAGCGCTACCAGCAGCACGTACTGCGACGGCTCCACCCCGACGGCGATGGCGACCACGGCGAACACCAGGTCGCGCAGCATGTCGTCGAGCAGGTGATTGCGATTGTCGCTCCACAGCGTCATCTGGCGCTGGCTGTGGTGCACCGCATGCAGGCTCCACCACCAGCGGTAGGTGTGCGACAGGCGGTGGTACCAGTAGTCGAGCAGGTCGAACAACAACAGGTAGGCGAAGAAGCTGACCAACGGGATCGACGTCACGCCGGGCCACAAGTCCTCCACGTTCAGGCGTTGCCAGCCGACGAGCCGCAGGTGTCCTTCCAGCAGATCGGACAGCGGCGCCAGCATGAAGAACATCGCCAGCCGGAACAGTCCCAGCCGATGGATCAGCGTATAGACGATATCCGTGCGAATGCCGGCACGATCGGTCACGGCCTCGACCGGACGCAGCTTTTCCAGCGGCCTCAGGATCAGCACCATCACGGCAATCTGCACCAGGCCAACCAGCAGCCACTCGGTGCCGGTGAATGCATCCTCCGCATAGCCGCCGAAGCCCAGGTTGTAGACCACCGGCAGGACCACGTCCTGGAACAGCGAGCCTTCCAGTTGGGCAATCCAGCCATTGAGCGTGTCCAGCATCAGCGCTTGCCCTCCTTGCGTTGCCCGGCCGCGGCGATCCAGTCCCGGTAAGCGGGATGCTCGCGCAGCGTGGCAAAGCAAAAGCCCTTGCGCTCCAGCCCCGAGATCAGCGGCTCGAGCACGCCGGGTGCCCACGGATCCTTGCGCGACCAGATGCCGAGGTGTGCCATGGCGATGTCGCCATCGCGCAGGTCGCGCAGGGCGCGTGCCAGCAGCGCCTGGTTCGGGTAGCGCTCCGATGACAGCTCGTCGCCCAGGAACCCGGCCGGCGCCCAGCCTACATGCCGGAAGCCGCACTGCTCTGCCCACTGCAGCGTTTGCGGCGCGGTGCGGCCGCCCGGCGCGCGCCACAGCGGCACCATGTCGACGCCGGTCATGCCGCGCAGCGCCTGCGCGCTGCGTTGCAGCTCGCGGCAAAAGCCGTCGGCGTCCATGCTCACGTCCTTGCCGGCCTGCACCCCGAACTGCGGACGCATGGTCACCTTGCCGTCACGTACGCTGCGCAGGTAGACGTGATCATAGGTATGCGTGCCGAAGGCATGGCCGTCCGCAGCCAGCGACTTCCAGTAGGGTGCCCAGGCGGGCTCGAGCGAGCTGTCCTTGTTGATGGTCGGCTCGTTGGCCAGGAAGAACGTGGCCTTGATATGGTGGCGGCGCAGCGTATCGGCGATCAGCTGGGCCTGGCTCATGCTGCCCGTGTCGAAGGTGAGATACAGCGTTCCCGCCGGGCAGGCTTTTGCGGCCGGCACCGCCGCATCAGCCGCCTGCAGTCCCGTCAGCGGCGCGACTGTAGCCGCCAGGGCAACCAGCAGCGTTTTCAAGCGAGGCGCGACGGATTTGCGCATGTTCCTTCCCCTGCCCTGTCGGCTTCAGTAGAGCGGCGCCCGGGTGCGGAAATAGATCCCGTGGGGAGAGCGTCCCACGCGGATGGTCTTGACCAGCTTGCGATTCGCCACGTCGATCAGGCCCACCGCGCGCGCCCAGCGGAACGTCACCCACAGCGTCTTGCCATCGGCAGTCAGTTCCATGTCGTCCGGACCAGGCGGCAGGCCGGTAATGTCGCCCACCTTGGTCAGGGTCTGCTGGTCGATGATGCTGATGCTCCCGGTCACGCGATTGCTCAGGAACAGGTGGCGCTTGTCGCCCACCGCACGGAAGTTGTGCGCGCCCTTGCCGGTCTGGAACTGCTTCACGATGGTACGGGTGCGCCAGTCGATCACGGCCACGTAGTCCGCGCCCGTCATGCCGACCAGCAGGTAGCGCTGGTCAGGCGTGACCCAGATACCCGCCGGCGCCGAGCCCGCGTCCATGCGCCACATCACGTTCTGCGTGGCAAGGTCGATGGCGACCACCTCGTTCGAATCCTGCAGCGTAATGAATGCAATACGGCTGTCGGCGGTGTAGGCAATATGGCTTGGCGTCTTGGCCAGGGGGAACTGCTTGGCCATCTTCAGCGCCTTGCCGTCCCAGCGGTAGAGGTCGACGCGGTCCAGCCGGTTGCCGGTGGTGATGAACCACTTCTGGTCCGGCGAAAAACCGATCTGGTAGGGATCGTCGATGCCGGGCACGCGCTGCTGGACCTTGCCGGTGACCGGATCCAGGAAGACCAGGTCATTGCCCACGGCATTCGCGACGATCAGGGACTTTTCATCCGGGGTGGCGATCAGGTGATGGGGCTCCTTGCCGACCGGGAAGGTTTCCAGCACCTTCTGCGTGTCCTTGTCGATCAGCGTGACGGTTGCATCACCTGAATTGAGCACCACCACGACTTCCGCCGAGGCCGGCGAAGCCATCAGCCCCAGGGCCAGGGAGCCGACCGTCAACACACCAGCAACAACACGACGCAACACGAGCATAAGTCCAGTCAATCCAAGGGCGGAATCGCACATTCTAACGTTTCGCAGGGGCGCCCAGATGACCGGCGAACTGACCACGGACAAGACTTTCACAATTGGTTACATAACTCTACGCCCTTCGTGTCAATTCGCACCGCAAGGTCACATGGCTTATCGCTGCATGGCCTCCCAGACCTTCTGCAAGCGCTTGACGGACATCGGGACCGGCGTACGCAGCTCCTGGGCAAACAGTGCAATGCGCAGTTCTTCCAGCATCCATCGGAACTCATCCAGCCTGGCATCCGCGGCACCCTTGCCCTGCGAGCGCAGTTGCTTCTCGGCACGCTGCCACTGCTGCAGCAGCGGCATCATTTCCTGCATGCGCTGCGTATCGCGCGCCGGGTCGCCCTTGAGCTTGTCCACGCGCATGGCGATGCCCTTCAGGTAGCGCGGGAAATGCACGAGCTGCGTGTACGGCGTTTCGATCAGGAATTGCTTGCCCACCAGACGGCCGAGTTGCCCCTCCATATCGGTATAGGCCGTACCGAAAGGCTTCGCCTGCAGCAACTTGCGGGGCAGCCCCGCGTACTCGGCCAGGATGGTGCCGGCCAGCCGCGCGATCTCCTGCGCCAGGAGCGACAGCCTGGCCCGCCCCTCGTCCTTGCGGGCGCTGAACTCGGCGTCGTTGCGCGGCAGCGGCGCCTGCAGGCAGGCGCGTTCCAGCGCCAGCAACACGATCTGGTCGCGCAGCATCTCCTGCGTGCCCAGCGTCATGTACTGCATGACCATCTGCTGCATGCCGGGGATGTTCTTCTCGATGAACTTGACCGGCTCGCGCAACTGTAGCGCGAACAGCCGGCGCAAGCCCGCAAGGTGGATGCGCTCGGCTTCCTGCGGATCATCGAAAACTTCCACGTCGCAATGCGTGCCCTTGTCGACCAGTGCCGGGTAGCCAAACAGCGTCTGGTTGCCCTTGCGGATCTCCAGCAGGTCGGGCAGCTCGCCGAACGACCAGGACGTCAACCCTTCGTACTGGCCGGCCTCGGCGGCCGGCACGTCGCGCGCGGCAATGTTCTGGAACGACTGCTGCGCCTGGCCGCCCAATTCCGCGCGCAACTGCGCCAGGTTGCGCCCCATGTCGAGCTGGCGGCCGTGTTCGTCGACCACCTTGAAGTTCATGAAGTGGTGCGCGGACAGCGTTTCCGGTTTGAAATCGGCACGCTTCACCATCGTGCCGGTCTGCTCGCGAATGTCCGCAATCAGGACATCGACCAGCTCGCCTTCGCCGAATGGGTGCCGCGCCACGAAGTTCGCGGCATAGTCGGGCAGCGGCACGCAGTGGCGGCGCAGCTTCTGCGGCAGCGACTTGAGCAGCAGGTGGACCTTTTCCTTGATCATGCCCGGCACCAGCCACTCCGCCCGCTCCGGGCGCACCTGGTTGAGCGCGTAGAGCGGCACGGCCAGCGTGACGCCGTCGCGGTGGCTGCCGGGTTCGAAATGATAGGTCAGTCCCATGTCGACGCCGGCCACCGACAGGGTTTTGGGGAACAGGTCCGTGGTAATCCCGGCCGCCTCGTGCCGCATCAGCTCATCGCGGTTGAGGTAGAGCAGCTTGCGGTCCCTGGCGCTTTCGGCCTGGTACCACTGCTCGAACGTCGTCTGCTGGCAGATATCGGCCGGAATCGCGCGGTCGTAGAACGCGTAGATCAGTTCATCGTCGACCAGTACGTCCTGGCGGCGCGACTTGTGCTCGAGGTTCTCGATCTCGCGCACGAGCCGCTGGTTGTGCGCGTAGAACGGCAAGCGCGTGTCGAACTCGCCCTCGACCAGAGCGCGGCGGATAAATATCTCGCGCGCTTCGGTCGGGTTCATCGGCCCGTAGTGGACCCGGCGGTGCTGGTACACCACCAGCCCGTACAGCGTGGCACGCTCCAGTGCCAGCACCTGCCCGGCCTTCTTTTCCCAGTGCGGGTCGCTCCAGCTCACCTTGAGCAAATGGCGCCCGACCTGTTCCAGCCACTCCGGCTCGATGCGCGCGAGCGTGCGCGCGAACAGCCGGCTGGTCTCGACCAGTTCGGACGCCATGACCCAGCGGCCCACCTTGCGCGCAATCAGCGAGCCCGGCCACAGGTGGAACTTGATGCCGCGCGCGCCAAGGTATTCGCGCCCCTTGCCGTCGCTGTCCTCGATGCGGCAGCCGATGTTGCCCAGGAGGCCGGTCAGCAAGGCCTTGTGCAGTTGCTCGAAAGTCGGTTCGCTGTCATTCAGGCGCCAGCCCTGCTCCGTCACCGTGGTCAGCAACTGCGAATGCACGTCGCGCCACTCGCGCAGCCGCACATGCGACAGGAAGCTCGCGCGGCACAGGTCCTGCAACTGCCGGTTGGATTTCTTGTGCGCAATGGCCTCTTCGAACCATTTCCAGAGCTTGACCCAGCCCAGGAACTCGGACTTCTCGTCCATGAACTTGCGATGCGCCTGGTCGGCCGCCTCCTGCGCTTCCTGCGGACGCTCGCGCGGATCCTGCACCGACAGCGCGCTGGCAATGACCAGCACCTCGCGCAGGCAATGCTGCTCGCGCGCGGCCAGGATCATGCGCGCCACGCGCGGGTCCAGCGGCAACTTGGCGAGCTGGCGGCCGGTGCCCGTGAGCTGGTTGGCGTCGTCCACCGCGCCAAGTTCCTGCAGCAGCTGGTAGCCGTCGGCGACGGCCCGGCCCAGCGGCGGCTCGATGAACGGGAACGCTTCGATATCCGTCAGCCGCAGCGCCTTCATGCGCAGGATTACCGCGGCCAGCGAGGAACGCAGGATCTCCGGATCCGTGAAGCGCACGCGGCCGACGAAATCGGATTCCTCATAAAGCCGGATGCAAACCCCATCGGCCACACGTCCGCAGCGGCCGGCGCGCTGGTTCGCGGCCGCCTGCGAAATTGACTCGATCTGAAGCTGCTCGACCTTGTTGCGGTACGAATAGCGCTTGACGCGCGCGAGCCCCGTATCGACCACGTAGCGGATGCCCGGCACCGTCAGCGAGGTCTCGGCGACGTTGGTCGCCAGCACGATGCGGCGTGCATTGGACGGCTTGAACACGCGCTCCTGCTCCTGCACAGACAGGCGCGCGAACAGCGGCAGGATTTCCGTGTGCGGCGGATGATGCTTGCGCAGCGCCTCGGCGGCCTCGCGGATCTCGCGTTCGCCCGGCAGGAACACCAGCACGTCGCCGGGGCCCAGGCGGGATAGCTCGTCCACGGCATCGACGATGCCGTCGTACAGGTCGCGCTCGCGGGCCTGGGCGTTCTTTGGCGGGCTGTCTGCGGGCGCATCCTGCCGGATCGGCCGGTAGCGAATTTCCACCGGGTACAGCCGCCCGCTGACCTCGATAACCGGGGCCGGCTTGCCATTGACGGAGAAATGCGTGGCGAAGCGCTGCGCGTCGATCGTCGCCGACGTGATGATGACCTTGAGATCGGGCCGCTTCGGCAGGATCTGCCTGAGGTAGCCGATCAGGAAGTCGATGTTCAGGCTACGTTCGTGCGCCTCGTCGATGATGATGGTGTCGTACGCGCGCAGCAGCGGATCATTCTGCGTTTCGGCAAGCAAGATGCCATCGGTCATCAGCTTGACCGAAGCGCCCGCCGACAGCGCGTCATTGAAGCGCACCTGGTAGCCCACGTGCTCGCCCACCGGCGAGCCGAGTTCCTGCGCGATGCGCTTGGCGGTCGACGTAGCGGCAATGCGTCGCGGCTGGGTGTGGCCGATCAGGCCGCCGCCTTCGCGCCCGGGGCCGCGCCCGATCGACAGGCAGATCTTGGGCAACTGCGTCGTCTTGCCCGAACCGGTCTCGCCGGACACGATGACGACCTGGTTGGCCTGCAGCGCAGCCGCGATCTCGTCGCGGCGGGCCGAGACTGGCAGCGCTTCGGGAAACGTGATCGGCGGCAGCGGATTGGCCTGTCGCGGCGGGCGAGGCGCGCGCCGGCGCCCGGGCTGCGCCTCCCCGCCGGGCGCGCGTTCGGGCCGAGATTCGGGCCGAGATTCGGGCCGAGGTCCGGGGCGGGATGGCGGGCGCTGCTCGGGGCGGCCGTCGTGTCGGGGGGCGGGCCGTGCGCCAGCGGCTGGCTGGCGTGGCGAAGAAGGCTTGGCGGGGCGTTGTTCTGACATTGGCCGGGATTATAATCCGCGGCATGAACGCCAGAACCGACACGCCACCGCAGGCACCGGCTCCTTCCGAGCCGGCCGAGCCCCAGCCTGCCGCCGAATCGCAGCCCGCCACGGGCGCGCCCCAGACTGAAGCCGGCGAGCGCGGCGCGCCCGACCACCAGCAGTTCGTCGACTGGCTGCGCACCGTCGCGCCCTACATCCACGCGTTCCGCGGCAAGACCTTCGTGATCGCCTTCGATGGCGAACTGGTCAAGGCCGGCGTGCTCAACGCACTGGTCAACGACGTGGCGCTGCTGCATGCCATGGGCATGCAGATCGTGCTGGTGCATGGCTCGCGCCCGCAGGTGGAAGAACAGCTGGCGCTGCGCCATGTCGAGTCCCAGTTCGCCGATGGCGTGCGCATCACCGACAACGCCGCGCTCGAATGCGCCAAGGAGGCCTCCGGCGAACTGCGCCTGGATATCGAGGCCGCCTTCAGCCAGGGGCTGCCGAACACACCGATGGCGGGCGCCCAGCTGTCGGTGATCTCGGGCAACTTCGTCACGGCCCGGCCGGTGGGCATCGTCAACGGCGTGGACTACCAGCACACCGGCCTGGTGCGCAAGATCGATGGCGAATCGGTGCGCATGTCGCTGTCGCACGGCAAGATCGTGCTGTTCTCGCCGCTGGGTTTCTCGCCCACGGGGCAGGCCTTCAACCTGTCCATGGAAGACGTGGCCAGCGCCACGGCCACCACGCTGAAGGCCGACAAGCTCATCTTCATCACCGAAGTGCCCGGCGTGCTGGATCCGGTCGGCAAGCTGATGAAGGAAATGTCGCTGCGCACCGCCGTGGAGCGCCTGCAGAACAACCACCTGACGCCCGACGTCGGCTTCTACCTGGAGCACCTGGTCAAGGCGCTCAAGGGCGGCGTGCCGCGCGCGCACCTGATCCCCTATTCGCTGGACGGCTCGGTGCTGCTGGAGCTGTTCCTGCACGATGGCGTCGGCACCATGATCTCCGACACGGACCTGGAAAGCCTGCGTGAAGCCACGCTGGACGATGTCGGCGGCATCCTGCAGCTGATCGCTCCGCTCGAGCAGGACGGCACGCTGGTCCCGCGCGGCCGGCACCTGATCGAGCGCGACATCGCCAACTTCTCGGTGATCGAGCACGACGGCGTGCTGTTCGGTTGCGCCGCGCTGTACGACTACCCGCGCGAGAACATGGGCGAGATGGCCTGCCTGACGGTGTCGTCCGAAGCACAAGGCACCGGCGATGGCGAGCGCCTGCTCAAGCGCATCGAACGGCGCGCGCGCTCGCTCGGGCTGGAGCGCCTGTTCGTGCTCACCACGCGCACCGAACACTGGTTTCTCAAGCGCGGTTTCGTCCACGCCACGGTGGACGACCTGCCGGAAGACAAGCGCAAGCTCTACAACTGGCAGCGCAAGTCGATGGTGCTCATGAAAAAACTGTAGAACCGTAGGGGCAATGCCGCCAGGCGGCGGTGCCTCTGCCTTGCTTGGCTACAATAGCGCACCGGTCGTCGACTGAAACCCAGAATCGCGAGCGCGCGGCACCTGGCATGAACCCGCCGTGCCGCCCCGCTCACGCCAACCTACAAGAAGGAGTTCCCATGGCCCGCATGGTCCACTGCATCAAGCTGAACAAGGAAGCCGAAGGGCTCGATCTCCCGCCGCTGCCCGGCGAACTCGGCAAGAAGATCTGGCAAAGCGTCTCGAAGGAAGCCTGGGCCGGCTGGCTCAAGCACCAGACCATGCTCATCAACGAGAACCGCCTGAACATGGCTGACGCCCGTGCGCGCCAGTACCTGCTCAAGCAGACCGAGAAGTACTTCTTCGGCGAAGGCGCGGACCAGGCTCAGGGCTACGTGCCGCCGTCGGCCTGAGTATCCGGACCAGCGAAAAGAAAAAGGGGTGCCGGCGGCACCCCTTTTTGCCATCGGCGCGTCAGCGCCGTTGGATCAGAAGTCGGTGCGCTGGACGCCGTCCCCCGTGCCCAGCAGCAGCACGTTCGCGCCACGCAGCGCAAACAGGCCGACTGTCACCACGCCCGGAATCTGGTTGACGGACTGTTCCAGCCCGCGCGGATCCGTAATTTTCAGCCCGGCCACGTCCAGAATCACATTGCCGTTGTCGGTGTTGTAGATGCCGCCGTCCTTGTTCATGCGCAGGCGCGGCTGGCCACCGAGCGCGGCCAGCTGGCGTGCCACGGCAGCACGTGCCATCGGAATCACTTCGACGGGCAGCGGGAACGCGCCCATGGTTTGCACCAGCTTGCTGCCATCCGCGATGCACACGAAACGGCCCGCAACCGAGGCCACGATCTTCTCGCGCGTCAGCGCGCCGCCACCGCCCTTGATCATGGCGCCGCTGGCGTCGACTTCGTCAGCGCCGTCGACATAAACCGGGATATCGTCGACTTCATTCAGGTCGAGCACCTTGAAACCATGCTGCTGCAGCCGTCGCGTGGACGCCTCCGAGCTGGATACCGCACCCGCGAAGCGTTCCTTGAACGCCGCCACGGCGTCAATGAAAAGATTGGCAGTGGAACCGGTACCGACGCCGAGCACCGCGCCCGCCGGGACTTCCTGCTTCACGTAGTCGGCCGCGGCTTGCGCCACCAGCGCCTTGAGTTCATCCTGAGTCATGACAACAGCCAGATGGCTTGGGGAAGAAAACGCGTAGTGTAGCGGATTGCGGCGGCCCGGCTTGCGCGCGACGGTACAATGGCCCGGAAGGCACGCACGGCCCTGCCGGACCGCCGCCCTCTCCGCCTCAACATGACGACTGCAACGACATACCGATCATGAACCAGCTCGAACAACTCAAGCAGTTCACCACGGTCGTGGCCGATACCGGCGACTTCCAGTTGATGAAGCAGTACACCCCCCAGGACGCCACCACCAATCCGTCGCTGATCCTCAAGGCCGTGCAGAAGCCCGAGTACCGCGGGCTGCTCGAACAGGCCGTGCGCGATTACCACGACGAAGGCGGCGTCGATGCCGTGATGGACGGCGTGCTGATTGCTTTTGGCTGCGAGATCCTCGCCATCGTGCCGGGGCGCGTGTCGACCGAAGTCGATGCCCGCTTGTCGTTCGACACCGATGCAACGGTCGAGAAAGCCCGGCACCTGATCCGGCTGTACGAGCAGCGCGGCGTGGCCCGCGAGCGCGTGCTGATCAAGATTGCATCGACCTGGGAAGGCATCCGCGCGGCGGAGATCCTGCAGCGCGAAGGCATCCGCTGCAACATGACGCTGCTGTTCTCGCTGGTGCAGGCCGTCGCCTGCGCCGAGGCCGGCGCGCAGTTGATCTCGCCGTTTGTCGGCCGGATTCTCGACTGGTTCAAGAAGCAGGCCGGAGACCAGTGGGACGCTGCCGCCAATGCCGGCGACAACGATCCAGGCGTGCGCTCGGTGCGCCAGATCTACGACTACTACAAGAAGTTCGGTTACTCGACCGAAGTGATGGGCGCGAGCTTCCGCAGCCCCGCGCAGATCCTGGCCCTGGCCGGCAGCGACCTGCTCACCATCAGCCCCGACCTGCTCGAGCAGCTCGCCCGCACGGATGGCACGGTGGAACGCAAGCTGTCGGTCGACCTGGCGCAGGCCGGCAACATTGCGCGCATTCCCGCGGACGAACCCGCGTTCCGTTGGCAGCTGAATGAAGATGCCATGGCCACCGAGAAGCTGGCCGAAGGCATCCGCCAGTTTGCAGCGGACGCGATCAAGCTGGAAAAGCTGGTCGCGGAAATCGCTGGCTAAACGCCTGAAGCCCGTCGCTTAATCCGGCTCCGCCTCGGTGCCGGATGGCGGCCACAGCAGCGGCAGGCATGCGCCTGCCGCTGCGGGCAGCACGACGTCGGCGGTCTGGTCCAGCACCGACGGCTGCGGATTCACCACGACGACCCGCGCGCCATGATCTTTGGCCAGGCCGGGCAACCCGGCCGCCGGATACACCAGCCCCGACGTCCCCACCACCAGGCACAGGTCAGCAGTCTCGGCAGCATGCTCGGCGCGGAAGCGCGCCACGCGCGGCAGGTCCTCGCCGAACCAAACCACACCGGGCCGCATCAGCGCGCCGCACAGGCTGCAGCGCGGCGGGTCGCCGGGAATGGCGGTGGCTTCGTCACAGCGTCCACACCCATTGAGCCATTTGTTGGCGAACAGGTTGCCGTGCAACTCGATCACATGCTCGCTGCCTGCGCGCTGGTGCAGGCCGTCGACGTTTTGGGTAACCAGCGTGACCGGCTTCCGAGCCGCAAGCGCGACAAGCGCATAGTGCGCTGGATTTGGGCGCGCGGCCGCGACCAGTTCGCGCCGGTGCTGGTACCACTCCCACACAAGCGCGGGCTGGCGGCGGTACGCTTCCTCGCTTGCCAGTTCTTCCGGATCGAAGCGGGCCCAAAGCCCAGTCAGCGCATCGCGAAATGTCGGCACGCCCGATTCGGCGGAAATGCCCGCACCGGTCAGCACAAACACGCTGCGCGCCTGGGCGATCAGGTCGCGGGCTTCTTCCAGACCGGGCCATGGAGACGACGTGGGGATCAGAGGATCAAGGCTCATGCGGTCAGCGCTGCGCGCCACGGGTCCAACGGTTCACGGCTCCACGCGTCGGCTGGACTGCGGTACAACTGCGGGGCACTGACATAGCAACCTTTATCGAGTATTTCGTCACGTTTGACGCCGATTCTAGCCCTTACCGGAACGGCACACACGTCGCAGTACCAAAGCGCCGCCACCAGGCCTGCCTCGCCCCCTCTGCCGCGAACATCGAACATCTTTCCTAGACTGGACAGCAAGCAACGCGACGAGCCGGACCGCCGTCGCGTCAGGCGCCGCTCTGGCGCCCTCGCGCCCCCGCAAAGGAGACCGATCATGCTGACGCAGAAAACGAAGGACATCGTGAAGGCCACCGCACCCGTGCTGGCTGAACACGGCTACGACATCATCAAGTGCTTCTACAAGCGCATGTTCGAAGCCCATCCGGAACTGAAGAATGTCTTCAACATGGCGCATCAGGAGCAAGGACAGCAGCAGCAAGCGCTGGCGCGCGCGGTCTATGCCTATGCCGAGAATATCGAGGACCCCGGCAGCCTGATGGCGGTACTGAAGAACATCGCCAACAAGCACGCCAGCCTTGGCGTGCGCGCCGAGCAATACCCGATCGTCGGCGAGCACCTGCTGGGCGCCATCAAGGAAGTCCTGGGCGCCGCGGCGACTGACGACATCATTTCGGCCTGGGCCCAGGCCTACGGCAACCTCGCCGATGTCCTCATGGGCATGGAATCCGAACTTTACGAGCGCTCCGCCGCGCAATTGGGCGGCTGGTCGGGCTGGCGCAGCTTTATCGTCCGCCAGAAAACGCCGGAGAGCAGCGTGATCACATCATTCGTCCTTGAGCCGGAAGATGGCGGCACGGTGATGAATTTTGAGCCGGGCCAGTACATCAGCATCGCCGTCGACGTGCCGGCACTGGGGCTGCAGCAAATCCGCCAGTACAGCCTGTCGGACATGCCGAACGGGCACAGCTACCGCATCTCCGTGAAGCGCGAAGGCGGCGGCCCGCAACCGGCCGGCTACGTCTCAAACCTGCTGCACGAGCATGTCAATGTCGGCGACACCGTCAAGCTGGCGGCGCCCTATGGCAACTTCCATATCGACGTCAACGCCAAGACGCCAATCGTCCTGATCAGTGGCGGCGTGGGCCTCACGCCGATGGTCAGCATGCTGAAGCGGGCCATACAGGACCCGCAGCGCCAGGTGGTCTTCATCCATGGCGCACGCAACAGCGCGGTACACGCCATGCGCGACCGACTGCGTGAAGCTGCCCGGACGTATGCCAATTTCAGCCTGATGGTTTTCTACGATGACCCGTTGCCGCAGGATGTCGCCGGCAAGGATTACGATCGCGCGGGGCTTGTCGATGTCAGGTCGATCAAGGACACCGTCCTGCAGCCCGATGCCGACTACTACATCTGCGGGCCGATTCCGTTCATGCGCATCCAGCATGACGCATTGAAGGATCTGGGCGTCCGGGAGGCGCGTATCCACTACGAGGTGTTTGGCCCGGACCTGTTTGCAGAATAATGGCGGGCGTCGGAATCGACGCCGCCTGCCAACCTGGCACGCGCCGCGTTATCGCGGCGCGCAGGTTTTGAAGACGCTTACTTCACGCGCCGCTGGCGTACAGCCTCGTACAGGCAAACCCCGCTGGCTACCGACACATTGAGGCTTTCGACGCCGCCCAGCATCGGGATGCCGACCAATTCGTCGCAGGTCTCGCGCGTGAGGCGGCGCATGCCCTCGCCTTCGGCGCCCATGACGATGGCCATCGGCCCCTTCAGGTCCACGTCGTAAAGCGTCTTGTCGGTGCCGTCGGCCGTGCCGACCACCCAGATGCCGCGTTCCTGCAGTTCGCGCAGCGTGCGGGCCAGATTGGTCACGGTGATATAGGGCACGGTCTCGGCCGCACCGCTGGCCACCTTCGCCACCGTGGTGTTCAGCCCGACGCTGCGGTCCTTGGGCGCGATCACGGCGTGCGCCCCGGCGCCGTCCGCCACGCGCAGGCAAGCGCCGAGGTTATGAGGATCGGTCACGCCATCGAGCACCAGCAGCAGCGGCGTGCCTTCAATGCCATCCAGCAGTTCGTCGAGATTCAGGGCCAGCGACACGTCTTCGGCGCGCGCCACTACGCCCTGGTGGCGATCTGTGCCGGCCATGCCGCGCAGGCGCTCGGCGTCGACGGGGTGCAGACGAACGCCCAGGCCTTCGGCCAGGCGGATAAAGTCCTGCATCCTGCGGTCGCGGCGCGAAGCCTCGACATAGACATCGGTGACGCCCTTGGCGTCCTGGCGCAAGCGCGCGGTCACGGCGTGAAAGCCGATCAGAAGTTTTTGTTTAGCCATGGCGCGATTGTACCCGCCCTGCCCGGCTCGCCAGCACGCTTCCTGCGCGCTGTCCGGGAACGCTATTACCGCGGCGCCCCGGACAGCCCCAGATCAACGCTTGCGAGGCGGGCGCGAAGTCTTGCCCGCGGCCTTTGCGGCGTGCGTCTTCGAACCCGGCTTGCGCGGCTTCTCCAGATGGCCCGGCTTGGGCTTGGCAGCACGCTTGGCCGGCTTGCCGCCGGTCTTGACGTGCGGCGGCAGCGGCGTGATCACCGCCTCGAACACCGGCTGCTCTTCGATCACGCGATCGAGCGTCTCGTCGAACGACTCCTCCGGCTTGGAGGTCCCGCCCAGCAAAGCGGCCAGTTGCCGCCCCTTCTTGCGTGCCGGCACCGCATGCGCGGCCGGCACGCGCGGCGGCTCGGACACGCCGGCGCGAGCGCGCAGGGTCTTGGCCGACGGCTCCTGCACCAGGCGGAAGTCGATCTTGCGCGCATCCAGATCCACGCGCGACACCTGCACGCGCACGCGGTCGGTCAGGCGATAACGGATGCCGGTACGCTCGCCACGCAGTTCGTTGCGCGCTTCGTCGTACTGGAAGTAGTCGCTGCCGAGTTCGGTGACGTGCACCAGGCCCTCCACGTACAGCTCGTCGAGTTGCACGAAGATGCCGAACGACGTCACGGCGCTGACGGTGCCGGCGAAGTCGCTGCCCAGCTTGTCGCGCATGAAGTAGCACTTGAGCCAGGCCTCGACGTCGCGCGATGCCTCGTCGGCGCGGCGCTCGTTGGCCGAGCAATGCAACCCGAGTTCGTCCCAGATGGCTTCATTGCGCCGCGCACGCGCCGCGGTCAGCTCTGCCTTCTGCTCGGCGTCCTTGGCCTGCAGGCGCCGAGCCTTGGGCGAAACCGCGGTATTGAACTCGGTGCCGTGCGCAAAGGCCGGCTGGTACTTGGTATGCGCCAGGATCGCCTTGATCGCGCGGTGCACCAGCAGGTCGGGATAGCGGCGAATCGGGCTGGTGAAGTGCGCGTAGGCCTCGTATGCCAGACCAAAGTGGCCGATATTGTCCGGACTGTAGACCGCCTGCTGCATCGAGCGCAGCAGCATGGTCTGCAGCATCGGCGCGTCGGGCCGCGACTTGATCTTGTCCATCACCTCGGCATAATCGGACGCCTGCGGCTTGTCGCCGCCACCGAGCGACAGGCCCGAGGTCTTCAGGAACTCGCGCAGGTTCTTCAGCTTTTCCTCACTCGGGCCCGCGTGGATCCGGTACAGCGCGGGGTGCTTGAAGCGTTCGAGGAAATCGGCCGCGCACACGTTGGCCGTCAGCATGCATTCCTCGATCAGCCGGTGCGCGTCGTTGCGCGTGCGCGGAAGGATCTGCTCGATCTTGCCCTGCGCGTTGCAGACGATATACGTCTCGGTGGTATCGAAATCGATCGCGCCGCGCGCACGCCGCGCCTTGAGCAGTACCTGGAACAGCTCGTACAGGTTCTGCAGGTAGGGCACGAGGTCGGCGCGCTTGTGCGCCTCCGGACCCTTGGTGTTCGACAGGATCGACCAGACCTCGTTGTAGGTCAGCCGCGCCTTCGAATGCATCACGGCAGGATAGAACTGATAGCCCTTCAGTTCCCCCTTGGCGGTAATCACCGCATCGCACACCATGCACAGGCGGTCGACCTGCGGGTTGAGCGAGCACAGGCCGTTGGAAAGCTTCTCCGGCAGCATCGGGATCACCCGGCGCGGAAAATACACCGAGGTGGCACGGTCGAGCGCATCGGCATCCAGTGGCGTACCGGGCCGCACGTAGTGCGATACGTCGGCAATGGCCACGATCAGGCGCCAGCCCTTGGTGCGGCCGATCTTCACCGGCTCGCAGTAGACGGCATCGTCAAAGTCGCGCGCATCTTCGCCATCGATCGTGACGAGGGCCACGTCGCGCAGGTCGATGCGGTGATCCAGGTCGGCCTGCCGTACCTCATCGGGCAGCGCCGAGGCTTCCTTGGCCGCCGCATCCGAGAACGCATGCGGCACACCGTACTTGCGCACCGCGATCTCGATCTCCATGCCGGGATCATCGATTTCGCCCAGCACTTCCACCACGCGGCCGACCGGCTGCACATAGCGATCCGGATATTCGATCAGCTCGACGCTGACCACCTGCCCCACGCGCGCCTTGCCCTGCGCCTTCGGCGGAATCAGGATGTCCTGGCTGATGCGCTTGTCCTCGGGCGCCACCACCAGTACGCCGCCCTCGCTGAGCAGGCGACCGATCACGTAGCGGTTGGCGCGCTCGATGATCTCCACGATCTGCCCTTCCGGGCGGCCGCGGCGGTCATAGCCAACCACGCGCACCTGCGCGCGGTCGTTGTGCATGGCCTTCTGCAGCTCGCGTTCCGGCAGGAAGATGTCGTCTTCGCCGTCGTCGCGAATCAGGAAGCCAAAACCGTCGCGGTGCCCCTGCACGCGGCCGGTGACGAAATTGGGTTGATGGGCCAGTTCATAGCGGCCCTTGCGGTTCAGCTCGATCTGCCCGTCGCGTTCCATCGCGGCCAGGCGTTTCTGGAATCCATCATGCTCCTTGCGCGTGACGGACAGGGCCTTGGCAATATCGCCGGCCGACTGGGGCGACCCCGATGTTCTCAGTACGCCAAGGATTTCTTCCCGGCTAGGGATCGGATAGTTGTTTTGATTCAATTTTTTGTGAAAACTATTTGACAAAATTTCCGCGCTCTCTATAATGAGCGCTTCGGTTGTTTCGACACCTGCCCAGGTGGCGGAATTGGTAGACGCACTAGGTTCAGGTCCTAGCGGTGGCAACACTGTGGAGGTTCGAGTCCTCTCCTGGGCACCAGATCAGCGAGAAACCCGCAGCGCTTCTAAAGCCTGCGGGTTTTTTGTTTTCCGCTCTCGCCTTGCACATCTGATCCGGCAACTTGCACTCCTCGATTCGCAGTCTGATCAGACCGCATTCCATTTGTTGATCTGTGGCAGCCAAATGGCTGCACTGCAGGCGAGTGTATCAGTTTCAGTGGCGATTCCGGCATTCTCCTGCCACCCTTCCGACACAAATCGCCACAGCGGCCATGTCGCCGCACACTAACACGAAGCGACACGTCTGATCGATTGACAAGCCAGCGCATCTGTAACTATCATGGTTTCACATTAATACTTCACCATGAGCACAAGCAGCCGGTTTGCCGTCGCCGTCCATATCCTGACCTTGCTGGCCAGCGCCAGCGAGCCGCTGCCGTCATCGCTGATCGCCGGCAGCGTCGGGACCAATCCGGCGCTGATCCGGCGGCTGATCGGACAACTGGCCGAAGCCGGACTTGTCACCAGCACCATGGGCAGCACCGGTGGCTCGGCGCTGGCGCGCCCGGCTGAACGCATTACCTTGCTGGACGTATTCCGGGCAGTCGAAACCACTGCACTGATCGCCCTGCACCAGAGCGCCCCGAATCCGGCATGCATGGTAGGCAGGGAGATCACCGGCGCCCTTCGGCTGGTCGCGGACCGTGCCCAGTCCGCCATGGACAATGCCCTGGCGGAGATCACCATTGCCGGCATGCTCGCCGATATCGAGCAGGCCGCCCGGCGCCGCAAGCGCTGATTTTTTTGCCCTGATATGTAACCACATCAGTTTCATATCGGAGCCGCCACGCGCGACGTGGCATTTACCTGACCGACCTTTACCCTGACAAAGGAGCAAACATGAACATTGCCATCATCGGCGCCACCGGCCGCGTGGGAACCCGCCTGATCGACGAAGCCCTGCGCCGTGGCCATCGCGTCACCGCCCTGGCCCGCACGGCCAGCCGCCTGCCAGCTCGCAAAGGCCTGATCACACGCGATGTCGACGCAACGGACAGCCACGCTTTGGCGGCCGCCCTGGATGGCCACGATGTGGCCATCAGCACAGCACGGTTCGAGCAACTGAAGGCATCGCAGGTCATCGGTCCCGTCAAGGCAGCCGGCGTCTCGCGCCTGCTCGTGGTTGGCGGCGCCGGCAGCCTGCTCATCGCGCCTGGCACGCAACTCGTGGATACACCGGGATTCCCGGCGGCATACAAAGGCGAGGCGCTGGCCGGCCGCGACTTCCTCGATGCCTTGCGCGGAACATCGGATCTTGACTGGACCTTCCTGTCGCCGTCGGCCCTGTTCGAGCCGGGCGAGCGCACCGGCAAATACCGTGCGGGCCAGGATGCGTTGCTGGCGGATGCTGCCGGCAAGAGCTGGATCACGATGGAAGACTACGCGATCGCCATGCTCGACGAGATCGAGAAGCCAGCGCATCCGCGCCAGCGTTTCACGGTCGGCTACTGAAGTCTGACCGGTGCGGCCCCTGGGCGGGGCCGCCTGTTTCACGACAGCGTCAGCCTTGCGCGCCGTCTTCCGGCGCGCGCTTGCCGCGCTTGAGCCAGGCCGCAAGGTTATGCGGGCGCAGCGTGTCGTATTCCTCGAACGGCTGGTGAATCCAGGGGTTCGACGGCAGGAAGGTCACGTGGTAGTCCGGCTTGACCTTGGAGCAGTCCTTGTACCAGAGCACCGCGGAACGGACTTCCGTCACGGCGGGATAGCGCTCTTTCAGATGCCGCCCCACGCGCTCCAGGGTCACCCCTGAATCGACCAGATCGTCCACCAGCAGGATCTTGCCGGCGAGCTCGCCGCGCGTCATGGTGATGTACTGCGCGATATCGAGGTCGCCTTGCAGGGTGCCCGCGGCCTCGCGGTAGCTGCTGGTTGCCAGGATGGCCAGCGGCACATCGAAGATGCGCGACATCTGGTCGCCCACGCGCAGGCCACCGCGCGCCAGGCACAGGATCTTGTCGAACTTCCAGCCCGACTCGTGCACGTTCAGCGACAGACGTGCGATCAGGCGATGGTATTCATCCCAGGATACCCACAGGTTCTCATCGTCGTTTGTTGGCTGATTCATGATTGACTCGCTTGTTCTTCTGGTCGGTTGACCGATATGGCTCGGCCCGCTTGCGCGGGCCGATTTGTTATTGCGGAGCCGCTGCGCTTGTGGCGCGCGGTCTTGGCAACCTGTGTACGCCGGGTCAGGCCAGGTACGGATGACGCAGCAGGATCGTCTCGTCTCGATCCGGGCCGGTCGAAATCATGTCGATCGGAATGCCGACCACTTCTTCCACACGCTTCAGGTAGTTGCGTGCGGCTTCCGGCAGCGCGTCCCACGACTTCACGCCGAAGGTCGACTCGTTCCAGCCTGGGAACTCTTCGTAGACCGGTTCGCAGCGCGCCACGGCATCCGAACCGCGCGGCAGGATGTCCACGGTCTTGCCATCGAGCTTGTAGCCTACGCACAGGCCGATGCTTTCGAGGCCATCGAGCACGTCAAGCTTGGTCAGGCACAGGCCCGACACGCCATTGATCTGCACCGAGCGCTTGAGCGCTGCGGCATCGAGCCAGCCGGTGCGGCGCGGACGGCCAGTCACCGAGCCGAATTCCTTGCCGACGTTGGCCAGCCGCACGCCGACGGGATCCTGGCGAGCGGGATTGTCGTTGTCGTACAGTTCGCTCGGGAACGGACCCGCACCGACACGCGTGCAGTACGCCTTGGTGATGCCCAGGATGTAGTTCAGGCGACCCGGACCCACGCCGGCCCCTGCGGCAGCCGCACCGGCCACGCAGTTGCTGGAGGTCACATACGGGTACGTGCCGTGGTCCACGTCGAGCAGCGTGCCTTGCGCACCCTCGAACATCAGGTTGCCACCGGCGGCATTGACCGCGTAGAGCTCGGCCGACACGTCCGCGACCATCGGCGCCAGGCGCGGCGCGAAGGCCAGCGCGGCGTCGAGCGTCTTCTGGTAGTCCACGGCTTCGGCACCGAGGTACTGCGTCAGCATGAAGTTGTGGAAGTCCAGGTTCTCGCGCAGGCGCTCGGCGAATTGCTTCGGATCGAACAGGTCCTGCACGCGCAGCGCGCGGCGAGCGACCTTGTCTTCATAGGCGGGACCGATGCCACGGCCGGTCGTGCCGATCTTGGCGGCGCCGCGGCGCGCTTCGCGTGCCTTGTCGATGGCCACGTGGTACGGCAGGATCAGCGTCGCCGCTTCCGAGATGCGCAGACGCTTCTGCACTTCCAGGCCAGCGGATTCGAGTTCTTCGATTTCGTGGAACAGGGCTTCGGGCGACAGCACCACACCGTTGCCGATGTAGCAGACCGTGCCTTCGCGCATGATCCCCGACGGGATCAGTCGCAGGATGGTCTTCTTGCCGCCGATGATCAGGGTGTGGCCAGCGTTGTGGCCGCCCTGGAACCGCACCACGCCCTTTGCATGGTCGGTAAGCCAATCGACGATTTTTCCTTTGCCTTCGTCACCCCACTGGGTGCCGATCACGACGACGTTGCGTCCCTGGCCTACTGCGGATGCGGACATATTGCTTTGGTCAATAGGTTAAAAACGTATTCTACTCTCGTTGCCGGTCGATTCCCGCTTTTTGGGCAAATGACCGGTATCAAGGCTCAGCGCGGCACAACAACCCAGCCAGCATCCTGGCGCACGAGTTGACGGTCGCAATTGAACTCGTCGAGTTCATTGGTATGCCCGGGCAGCGACTGGATCACGATCTCCCCTGCGGCCCGCAGCGCGACGATGGCGGCACGAAGCGCCGGATCCGCATCCCAAGGTGCGAAAACTGCCTGGGCGCGCACTTCAATGGGTGACAGTGCAGCCACCTCGCGCAGGTCCAGCGAAAAGCCGGTGGCCGGACGAGCGCGGCCAAAGGCCTCGCCAACCTTGTCATAGCGGCCGCCCCGCGCCACATAGTTCGGCAGCCCCGCCACATACGCCGTAAACATCACGCCACTGTGATAGTGGTAGCCGCGCAGGTCGGACAAGTCGATGTTGACGCTGGCGCCGCGCACCTGCGTCGCCAATGCCGCCAGTTCATCCAGCGCGCGCCCGATCGCCGGGCTGGCGGGCAGCGTGGCGCGCGCACGGTCGAGGACTTCGACGCCACCGTACAGCGTCGGCAGCGCCAGCAGAGCGTCGCGCTCGGTCTGAGGCATGCCTTGCGTGATTTCGCGCAGGGCCGAACTGTCCTTGGTCTCCAGCGCCGCGAACAGGGCATCTTCGATCTTTCGGATCGAGGGCAGGCCCTCGAGCAGCGCTTCGAGGATGCCGGCATGGCACAGGTCGATGCGGATATCCGATAGCCCCGCCGCCTGCAGCGCGGCCAGCATCAACTCCTGGATCTCGACATCGGCCTCCAGGCCCGCGTGACCATAGATTTCGGTACCGACCTGAATCGGCTCGCGGGTGGCATGGAACCCGGCCGGACGCGCGTGCAGGACGTTGCCCGCATAGCACAGGCGCGTCACGCCAGGCCGGTTCAGCAGGTGCGCGTCGATGCGGGCGACCTGCGGCGTGATATCGGCGCGCAGGCCCATCGTGCGGCCGGACAACTGGTCCACCAGCTTGAGCGTGCGCAGGTCCAGGTCATGCCCGGTTCCGGTCAGCAGCGACTCCAGGTACTCCAGCATCGGCGGCATGACCAGTTCATAGCCGTAGGTGCGGAACAGGTCCAGCATGCGGCGGCGCAATTCCTCGATCTTGCGGGCCTCCGACGGCAGGACGTCGGCAATGTTTTCTGGCAGCAGCCAATGGTTGGACATGATGAATCTCTTCTCTGTATGACACGTTTGCGAGCAGGCCCCAGCCTGCACACCCGGCGAATCGGATACGGCCGGTGCGCGTCCGCGCCGTCACTTCAGACACGGACCTCCAGCCGGACAAAACCCCGGCAAGCCGGGGTTTTGTCAACTCGCCACAATTTCAGCGGTCTCGCTAGCGCCGCCCTCCGGACGCACCGCTAGCCGCCGGCGCCGCGGCGCCGCCGCTCGAGCGCATATAACGGAAGAAGTCCGAATTCGGCTCCAGCACCATGATGTCGCGCTTGTCGCGGAAGGTATTGCGGTAGGCTTCCATGCTGCGCCAGAACTGGGCGAACTGGGGATCCTTGCCAAAGGCATCGGCATAGATCTGCGACGACTTGGCATCGCCCTCGCCCTTGATCACCTGCGCATCGCGATAGGCTTCCGCCAGTACCACCTCGCGCTGGCGGTCGGCATCGGCGCGAATCTTCTCGCCCTCGGCCGCGCCGGTCGAACGCAGCTCATTGGCCACGCGCTTGCGCTCGGCTTCCATGCGGCGGTACACCGACTCGCTGATGGCTGGCAGCAGATCCACGCGCTTCAGGCGCACGTCGAGGATTTCGACGCCGACCGACTGCGCGTACTCGGCCATGCCGGCGCGAATGTTCTGCATGACCTTCTCGCGCTCGCCGGCGACCACGTCGGCCACGGTGCGCTTGCCGAACTCCTCGCGCGCCACGGCGTCGATACGCTGGGTCATGCGGTCCTGGGCACCGCGCACATTGCCGCCAAAGGCCACGTAGAACTTGCGCGGCTCGGTGATGCGCCATTTGACGAACCAGTCCACCACCATGCTCTTCTTCTCGGCCGTCAGGAAACGCTCGCTGGCCGCAACGTCGATGGTCTGCAGGCGGCGGTCCATGAACACCACGTTCTGCAGCGGCGGCGGCAACTTGAAGTGCAGGCCGGGCTCGCGCACGACCTGCTTGATCTCGCCAAAGGCGAACACCACGGCGTACTGGCGCTGGTCCACGACGAACATCATCGAAGACGCCACGGCCAGCAGGATGAAAGCGCCAATCGCGAAGGAAATCAGTCGGTTCATGACGGTCTCCTCAACGCGAATCGCGGTCACGATTGCGCAGCGATTCGCGCGACCGGATATCGGCAGCCGAATCCTGCGCCGGTGCCTGCGTGCCGGCACTGCTGGCCGGCTGGGATGGCGACGCCGTGCCGCGGCCATCGGCCTGGGCTTGCGCCATCAGCTTGTCGAGCGGGAGATACAGGAGGTTGCTGCCCTGGCGCGCATCCACGAGCACCTTGGTCGAATTGGCGTAGATCTGCTGCATGGTCTCGATATAGATGCGGTCGCGCGTCACCTGCGGTGCCTTGGCGTATTCGCCCTGCACCGAGCGGAACCGCGAAGCATCACCCTCGGCCTGTGCCACCACGCGGGCGCGGTAGGCCTCGGATTCTTCCTTCAGCCGCGCGGCCGTACCCTTGGCGCGCGGAATCACGTCGTTCGCATAGGCCTGGCCTTCGCTGATCGCGCGCTCGCGGTCCTGGCTGGCCTTGTTCACGTCATCGAACGCGGCCTGCACCTGCTCGGGCGGCTGCACGCTCTGCACGTTGACCGAGATGACACGGATACCGGTCTTGTACGCGGTCAGGATCGACTGGATCGATTTGGCCAGCCCCTGCGCGATCTGCTCGCGGTTCTCGTACAGCACCGCATCCATCTTGTTGCGGCCGACGATCTCGCGCACCGAGGTTTCGGCGGCCTGCGTCACGAGTTCCTCGTCGCCGCCGCGATCGGTCTTGTTGAAGAACAGGAACTCGCTGGCGTCCTGGATGGAATACTGGACCGTGAAGCGGACGTCGATGATGTTCTCGTCCTGCGTCAGCATCGACGAGTCTTTCAGGTTGCTGTCCTTGATGGACGTGGAGCGACCCACCTCCACCGAACGCACGGCCGACAGGTTGACGACTTCGGCCGATTGAATCGGCCAGGGCAGGCGCCAGTTGATACCGGGACCCGTCGAATACTTGAACTTGCCGAACTGCAGGATCACCGCGGTCTGGCCTTCCTGCACCATGAAGAAACCGCTGGCCAGCCAGATACCCACCACGGCGGCCACCACCACGCCAACACCGACGCCCGAACCCTTGCCCGGCACGCGCGGACCGCCGAGGCCCTGGTTGCCGCCACCGCCGTTCTCCTTGCGTCCGAGCAGCCCGTTCAGGCGCCGGTTAAAGTCGCGCCAGAGCTCGTCGAGATCGGGCGGACCGTCCTGCGGCCGCTGGTGCTGACGATTCGCATCACGGTCGTTCCCGCGGCTGTCCTTGTCATCCTCATCCTGGCCGTCGCGTCCCCAGCGAGGATCGTTCAGCGAGAAGATTGCGCGCAGGCGCTGCCATCCCGCATGCAGCGGAAAGCGGCCGCCCGGGGGCAGGCTCGATTCAGGATTCCGGGAGAACTGGGGCATGAAGTGCACGGGTCCGGGGAAGTTTGTAACTGGGGGATTCTAGCAGTCATCTGCGCCACTTTTGGCCAAATCGCGCAAACCGGCCCGAATCTCGCCGAAATGGCTCAGGACTGGACGCGATCACCGGGATCGCGCCCCTCTTCCCTGTCAAATTCGTCATCTTCCGCGCGCGGACCCTGCTCCGATAGCCGCGGATCGAACGGGGCAGGTTCGGGCGGCCGGTTTGCCAGCCACTGAGCGACTTCGACGATGGACTGCCGCAACGCGTCCAGGCCCACACCCTCGCGGGCGCTCAGAAACACGCGCGTCGGCACGCCGTTTTCGTCGCGCTCGATACGCGCTCCCTGCTCCTGCAATTCCGGCGCCGCATCGATCTTGTTCATCACGACGATCTGCGGAATTCCAGAGGCGTCGATTTCCGCCAGCACCCGGTTCACCTGCTCGATCTGCTCGTGACGCACCGTACTCGAGGCATCCACGACATGCAGCAGCAGATCGGCGTGCACGGTTTCGTCGAGTGTCGCGCGGAACGCCTCGACCAGCTGGGTGGGCAGGTCGCGGATAAAGCCGACCGTATCGGACAGCACCACGTTGCCGAGCCCGTCCAGGAACATCCGGCGCGAGGTAGTATCGAGCGTCGCGAAGAGCTGGTTGGCCGCATAGGCGCCGGCCTTGGTCAAGGCATTGAACAGCGTTGACTTGCCCGCGTTGGTATAGCCGACCAGCGAGATGCTCAAGGTCTCGTTGCGCGCGCGGGCACGCCGCTGCGTGCTGTGCTGCCGTTGCAGCCGGGCAAGGTCGGTCTTCAGGCGCTTGGCCCGGGTATCGAGCATGCGGCGGTCCAGTTCGAGCTGGCGCTCGCCTGGTCCGCCCCGCACGCCGATACCGCCCTTCTGCCGCTCCAGGTGGCTCCACGCACGAACCAGGCGCGACGCCTGGTACTGGACCTGCGCCAGCTCCACCTGCACCTTGCCCACATGGCTCTGCGCGCGCTGGGCAAAGATATCCAGGATCAGGCCGGTACGGTCGATCACATGGCGCTGGAGAAAACGCTCCAGGTTACGTTGCTGCGCCGGGCTCAGGGCATGGTTGAACACCACGATGTCGGCATCCAGCGCATCGGCGGCCTCCCTCAACTCCTCGGCCTTGCCAGAGCCGATGAACAGCGCAGGGTCCGGCCGCGAGCGCTTGCCGGTCAGCGTATGCACCGGCATGGAGCCTGCGGTGGTGGTCAACAGGGCAAGTTCGCTCAGGCTTTCCTGAAAGTCGTGCTTGCCGAAATCCACGCCAACGAGAATGGCACGTGACGGTTCGGTGTTGGAGGTAGCTCTGGGATCCAAGCGGGCGGCGCTACGCGCGAAGAAAGACGGTTTTGGGAAGATGGCCGGAACTGGCCGGATTCTGAGATGGGAGCGGGCCGGTACAGGCACGCGCTCCCTTGCGCGATTGAGGCACCGGCATGGCAGGCAGCCAGTCCGGTTCACCGCGAGCCGGCCGCATGCGCGAACCGGAGGCCGGCACCGCCGCAACGCCGGGTGGCGTGTGCGCGAAGCCGGCTGTCGAGGGCCGCAACGACTTGCGGCCCCCGCGAAGATCAGCCCTCGGTCGAATCATCCACGCGGAAATTGACCGCGCGAGCCGGGACGACGGTGGAAATTGCATGCTTGTAGACCATCTGCGTCACGGTGTTACGCAGCAGCACGACATACTGGTCGAACGATTCGATGTTGCCTTGCAGCTTGATGCCATTGACGAGATAGATGGAAACCGGCACGTGCTCTTTGCGCAGCGCGTTCAGGAACGGGTCTTGTAGCAGTTGCCCTTTGTTGCTCATGGCACACTCCAAATTTATAGGTTTAGTGGTGATTAATGGGGACGAAAGTCCCCGGTTCAAGTCATGCGGCGCAAGCTCGCGCCAGAAAAAAGATCAAAACAGTACCAAAGCGGCATCCGCGCGCAGAGAACCCCCTGCTTACGCAAATTTAGCCGCAGTTCCAAACGAACGCAAACGAAAACTTGCCTCGCCATGCACTCGCCCGGAACTCAGTCTTTCGAGTCCGCATACGGGTTTTTGTTCGTGCGAAATTCAATGCGAAGAGGGGTGCCCTTCAACTTGAATGCCGCGCGGTAGCGGTTTTCCAGGTAGCGCCGGTAGGTCTCGGAAACGCTCGACAAGGCGTTGCCGTGGATCACGATGATCGGCGGGTTGGAACCGCCCTGGTGCGCGTAGCGCAGCTTGGGCCGCGATACGCCGGCGCGCTTGGGCTGCTGGAACTCCACAGCTTCCTGCAGCACGCGCGTGAGCTGCGGCGTGGGCAATTTGACCATGGCCGCGGCGAACGCGTCGTCGACCGAACGCATCAGCGCGCCAATGCCTGTGCGTTCCCGCGCAGACACGAAGTGGAAATTGGCGAAGCTCAGGAATTGCAGCTTGCGCTCGAGGTCATGCTTGATGCGATCGCGGGTATGCCCATCGAGACCATCCCACTTGTTGACGCCGACCACGAGAGCCCGGCCCGACTCGACGATAAAGCCGGCGATATGGGCATCCTGGTCGGAAATATCCTGCTGCGCGTCGAGCAGCAGGATCACGACGTTGGCGTCGGCAATCGACTGCAGCGTCTTGACCACCGAGAACTTCTCGATCGCTTCGAACACCTTGCCCCGCCGCCGCAGGCCCGCCGTGTCGATCAGCGTGTAGGGCTTGCCGCCACGCTCGAACTCCACGTAGATGGCGTCGCGCGTGGTACCGGGCATGTCGAACGCGATCACGCGCTCCTCGCCGATCAGCGTATTCACGAGCGTCGACTTCCCGACGTTCGGCCGCCCGACGATGGCGATCTTCACGCCCTTGCCGCTGTCGTCCTCTTCCTCGGCCAGCTCCGGACGCTCTTGAATCGCCAATTGCAGCGCCTCGTCCACGAGTTCGCGAACGCCATCGCCGTGCGCCGCCGAAATCGCGTACGGATCGCCCATGCCGAGCTCATAGAAGTCAGCAGCGACCGAGGTGTACTTCATGCCCTCGGCCTTGTTGACCGCCAGCATCACGCGCCGGCCGGTCTTGCGCAGGTAATCCGCGATGGCGCGGTCCTGCGGCGCCAGGCCGAGCCTGCCGTCGACAATGAAGATGACCACGTCCGCCTCGACCACGGCCTGCTTGGTCTGCTTGGCCATCTCGGCGACGATGCCTTCCTTGACCACCGGCTCGAAACCGCCGGTATCGATCGCAATAAAGGGACGTTCGCCAATACGCCCTTCGCCGTAGTGGCGGTCGCGCGTCAGGCCCGGCAGATCGGCGACAAGCGCGTCGCGCGACCGGGTCATGCGATTGAATAGCGTCGACTTCCCGACGTTCGGGCGGCCGACAAGTGCAATAACTGGTTTCATGCAATAAACGGAAACGGGGGCCGGCACCTGCCGTCCCCCTGGAACTCCGGAGTCAGTTGATCCGACGGCGCTTCATGCAAAAAATGCATGGCCAGCCCCGCTTCTCCTGTCGGGTGGAACGTGGCCCCAGGGCACGCTCCGTATTTCGCCGCACGACCAGGGATCATGCTACCGGAATTGGCGCAGCCCGTACCGACAGGTGTACGGCCTGCGCTGCCATCAATGGCTCAGTCCGGCACGTAGCCGTAGACGTCGCCGTCGCGGGTCTGGACGACCAGCGTCTGTCCTGCCACCACCGGCGCGGCGCTGATGGCGCTGCCATCGGTCTTCATGCGCGCCACTTCGGTGCCATCGTCTCGCGAGAGGAAGTGCACATAGCCTTCGAAGTCGCCCATCACCACCGAGCGGCCCAATACCAGCGGCGCGCCCAGGCGGCGATAGCGCAGTTCGTTGTTCTTCCAGCGCTCGTTGCCATTCTGGCGGTCGAATGCAAACACCACGGACTGTTCGTCGCTGGCATAGATGGCATTGTCATCCTGCGCCAGGCCGGTCGGCGACGAGAAATCCTTGCCCCACTGCGGCTGGCCGCTGGCCAGTTCCAGACAGGCGATACGGCCCTGGAAGGTCGTGGCGCAAACCTGGCGGCCACTGACCATGGGCTGGCCGGTGACATCGTTCAAGCGCTCGATCTCCGAAACACCCTTCGGATACGACACCGCGCTCTCCCAGCGAAGCACGCCATTGCCCGGCGTCAGGACGCCCAGCTTGCCGCCGGGGAAGCCCATGACTATGCCGTCACCGGCGAACACCATGCCCATGGCGGCGCGCAGGTTCAACGGCGTCTGCGAACGCTGGTAGATCCAGCGCCGTTCACCAGTCTGGGCATCCAGCGCGAGCACCCGGGTATCGGTCGTGCGCACGACCACCAGGCCGTTGCCGACCAGCGGCGCCGACAGGACTTCGCCGTTGACCTGCTTTTTCCAGATCTGCTTGCCGCTGGCATCGAAGGCGTAGACCGCGCCCTTCTCGCCCGCAACCGCCGTCACCGAGCCGTCACTCCCCGGGCCAGTGGTGATGTCGACATCGGTCTTGGCCTTCCACAGCGTACGGCCGGTGGCCCCGTCCAGCGCCATGATGTTGCCATTGTTGGCCGACACGTACACGTTGTTGCCGGCCGCGGCCGCTTGCAGCGCATACGGGCCGCTCTTGCCGACATCCGCCTTCCAGGCCTGACGCACGGACAGCGTCGCCGACACCGGCTTCAGTTCGGCCGGCGGATGCTTGTTCTCCTTGCTGAACAGCGAGCAACCGCCCAGCGCCACAAGGCAGGCGCCGGCGACGAGCGCACGGGCAATCTTGCGGCGCGAGTCGCCTTGTTGTTCGGCAGCGGACAGCATTGACGTCATAAGGTTAGGATCCTGCATTGGTTTGTGGCGGATGTCCTTCACGTATAGCGGCACAAGGTCAGGCCGCGCCAAGCGCGTCGAGCTTGAACTGGATGATCTGGCGCATCGACTGATCGTCGGCGCCCAGCTTGTCCAGCGCCTTGCGGTAGGCCGCGCGCGCGTCGTCGCGCTTGTCCTGTGCGGCCAGCAGATCGCCCTTGCGATCCGCATACAGCGCGACGAACGGTGCCGGCGGCTCGTCCTTGAGCAGCGCCAGGCCCTTGTCGTAGGCCTTCTCGTCGAGCAGCACGCCGGCAAGGCGCACGCGGGCGATCAGCGCGTACTCGCCGTCGCCATGATCAATGGCCCACTGCAGCTGCGTCTTGGCGGCCGCGAGGTCGCCCGCATCGTACAGCACCTTGGCGGCCACCAACGCGCTCATCGGACCATACGCGGTCTTGCCGAACTTGTCTTCAAGGTCGCCGGCGGCGCGCTTGACGCGCTCGGCATCGCGGCCTTCGGCGGCCTTGACCACCTGGTCGTACAACACGGCCGCCTCGGAGGCCTGCTTGCGCTCCCAGTACTTCCAGCCGCTCCAGGCGGCGAACGCCAGCAGGGCCGCAATTAAGAGCCACGTCAGGGCATTGCCGTACTGACGCCACCAGGCCTTCAGGTTTTCAAGCTGTTCCTGCTCTTCCAGATCGTATGCCATGTCGAGGCAGTCTCTTGCGTTTGGGTTGGGGTCAAAGGCCGCCCGGGCGGCCTCCGTTTCCTGCCGGGCAGATCTCGCGTGCCGCGGCTCGCTAGGTTATTCGCTGGCGCCGACCATTGCGTCGATCAGGTAATCGACCAGGCCTTCAGCCGGCACCTGCGCCTGCTGGCCACCGCCTTCGGCCTGCGCAGCCTGGCGAAGTTCCTTCACCTGCACCACGCCGGCAGCGACTTCATCGTCGCCGATGATCACGGCATACGCCGCGCCGCTCGCGTCGGCACGCTTCATCTGCGACTTGAAGCTGCCGCTCTTGCCGTCGGTCGTGGCATGCACGACCACATCCAGCCCGGCATCGCGCAGGCGCTCTGCGGCGACCATGGCTTGCTGGGACGCGGCCTCGCCCTGGTGCACGAGGTAGACATCGCAGCCCACCGCATCCGGCACTACGCCTTCTTCACGGATCAACTCGATGATGCGCTCGATGCCCATGGCCCAGCCGCAGGCCGGCGCCGGCTTGCCGCCCATCTGCGCGATCAGCGGATCGTAGCGGCCACCGCCGGCAATGGTGCCCTGCGCGCCGAGCTTGTCGGTGATCCACTCGAACACCGTAAGGTTGTAGTAGTCCAGCCCGCGCACCAGGCGCGGATTGATCTTGTACGGAATGTTGTTGGCCTTGAGCAGGCGCTGCACGCCTTCGAAGTGGGCCAGCGATTCCTCGCCGAGGAAGTCGATCAGCTTCGGCGCATTGGCCGCCATCTCCTGCAGCGCGGGATTCTTGGTATCCAGCACGCGCAGCGGATTGGTGTACAGGCGCCGCTTGCCATCTTCGTCCAGGATGTCCTTGAACCGCTCCAGATACTTGATCAGCTCTTCGCGGTGCGCGGCACGCTCGTTGGCCTGCCCCAGCGAATTGATCTCCAGGCGCACGCCGACCAGGCCCAGGTCGTCCCACAGGCGCTGGCACATCAGGATGATTTCGGCATCCACGTCCGGCCCGGCGAAACCCAGCGCCTCGGCGCCGAGCTGGTGGAACTGGCGATAGCGGCCGCGCTGCGGACGCTCGTGGCGGAACATCGGACCGGTGTACCACAGGCGCTTGGGGCCGTCGTACAGCAGGTTGTGCTCGATGGTGGCGCGCACGGCGGCAGCGGTGCCTTCCGGACGCAGCGTCAGTTGCTCACCGTTCAGCGAATCGGTGAAGGAATACATTTCCTTCTCGACAATGTCCGTCACCTCGCCAATGCCACGCACGAACAGCTGGGTATGCTCGACGATCGGCGTGCGGACCTGCTGGTAGCCGTAGGCGCGCAGCATTGCGCGGGCGGCGTTCTCGAAATGCTCCCACAGCGGGGCATCGGCCGGCAGCATGTCGTTCATGCCCTTCACGCCCTGCAATGCCTTGGCGGGGCGTGCCTTGTCTTCTGTCTTGGCGCCGCTTTGCGCGGACGGATTCTCGTTTTGCGTCATTCTGTAGTTATCGTGCTGGGGTGAGCCGGTCCATACCGGCTCAGGCCACCGCTTGCTTCTCTGCCCGCGCTGCGCCCGGGCCGTAATGCGTGCGAACGTACTCGTCGACGATCGCCTGGAATTCTTCCGAGATACGCTCGCCGCGCAGCGTCTTGACCTTGACGCCATCCACGAACACCGGCGCCGCCGGCGATTCGCCCGAGCCCGGCAGCGAGATGCCGATGTTGGCGTGCTTGCTCTCGCCCGGACCGTTGACGATGCAGCCCATCACGGCCACGTCCATCTCTTCGACACCCGGATAGGCCGTCTTCCAGTGGGGCATTTGCTCGCGCAGGTAGGCCTGGATGCTTGCCGCAAGTTCCTGGAACACGGTGCTGGTCGTACGGCCGCAGCCCGGGCACGCAATGACCATCGGCGTGAAGTTGCGCATGCCCATGGTCTGCAGGATTTCCTGCCCGACATAGACTTCCTTCTCGCGCGGGGCGCCCGGTTCCGGCGTCAGCGAGATACGGATGGTATCGCCGATGCCTTCCTGCAGCAGCACCGACAGCGCCGCCGTCGAGGCCACGATGCCCTTGCTGCCCATGCCCGCCTCGGTCAGCCCGAGATGCAGCGCGTAGTCGCAGCGGCGCGCCAGCTCGCGGTACACCGCGATCAGCTCCTGCACCTGCGACACCTTGCACGACAGGATGATCTGGTTGCCCGGCATGCCGATTTCCTCGGCCTTCTTCGCCGAGTCGATCGCCGAGGTGATCAGCGCCTCGACCATCACGCTTTGCGCGGGCCAGGGCTGGGCGCGACCGGCGTTCTCGTCCATGATGCGCGCCAGCAGGTCCTGGTCCAGGCTGCCCCAGTTGACGCCGATGCGCACCGGCTTGTTAAAGCGGCAGGCCATCTCGATCATCTGGCCGAACTGCGTGTCGCGCTTGGCACCCTGCCCCACATTACCGGGATTGATGCGGTACTTCGACAGCGCCTCGGCACAAGCCGGATAGTCCTGCAGCAGCTTGTGGCCGTTGTAGTGGAAGTCACCCACCAGCGGCACGTCGACGCCCATGCGGTCGAGCTGCTCGCGAATGTGCGGCACGGCCGCGGCCGCCTCGGGCGTATTGACGGTGATGCGCACGATCTCGGACCCCGCGCGCGCCAGCTCCTTGACCTGGATGGCCGTGCCGATGGCATCGACGGTGTCCGTATTCGTCATCGACTGCACGCGCACCGGCGCCCCGCCACCGATCGTGACGATGTTATCGCGCCACGCGATACGCGCCTGGCGCGTTTCGCGGCGCGGCAGCGGGCCGGGCAGTACCGGAAGACAAAGCTGTTCGTTCATAGCGTTACCACCTCGCAATGATGCGGTGCCGGGCTGGCGTCAGGGCAGCGTCAGCCGCGCGACGTTGTTGCGGTTGGCCGCCTTCAGGTCGACCGGCGTGCCGTTGCGGCTCATCGACTCCACGCCCTTCACGTTGCCGATGACCACCTTGTACGGTGCCGCGCCCCCGCCCGAGACCTCCTGGCCAGCCTTGGCGGTGCCGCCCAGCACGACCTTGCCGTTGCGGTCGCGGATCTCGTACCACGTGTCGGACGCGAACTTGATCTGCAGTTCACCCTGTGCCGAGCCAGCCGTCGCGGGCGCCGCCGTGGCGACCGGCGCGGCCGGCTCCACGGTCGCGGCTGGGGCCACCGCCGCAACCGCTACGGGCACGGCAGCGTTGCTGGCGGCTGCGGCCGGCGCGCTGGCAGGCAACGCCTCGGACGGAGCCGGAGAGTCGGCGCCAGCCATGACCGGCGGCAGAGCGGCCGTCACGGTGCCGGACTCGGACGTCTGAGCCGGCTGCTCCTGCGCTTCGACGTGCGCGGCTGGCGCTGCGCTGTTGCGCGCTTCCAGCCATTGCTTCATATGATCGAGCCCGAACCAGCCGCCCGCCGCCACGCCTGCGACGACCAACGCCAGCCAGACCCAGCGTCCGCCAGCGCCGGCACCACTGCGCGTACCGAAGCGCCTCCGATCGTCGAACGTCTGGTTGATACCGCCTTCGCGCTGGCGCGCCATCTCCGTCACCTGCACCGGGCGCGGCTGGAAGCGCGCGAGCAAGGCATCCACGTCGACGTGCAGGATACGCGCATAGGCACGCATCACGCCCTTGGCAAAGGTGACGTCCGGCAACGCGGCCAGGTCACCGGCCTCGACCGCTGCCAGCTTTGGCGCGGCGACTTTCAGCCGGGCGCTCACGTCCTCGACGGACAGCCGTTGCGATTCCCGTGCCTGCGCCAGCAGCGCGCCGATTTCGCGCGCTACGGCTTCACGTTCCGAATCTGTCGCGCCACCGCCGACGTGTCCCGTCGAAGCGGCCTGGCCTGCGGCGCGCTCTTGCTCACTCATCCCATGCTCCTTGTTCGTAGGCGCTCAGTTCGCGCGAGTCGGGAAAACGTTCGCGCAGCTGTGCCACCAGGGCACCCTGCGCTGCCGTGTCGCCCTGACGACGCGCAATGCGCGCACCCAGCCAGAGGGATTGCGCGCTTGCGAATTTACCGTTGTTGACACGCTCGACGTACTGCTGAGCCTGCTTCAGATCGCCGCGCCGGTAGTAGACCAGTGCAAGGTTGGTGCTGGCGACCGGGTTGTTCCGGTCATAGCCAAGCGCCGCCTTGAGGTTCTTTTCGGCGTCAGCGCCCGCGCCATTGCGAATCTGACAAGCGCCGAGGCTGATCAGCGGCTTGGCCGGCCCGCCCGCCGAGGGAGCGGACACCGCACGCTCCAGCACCGGGACTGCCTCGCTATAACGCCCTTCCTGGCACAGGAACCAGCCATAGTTATTGAGCAGGTCGCCATCGTTGCCGCGCATCGAAACCGCCGTGCGGAAGCTGTCGTCGGCCAGCGCCTTCTCGTTCATGGCCATGTAGGTCAGCGCCCGCACATGGTAGGCATCGGCCATGGTCGGATCGGCGGCAATCGCCTGCTTCACCTCATCGAGTGCAACGCTGTTCTGGCCGGCTTCAAGGTAATTCGTGGCCAGCTGCAGCCGGATGCTGGCGCGGCGCCGTGCATCGGTCTGGTCGGAAGTGGTCTGGAGATCCTGCGTGGGCGCTGACGGCAACTGGCAGGCGGACAACATCAGCAGCCCCAGCAGGACTGCAGCGATCAGACGGATCATGCAGGGCGAGCCTCCCCAGCTTGGCCAGTCGCGGCGACCGGCACCAAAGGCGTGATCTTGCCGAACTTGCCGCGCTCGGCAAGCCGGGTGCGATCCTTGACTTCCCCGGCCAGCTGGCCGCACGCTGCGTCGATATCGTCGCCACGCGTCTTTCGGATCGTGGTCACGATGCCGGCATCCATCAACACCTGCGCAAAGCGCCGGATCTGTTCGTTGTTGGAGCGCTTCAGGCCCGATTCGGGGAAGGGATTGAACGGGATCAGGTTGAACTTGCAGGGCACGTCGGCCACCAGCTTCAACAATTCCCGCGCATGCTCGACGCCGTCATTGACACCATCCAGCATGCAGTATTCGAAGGTAACGAAGTCGCGCGGCGCGAACTCGAGGTAGCGGCGGCATGCCGCCATCAGCTCGGCCAGCGGATACTTCTTGTTCAGCGGCACGAGCATGTCGCGCAGGGCGTCATTGGACGCGTGCAGCGACACCGCCAGGGCCACCGGCAGGTCTTTCGACAGCCGGTCCATCATCGGCACCACGCCGGAGGTGGACAGCGTCACGCGGCGGCGCGACAGACCATACGCGTTGTCATCCAGCATCAGCCGCATGGCGGGGACGACCTGGTCGTAGTTCAGCAGCGGCTCGCCCATGCCCATCATCACCACGTTGGAGATGACGCGGTCATCCTTGGGGCCACGGCCCAGTTGCTCGCGCATGGCGAATTCCGCCATCCAGAGCTGGCCGATGATCTCGCCCGTGGTCAGGTTGCGCGAGAAACCCTGCTTGCCGGTCGAGCAGAACCGGCAGTTGACGGCGCATCCGGCCTGCGAGGAGACGCACAGCGTGCCGCGCGTTTCCTCGGGGATGTACACCGTCTCCACCGCGTTGCCGTTGCCGACATCGAGCAGCCATTTGCGCGTGCCGTCACCCGACAAATGGTCGGTGATGACGGCCGGCGAGCGGATCTCGGCGCGCGTCGCGAGCTTTTCGCGCAGCGACTTGGCGAGATCCGACATGGCGTCGAAACGGCTGGCACCGAACTGGTGGATCCAGCGTTGCAGCTGCCGCGCACGAAACGGCTTCTCGCCGAGCTCTCCGCAATAGGCGGTGAGCGCGTCCGCATCCAGGTCGAGCAGGTTGACGAGATCGTTCATGACGGCAAACTCAACTTCCGTTTTAGTCCAGGCTTGTGGAAGACCAGACAATCAACGGCTGTAAACGTTCATGCCAGGGAAGAAGAAGGCAACTTCCACAGCGGCGGTTTCAGCAGCGTCCGAACCGTGCACGGCGTTGGCATCGATGCTGTCGGCGAAGTCGGCGCGGATGGTGCCCTTGTCGGCCTTCTTCGGGTCGGTGGCGCCCATCAGCTCACGGTTCTTGGCGATGGCGTTCTCGCCTTCCAGAGCCTGGATCATGACCGGGCCCGAAACCATGAAGTCGACCAGGTCCTTGAAGAACGGGCGCTCCTTGTGGACAGCGTAGAACTGCTCGGCTTCGCCGCGCGACAGGTGCACCATCTTGGCAGCGATGACCTTCAGGCCAGCAGCTTCGAAACGGGCGTAGATCTGGCCGATAACGTTCTTGGCCACGGCATCCGGCTTGATAATCGACAGGGTGCGCTCAATCGCCATGAAAAACTCCGAAAAATGAAGGGGTTACAAATGGATTAAACGAGAATTCTAGCATGAGACGATGACGGTTTCGAGCGCGCCCGCCCTATGCTGGCCCAAGGGAAGCCGGATGCGGCACTGCAACATGCGATGCGGCACATTCTTCATATCCCGGGCCTGCCCCATGCACGGAACGCAATACATGCAAAACCGTCAAACGTGAGCAACAAACTCGACCACAACCGCATACAAGTGACCGATGTAACACTTTAATCCCCTTGCAATTCCGCAGAGGCGATGCCACATTGGCGATGCGTCGGCACCGGGTTGCCCCGGCGCCTCACCGTTAAGAAACAGGAGTCACCAGGAGTCACCATGGATAACAAGCTGAACACATATGGATTCGGCAATGCGTCGACGGTCAGTGACGTCGTCGTGCGCAACCGGGTCTTGCGCAACACTTACTGGCTGCTGGCCATCTCGATGATCCCGACCGTGCTCGGCGCGTGGATCGGCGTGGCGAGCGGCTTCAGCTTCATGGCGGGTAGCCCCGGCCTGTCGCTGATCCTCTTCCTGGGCATCGCGTTCGCGTTCTTCTACGGCATCGAGAAAACCAAGAACAGCAGCATGGGCGTAGTCCTGTTGCTGGCCTTCACGTTCTTCATGGGACTGATGCTGTCGCGCCTGATTGGCGCGGTGCTGCAGTTCTCGAACGGGCCGGCACTGATCATGTATGCCTTTGGCGGCACCGCGGCCGTATTCGGCGCCATGGCCACGATTGCCACGGTCAGCAAGCGTGATTTCTCGGGGCTGAGCAAGTTCCTGTTCGTCGGCGTGATCCTGCTGATCCTGGCCAGCGTGGCCAACATCTGGCTGCAACTGCCGTCGCTGATGATCACTGTATCGGTCATCGCCATCGGCATTTTTTCGGCCTACATCCTGTTCGATGTGCAGCGCGTGGTGAATGGCGGCGAAACCAACTACATCACCGCGACCCTGGCGATCTACCTCGACGTCTACAACGTGTTCACGAACCTGCTGGCCCTGCTGGGCATTTTCGGCGGCAGCCGGGACTGACACAGCTTCAGCGAAGATGAAAAACGCCGGCCACATGGCCGGCGTTTTTCATTGGGCGGCTATCGCTGCCCTGCCGGCTCAACCGCGCTCGAAAACGGCGATCGACTCGACGTGCGAGGTATGTGGGAACATGTTCACTACGCCCGCGCCCACCAGTCGGTAGCCAGCCTCGTGCACCAGCAGGCCAGCATCGCGGGCCAGCGTCGACGGGCTGCATGAAACGTAGACGATCCGGCTCGGGAGCACGTCGCTGCCCTGCTGCGCCAGTTCGCCCAGCGCCTTGCACACCGCCAGCGCGCCCTCGCGCGGCGGATCGACCAGCCAGCGGTCAAAGCGGCCCAGCGCGGCGATGTCCTCGGCGGTGACTTCAAACAGATTGCGGCAAGCGAATTCCGTCTTGTGCGCCAGCCCGTTGTGACCGGCATTGGCCAGCGCGCGGGTCGTCAGCGCTTCGCTGCCTTCGATGCCCATGACCGAGCGGCCTTGCGTAGCCAGCGGCAGCGTGAAGTTGCCGATGCCGCAGAACAGGTCGAGCAGGCGGTCTTGCGGCTTGGCATCGAGCAGGCGCAAAGCACGCCCGATCAGCACGCGGTTGATCTGGTGGTTGACCTGCGTGAAGTCCGTCGGCTTGAACGGCATGCGGATGCCGAACTCCGGCAGCGTATAGGCCAGCTCCCGGTCAAGCGGATAGAACGGCGCCACGGTGTCCGGCCCCTTGGGCTGCAGCCAGAACTGGACGTTGTGCTGGTCGGCGAAAGCGCGCAGCAGGTCCTTGTCTGCTTCGGTCAGCGGCTCAAGAATACGCAGCACCAGCGCCGTGACTTCGTGGCCGACCGCCAGTTCGATTTGCGGCATGCGGTCGAGGATCGAGAGACTCCCCACCAGTTCGCGCAACGGCACCAGCATCGCGGAGACATGTGGCGGAAGAATCTCGCAGCTCTTCATGTCCGCGACATAGCTGCTCTTGCGTTCGTGGAAGCCGACCAGTACCCCGCCCTTCTTGGCGACGTGCCGTACGGTCAGGCGCGCCCGATAGCGGTAGCCCCAGTCCGGACCGGCAATGGGCCGGAACATCACTTCCGGCCGGACTTTCGAGAGATGCCAGAGATTGTCTTCAAGCACGCGCTGCTTGATGGCGAGCTGCGCGCGCGAGTCCAGATGCTGCATCGAGCACCCGCCGCAAATGCCGAAATACTGGCAGCCCGGCTTGACCCGCATGACGGACTCTTGCCGGATTTCAAGCAGGTGAGCCTGCTCGTAGCTCGGCTTCCGGCGATAGCTCTTGTAGCTGACGGTCTCGCCGGGCAGTGCGCCCTCGACGAAGATCACCTTGCCGGGTGTACCGTCCTCATTGACCAGGCGGCCGACGCCGCGGGCCTCCATATCGAGGCTGTCAATGGAGACCACGGGATCGGCACCGGGCGCGGTGGCAGCGGGCGCCGCAGCGGCGTTGGCAGATACAGCACGCGGCGTTGCCGGCATTTCTTGCGGAGAGGACACGACTTGGGACACCAGACGAAACCTGACGTATTGTTTTGCGAAAGCGCGATTGTAGTCCAGACACGCAGTGCGAAGCCGGTCGAACGGTGGCGCACCGCGAAAGGAGCCATGCCATGGAACTGATTTCGTGGAATATCCAGTGGGGCCGGGGCGCCGACGGACAGGTCGACCTGTCGCGCAGCGTGGCCACCATGCGCGCGATGGCAGACGCCGACGTCATCTGCCTGCAGGAAGTCACCCGCGGCTTTGGCGACCTGCGAGGGGGCCCGGGTGCCGATCAGGTGACGGAGCTGACTGCGCTGCTGCCGGGCTATCGCGTGATGTTCGCCCCGGCCGTCGACCGCTTCGGCAGCAACGGCGGTCCGCGCCAGTTCGGCAATGTGATCGCCACGCGGCTACCGGTGCGAGAGCTATTCCGCCACGCCCTGCCCTGGCCGCCCGATCCCGACGTGGCATCGATGCCGCGCGTGGCACTGGAGGCCACTGTTCAATCGGGAAGCAAGCTCCTGCGCGTCATCTGCACACACCTGGAATACTATTCGGCAACCCAGCGTGCGGCCCAGGCCGACGCCCTGCGCAACTGGCACAGCGAGGCCTGCGGCCACGCGCGCAAGCCCGGTCGCAGCGAATCGACCCCGGGACCGTTCACGCCGGAACCCCGGCCATCGGAAGCCGTCCTGTGCGGCGACTTCAACAGCAAACCCTCCGACATTGCCTATCGGCGCATGCTGGAGCCTTTCGGCGACGGCACGGCACCATGGCGCGACGCATGGCTGCTCAGGCATCCGGGCCAGCCGCACGCGCCCACCTGCGCCATGCACGACAAGGAGCAATGGCCCGAGCCGCCCTTCGCCTGCGATTTCGTCTTCGTGACGGAGAATCTTGCCGGCCAGGTCAGCCGGTGCGAGGTCAATGCCGCGACCAAGGACTCGGACCACCAGCCCATCGTGCTGTCACTGGACATCTGAGCTGAAGCAGGTCCGCGCCACCGGCGGGCCCCGCCGGTGACTCAGTCCAGCTCTTCGTCGTCCGGTGTCAGGCGCTTCAGGCGGAACGCCTGGAGGTATTCCATCCATTGCTCGCCCGGCAGTTCGGCCAGGGACTCCTGTACGAGCTCCACCTCCTGATCGAACTCGCGCGGCGTCACGCCGCCCCGCATCAGCTGGAAGCGGCAGTACATCAGATACGTGTTGACGACGTCGGTCTCGCAGTACGCGCGGATGGATTCGAGCTGGCCATCCTGGAACGCGCGCCATACCTTGCTGCCGTCCATGCCCATCTTGCCCGGGAAGCCGCACAGCTTGGCCAGGTCATCCAGCGGTGCGCTGGCGCGCGGCTGGTACATGGCAAGCAGGTCCATCAGGTCCAGGTGCCGCATGTGGTAGCGGCTGATGTAGTTGTTCCACTTGAAATCGCGGCTGTCGTCCTCGCGGCCCTCGCCCATTTCCCAGTAACGCGGCGCGGCCACGCCGTGGACCAGGCCACGGTAGTGCAGCACGGGCAAGTCGAAGCCACCGCCATTCCACGACACCAGTTGCGGGCTGTAGCGTGCGATCAGTTCGTAGAATTTCTGGATCAGCGTCGCTTCGCCATCCTCCAGGGTTCCCAGCGAGCCGACATGGAAGACGGCCGATCCGTCGCGCTGCGTACGGCGCAACACGCAGGAAATCGCTGCCACGCGCTGCAGGTAGTGCGGCAGGAAATCGCTTCCGGTCTTTTCGCGGCGGGCTGAGAACGCATGCTCGGCGACTTCGTCGTCGCTCATCGATGCGGGATGGTCATGCAAACGGCGCAGGCCGTCGACATCGGGAATGGTCTCGATGTCGAATACCAGCACAGGAGTCATAGAACAGCGTCCTTCCTGACACCTTGCGATGCGAAATGCCGCTTGAGCTTCACCAGGGCTTCCTGCTGGATCTGGCGCACGCGCTCGCGCGTGAGACCCATCTCCTCGGCCAGCTCTTCGAGCGTGGCAGGTTCGATGTGGTTGAGCCCGAAGCGGCGCTCCACCACATAGCGGTGCTTTTCCGACAAGCGGGCCAGCCACAGCTTCATCAGCCCTTCGAGCTCGCGGTGCGCGACCTCCTGGTCCGGCGCGGCGTTGTGCTCGTCGGAAAGGAAGTCCAGCAGGCTGGAGCCCGGGTCCAGGTCAAACGGCGTATCGAGCGAGGTGGTATGTTCGTTAAGCGCCAGCACGTCCTGCACTTCGTCAGGCGTCTTGCCCAGCAGGTGGGCAATATCTTCGAGGCTGGCGTCGCGGCCGTCGGTGCCGCCTTTTTCCAGGTGCCGCTTTGCACGCAGCACCTGGTTGAGTTCACGGATCACGTGGACCGGCAAGCGTACCGTGCGCGCCTGGTTCATGATGGCGCGCTCGATGCTCTGGCGGATCCACCAGGTCGCATAAGTGGAAAAACGAAAGCCGCGCGAAGGATCGAATTTCTCGATCGCGTGCATCAGGCCGAGGTTGCCTTCCTCGATCAGGTCCAGCAGCGGCACGCCGCGGTTGAGATAACCCTTGGCGATACTCACGACCAGGCGCAAGTTACGCTCGATCATGACCTGCCGCGCGGAGAAGTCGCCGTCCTTGGCCAACGTCGAGAAATGCAGCTCCTCGGGCGCCGACAGCAGCGGCTTGATGCTGATGCGGTTCAGGTAGTGCTGGACCGTATCGGCGGCCAGTTCCGTGTGCAGGACCGTGCGGAAGTCATCGTGCTCTGCCGCGGCGGGCTCGGTGCCATTCTCGCCCTCGCCCTCTTCTTCCTCTTCTGCCTCATCGTCGTCGTCATCGCGCAGCTGGCGATCGTTGTCGTCGCTGAGCAGATCGGCCTCGCGAAGGCCGACCGCCGCGGTGGTCGCGATCGGTTCATCGGTGACGGGGAGCAGGTCAGCGCCGACGTCGTCCAGATCAACGCGATCGTCGGCATGGGCCACACCAGCCTTCACTTCCGGCTGCTTGGGACGGCGGGCCCTGCTGGCGGTTCCGGAGGAGACAGTTTTCTGGCGTGGCATGAACCCTCACTGTGGCGGCAGATACCGCATCGGATCAACCGGTTTTCCGTTCTTGCGAACTTCGAAGTGAAGCTTTACCCGGTCGGTATCACTGTTGCCCATCTCCGCAATCTTCTGTCCCTTGCGGACCGTTGATTGCTCTGCCACCAGCACCTTGTCATTGTGGCCGTAGGCAGTAAGAAATGTCTCATTGTGTTTGATGATGACAAGATTCCCGTAGCCGCGCAAGGGGCCAACGTGAATCACCCGCCCGTCGTCGGCAGCAAGCACGGCATCGCCTTTCTTGCCCGCAATATCGATGCCTTTATTACTCTTGTCATCAAATTTACCGATCAGTTGGCCGGTTGCCGGCCACGCCAGTTTCATCGCCCCGTCGGCGACCGGCGCGGACGTGCCGGCGGACGCTGCGGCACCTGCCGCGGGCGCGGCGGCGGCCGGCGCAGGCGGCACCGGCGTGGCAGCCGGGCGCGCCTGGTCGAGCGGCTGCCCCTGTATCGAACCCGGCGCCACCGGCGTAGTGGTCACGCCCTGGCCGGCATTGACGTCCGCGCCAGGCGGGACGACACGCAACAACTGGCCCACCTCGATCTGGTTGGCGTTGCTGATATTGTTCCAGCCCGCGACATCGCGATACGACTGGCCGTTCTCGAGCGCGATGCGGTAAAGGGTATCGCCTCGCTTGACCCGATAGTATCCAGGAGGTGCCGGTTCCAGCGGCGCAGCCGCCGTGCTGGCGGTCGAGGTGCGGTCCACCACGGGCGCCGGCATCGGCGAATTGGCGCAGGCGGCCAACAGCGTCGCCAGCGTGGAAGCCGCCACAAGCTGGCCAGCGCGTGCAAAGTGATGCGAATTCACGATCTTGTGCATAGTTCGACTCAGATGGTGCCCGATTTTAAGGGCACAAAGAAAACGGCTTCAAGCGCGGTCCGGTGAAAGCGATGCCGATTGAGCCGCTCGATCAGCAGCAGTTGCTGCGTGACCGTCTGGCCCGTCGCTCCCGGTGGCGGCATCAGCGCCACTGGCGCGATCAGCCGGCCGCCAATGGCAAGCTGCTCGAGCAGGGCCTGTGGCACGTCCATGCCGGCCGCGGCAAGGATGATGGCCGAGAACGGCGCCGCCTGCGGCAGGCCGAGCATGCCATCGCCATAATGCAGCCGCAGGTTTGGCACCCGCAGCGGCCGCAGGTTCGCCTTCGCCTGTTCATGCAGCGGACGGATGCGCTCGATGGAAAAAACTTCACGCGCGACCAGGCTCAGCACCGCGGCCTGGTAGCCGCAGCCGGTGCCGATCTCCAGCACGCGCTCCAGGGGGGTGGCCGCCGGCAGTCCCTCACGCAGGAGTTCGATCATGCGCGCGACCACCGACGGCTTCGAGATGGTTTGCTGATGGCCAATGGGCAGCGCGGCATCCTCATAGGCCTGCGATGCCAGCCCTGGCTCGACGAACAGATGACGCGGCACGGTGCCGATGGCGGCCAGCACGCGTTCGTCGCGGATGCCCCCGGCACGCAGCCGCGCCGCCAGCGCGCCGCGCGCGCGGTCCGACGCCATGCCGCCGCCGCCCGCCGTCGCGGCCGAAGCGCGTGCCTCCACGGCACTCGCCGCGGGCGTGGGCGTGGAGGGCTGCTTGTCGCGGAGCTTCGCCGGCGCCCCGGCCGGGCGTGGCGCGCCGACTGCCGGCATGCCGGCCGTGCGCGCCGGTTCCGGCTTGCGCTGCACGACGGCGTCCAGCGGCAGGGGAAACTTGCTGCGAGGGGGCGTTGGGCTCATCGGGGGTGAGACGCTACGGCGGGAATGGCTAGTTCAGCCACTTGGCAAGCGCGTCGAGCTGGCCGCGATGCGTCAGGTCGAGCTGCAACGGCGTGAGCGACACATAGCCCTCGCCCGTCGCGTGGAAATCGGTGCCCTCGCTCGCATCGCGTGCGTCGCCCGCCGGGCCGATCCAGTAGTTGGTATCGCCGCGCGGGTTGACCTGCGTGATCACGGGCTGCGACGGATGCCGCTTGCCCAGACGCGTCGCGCGGTAGCCCTTGATATGTTCGAAAGGCAGGTTCGGGATATTGACGTTCAGCAGGAACGGCTCGGTGGGCGGCGTCGCAATCGCGCGCTCGACCACGGCACGTGCCACACGCGCAGCAGCGTCGAGATGTTCCCAGCCCTTGTGCACCTGCGAGAACGCAATCGAGGGAATGCCGAGCAGGTAGCCTTCGATGGCGGCTGCGACCGTGCCAGAATACAGCACGTCCTCGCCCATGTTCTGCCCCTGGTTGATGCCGGACACCACCAGGTCGGGTTTCTCGTCGAGCAGGCCGGTCAGCGCGATATGCACGCAGTCGGTCGGCGTGCCGTTGACGAAGCGGAATCCCTTCTGCACGCCTTCACGCGCCTCGTAGATCGACAGGGGCCGCTGCAGCGTCAGCGAGTTCGAAGCCCCGCTGTGGTTTTGCTCGGGTGCAATCACCGTGATACGCGCCAGCGGAGCGAGCGCGGCGTGCAAGACGGCGAGTCCCGGCGCGAGATAACCGTCGTCGTTGGCTAGAAGGATGTGCATCCCGCGATTGTACCTGACGGCGCCTGCACAAGCGGCCTCCACAGGCACCGCGAAAGCTGCCGTCCCCCGTCGCCATGCGGGACGCAAACGGGTGAAATCGAGAAAAAAACGATCGTGCTATTTGCGCTACACTTGGCTTTGCCGTCTGGCCGCGGCAAGCGGACAGGCGCCAGCATTAATCACCCATACCTATCACCGGAGACAAGATGAAAGCCGTTCTATGCAAAGCCTGGGGGCCGCCCGATTCCCTGACCGTCGAAACCCTGCCGGATCCGGTCCCGGACCAGGGCGAAGTGCTGATCGAGGTGAAGGCCGCCGGCGTGAACTTTCCGGACGTGCTCATCATCCAGAACAAATACCAGGCCAAGCCCGAACTGCCGTTTACGCCGGGTTCGGAACTGGCAGGCATCGTCACCGCGGTCGGCGCGGGCGTGAGCCACGTCAAGCCGGGCGACCACGTGATTGCCTATCTCGGCAATGGCGCCTTCGCCTCGCACGTGAAAGCGCCCGCCAACAAGGTCATGCCGATGCCGCCGGGCATCGATTTCGAAACCGCGGCAGCATTCACCCTCACCTACGGCACCTCCCACCACGCGGTGGTGGACCGCGGCGAACTCAAGGCTGGCCAGACCATGCTGGTGCTGGGCGCCGCTGGCGGCGTCGGTCTTGCTGCGATCGAGATCGGCAAGGCCATCGGCGCGCGTGTCATCGCGGCGGCATCGACCGATGAAAAGCTCGCGGTCTGCAAGGAGCACGGCGCCGACGCGCTGATCAACTACAGCACCGAAGACCTGCGCGAACGCGTCAAGGCACTGACCGACGGCAACGGCCCGGACGTCATCTACGACCCCGTCGGCGGCGTCTATGCCGAGCCGGCCTTCCGCTCGATCGGATGGCGCGGCCGCTATCTGGTGGTGGGCTTCGCCAATGGTGAGATCCCGAAGATCCCGCTGAACCTGGCACTGCTGAAGGGCGCATCGCTGGTGGGCGTGTTCTGGGGCGATTTCGTGCGGCGCGAACCGCGAGCCAACGCGGCCAATATGGCGCAGATGCTGGGCTGGATAAAGGAAGGCAAGCTGCGTCCGCACATTTCCGCGCGCTACTCGCTGGAGCAGGCGCCGCAAGCGCTCAAGGACATGGAAGCGCGCAAGGTGACCGGCAAGGTCGTGATCGTTCCCTGAAGCGGAAACGGTCATAAAAATAAGGGCGCAGTGCGTGCGGCAACGCCCTGCGCCCCCCGATGGGGCAATTCGCCCCAAGCCGTCTTCCACCTGAATGCACACCCCTACTGGCAGCGGAAGACAGTTCCCAACTCAGCATTCGGTGGATTGCTGCATCGACATGAGCCTCGTCAGAAGCGGTGCTGCAGACCGGCCATTACCCCGGTCTGGCTGTTGGCATAGCCGGTGAAGTCGCGCGACAGGCTGACGTTCTGGCCGTTGCGGGCCTTGGCGTAGCCGGCCGACAGATAGGCCAGCGTGCGCTTCGAGAACGAGTATTGCGCGCGCAGCGAGAACAGGATCGGATCGGCGTCGTTGCCACCCTTGATGTTCTGCTTGTAGACCGCGCCGTACAGCGTGAACGCCGGCGTGAAGTCGTAGCTGGCCCCGCCCCAGTACATGTCGCTGCGCTCCGAAGCCGCGCCCGTGGTCAGCGTGCGCTTGTAGTTGCGGTAGCCGGCGAACAGCGACAGGCTGCCGAAGTCATAGCTGGCACCAGCGTGGATGCCCTGGATGTAGTCGGTGGCATCGGCCGGCGTGGTGCTGCTGCCGGCGCCGTTCTGGCGGTCCCAGGTCGCCGCGGCGGCGAACTTGCCCGCGTTGTAGCCAACGCCGAGGGCATACTTGGACGCCGTCTTGAAATCACCCGCCACTTCGCCCATGGCCGCGGTCGCGCCCAGCTTGAAGCCGCCGAATGCGCCGTCATAGCGGATGGCATTCGACGCGCGCGAGAACAGCCCGTCCTTGCGGCCGCCGGTGGCGGTCGAAGACGTCGCCCACGAATAGTTCGGCGCGTAGCCCATCGGATCGAAAGGCAGCATGAAATCGTAGGTCGTGGTGAAGGTGCGGCCCATCACCACCTGGCCATAGCTGCTGCTCAGGCCTACCGTGGCACGGCGATCGAACAGCGTGCCGCTGGTATCGAGGTTGCCAGTGTCGATGGCGATGCCGCTTTCCAGGTTGAAGAGCGCCTTCAGGCCACCACCCAGGTCTTCGGTACCGCGAAGGCCCCAGCGCGAGGTATTGCGGCCGCCCGACGTCAGCTTGACCACGGAGCCATTCGGCCCGGCATGGTTCACATATTCGACGCCCGCATCCACCAGGCCATACATCGTCACGCTCGACTGCGCGAAGGCCGAACCGGTACCCGTCAGACCGATGCAGGCCAGTGCCAGTGCCGTACGTTTCATGCTTTCTCTCCTTGCTTTGCTTGTTGTGGTAATGCCAGTCGCATGCGCCGGAGGATCTTGTCCGCCGGGCAAGCCGGCAGCGCATTGCGTTGGAGTCGTGGCCGCCCCGCGTCGGCCCGGTGCCGGCAACCGTCTGCCGGCACATCCCTCGCAACTGTCCCCTGGTCGTTATGGCGTTCCATCCGGCAAGCGGTGGAACGCTGGAATGGCGGCATCGTAGGGGAGCGGCACTTTCAGTTCGCTTTCGGGCGAACGCGCTTTGGCGCGTGTTGCGCCAACTCTGGGTTGGGAGTTTCCCTAGCTTTAAAGATTGCGCACTTCGCTGTATCAGTCTGGGCCATTCCATTCACTGAATTGCCCAGGGCTGTGCGCCGTGACGGGTCACGGACCGGCACATCCCGCTTGTGCAGCGAGCGCCGCCCGGTCCATGCCGCCGCGCCGCCTGCCTTGCCGCCTTGAATTACCTGATGCGTATCCTGCTTGCCGAAGACAACGTGATGCTGGCCAACTCCCTGACGCAGGCCATGACCCAGGCCGGCTTCGCGGTCGACTGCATGCACGACGGCCGCAGCGCCGACCACCTGCTGGCCACGCAGGACTATGCGCTGCTGATCCTGGACCTTGGCCTGCCGCGCCTCGATGGCCTGGAAGTGCTGCGCCGGCTGCGCCAGCGCCGCAACCGCATGCCCGTGCTGATCCTCACTGCGCATGGCACCGTCGAAGACCGCGTGCGCGGCCTGGACCTGGGCGCGGACGACTACCTGGCCAAGCCCTTCGATCTCTCGGAACTGGAGGCACGAGCACGGGCGCTGATCCGCCGCAGCCACGGGCACGAATCCACGCAGCTCGATTGCGGCCCGCTGCATTACGACACGATCAGCCACGCTTTCACGATCGACGGCGAACTGCTGCAGCTCACGAAGCGCGAGCGCTCGGTGCTGGAGGTGCTGATGCTGCGCGATGGCAAGGCCGTGAACAAATCTGCCCTGTCCGAGAAGATCTTTGGCATCGACGAGTCGGTCAACCCCGATGCGATCGAGATCTACATCCACCGCCTGCGCAAGAAGCTGGACGGCAGCGGCGTGGGCATCGTCACCCTGCGGGGCCTCGGCTACCTGCTCGAAGCGCGCGCAGATCCCGCGCCATGAGCCGTCTCGGCAGGACGCCGAGCCTGCGCCTGCAACTGTCGCTGTGGCTGCTGCTGCCGCTGCTGGGATTGCTGGCACTCGATGCCTGGCTCACCTACGAGCGCGCCATGTCGGCGGCGCACACGGCCTTCGACCGCACGCTCGAAGCCTCGCTGCGCGCGATGCGCGAGGGCATTGCGCTGCGCGATGGCCGGCTGGACATCGACGTGCCGAACCTCGCCCTGGAGCTGTTCGACGACAAGGCCGGCCCGCATGTCTTCTACCAGGTGCGCGACGACCATGGCGACACGGTCACCGGCTACAACGACCTGCCGGGGCCGCCCGGCGCGCGCCCGTCGCTGTACCGGACCGTGTTCTACGACACCGTCTTCCGCGAGCAGCCGCTGCGCATGGCGGCGCAGGCACTGCCGGTCCACGACGTCGGCTCCGCACGCAGCCAGCTGGTATGGATCGTCATCGGCGAAACCATCGAGCCGCGCCAGGCGCTGGCGCGGGAGATCCTGGTCGGTTCGCTGCTGCAGGAACTCGTGCTGGTGGCGCTGGCGCTGGGCATCGTCTGGCTCGGCGTGCGCCGCGGCCTGCGGCCCCTGCACCGCCTGTCCGATACCGTGGCGGCGCGCAGCGCCAGCCAGCTCGATCCGATCGAGCACCGCGACCTGCCGTCGGAGATGAAGCCGCTGGTGCGCGCGCTCAACCAGTACGTCGACCGCCTGCACCGCATGCTGCAGGCGCGCAAGCGCTTCTTCGCCGATGCCGCGCACCAGCTCAAGACGCCGCTGGCCGTGATCCAGGCCGAATCCGAACTGGCGCTGCGCGAGCCCGATGGCGAGCGCGTGCGCGAACACATGCGCGTGCTGCACGGCACCGTGCGCCATGCCGCCAAGGGCGTGCAGCAACTGCTGTCGCTGTCGCGGCTGGACTCCGAAAGCGGCTACGCACCCACGCTGCGCCAGCTTCCGCTCGACGCCGCGGCGCGCGCGGTGGCGCTGGAATGGGCGCTGGTCGCGCGCCGCCAGGGCGTCGATCTGGGTTTCGAAGGAGATAAGCCGGCGACCGTGCTCGGGCAAACGGAACTGCTGCAGGAGCTGACTGCCAACCTCATCGACAACGCCATCCGCTATGCGGGCGATGGCGCCGCTGTCACGGTCCGGGTCGCGCAGGAAGCGGACGGCGCCGCCGTGCTGCAGGTGATCGACAACGGCCCCGGCATTGCGCCGGTCGAGCGCGAAGACGTGTTCCGGCGCTTTTACCGCGGCGAGAGCGGCCAGGGCGTGGAAGGCTCCGGGCTTGGCCTGCCGATCGTCAGGGAGATCGCCAGGCTGCACCAGGCCGCTACCACGCTGGATGAAACTCCCGGCGGCGGCCTGACCGTCACGGTGCGCTTCCCCGCGCCTGGCGGCCAGTCGCTGCCCTAGCGTCCGTTCAGAGTTTTTCGGTCTCGCCGGTCTTCGGCTGCCACTTCATCAGCCGCTTTTCGCCGATGCCGACCATCCAGTCCAGCACCAGCGCGAAGGCCGTCAGGACCACGATGCCCGCGAACACGGTGTTAATGTCGAAGGTGCCCTCGGCCTGCAGGATCAGGTAGCCCACGCCGCGCGCGGAGCCGAGATATTCGCCCACCACCGCGCCGACGAAGGCCAGGCCCACCGAGGTGTGCAACGACGAAAACACCCAGCTCGTCGCGCTCGGCAGGTACACGTGGCGCAGCAACTGCTGCTGGTTGGCACCCAGCATGCGCGCATTGGCCAGCACCACCGGGCTGACTTCCTTCACGCCCTGGTAGACGTTGAAGAACACGATGAAGAACACCAGCGTCACGGCCAGCGCCACCTTGGACCAGATCCCCAGCCCGAACCACACCGCGAAGATCGGCGCCAGGATCACGCGCGGCATCGAGTTCATCGCCTTCACGTAGGGATCGAGGATGGCGGCGGTCATCGGACTCAGCGCCAGCCACAGGCCCACGCCCAGGCCGGCCACGGTGCCGATACCGAAAGCCAGCACCGTTTCGATCAGCGTCACGCCGAGGTGCAGGTAGATATCGCGCTCGACGACAAACCAGTTCCAGATGCGCTGCGCCACCATCAGCGGCTCGCCAAAGAAGAAGGCGATCTCTTGCGAGCGCGTGGCGAAGTGCCACACGCCAAGGATCACCACCAGGACCAGCAGCTGCCAGACGCGCAGCATGCCCTTTGAGTCAGGACGGAATGCCATGGGAATTCGGGTTCGGTATCAGATTGGCCGTCGGGTTCAGGCCGCGTTGCGCTGCTGCGCATAGCCCTTCAGGACTTCTTCGCGCAGCACGTCCCAGATCGCGGCGTGCAGCTCGACAAAGCGCGGATGGTTGCGGATCTCCGCCACATCGCGCGGGCGCGGCAGGTCGATCGCGAACTCGCCGATCGGGTGCGTGCCCGGCCCGGCGGACAGCACCACCACGCGGTCGCTCATGGCAATCGCCTCGTCGAGGTCGTGCGTGATGAACAGCACCGCCTTGCGCTTGGCCGCCCAGAGGTCCAGCACCTCGTTTTCCATCAGCTGGCGCGTCTGGATATCGAGCGCGGAGAACGGCTCGTCCATCAGGATGATGTCGGGGTCCAGCACCAGCGTCTGCGCCAGGCTGACGCGCTTGCGCATGCCGCCGGAGAGCTGGTGCGGATAGCGGTCGCCGAAGCCCCCCAGGCCCACGCGGCGCAGCCATTCCTCGCCCTGCTTCACCGCCTCGGCACGCGGCACGCCGCGGAACTCCAGTCCCGCCACCACGTTGTCGAGCGCGCTGCGCCACGGCATCAGCGCCTCGGCCTGGAACATGTAGCCGGCGCGCTGGTTGATGCCGCGCAGCGGCTCGCCGAAGACCGTGACCTTGCCGGTGGACGGCTCCAGCAGGCCGGCGCCGACATTGAGCAGCGTGGATTTGCCGCAGCCGGTCGGGCCGACCACCGATACGAACTCGCCCGGCTGGATCGCCAGGGTAACGTCCTTGACCGCCGTATAGCGCTGGTTGCGGTCTTCGCGCGAGACAAAGGTGCAGGTGACCTTGTCGAGGGAAAGTGCGGGAGTGCTCATGGGAAAACGTCTCGTTGGCCTTGCCGCCGCGGCTTGCGCCGGCTCGGATCGAGTGAGTGAATGGCCACCGCCGCCCAAAGCAAAGGCCCGCTGCGCACAGCGGGCCGGCGGCGAAGATGGCGCGGGCTTACTTGTACTTGGCGTTGGCCTTCTGCACGAACGCGTTGGTGTACGTGTCTTCCAGCTTGATGATCTTGCCCTTCAGTTCGGCATCGAACTGCTGCAGCATGTTCTGCGCGGTGCGCGGACCGTCAGCCGGCATCACGCCGTCCGGCGAGATCGCTTCCTTGACCTTGTCCCAGGCTGCCAGGTACAGCGCGCGGTCGCCCAGCAGGTAGCTCTCCGGCACGGTCTTGACGATGTCCGACGGGCCGGCCTTCTGCAGCCACTTCAGCGCGCGCACCATGGCATTGGTCAGCGCCTGCGTGGTGTTCGGGTTCTGCTGGATAAACGCCGACGACGCATACAGGCAGCCCGACGGCATATTGCCGCCGAACACCGATTGCGTGTCCTTGAGCGTGCGGGTATCCGATGCGATGCGGACTTCGTTCTTCTGGGTCAGCATCGAGATCACCGGGTCCAGGTTGGCCATGGCATCGATCTGGCCCGAACGCATCGCCGCCACCGCGCCGGCGCTGGCGCCGACGCCGATGAACGACACGTCCGACGGCTTGAGACCGGCCTTGGCCAGCACGAAGTTCGCCATCATGTTGGTCGACGAGCCCGGCGCGGTCACGCCGATCTTCTTGCCCTTCAGATCGGCGACCGACTTGAAGCCCGGCATGGTCTTGTTCGACACCACCAGCACGATCTGCGGCGCGCGGCCCTGCAGCACGAACTCCTGGTAGCGCTGGCCCTTGGCCTGCAGGCCGATGGTGTGTTCGTACGCGCCGGACACCACGTCCGCGCTGCCGCCGACCACGGCCTGCAGCGCCTTGGCGCCGCCGGCGAAGTCGACGATGTCGACGTCCAGCCCTTCTTCCTTGAAGTAGCCAAGCCGCTCGGCGATGGTCAGCGGCAGGTAATAGAACAGGTTCTTGCCGCCGACGGCAATCGTGACCTTGGTCTTTTCCGGCTTGCCCTGTGCCTGCGCCTGGCCGAAGGTGAGCCACCCCGCCAGGAACAACGCCAGCGCGATCAGCAACTGTTTCCAGAATTTCTTGTTATCCATTTGATTCTCCTGCCCGTTGGGGTCTGCAAACGGCGTGCCGCGCGGCGGCTCAGTGCGATGCTAGCGGACCCTTCACGGACCCGCATCGGGGCGAACACCTAAAGCCGGCCAAATGGCAGCCGGCCCGAGCTTACGCCCCTTTGCTTTCGATCGGCTTGCCGCCCGCGCTTATTCGGCGTGGATGTCGGCGGACTTGATGACCTTGGCCCAGCGCGCCAGTTCTGCCTTCTGGTACTGCGCCAACTGCTGCGGCCCCATGAAATCGGCTTGCGCGCCGAGTTCCTCGGCCTTCTTGCGGAACGCTTCAGTGCGCATGATCTTTTCGATCTCGCCGGCCAGCTTGTCGATCACGGGCTTGGGCGTGCCGGCCGGTGCGTACATGGCGAACCACGACGACACGTCCAGGTCGGGGTAGCCCGCTTCCGGCGCGGACGGCACGTCCTTCAGGCTGGGCAGCCGGGTCTTGCTGGTCACCACGAGCGGGCGCAGCTTGCCCGCGGCGATATGGCCCATCAGCGGCGGCGGCGTGGTCATCGTCATGTCGACGTTGCCGCCGAGCAGGTCAGTCATCGCCGGACCGGTGCCCTTGTACGGCACGTGGGTGATGTGGATCCCCGCCATCTGGTTCAGCAACTCGGTCGAGACATGCTGCAGCGAGCCGTTGCCCGATGACGCGTAGTTCAGCTTGTCGGGATGGCTTTTGGCATAGGCCACCAGTTCCTTGAGCGACTTGACCGGAAGCGCCTGGCGCACCACCAGCACCTGCGGCGCCGACAGCAGGTTGGCCACCGGCGCGAAATCCTTGACCGGGTCCCACGGCAGGTTCTTCACCAGCAGCGGCGTGATGACGTGGAAGCCCGAGTACTGCACCAGCAACGTGTAGCCATCGGGCTTGGCCCGTGCCACGACCTGCGCGGCGATGCTGCCGTTGCCGCCCGGTCGGTTGTCCACGACCACGGCCTGCCCCAGGGCCTTGGCCAGCGGCTCGGAAATCATGCGGGCCGCGAGGTCGGTGGTGCCGCCGGCCGCGGCCGACACCACCAGCGTGACGGGGCGCGCCGGGTAGCTGCCGTCCTGGGCAAAGGCATGCGGGGTCGTCGCGGCGATGGCGCCACCAACGGCGAGCATGGCTGCCGCCATCAGTTTGCGGCGCGCAGGCAGGAAGAAAAAGGCTTGCTTCATGGAATGTCTCCGGTATCGCTATTGCTGATTTTTTATGGTGACGCGCGCCTTGCGGCAGCGCGCTTGCCGCAGGAACCTAGTCCTGGCCGGCGAAGTGGTCAGCCAGCCAGGCCGGCGGCTGATGCGTGCGCAGGCGCGGACCGGCGCGCAGCAGCTGACTGCCGATTTCGCGGTCCACCAACGCGGGAATGCCGGCCACGACGCCAAGCAGCGCCGACAGGTCCACGCCCGTCTGCACGCCCATGCAGGCGAACATGTGCACGAGTTCCTCGGTGCCGACGTTGCCGCTGGCGCCCGGCGCATAAGGGCAGCCTCCCAAACCGCCGGCGGCGGCATCGAAGCGCGTAACACCGGTTTCCCATGCCGCCACCGCATTGGCAAGACCCATGCCGCGCGTGTTGTGCAGATGGATGGTCAGTCCCGCATCCGGCAGGCGCTGCTGGAAAAGCTCACACAGTTGCGCCACCTGGTTCGGATAGGCCATGCCGGTGGTGTCGCAAAGCGTGATGCCTTCCGCGCCGGCTTGCGCAAAGGTCTCGGCCAGCGCCATCACCGCACCGCTGTCGACCTCGCCCTCGAACGGGCAGCCGAACACCGTCGACAACGACACGTTGACCGGCACGCCGGCGGCGCGCGCCTCGGCGATCATCGCCAGCAACTGCGCCTGCGATTGCTTGCGCGTCATGCGCAGGTTGGCGCGGTTGTGGGTTTCGCTGACCGACATCACCAGGTTGACCTCGTCCGGCTGGCACGACAGCGCGCGCTCCAGGCCGCGCAGGTTCGGCACCAGCGCGGTGTAGCGCACGCCGGGCTGGCGCTGCATGCGGTGCATCAGGGCCTCGGCATCGGCCAGCGCGGGGATGGCTTTGGCGGATGTGAAAGACGTTGCTTCGATCCGTGCGAAGCCGCAAGCGGACAGCGCATCGAGAAAGGCCACCTTGGCATCGGTCGGTACCACCACCGGCTCGATCTGCAGGCCGTCGCGCGGCGACACTTCATTGATCTCGATGCGGGCCGGGCCGCGCAGGGCAGAGCTTGCGGCGGCGCTCATGCGATCACCTTGCGGGCACGCAGGTCTGCGATGGCCGCGGCGTCAAACCCGGCCTGGGCCAGCACGGCATCGGTATGCTCGCCCAGCGTCGGCGCGCGATCATGGATGCCACCGGGACTGCCCGAGAGCTTCGGCACGACGCCGGGCACTTCCACGGTCAGGCCGCCGGCCGACGTGACCGACTCGATCACGCCACGCGCGCGGTAGTGCGGGTCTTCGGCAATGTCCTTCACGGTGTAGATGCGCCCCGACGGCACCTCGGCTTCGCGCAGCACGGCCAGCACCGGTTCCACGCCTTGCTTGCAAGTCCAGGCCGTAATGGCGGCGTCGATCTCGTCGACGCGCTTCACGCGGCCGTCGTTATGCGCGAGCGCCGGGTCCTCGGCCAGGTCGGCGCGGCCGATCGCATGCATCAGCCGCTTGAAGATGGCATCGCCATTGGCCGCCACCAGAACATATTCCCCGCTCTGGCACGGGTAGGCGTTCGACGGCGCAATGCCAGGCAGCGCGCCGCCCGCAGGCTGGCGCACTGCGCCGAACGCCGAGTACTCCGGCAGCAGGCTCTCGCTCAGGTTGAACAGCGACTCATACAGCGCCACGTCGATGACCTGTCCCTCGCCGCCACGCGCATCGCGCTGGTAGAGGGCGAGCAGCACGCCCATCGCGCCGTGCAGCCCGGCGATCGTATCGCCGAGCGACAGACCCGCGCGCACCGGCGCACGGCCCGGCTCGCCGGTCAGGTGGCGCAGGCCGGCCATGGCCTCGGCCACGGCCGCAAAGCCGGGTTCGTCCTTCTTCGGGCCGGTCTGGCCATAGCCCGACACGCGCAGCATGATCAGGCGCGGATTGTCGGCGTGCAGCACGTCCCAGCCAAGGCCCCACTTCTCCATGGTGCCGGGACGGAAATTCTCGATCAGCACGTCGGCTTCGGCGGCGAGCTTGCGCACCAGCGCCTGACCTTCGGGCTGACGCAGGTCGATGCAGATCGACTCCTTGTTGCGCGATTGCGCTTCCCACCAGACCGAGGTGCCCTCATGCAGCATGCGCCATTTGCGCAGCGGGTCGCCCTGTCCGGGCGGTTCCACCTTGACCACGTGGGCGCCGAAGTCGGCCAGGGTCTTGGCGGCGAAAGGGCCGGCAATCAGTTGCCCGAGTTCGAGGACGCGGATGCCCTCGAGAATCTGTTGCGCCATGCTTGTCTCCGTTCCGTTGCGGCCTCTCGGTACGAGGGCCGCAATTGCGTTTTGACGGAGTGTGCCTCAGCGGCCCGCTGGCCGGAATCGGCAATCGGTGAAGCGGGCTTTCTCGGAATGCGAAAGGCCGCGGCCTTCCGTGAGGTGGCTAGAACGGCGCGCGATCGCCGCAAAGGTGCGTAATCAGTAACCGGGCCGAGACGGTCAGGCCGGCCGGATCGCGCATGCCGATCAGCAGCGAGCGCTTGGCCCAGGCATCCTGCAGCGTCACCAGCGACAGGCCCATCGACTTCACATGCGGCTCGGCGGCGATGCGCGGCAGCACGCCTACGCCCAGCCCGGCCATCACCATGCGGCACATGGCGTCGAAGCTGCGCACCTGGATCCGCAGCCGGAACGGGCGGTCCAGCCGGCTGCTTTCCTCGAGCAGGCGCGCGGCCAGCGAGGTCACCTGCGGCAGGCTGACGAAGTCGTATTCGAGGGTATCGGCGTAGCGCACCGGCCCGCGCTCCGAAAGCGGGTGGCCCGGCGGCGTGACCATGACCAGTTCGTCCTGGCGATACTCCACGGTCACCAGGCCCGCGCTCGGCGTGCGGTCGGCAAAGATGCCGACGTCGGCGCGGTTCTCGACCAGCGCCGCGACGATATCGCTGCTGTTCTGCTCTTCCAGTTCGATGCGGATGGTCGGGTGCAGCCGCATGAACGTCGCGAGGTCATCCGGCAGGAACTGCGTGATGGCCGAGGTGTTGGAGCAGACGCGCACCTGTCCGCGCACGCCGCTCGCATAATCCGACATCACGCCGGCCATGCGCTCGACGTCCTGCAGGATGGTCAGCGCGTGGTGGAAGCAGGCCTGCCCGGCCTCGGTCAGCTGCACACCGGCGGCGTGACGGAAGAACAGCGGCGCGCCAACGGCCGCTTCCAGGTCCGAGATCCGCTTGCTGGCGGCCGCCACCGCCAGGTGAGACTGCCTGGCGCCCGCCGAAATGCTGCCCTGCCGGACCACGGCCACGAACAAGCCGAGCGTGACAAGATCGAAGCGGGCCAGGTTCATTGCGGGCGTTGCCGGAGATGGTTGGCGGACGGAAGTCCAGGGTTCAGAGATTGCGCCGGTCCATCACCGCACGGGCAATGGTGCCGGCATCGACGTACTCGAGTTCGCCGCCCACCGGCACGCCGCGCGCCAGGCGCGACACCTTGAGCCCGCGCGCCTTGAGCATTTCGCCGATGTAGTGCGCGGTCGCTTCGCCTTCGCTGGTGAAGTTGGTGGCGACGATGACTTCGCCCACCGGACCACCCATCTCCGGATCGGTGGCACGTGCCAGCAGGCGATCGAGATGGATTTCCTTGGGGCCGATGCCGTCGAGCGGCGAGAGCCGGCCCATCAGCACGAAATACTTGCCGCGATAGGTCAGGGTCTGCTCGATCATGATCTGGTCGGCGGGCGTCTCCACCACGCACAGGACCGAGGCGTCGCGCCGGTCGTCCAGGCAGGTCTCGCAGATTTCCTGCTCGGTGAAGGTATTGCAGCGCGCGCAATGGCGGATATGATCCGCCGCGCCGCGCAAGGCGTCGCCCAGCTTGCGCGCGCCTTCCCGGTCGTGCTGCAGCAGGTGGTAGGCCATGCGCTGGGCGGACTTCGGCCCCACGCCGGGCAGCACCCGCAGCGCCTCGATCAGCGCCTGCAGCAAGGTCGGCGGCGAAGCCTTCACGACCGCCCTCCCATCGTCGACATGGACATTGCGCGCATCATCGTGCCGGCCGTATCGATCAGAACGGCAGCTTGAAGCCCGGCGGCAGCGGCAGGCCCGAAGTCATCGAGCCCATCTTTTCCTGCGTGGTTGCCTCGGCCTTGCGGACGGCGTCGTTGAACGCGGCGGCCACCAGGTCTTCCAGCAGGTCCTTGTCGTCGGCCAGCAGGCTCGGATCGATGGTGACGCGCTTCACGTCGTTCTTGCAGGTCATGACCACCTTGACGAGGCCGGCGCCGGACTGGCCCTCGACTTCGATCAGGGCCAGTTGCTCCTGCATCTTCTTCATGTTTTCCTGCATTTGCTGGGCTTGCTTCATCAGCCCGGCCAGTTGACCTTTCATCATGGTGGAATGCTCCTGGATTCGATGGTAAACGGATGGAAGGCCGCGCCCCGCGCGGCCCGGAAAATCAGGCGACGCGCGGCTGGATCGAGCCCGGCACGATCTGCCCGCCAAAATCGCGCAGCAGGCCTTGCACGAACGGATCGGCCTCGATATTGGCCTCGGCCTCCGCCTGGCGCTCGGCGCGGGCCTGGGCATCGGCCGCGGCGGCCGTTTCGGTGACCGCGCCGATTTCGCACAGCACACGCACTTCGACGCCGAAATGGTCCGACAGCACCTGCTGCAGGCGTTCCGCGACACCATTCTCGCCGATCGCTGCGACCGGGATGCGCAGGTGGAAGGTACGGCCCACCACCTGGGTCAATTCGCTCTGGTACGCCAGCTGTTGCGCCAGCCCCTTGATCGACAGGCTGGCAGCCAGTGCAGGCCACGCGCCGGTGAAGACCGGCGGCGTGCCGTCTTCCGCTGCGACGGGCGGCCGTGGCGCGACCGTTGCAGCTACGGGCCGCGCGCGCGGTGCCTCCGGCGCGGGGGCCTCGGGTTTTGACTGGCGCGCGGGAGTCGTCGCCTTCGGCCGCAGGCTCGCGGGCTCGCTGTCATACGGCCCAAAGGCTGGCAGGTCGGGCGGCAGGTCTTCCCACGGCGGGATGTCGCTGCCACCGGAGGCTTCCCATGGTGGCACGCTTTCCGGTTCCGGCTCGGGCTTGCGAGCCGGCGCAGGCCTTGCAACGGGCGCGGGAGCGGGAGCGGGACGTGACACCGTAGTGGGTGCGGGCGCGCGCAGCGGCTGTGCCGGCTGGCGCGCGGCGCCGCCTGTCGGCGTCGGCATGGGCGCCGCAACTGGCGCACGACCGCCACCGCCGCCGCGAGCAGCAGAGGCCTGGCGTGCCGCGGCCAGAGCCGCCCGTGCCGGCGACATCGGCGCGTCGCTACGGGCATCCGGCATGGCCGGCGCTGCAACTACCGGCGCCTGCGCCACGGGGGCGGCTGCCGGCGGCGCGGCGACCGCCACGGGGCGGGTTACCGGTTCGGCGGCGGCAACTGGTGCTGCAACCTGCGCGGCAGCCGCAGACCGCGCGCGTGGCGTAGCCCCACCGCCCTGCCCCGCCGCCGTGGCGGGCAGGGGTTCCGGACTGGACGACGGGCGGAAAGCCAGCATGCGCAGCAGCGTCATGGTGAAGCCCGCGTACTCGTCCGGCGCCAGTGCCAGTTCGTTGCGGCCGAGATTGGCAATCTGGTAGAACAGCTGGACTTCCTGGGCATCGAACACGCCAGCCAGCCGGCGCACGTCGCCGGCTTCCGGCCATTCTTCCTGCACCGATGCCGGCACGGCCTGCGCCAGTGCGATCTTGTGCAGCAGGGAACCGAGATCCTGCAGGGCCCCCGCGAACGACAGGCTGCGGTCGGCCATCGCATCGGCGATACCGATCAGCGCGGCGCCGTCCTCGGCAGCCAGCGCATCGAGCAGCTGCACCAGGTAACCCTGGTCGATCGCGCCCAGCATGCCGCGCACGGCTTCCTCGGAGACCTGGCCGGCGCTATAGGCAATGGCCTGGTCGGTCAGCGACAGCGCGTCGCGCATCGAGCCGTGCGCCGCCTGGGCCAGCAGCCGCAGTGCGTTGCCGTCGTGGCCGATGCCTTCCTGCGCCAGGACGTTGTCCAGGTGGGACACGATCTGCGCCGGCGGCATCTGCTTGAGGTTGAACTGCAGGCAGCGCGACAGCACCGTGACCGGGATCTTCTGCGGGTCGGTAGTGGCCAGGATGAACTTGACGTGGCCGGGCGGCTCCTCCAGCGTCTTCAGCATGGCGTTGAAGGCGTGGTTGGTCAGCATGTGCACTTCGTCGATCATGTAGACCTTGAAGCGCCCCGCCGTCGGCGCGTACACCGCCTTGTCCAGCAGCTGCGCCATCTCGTCGACGCCGCGGTTGGAGGCCGCGTCCATCTCGATATAGTCGACGAAGCGGCCGCTGTCGATTTCCATGCAGGCCTTGCACTGGCCGCATGGCTGGGCGGTGATGCCGCCGTTGCCGTCAGCGCCGGTACAGTTCAGGGCCTTGGCCAGGATCCGGGACAGCGTGGTCTTGCCGACGCCGCGCGTGCCGGTGAACAGGTAGGCGTGGTGCAGCCGTTGCTGTTCCAGCGCGTGCGTGAGCGCGCGGACCACGTGCTCCTGGCCGACCAGCGTGGTGAAATCCCTGGGGCGCCATTTGCGCGCTAGAACTTGATAACTCATGGCGGCGATTGTAGCAAAAGGCGGCGCGCCGACGGCGGCCGCCGCGGCAACCCGCCCGCCCGCCAGGCGTGGCGCCGCCTGGGCTCGCGCCGGGCCCGGTCAGCCGCATTCCCCCACGTATCCGCAGTTGGCGCACTTGGCACAGCCGTCCACTTTGTGCAGGGCGTGCGCGCCGCACTCCGGGCAAGGTTTTCCCGTGCCGAGGGCCGGATTGACCGGGGCAGCGGCAGTGGCGCCCTCCCCGTTCTCCGCCGCGACGGCGCCGCCCTCGCGCCTGGCCAGGCGCGCCGCCAGCCCGGCCACCGGCACCTGGCCACCTTCGGCGTCCAGGAAGCCGCGCTTGATCAGGATGCGCTGCAGCGCATACCCGATCGCCGCCACCTCCGAATCATGGAAGCGCGGCACCTCCGTGCCATCCTGACGCGCCAGCGTGCCGTAGCGCACCGTGCCTTTGTCCCACACGACATTGCGCATGTCGGCGAGCGACTTGGCCACCGACCCGCCCGAGCGCGCCACCATGGACAGCAGGCGCATGGTCGAGGTGATCCACTGCTGCCCCTCGCTGCGCTGCCCGGCCGGCATGAAGAACTCGATCGGCCGCTCGATCTCGACAGGTTTGCCATCGAGCATGCCGCTGACCCGCAGGAAATTCACGGTCAGGTAGACGGTCTTGTGGCCCTCGTAGGTCATGTAGTCGAGCTTGGAAGTCACACCTTCCAGGTCGCCGACCGGGCGGCTGCCGAACGGGCGCACCAGCGGATCGTCCGCCGCGGGCGCCGCGACGGGTGCCGCCGCCGGCGCGCTGACGGACAGCACGGCACCGAGCACGCTGTTCGGCCGGTACGTCGCCAGCCCCTTCAGCCCCGCCTTCCAGGCCTCGAAATACAGGTTGCGGAATGCCTCGTACGGATAGTCCTCCGGCACGTTGACGGTCTTGCTGATGCTGGTGTCGATATAGGGCTGCACGGCCTGCAGCATCCGCATATGGTCCAGCGCCGACATCTGCAGCGCCGTCACGAACGCGTCCGGCAACTGCTCCATGTCGGCACCCGTGTGACGGTAGAGCCGCCATGCGTGGTCGGCCACCTCGTAGGCGCGGTAGCTGTTGTCCGGCATGCGCTTGCGGCGGTTGTACGTCCACGAGAACGCCGGCTCGATGCCGTTCGACGCGTTGTCGGCAAACGCCAGCGTGATCGTCCCCGTCGGCGCGATCGACAGCAGGTGCGAGTTGCGCAGCCCGTTGCGCCCGATCGCCTCGCGTACGGGCTCGGGCAGCCGGCTGGCGAAGCCGCTCTGCAGGTAGGCCTCGGTATCGAACAGCGGAAACGCGCCCTTCTCGGCGGCCAGTTCGGTCGATGCCAGGTAGGCTTCGTCGCGCATGCGCTCGGAGATGCGGGCGGCAATTTCGCGTGCCGGCCCGCTGTCATAGCGCAGGCCGAGCATCACCAGCGCACTGCCCAGGCCCAGGAACCCCAGGCCCACGCGACGCTTGGCCTGGGCCTCGGTCCGCTGCTCGGGCAAGGGCCAGAACGTCGCGTCGAGCACGTTGTCCAGCATGCGCGTGGCCACGCGGACGACCTCAGCGAACGCATCGAAGTCGAATTCGCTGCCGGGCGTGAACGGCTTGCGCACGAAGCCCGTCAGGTTGATCGACCCCAGGCAGCAGCAGCCATACGACGGCAGCGGCTGCTCGGCGCAGGGATTGGTCGCCTCGATGGTCTCGCAGTAATAGAGGTTGTTGTCGGCGTTGATGCGCGACAGGAACAGGATGCCCGGCTCGGCGTGGTCGTAGGTGGCGTGCATGACCTGGTCCCACAGCAGGCGCGCGGGCATGCGGCGGTAGACCCATTGGCCGTCGTCGCGACGGTACGCGCCGCTGGCGATCAGGTCGGCGCCGGGCTCGGCCTCGTGTATCAGTTCCACCTCGTCGTCGCCTTCGACCGCGCGCATGAACGCGTCGGTGACCCCGATCGAGATATTGAAGTTGCTGAGTTCGCCCTTGTCCTTGGCGTGGATGAAGCTCTCGATATCCGGATGGTCGCAGCGCAGCACGCCCATCTGCGCGCCGCGCCGTGCGCCGGCCGACTCGACCGTCGCGCATGAGGCGTCGAACACCTTCATGAAGGACACCGGCCCGGAGGCGCGCGAATGCGTGGCGCGCACCAGCGCGCCCGCCGGGCGGATGGCCGAGAAGTCATAACCGACGCCGCCGCCGCGCCGCATGGTTTCGGCAGCCTGCGCGACCGCGGTGTAGATGCTGGGCCGGCCCTCGCGCGGCTCCGACACGGAATCGCCGACGGGCTGCACGAAGCAATTGATCAGCGTGGCCTGGATGCCTGTGCCCGCGGCGGAATTGATGCGCCCGGCCGGCACGAAGCCGTTCTCCTGCGCCCACAGGAAGCGCGCGGCCCAGGCTTCGCGCTGGTCGCCGGCCTCCACCTGCGCCAAGGCGCGCGCCACGCGCTCGCGCACGTCGGTGACGCTCTGCTCTTCGCCCTTGGCGTATTTCTCCAGCAGGACTTCGGTCGAGATTTCCTGCGGCGCCAGCGCGCCGCGGAGGATCTGGTCGTTTGCGTTCATGTCTTGGCTCACTATTCGTGTCCGGATTGGGCAGCCGGTATGCTCGTGCCATGACAGCGAATATCGCCTGTCCCAAATCAAGCCTGATGCAATTTCAACGCAGTGCGCCACTCTGGGTTACAATACCGGTCGGACGGGCCTCCTCGCATGGTGGCGCGGTCAACCTGGTCAGGTCGGGAACGAAGCAGCCATAGCCGTTTTCCACCAGTGCCGAGGGCCAGGCTCGTCCACCTCATTCCTCTCCGCTTTACCGCCCGACGCCCGCTTCCTGTCAATCCGATCGGAACATGGGCCGTCCCGCAAAAATCCCCTACGCATCCCCAGGCTTTTCCGGCAACTTATTGCAGCCGGCCACACCGCGCATTCCGTCACTTTAGTACAGCGGGATGCCGGGCGCCGCCTCCTGCATTCTGCGCCGATTCGGGCGAGACAGCAGGACGCGGTCCTTCAAGCATTCAGAACAAGGAGCCTTGCACCGGTTCCATAGCCGGCGCGGACAGCGCTTCGACCGGAATCCACTCGCCATTCGACGTGGCCACGCCAGCCTCCACCGGCTTGCCGGCGAACATTGGCGCCACTGCAGCCACGTAGCGCATAAGCTGGGCACGATAGGCGGCATGTTCCTGCGGCAACAGACGCAGCTTGTAGTCGATGATGACGACCCTGTCTTCGAATTCGACCAGGCGGTCGATACGCAGCAGCCTGCCCCTTGCATCATAGAGTTCGACCTCATTGCGCGCGGACATCGCATCAAACGGCTGCAGCAGCCGCGACAGCGCCGGAGCCGCGAGCATTGCCTGCACCGCGCCGACGGCCTCTTCCACCTGCCCCTGCCATGCCTGCCGCGCGCCTGGCGAGCCGGCTCCCGCCAGCGGGAACCAGCGCAGCACGGTCGGCACGTCCGGCACGGCATCGAACGCTTCGGGATAGCGCGTGATCCGCTCCAGCAGTGCGTGGATCAGTTCGCCATGGCGGGCCGCGGCGGCATTGAAGACGATGCCTTCGGATGCATCAGCCGAAGTTTCAAGCAGTGGCTCGCCCATGCCATCCGAATCATCATCAAAGGCCACCGCGTCCGCCGCATCGCGATAGCGCAGCCGGAAATCCGTGAAACGCACAGGCTCGCTCAGGCGCGATGCCGTGGGCAGGTTATCCGCCAGCGTGGGCGGACGCTCCGCCACGGCTTCGGCCACGCCGGCCGCCTGCAGGCGCACATACCAGCTGCCCGCGATCTCGCTGCCCGCTTCGACTTCGGCGTTGCGGCTCGCCCGCCCCCTGACGCCGCTGACCAGCAAGCCCTGCTGCGCGCGCGTCATCGCGACGTACAGCAGGTTCCAGTTTTCGCGCTCGCCCAGCGCGGCTTCGGCCTCGAACAGCGGCGCGCGGGCCAGCCCGCGCTCGCTGCGCTTGCCGTAGGCCGAGAAATGCCGCGGCACGCGCGACTCCGGCGACCAGTCGATCAGGATCCCGCCACGATCGGGCGCCGGGTCGCTGTGATTCGCATCGAGCAGCACGACGAACGGCGCCTCCAGCCCCTTGGCGGCGTGGACAGTCAGGATATGCACGGCATCCAGGCCCGCCTGCGTCAGGTCCTCGTCGGCGGGTTCGGCGTCGTTCGCCATGCCGCCCTCGTCAGGGCTTTCCTGCTCGTCGCCGCGCCGGATTTCCTGCAGCTCGTCGATGAACTTCGGCAGACTGGGATAGCGGCCGCCATCCAGGTCGAGCGACAGCTTCAGGAACGCATCGAGGTTGGCCAGCACCTGTTCGCGGATATCCGGCGGCGCCGCTTCGGCGTAACGCCGCCGCACTTCGCCGCCGTGGAAAATCTGGTCGATCAGGTCATGCACGGGCTGGTGCGGCGCGAGCCGCAACCAGTGCCGCAGCCGTGCCACGCCTTCGCGGACGGCATCGGAGCAGAACTGCGGCACGCCGCCTGCCTCGATGCGCGCCCACCAGCCGCCCTCGCCTTCCTGTTGCGACAGCGCTATCAGGTCATCGTCGGTGGCACCGACCAGCGGGCTCTTGAGCACGTGGGCCAGGTCCAGGTCCGACTCCGGCGTCATCAGGAACGCCAGCAACGCAGACAGGTCCAGCGCCTCCAGCGTGGCCAGCAGGCCGCCACGGCGCGGGCTCAGGCACGGGATGCCGGCCTCGCGCAGGGCGCGCTCGTAGTCCGCCAGATGGGTCTTGCGCCGCACCAGCAGGTGCATATCGCTCCAGCGCGCCGGCCGCTGCCCGCTACCCTCATGAACCGGGACCGTGTCGTGGATATGGCGCAACCATGCCGCGACGCGCCGCCCCTCTTCCAGGCGCAGCGAATCGCCCTCGTGCAGCCGCGGCTGCAGCAGCGTATCGCGATGGCCGGCTTCGGTTTGCACATCCGAAGGCGTGCCATTTTCCGGGGCCGCAGCGGCCGATCCGCCGTCCTCAGGCTCCACCAGCGGCAGCAGCCAGACCGGGCCGCCGCCTTCCGGCAACGCGGTGGTCTGCGTCTCGTAGAGCGGATAGCGGCCCTCGCCTCGCGCGGCATCGAACACGGCGTTGACCCACGCCAGCACTTCGGCGCGGTTGCGGCGGGTGCGGTTGGTGCGCAGCACCGTGGCCCCGAATTCCGCCTGAAGCATCGCGCTGGCGGCACCGAACAGGCGCGCGTCGGCGCGGCGGAAGCGGTAGATCGACTGTTTGGGATCGCCGACCAGGAACACCGTCGGGCGCTCGCCCAGGCCCGCATAGCCGGCCAGCCATCCCTGCAGGATGCGCCATTGCAGCGGGTTGGTATCCTGGAATTCGTCGAGCAGCAGGTGGCGGTAGCGAGCGTCGAGACGCACCTGCAGATAGGTGGCGGTCTCCTCCTCGGCCATCAGGCAGGCGGCCTGCCACTCCAGGTCGGCGAAATCCATCGCGCGCTGCTCGCTCTTGTACTGCTGGTAGCGTTCCAGCAGTGCGTCGCCGAGACGATAGAGCGCCAGGTTGACGGCAAGCACCGCGGCCTCGCAGCGGCGCGCGCTGATCTCGTCGAGCATCGCGCACAACTCGCCGTGCTGCGCCACCAGCGCATCGGCCTGCGATTCCCCGCCGGCCGACTTGACCAGCGCGCTGGTCCGGCGCAGCGAACGCGGACTGCCCGCAGCAGTGAAGAAGGCCGTGCGCAACAGGCCGAACGCGTGCTCGGCCGGCTTGCCGGCGGCCGCTCCGTCCTCGCGCCAGGTGCCGATGGCAATCAGTGCGTCCTGGATGCGGCCCGCATGCGCTTGTTCGGTCTTGCCGCCGGCACCCAGCCGCGACGCCAGCGACTGGCACATTTCGAGCCATGCTTCGTCACTGAGCACCGGCACCAGGACGTCGCCCTGCGCATCTTCGCCAAGGCAATCGGCCAGCGCCTGGGCGGGGTCGCCGCCTTCGCGCATGGCCCACCACTCGCTGCGTGCATGGAACATGGCGTCGAGCAGGCCGCGCGCCTGGAACTCGCCGACTGCATCCACCAGCGTCTCGTACGCCTGCCGCAGCTCGGCATAGCGCGGCGCCGCGAGCGAGCGCCAGACCGGGGCCCATGCTTCGCGCTTCATGCGCAGCGAGTCCTCGCGCAGGGACGCGCCCGGCACGACCCCGGACGCAAGCGGTGCGCCCCGGAGCAGCGTGCCGAACCAGCCGTGAAAGGTGTCGATGGCCATGCGTCCGGGCGCCGCCAGTACCTGCGCATGCAGGCGCCGGGCACGCGGCAGCGCTTCATGCGCGGCCTGCGTCGTCATGCCGCGCATGACCAGCGCCTCGACCACCGCCTCGTCGCTGTCGCGCGCCATCTGCGCGAGCACTTCCAGCAGGCGCTCGCGCATTTCCTCGGCCGCCTTGCGCGTGAACGTGATGGCAAGCACTTCGTGTGGCGCGGCACCCGCCAGCAGCAGGCGCACCAGGCGCGCCACCAGCAGCCAGGTCTTGCCGCTGCCGGCGCAGGCTTCCACCACCACGGAACTGGCGGGATCGCAGGCCGCGCGGGTGAAATCGGGCTCGCTGACGGGCTGGCCGTCGCGCAGGTAGGCGTGGACTGTCATGATGTCAGCACCGGCACGGCGGTGGATTCCCAGAAGCCCTTGCGGCACAGGCCGCGGGCACTGCAATACGTACAGGCCGACGCGTCGCCGAACGCCGGCAACCGCGCGCCCTGGCGCAGGCGCATGACGTCGTCGCGCATCTGCCGCTCCAGCCACGCCACGGCGGCGTCGAAATCCGGCAGCTCGACTTCGCGCTGCGGCGCGGCGGCGCCTTCGCGCGCGCCCTCCAGCGCCACCCAGCTTCCGCCGACCGCATCGGCACGCAGCAGGCCATAGAACGGCAACTGGCAATCCTCCTCGACCTCGCTGGTCTTGCGCTTGAGGCGCGTGGCGCTCTGCGTCTTGTAGTCGAGCACGGCATGCGTGCCATCGGGTCCCTGGTCGAGCCGGTCGATGCGGCCGTTCAGCCGGATCGGCTGGCCGTCCGGCATGGGCAGGTCCACGCCGGCGTCGACCTCGCCGCCGCGCCAGAACCATCCCTGCGCTTCGCGCGCGGTCTGCCAGGACACATAGGAAGGCAGCACTTCGCACCAGCGTCGGTAGTAGCCGATCGCGTTGCCGTCCTCGGCCATCAGCGCGCCGAAGACGTCGTCCGAGATTTCGCGCAACCGCTCGAGCCGCGCCGCTTCCGGCACCGCCTCGCCGCGCTCGCGGCGCGCCAGCAGTTCGCGGTGGTAGCGCAACAGCACGCGGTGCAACAGGTCGCCGATATCGCGCTTTTCCAGGTCGTCGCTGACGATCTCGAGCCCGGCCAGCCCCAGCATGCGGCCGGCGAAAAACTGGTAGGGACAGCGACGCAGCATGTTGTAGGCCTGCGCGCTCCAGCGGGCAGGCACCAACTCCGGTGCCGCCGGCGCGGGCATGCCGCGCGTATCGGCGAACGTCTGGTGGATGAGCGGCGCCATCGCCGCTTCAATCGTCACGCCCGCACGCGCGCAGCATGCGGACAGGCGCTCGATCCAGCCGGACACATGCTTGGGCTCGCCGCGCCCGCCCAGGCGCTGCCAGGTCAGGACCACATCGTCATTGTTGAGCAGGACTTCCGCGAGGTCGCGGGCCTGCTGCGCAAAACGCGCCTCGCGGTCTTCCAGTTCCAGCTCGCGGCGCATCTGGTTGGAGAAGAACATCAGCTCCGCGGCGCTGGACGGCAGCTGCGCGTCGTCGCAGCCCACCACCACGACCCCGTCGAAGCGCCGCATGCGCGCGCCGTTCAGCGGCAGGATCGTGATCCGCGCCGCGCCGCTGGCCGATGGCTCCTTGTACGCCACCGACTCCAGCAACGCAGACAGCATCGACCGGAATTCCGCCTGGGACAGCGTGGCGTGCGCACTGGTTTCGTCGGACGGCAGCTCTTGCAGCCGCGCCAGCGCGTCAAGCAGCTGGCGGCCAGCCTCCTCCGCGGCGAGCGCGGCCCGCATGCCGAGCGCGTCGAGCGTACCCTCCAGGCAACCGAGCCACATCGACAACGGATGCTGCGCAATGCCGCGCGGCCAACGAGCCGCCTCATCGGCGAGCACGAGGAGCAGGTCACCCGCGCTGCGGCGCACAGCTTCCGCACGCTGGACTTCCGCATCGTCGGCGTCTGCCGACACGGATGGCAGCGCGCCGGACAGGTGGCGCAGCCGGTCCCATCCGCCGCTGATACCGTCGCGCCGGACCTGACGCTCGATCAATGCGATAGCGGCGCCGCGATCCGGAAATTCGGGCAGGCAGAAGGGGCTCTTCAGCAAATCGAGCAGCGCGGCAGTGTCGCCATCGCGCACCAGCAGGTCGAACCAGCGCATCAGCGCCGCGGCCGCGCGCGTGGTGGAGAGCTTCCAGCCTGTTTCATCGCGCACGGGTGCGCCCGCGCGGGCCAGCAACGCCCGCACGCGCCTTGCCACGACGCGATCATGCGCGACCAACGCAATGTTGCGCCGGCCTGCGTTGAGCCATTGCACGAGCTGATCGGCCGCGGCGGCCGCTTCATCTTCGAAGCGCGCCGCGCCGATGACGCGGATCGATGGCCGCGCTTCCGGCAACACGGGCAGGGCCTGCGTGAATGGCGGCGCATCGTCGTCAGTGGCGATACGTGCCTCGGGCCACAGGGCAACCAGCGTCTCAAACCAACCGGCGGCTTCATCCTTGTGTTCGGCTTCGGTGGCCCCGGACCAGTCGTAGCCAACCGCGAGCACCGGCACCAGCTCGGCGGCATCGTTCAGGAACGCGGACTCGATCGGCGTCGGCGGCGTCGGGGCGATCCACACGACCGGCCCGCCGAGTTGCCGGGCAAGCTGCCGCAACGTGCGCCGGCGCGATGGCATGGGATCGTCGGGACCCGACAGCGCCTGCCAGAACGCCAGCACGATGCGCGCCTCCTCGCCGAGCATCCGCTCGGTCAGATGCGCATAGGTCCGTTCCAGCGCGCCCTGCAGCAGCGATGCGCGATCCGTGCCGTCCATGGCTTCGCCATCGCTCACGGCGACATCTTCGAGCCAGCGCGTATTGAGTTCGTCGCAGATCGACAAGAGGGTCTGCGCCAGGCCCCACGCCGCGGATTCCGTTTGCGCGCCGAACGAGCGCCTCAGCCAGTCCTGCGCGCGCACCGCCTGCTGCACGGCCAGCAGGCGCGCAGCGGGGCTGCGCACCGGCGTGCCATCGGGCGGCAGGTCTAGCAGCCAGTGGCCAAGCGTCACGACGCGCGGCAGCAACCGCGGCCGGCCGGCCGCGCGCGCCACGGCATCGAGCGCCATGCGCACGCCTGGAATCTGCGCTGCGGTCGGCACGACCACATGCGCGGCGGCTTCCGGCACACCGCAGTGGTCAAGAAAATGCCAGGCAGCCGCAGCCGCCTGGTCGAGGAAATCCGGGCCGGGACGAAAGCGGAGTGGTGTCATGGGCGCGCGTGCCGCGGGTCACGCGGACTGCGTGAGGCAAAGGGTGAAAACAAGGGGAAGGAAACGACGGCTATTGCGGGAACAACGAAGGCCGCTTCCCGCGCACTGAAATGTCAGCGCGCGGGGCGATCTGCAAATCGCGCGGGCTGCCCCGCACCGGATTCAGTCCGAACCGCCCTCCAGCCGCGCCCGGATCTCGCGCGCGGTTTCGAGCAGGCCTTCATAGCCCGAGCGCGCGTGCTCGGGCAGGTCCGGGTCGCCGACCAGCGTGCCCAGGGTTTCGATGATGCTGTATACCAGCCCCTTGGCCGCGCCGCTGGCAATGCTTTCAGTCTCGACCGCGCTGCTGATGTGGTCCAGCGCGTCGCTCAGGTGTTCCACATCCGGAGACGCCGGCTCGGCGTCCGGCTGCGTGGGCTTGCGGGAATCAGGAGTCATGTCGATGGCCTTGTCAATGGCGCATGGCGCGCAGGAAGTGCTGTCCTTCTATTCTACGCGTCCGGCGGCCGCATCCGGCACACGTGCCGGGCAAATCAGAGCCACAGACGACGTGCGGCATAGCCCACATCCTCGATTGCGGAAATCTCTCGGCGCCATTGAAACAACCATTCATGCGCCGCGCAAATCCAAGGCAGAATATATGCACCGCCGTCGATTATCCGGACTGCCAATGGGCTCTTTTGGGTGCCGTCTTGAAAATCCGCAAACTGGTAACATATCGACGAAACCGGCGCGCAACAGCCGCCGCCGCGGAGAATCCCCGAATGTACCGTCAGGCGAATCCTGGGATTCTCGTGTAAGGTAGCAGTTCGGCCATTCCCAGCCATTGACATAAACTGAGCGAAACCAGAGGTTTTCCGCCATGAGTGAACAAATCAAGTATGTGAGCGACGCCTCGTTCGACGCCGACGTCCTCCAGTCCGACAAGCCGGTCCTGCTCGACTTCTGGGCGGAATGGTGCGGCCCCTGCAAGATGATCGCCCCGATCCTGGACGAAGTGGCCAAGGACTACGGCGACAAGCTGCAGGTCGCCAAGATCAACGTCGATGAGAACCAGCAAGTGCCGGCCAAGTTCGGCATCCGCGGCATCCCGACGCTGATCCTGTTCAAGAATGGTGCGGTCGCGGCCCAGAAGGTCGGCGCACTGTCCAAGTCGCAACTCACGGCGTTCCTCGACGGCAACCTGTAAGCGCTTGCATGCCGGAGCCCTGGCATGGGCTCCGGGTTTCCCACAATCCGATGTGCGTGCGCCACCCCCTGGCGCGCCGGTCGGATTGTGCTAAGATGCCACCAACAACTTCCCCGAGCGTTCGCTCATTTCTTTCCCCCTTCCCTCTAGGTCTCGCCCGTCCGGGCTTCTGTACCCCTTGTCTATGCACCTGACAGAACTCAAATCGCTTCACGTGTCTGCGCTTCTCGAAATGGCGGCAACGCTCGAGATCGACAACGCACAGCGGATGCGCAAACAGGAACTGATGTTTGCGATCCTGAAGAAGCGCGCCAAGATGGGCGAAACCATCTACGGAGACGGCACCCTGGAAGTTCTGCCGGACGGTTTCGGTTTCCTGCGCTCGCCGGAAACCTCGTACCTGGCCAGCACGGATGACATCTACATCAGCCCGTCGCAGATCCGCCGCTTCAACCTGCATACCGGTGATTCGATCGAAGGCGAAGTGCGCACGCCCAAGGACGGCGAGCGCTACTTTGCCCTGGTAAAGGTCGACAAGGTCAACGGGCAAGCGCCCGAGGCGGTGAAGAACCGCATCATGTTCGAGAACCTGACGCCGCTGCATCCGAACCGGCCGCTCCAGCTCGAACGCGACATCAAGGCCGAAGAGAACATCACCGGCCGCATCATCGACATGATTGCGCCGATCGGCCGCGGCCAGCGCGCGCTGCTGGTGGCATCGCCGAAGTCCGGCAAGACCGTGATGCTGCAGCACATTGCACACGCGATCGCCAACAATCATCCGGAAGCGGACCTGTTCGTGCTGCTGATCGACGAGCGCCCGGAAGAAGTGACCGAAATGCAGCGCTCGGTGCGCGGCGAAGTGGTGGCGTCGACCTTCGACGAACCGGCCATCCGCCACGTGCAGGTCGCCGAAATGGTGATCGAGAAGGCCAAGCGCCTGGTCGAACTGAAGCGCGACGTGGTCATCCTGCTGGACTCGATCACCCGCCTGGCGCGCGCCTACAACACGGTGGTGCCGGCCTCGGGCAAGGTGCTGACCGGTGGTGTCGACGCCAATGCGCTGCAACGCCCGAAGCGCTTCTTCGGTGCCGCGCGTAACCTGGAAGAAGGTGGTTCGCTGACCATCATCGCCACCGCGCTGATCGAAACCGGCAGCCGCATGGACGACGTGATCTACGAAGAGTTCAAGGGCACCGGCAACATGGAAGTGCACCTGGAACGCCGCCTGGCGGAAAAACGCGTCTATCCGTCGATCAACCTGAACAAGTCCGGTACGCGCCGCGAAGAACTGCTGATCAAGCCGGATATCCTCCAGAAGATCTGGATCCTGCGCAAGTTCATCTCCGACATGGACGAAGTGCAGGCCATGGAATTCATCATGGACAAGATGAAGGCGACGAAGAACAACGTGGAGTTTTTCGATATGATGCGCAGAGGCGGCTAAGCCTCCGGCATCTTCGTCCGAACAGAAAAAGGCGTGCCGTGGCACGCCTTTTTGTTTTGTCGCATTGCCAGGGCTGGCCCCGGCTTTTAGCCCTCACCGCACCATGCTCGGCAAACTGACCCAATTCCTGCGTACCCGCTCGAAAGCCCGCAAGCTCGAGCACTACGCCATTCCCGATGCGCTGTGGGAACGCACCGTATCGGCGCTGCCGTTCGTGCGGCGCTACGCCGAGGACGACCGGCGCGCGCTGCGCGAACTGGCCACGCTCTTCATCGCCGAAAAGGAATACTCCACCGCGCATGAGCTGCCGCTGACCGACGAAATGGTGGTCAGCGTCGCGGTGCAGGCCTGCGTGCCCATCCTGCGGCTCGGGATCGAGTGGTATCGAGGCTGGCACGGCATCGTGCTGTATCCGGGCGAGTTCGTCATCCGGCGCACGGTGCAGGACGAAATCGGGCTGGTGCATGGCGTCGTCGAGGAGGCCAGCGGTGAAGCGTGGGAACACGGCCCGGTCATCCTGTCCTGGCCCGATGTCGAGATGCCGGGCGGCGGCCTCGATACCGAGCACGATGTTCCGGCCGACACCTACAACGTCGTGGTCCATGAATTTGCCCATAAGCTGGACATGCTCGACGGCGAACCCGACGGCGTTCCCCCCTTCTCCCGGGTATTGCACCCCGGCGTCGATGCCGAAGCCTGGGCGGAGACCTTCCTGAGCGAGTACGACCGTTTCGCCGAAACCTGGGACCAGCATCCTGCGACAGCCTGGGAACACCCTGAACGGCTGCCGCCGGCCTTGCGCCTGATCGACCCGTACGGTTGCGAAGCACCAAGCGAATTCTTCGCCGTGACGGCCGAGGCATTTTTTGTCGAGCCGACAGGCCTGAAACGTCACTGGCCAGTGGTGTATCAATGCCTGGCAACTTTCTTCCGGCAGGACCCGGCCGGCACATCGGCGTAAGCTGTCAAATCCGCGGCTCGCCGGTCCGACGGAATTGCCGTTGCGCTTCCCCAAGCCATTGTTTTTCTGCCATAATCCCGGTTTGCCCGTAATCGGCAAGTGGTTCGTCTCGCGCCGCGGCAATGGGCCGGCAGCGCGCAACGGACTGGCTACCCAACCAGAAAGGAATCACCATGAAAGAAGGCATCCACCCGAATTACCGCGAAGTCGTGTTCCAGGACATGTCGAGCGACTTCAGCTTCATCACGCGCTCGACCATCCAGACGCGCGACACGATCGTGAGGGACGGCAAGGAATACCCGCTGGCCAAGATCGAAGTCTCGTCGGAATCGCACCCGTTCTACACCGGCACCCAGAAGATCATGGACACCGCCGGCCGCGTCGAGAAGTTCCGCCAGAAGTTCGGCAGCAAGCTGGGCAAGGCTGCGAAGTAATCGCTCCTGCGAACACCCGTTTGCGCGGCGCCAGCGGACCGATGTTCCGGCGCCACGCAGACCCGCAAAGAGGCAGCAGCGGCTGCCTCTTTGCATTTGTGCCCTCCTTACCGTTCCGGCCCTGGGCGCCGCCACTCGCTTGCGGCAGCCCGGCCGGTACCGCGCTGCTGACCCGATCCGCCGATGCGTGAAGCCAAGACTTCCCCCGTTCAGTTGACCGCCGCCGCAACGGGCGCGTTGCCGCGCGCCCTGCTGCTGGCGATCTGCATCATCTATGGGCTGACCGGCCTGTTCCACCGCGATCCGTGGAAGAACGAGGATGCGGCCGGTTTCGGCGTGATGTGGCAACTGGCCACGGGCGGCGCGCATGACTGGCTGATGCCCAACATCGCGGGACGTCCGTTCACCGAGGACGGGCCACTGGTCTTCTGGATCGGCGCGGCCATGATCCGCCTGTTCGGCGGCTGGCTCGGCGCCCCGGATGCGTCGCGCCTGGGCACGGCACTGTGCTTCTTCGGCACCTGCGCTTTCATCTGGTACACCACCTACCTGCTCGGCCGCCGGGACGAAGTGCAGCCGTTTGCCTACGCCTTCGGCGGCCAGCCCAGCGCGCGCGACTATGGCCGCACGCTGGCCGACGGCGCCCTGCTCGTGTTCCTCGCCTGCGTGGGGCTGGCGGTCCGGGGACATGAAACCACCGCCCAGGTCGGCCAGGTCGCGCTGATCGCCATGATCCTGTACGGGCTGGTGCGCAGTCTCGACAAGCCCGTGCAGGGCAGCCTGGTGTTCGGACTCGGCCTGGGCGCACTAACCCTGGCCAGCGGGCCGATCCTGCCGCTGGCCCTGCTGGTTGCCGCCACGATCTGCGCCGCCGTCTGCGCCCCGATGCCCGGTCGACGCCTGGCGGCCATCGGCGTGCCGCTGGCGTTGCTGATTGTCGCCGCCTGGCTGGCCGCCGCTTACTTCAGCGCGGCGGAGCGGCACGAGGCGGTGACCTTCATCCGCGAATGGGCCCGCTATGACCGGCGCAGCTACGGCGCGCCGAACATGCAGTCGTTCGGCTTCAATATGCGCAACCTGTTCCTGTACGCGTGGCCGGTCTGGCCGATCGCGGCCTGGGCCTGGGTGGCGTGGGCCGGCATGCGCCGCGCCCCGCATGTGGCGCTGCCGCTGGCGCTGCTGCTACCGACACTGGTGCTGCTGTTCCTGCAGACCAATGCCAGCGATGTCCAGTTCATCCTGCTGCTGCCGCCGATGGCGATCCTCGGTGCGTTTGCGCTGCCCACGCTGGCGCGCGGCGTGATCAACGCGATCGACTGGTTCGCCCTGCTGTTCTTCACCATTTTCGGTGGCACGGTGTGGTTCCTGTGGCTCGCCAAGACCACGGGCTGGCCACCGCGCATCGCGGGCAACGTGTTCCGGCAGTTGCCCGGCTACCAGCATCACTTCAAGCTTTCCTCGGTCATCTTTGCCTTGCTGGTGACGGTGGCCTGGGTGCTGGTGGTACGCTGGCGGCTGTCGCGGGCGCCCAAGCAGATCTGGCGCCCGGTGGTGATTTCCGCCGCCGGCACCACGCTGATGTGGGTCATGGCCATGACGCTGTGGCTGCCGTCGATCAACTACGGCAAAACCTACCGCGACGTGGTCGAGGCTGCCGCCATGGCGCTGCCGTCCACATACCAGTGCGTGCAGCCGATCCGCATGGGCAATGCCCAGCTTGCGTCATTCGCCTACTTTGGCCATTTCCGCTTCGGCGGCCCCGAAGACGGCTGCGACATCCTGCTGCGGCACGACAGCGCCGATTATGGCGAACCGAGCAAGATCTCCCATTTCGAATGGCGGCTGATCTGGGAAGGCCGCCGGCCCGCCGACCGGGACGAGCGTTTCCGCATGTATCGCCTGGTCGATACCTCGCGCACCACACACGCGCGGCCGGAACTGCCACGGCACCGCCTGCCCCAGTAATCCCAACCCTCCTGCCGACGGCATGGCTGGCGGCCGCGCCGCCGCTGCCGGCTGACTCTCGGGCGTGTGAGCACGCCTGTGCGGAACCGGCATGAACCTGCTTCACGATCTGCGTCGTATCGCCCATCTTGCAGCCCCAGTACTGGTCGGCCAGCTCGCCGTGATCGCATTCGGCGTCATGGATACCATCATGGCCGGCCGTGCGTCGGCGAATGACCTTGCCGCGGTCGGCCTTGGCGGTTCGATCTACGTGACGATCTATATCAGCCTGATGGGTGTCCTGCAGGCCCTCGCGCCGATCGCGGGCCAGCTTTACGGTGCAGGCCGAGGCGATCAGATCGGCAGCGAAGTCAGGCAAGCCGCATGGCTCGGCCTGGCCCTGTCCGTTCCTGGCGTGCTGCTGCTGACGTTCCCTGAGCCGCTGCTTATCTTTGCCAAGGCCCCGCCAGAACTCGTCGACAAGGCCAGCCAGTACCTGCATATCGGCGCATTGGGCCTGCCCGCGGCACTGGGTTTCCGCATCTACTCCGCGCTCAATAACGCGCTATCGCGCCCGGTCATGGTGACGGTGCTGCAAATCGTCGGCCTGGGCCTGAAGGTGCCCCTGAACGCTTGGTTCATCAACGGCGGCTTTGGCATGCCCGCCCTGGGCGGGCCGGGTTGCGCGCTGGCGTCGACGCTGATCAGCTGGGGCTGGTGCGTTGCGGGCGTGCTGATCCTTCGCCATAGCGCCGTCTATCGACCGCTGAATATCTTCTCCGCCTGGAGCTGGCCGGCGACGGCGCAGTTGAAGGCATTGCTGCGCCTGGGCGTGCCCATGGGGCTCACGTACCTGATCGAGATCACGTCCTTCACGCTGATGTCGATCTTCATCACGCGCATGGGAACGATCACCCTTGCCGGGCACCAGATCATCGCCAATCTTGGAGCCGTGGCCTACATGCTGCCGCTGTCGCTGGCCATCGCCACGTCGACGCTGGTGGCACAGTCGATCGGCGCGCGCGACATGGCGGGCGCCAGCCGGCTCGCATGGCGCGGCATCTGCCTGGCCGCCTCCCTCGCCTTGATAACAGGTTGCCTGCTCTGGCTGCTCAGGGAGCCCGTGCTGCATGCCTATACCAAGGATGCTGCCGTGGTGGCCGCCGCGCTACCGCTGGTATTGTTCATCGCCTTTTACCAGGCCTTCGATGCCGTGCAGGTCATGACCGCCTTTATCCTGCGCGCCTACAAGATCGCGCTGATCCCGACGCTGATCTACGCCGGTTCGCTATGGGGCATTGGCATTGGCGGGGGCTACGTGCTGGGTTTCGGCCTGATCGAGACACTGCCGGCCTTCACGCGCGGTGCCTCAGGCTTCTGGATCGCCAACAGCTTGAGCCTGGCCATCGCGGGCTGCCTGCTGGTGCGCTACTTCATGCGCATCAGTGCTGCGCAACGGCATTGATTGCGCGCGCCTGGCCGGCTCCAAACGGAACGGACGGTGCGACGCAGCACCATTGGCTTGACATGCGGAGTACAAAAGAAAAAACCCACATGGCATTAACCATGTGGGTTTAGTTTTGGCGGAGTGGACGGGACTCGAACCCGCGACCCCCGGCGTGACAGGCCGGTATTCTAACCAACTGAACTACCACTCCATATTCCATCGCCACATCGAGCTTCGCTCGATGTGGCAATCCAGACATATGATTACGCCTGATATTATGGCGTCCCCTAGGGGATTCGAACCCCTGTACTCACCGTGAAAGGGTGATGTCCTAGGCCTCTAGACGAAGGGGACAGAAACTTGTCTTTCAACACGCTCCGTCTCGCGTTGAGCAGTCCGTTATTCTAACAAACTTTTCTTCGCTTTGGAAGCATCTTTTTACTGCGATGCATCCTGAATTCTGGTGGAGCTAAGCGGGATCGAACCGCTGACCTCTTGCATGCCATGCAAGCGCTCTCCCAGCTGAGCTATAGCCCCTTATTACAGCATTTACTACGGCACTGCCTATTCACCGTTTCAGCATTAACGAAAATGCATCAGCGAATAAAAGGATTCTATACTGCCTTGATATAAACCGCAACACTTATTTACCGCCGCGGTGATTATCAGATAATCCTCTCACTTATAAGAAAAAACCCACATGGCATTAACCATGTGGGTTTAGTTTTGGCGGAGTGGACGGGACTCGAACCCGCGACCCCCGGCGTGACAGGCCGGTATTCTAACCAACTGAACTACCACTCCATATTCCATCGCCACATCGAGCTTCGCTCGATGTGGCAATCCAGACATATGATTACGCCTGATATTATGGCGTCCCCTAGGGGATTCGAACCCCTGTACTCACCGTGAAAGGGTGATGTCCTAGGCCTCTAGACGAAGGGGACAGAAACTTGTCTTTCAACACG